>NZ_AP017312.1:885000-1485000 GCF_002355375.1 Aneurinibacillus soli | reverse complement strand
CCACTTCCGCTCTTGATGAGGAAAGCACAGCACACATTGAAGCCGAGGTTACGGCGTACTGCCAGCAAGGGAATACCATTATATGGATCACTCATTCAACAGAACAGGCTAAGCGAATAGCAGACCGCATCTGGCAGATTGAGAACGGCCAGCTAACAGAGGTGGTCCTTCGATGAGCACCTGGGCTACAGCCGCATCTGTTAGTTTTGTCTTCCTTGCGATGGCTCTCTCTGCCTGGAAGCAGCTTGGACTGGAGCGTGACCTGCTTATTGGCATGATTCGCGCCGCCATCCAGCTAATTACGGTCGGATATGTACTATCGTTTGTTTTTGCAAGTAATCATTGGCTGTTCATCGTCCTGATGATTCTTACTATGATACTTGTCGCTACGCGCAATGCCGCCTCACGCGGACAGGGAATTCCTCACGTGTCTGCCTACATCGGCCTGACGATTACAACGGTAACCGTGATTACGATGGGACTTATGCTCATCCTACATACGATTGAACCAAAGCCACAAGCACTCATTCCGATCAGCGGCATGGTGATCGGGAGCTGCATGACGACCTGCTCTCTGCTGTTAAACCAGATGCAGCAGCGCGTGCAGTCTATGCGAGAACAAATTGTCGTCGCCCTCTCACTTGGAGCAACAGCCCGTCAGGCTGGTGTAACCCTGCTGCGGGAAGCAGTGCGAGCAGGCATGATTCCAACAGTCGATGTGCTGAAAACGGTCGGTCTTGTCCAACTCCCGGGTATGATGACCGGCTTGATTCTTGCTGGAGCAAGCCCTATTGAAGCGGTGCGCTATCAGCTTTTGATTTTATTCTCGCTGGCCTCTTCCGCTGCTCTGACCAGCATGATGCTTGGCTACCTGATTTACCCTACACTGTTTACATCGGCTCACCAATTCAAGGGATGGCCCAAAAAATGAGTGCAGATCGCTAATCATCCGCACTCATTTTTATTGTAGTTATTCATCCTCGCGATACATGCCATATGGCTGCTGATAGCCCGGCGCAGACATGGTCGGATACCCACCCTGCATCGGTCCCATCGGCGGATACGGTAACGTGGAATAGACGCCTTTGCTGTAATAATATTCATACATTTTTTTGTGGTAGCAATAACGTTTATAATACCTCTTATACAGCTTTTTATGGTGATAATGTTTGTGGCACTTGTGCTGATAATACTTCATTCTCTCCACATGGTACGTGTACTTCTCCACTTCTACTTCTGTCACCGTACCGCTTCCGGCTGCTGCCGGATAATGATAGTAATCCACGTGTGCTTCCTCCATTCGTTATACTGGGTATATATCTGCTACACTATATTCATACCCGGTACAAGAAGCCACGACGCTTGCCTATAAAGCTGATAATTTAGGCGAATATCTTAGAAGAAGGTGATCCTTTGCAAGGCAAAAAAACAAGTGAATCCCGCACCGTAATGGCCGATATTGTCCTGCCACCTGATACAAACTACCATGGCACGATCTTCGGGGGAAATGTAATGGCCTACATTGATAAAGTAGCAAGCATTACTGCTATGCGGCACTGCCGCCGTCAGGTTGTTACTGCATCAAGCGACAGTCTGGATTTCCTGTCTCCGATCCATACCGGAGAAGCGATTCTGCTTGAAGGTTATGTGTCATGGACACATAATACATCAATGGAGATTTATGTGAAGGTAGAAGCAGAGAACTTGCTGACCGGTGAGCGACGTCTTACATCACAGGCGTATCTGACTTTTGTCGCGCTCGACGACAACGGAAAACCCGCAAATGTCCCTCCTATACTCCCGGAAACAGAAGAGGAGCGCTGGAATTATAAAACAGCCGCAGGCCGCTTTGAAATCCGTAATCGGAGACGTTCGATAGCAAAAGAGAGACGCAAGCAGTGATTAAAAAACAGCCACAGAATATGTGGCTGTTTTCTATATGTACTACTATTGTTTGACGGCATACAAGCTGAAGAATGTATCATCTTCATCTTTCGTATTCATCCGATCGAAAATGCGGAAGCCATGTGAGCGAAGAATGCTCTGAATTTCTTCCTCACCGTACAGCTGATTAAAAATCCCATCTGAAACACAGGAACCTTCCCCGATACGATACGATGAAAAAAACACACCGCCCGGCTTCAGTACCCGATATACTTCATCTGCTGCTTTATGAAAATCTTCTTTTGTTAAATAGATAAGCGACGCATTCGCCCACACACCATCATACAGGTCATCATCAGTCGGGATATGGCGGAAATCGCCCTGCATAAACTCAACACCCCGTACATGTTGCTTCGCCTCTGCAAGCATTACTTCACTAATATCCAGTCCCTGCACCTGCAAATTGTACCGCTTCAAGCGCAGCGCATCATGCCCGACTCCACATCCAAGGTCCAGCACACAATTGCCACCAAGTAGCATCTGAAAACTGGAAATAAATTGTACCGTTAATTCCCGATGGCTCCACTTTACCCCGGACTGGTGTGCCAGTTTATCAAAAGAAGCACGATTCCGGTCTACGTAATCCATTTGTGTTCACCTCCCGCTCCTGTTTCTTATTCTAGCGAATCAAGAGGCAGAATTCTATACGTTACGAAATTTTAAACCGGCTTACATGTTCTTGCAGTTGTTCAGCCATTCGTGCTAGCATCTCGGATGCAGCATTGATCTCTTCCATCGTGGCCGTCTGCTCTTCAGAGGCCGCCGCTACTTCCTGTGTATCAGCCGCAGCAATCGAAGCCAGGCGGGAGATCTCATCCCCTTGCTTTACAATTCGGCCTGTATGGTCTGAAATGGTCTCCGATGAAGCCGTAACAAGCTTAATCTGCTTATTCAAATCTTCAATGGCTTTCATAATGTGTACAAATGCTGTCCCCGCTCCTTCTACTACCCCCCGGCCTTCTGACACAACCTGGCTACTTTCTCCCATCGAATGAACCGCTGTTCCAATCTTATTGTGAATATTAGAAATTAATGTTGCAATCTCTGCTGCGGAACGGCCTGACTGTTCAGCCAGTTTGCGGATCTCCTGCGCAACGACCGCAAAACTTTTTCCTTGCTCACCAGCGCGTGCTGCTTCAATCGCCGCATTTAGCGCCAGCAGATTCGTCTGTTCACTGATCTGATGAATGGTGCTAATAATGCCCATAATCGCTTCCGAACTCTCACCCAGTTCACGAATTTGCTTCTCCGTATCGTTCACTTTATGTGAAATCTCATTCATTTCCCATACGACTTTCTTAAGAGAATCTTCTCCTTCGTGCGCGTATTTCGTCACCACCGATGAATCATTGCGCACGGTATGAATTTTGTTGGCAATATCCTGAATGTTTGCATTCATCTCATGCAGAGCCTTCGTGGTGCGTTCCACGCTATCCATCTGTCCTTCTGAACCCGACGCGATCTCCTGAGAAGCTTCCGAGATCTGCTCAGACGCACGCGTGCTTTCGTTTGCACTCGCTGTCAGTTCCTGTGAAGAAGCAGCTACTTGCTCCGCTACCTCATGAACCTGGCGAAGCATACTACGAAACTGAGCAACCATCTCATTAAACATATGCGTCAGCTGCCCAACTTCATCTTGTGAGCCCGGTTTCACCTGTACGGTCACATCCCCGGCTTCTACCTTCCGCATCGCTGCCACTAGATCTTTCATCGGCTTCGTCAGAGTAGTAACAATCAGGTACCCGACTATAATTGCTAGAAGGGCTGCACCAAAGCTAATCACAAACATCTCGGTCCGAATTGAATAAAGCGGTTTCATCATATCTTTCATGTAACTGCCAATGACGATTTCCCAGCCATTGGATAACTGAACAAATGAGGCTACTTTCTCTTCACCCTTCCACGGATATGTAATATATCCAGTCTTCGCAGCAAGAATTTGCTGGGTGAATGATTCCTTGGCGATGCTTGTACCGATCATTGCTGAGTCTGGATGGTACAAAACCCCACCTTTGCTATCTATAACGTACGCATAACCAGTCAGACCGTTTTTCTCATAGTAATTCTTCTGCACGTCATCAACAATCTGCTTGATTTTATCAGAGGAAACCTCACCACTAGTCTGATTCGGGAGGGCTGTCTCAATATCTCTTGCTTTAAGGGCCGTCATGTATTTCAGGTCCTGCACTGTCATGTTATACACGCTGTTATAGGCAGACGTATAACTTAAATACCCGGCCGCCATAAGTGGTATAAGCGTGATCAGTAGCATCGTCCCGGTCAGCTTTACTTTAATCGAAACATCATTTAATTTACGAAACAATCATATCCCTCCATATTCTTGAAGCATACCATACATAGTAATTATTTCTCTTTTCTATAATGTTTTTCCTTCTTTTGCTTGATGTTTTTCTGACGGGAATAACAATCGTTCATACATAGAAAAGAAACGATCCAGTGTATACTGATACCGTTCTAGTGCTTCCGACCACATATCCAGATACTCTGTGCCCGCTTCTGTAAGAGAATACATTCGTCTTGGCGGTCCCCCGCTTGATACTTCCCAGCGCGATTCCACAAGTCTATCATTCTCAAGCTGGCGCAAAATTCGGTATACATGTCCGTGATCGAGAGCAGAGAAGCCAAATTTAACTAAGTCCTGAATGATTTGATATCCGTGCGCATTCACATTGCGAAGCAAAAGAAGCACACATGGAATAAGGAGCGTTTTCGGATTACCACCGGCGCTCACACGCTCCCGGGTACTTTCGCATTTTCCATTATCCATTCCTACTCCCCCTTGTTTGTGTCATTCATTCCACTATATTGCATGATTATGTAAAACATTACAGCATAATTTTTAGTTTTTTCACAATTTTTGTTTGTATATTTTTACTACTCCACGTAATATAAAGATTGAGGGATTAAAAAACAGGAGGGATTCACTTGGCATCTGATCAAACGTTCGATCCGGTTCAAATGTGGAAAAGCTGGTATGATCTCGTCGAAAAAACATGGGGAAAAACAATGGACGACTTCGTTAAAACAAATGAATACTCCTCGATGGTTGGCGAGTACCAGAAGTGGTTCTTCTATTCCCAGGATCAATACAAGAAAATGATTGACCAGGTTTTACATGAAAACAATCTGCCGAATAAAGAAGAGATTGCTCGTGTTGCCCAGCTTGTCATCCAGCTTGAAGAAAAAGTAGAGAAACTTGATGAACGGGTCGATGATGAAATTCTTGCTAAGCTTGATGAACTTAAAGGTCTACTTGATAAACCGAAACCCGCAGCACAAAAAAAATGACGGCCAATTGGCCGTCATTTTTCTGTGCTTCTCTTTTATTTCTCGCATCGGTTATATGCCCAATGATTTGTCGGGCCATGTCCGCTTCCAATCCCGAGCGGATGAGTAATAGCAGCTGTAATAAATGCCTTTGCCTGCTTAACCGCGTCAGGCACCGACATCCCCTGCGCCAAGCCTGCTGCGATTGCCGCTGCAAATGTACATCCCGTTCCGTGTGTGTGCGGTGTGTCAAAGCGATCTGCCGTTATCTCGATGAACGTATCCCCATCATATAAAAGATCGGTCACCTGTGGACCCGTTCCGTGCCCGCCTTTAATCACGACGTTCAAAGCTCCTCCCTCATGCAAAATACGGGCGGCTTCTTTCATCTCTTCAATCGTTTCGATTCTTTTCATGCCGGTCAGCACCTCCGCTTCCGGCAAATTCGGTGTGACAACCGTCGAAAGCGGAAGCAGATACTCTTTTACTGCGGCAACCGCTTCTTCAAGCAGCAGCGGTGCTCCCCCTTTAGCAATCATCACCGGATCGAGCACATAATTTTTCACCTTGTACTCTTTCAACTTATCTGCAACCGTACGAATAATCGAGCTGTCAAACAGCATGCCCGTTTTCACGGCGTCCGTTCCAAGATCGGATAGCACCGCCTCCATCTGTTGCGCGACGAATTCAGGCGGCACGGCAAATACGCCGTGTACACCGTTTGTATTTTGTGCCGTCAGAGCAGTTAGCACTGACATGCCGAATACTCCGAGTTCCTGAAATGTTTTTATATCCGCTTGAATGCCCGCTCCGCCGCCACTGTCTGAACCTGCGACGGTAAGTGCTTTGTATACAGCCATTTGCCTTCCTCCTAGTCCATATGCCTGTCACTTTGCTTTACATCTACGGCAGGGCAGTAAAACAATCTTCCGGCTTCACATCCGGCTTGACCTGTTTGTTTTTCTTCAGCCATTCTACCACTTTTGTCCATTGATCAGCAGATTGAGTACCAAATGACTGTCCCTGCTCATTCATAAGCGGCAGAAGAATATCCAGGCTTTTTTCTTCCACATCTTTTTCAAGCGGGAATTCTTTCTTTTCGTTTGCAAGCAGATAGCCAAGCCCCTCCTGCTTATGATTCAGCACGTAGTCCTGCCCTTTAGATGCTGCTTTCCAGAAGCGAGCAAGCAAATCTTTTTTGTCCGCGATCGTTTTGTCGCTTGCCGCAATTACAAGCTCAGACGAATCCGGAACCCCATAATCAGACAGATTAATCGCGCGAACCGGGAAGCCTTTTTTATCGAGCAAAATTTGCTCATGGTTTTTGTAACCGCCAATTACCGCGTCTACCCGGTTCGTTGCCAGCGCCGAAATAATGTCAAACCCGATGTCCGTCATTTTTGCCTGTTTGAAATCGGCTCCGTCTTTTTCCATCATCGTCTGGATATTCACTTCATCGAGCGGCATGGATGGATAGCCAATCTTTTTGCCCGCAAAATCTTTTGGAGAATGAATCGAACTGTTCTTCGGTACCAGCACAACATTTAACGGATGGCGAACAACAGCTGCAATCGATTTTACCGGTACCCCTTCGCTACGTGCAATGGCCACAGCTGGCTGATACGTAAACGCTAGATCAATTTTGTTCGCTGCTGCCATACGAAGCGGGTCATTCGTTTCTGCTGGCATCTGAATATCAAGATCAATGCCTTCTTCCGCAAAATATCCTTTTTTCATCGCCGTATACAAGAACGAATGCACCGCATTCGGGTACCAATCCAGCATAATCGTTAGTTTTTCCTTCGGCTTGTCCTGTGCCCCCTCCTGTTTAGCTGGCCCTGTCTGACTGCCGCCACCGCATCCGGCAAGCAGCAGCATAGCACTTACGAATACGAGCAGCATTTTGTACACATAATTTTTCTGCATATCCAATCCCTCATTTCTTTTATTTGTGTTTCAACATTCGCTTCTCCCACATGTACACCACAGTAAACATCAGCACGCCGAGCAGCGATAATACAAGCACAGACGCGAATACGCCATCCGCTCGCAGTGCAGAAGACATGCGGCGTCCGAAGTACCCGAGTCCCTGTTCCGCTCCCAGCCATTCCCCGATCGTAGCGCCGGTTACACTGAACACAGCCGCGACCTTCAATCCTGAGAAAAACGACGGCAGCGCCATCGGTACTTGTGCCTTCCAGAAAATCTGCACCCGGTTCGCCCCAAACGTTCGAAGCAAATCCACTACTTCTGAATCCCCTGATTTCAATCCATCATACAGGCTGACGACGAGCGGAAAAAACGAGATCAGTACGACAACTGCAACCTTTGAAGACAGCGAGTAGCCAAACCAGAGGGCAAATACTGGAGCAATGGCAATCAGCGGCACTGTCTGGGACACAATCAGTACGGGATAAAACATCTTCTCAAACAACGGTGAGAAAAACATCAGTACGGACAAGCTGACTGCTAGTAAAATCGACAGCAAAAGTCCTACCAGCATCTCCTCGACCGTAGCCAGTAAATGGACACCAAATAACTCACTGCTGTAGCGAATAAGTCCTCCAATGATCTCACTCGGTGCTGGAAGGATGAAAGACGGAACGCCACCGATTTTGACACCCATCTCCCAGGCAACCAGCAGCACCACAAAGAACACTACGGCCGGCCAGTATGTATATGCCTTCCGTCTCATTCTCTCTCCCTCCCACTGATCATATGTGTCAACTGCTGTCGATACGCCGCAAGCTCCGGTGTGAAAACCATATCTTTCGTACGCGGACGCCCCAGTCCGATCGGTACATCCACGCAATTATCACCTGATCGCAGCACAAGCACCCGATCGCTTACGAGCACGGCCTCTTCAATGTCATGCGTAATAAAGAGTACTGTTTTGCCAAGCTGTTCCCAGATGCTTAACAGCCACGCCTGCATCTCCTGACGAGTTAGCGTATCAAGTGCCCCGAACGGTTCATCCAGCAACAACACATCAGCCCCTGTCATAATCGTTCGCAAAAATGATACCCGCTGTCGCATTCCACCAGACAGACGAGATGGATACGCATCTGCATAACCGGACAGCCCGGCGCGAATAATCCACTCCTGCGCCTGCCGGGTGGCCTCTTCCTTTGGTCGCCCGGCGATTTCTGCCGGAAGTAAAATATTATCCAGCACCGTGCGCCATGGGAGCAACAAATCTTTTTGCGGCATAAGGGCTACTTTTCCAAGTCTATTTTTTTCTTGTATACCACCAATTTTGATACTGCCTGCATTCGGTTCTGCCAGACCTGAGATCAGCCGAAAGATCGTGCTTTTCCCGGACCCGCTCGCCCCGATCAGCGAGACGAATTCACCCGGTTGTACAGCAAACGATATGTTGTCCAGTACCGGCGTGCTGCTCTCTGGATACTGGTATGTTAACTGGTGAACAGCAAGCATTAGCTCCCCTCCTTACCTGGCTTGTTTTCTACACCAAAAGCGCCACCCCGGTGGAGTGGCGCGTGTCTGCAATCATAAAAACAGGCCGTCTCCACTTCCCTACGTCGGCATTATCCGAATCAGGTTATAAGGGTCGGGACGAATGCCCCTCTCAGCAACTATGCTCCCCTAGTGGTCGTTATTGTATCGAATTCTTTTCATCGTACTCCGAATGCTTCGCTCCGTCAATCGCTGAATGTCCTTTGTGAATTTTCTAAAAAATCTGTACATTTTGCCCCTCATGGCGTATGATAAAAGAATGAGAACGCTTGCAAATACAGGCAAAAAAGATTACTTAGGAGAGAAGGATGTGATATAAGATGTACTCATTTCCACTCAGTAAATACATCAAGCACATCACAACCAGCTGGTACAAAGAAAAGCCTGATCTTGATCTTGATCCTAATCTGATCGCGGACATCCAGGCTATGACCGCTTCCGTGAACCGTCGTACTTATGAAGATCAGCTACTGAAACGGATGCGTTTTATTGTATTTGATACAGAGACAACCGGATTTCATCCGTATGCAGGTGATGAGATTATTTCTATTGGCGCAGTCGTTGTTGAAAACGGTGTCATCCAAGAAAAGATCTTCCACGAACTAATCCAGCCTCGTAAACCTATTCCACCGATTGTGACAGAAATCACAGGGATTTCCAATGAAGATGTGGTGAATGCTCCGCCTGTTCTTCCCGTTCTTCATAAATTTCTACAATTTATTGAGGATCATTACCTGGTTGCCCACTGCGCAGACTTCGATATTAACTTCCTGAACACAAAGCTTAAGAAGCTATGTAGGACGAAACTAAGCAACCCCGTCATTGATACAATGTCGATATCCTACCATGTACTTCCAAGTAATAAATCATATGGGCTTGACACCTTACTTGACCAGTATAACATTCAGGTCGAAGGGCGTCATACTGCGCTTGGCGATGCCGTAATGACTGCTGAACTCTTTCTCTGCTTCCTTGATGAATTAGAGAAGCGCGGCATCGAGACCCTGCACGGCCTTGAAGGTTATATTAAGACCATGCATTTACTTCGCCAGCGGCAGGAAGCAGGCTACGCCTCTATATAAAAACAAATAACAAAAGAAACGGTGCGGATTCACATCCTGCACCGTTTCTTTTCGTTTATGACTAGTCTTCCATTGTAGACAAATCTCCTGTCGGAAGACCAAGTTCCCATGCTTTCAGAACACGACGCATAATTTTGCCGGAACGTGTCTTCGGCAGCTTGTCTCGGAATTCAATCTGACGCGGCGCCGCATGCGCAGCAAGACGCTCCTTCACGAATACACGAATCTCTTCTTTTAGTTCATCACTTTCTGCATAACCTGCACGAAGCGTAATGAACGCTTTGATGATCTCGCCGCGTACCGGGTCCGGTACACCGATAACCCCCGCTTCCGCTACAGAAGGATGCTCAACAAGCTTGCTTTCGACTTCAAATGGTCCTACACGCTCACCTGATGTATTAATAACATCATCCACGCGACCTTCGAACCAGAAATAGCCGTCTTCATCCATATAAGCAGAGTCACCAGATAAATACCAACCAGTCTGGTAGTACTCCTGATATTTCGCTGGATTATTCCAGATTTGGCGCATCATCGCCGGCCACGGCGGCATGATTGCCAGGTTACCCATTGTATTTGGCGGAAGCTCATTGCCCTCATCATCCACAATCGCCATTTTGATGAACGGAAGCGGCTTACCCATTGAGCCTGGACGGATTGGCATAGACCGGTAGTTCGCACAGATCGAAGAACCTGTTTCGGTCATCCACCAGTTATCATGAATGCGGCGGTCGAGTACATCGAGTCCCCAGCGAATTACTTCTGGATTAAGCGGCTCGCCAGCAGAGAGAACGTGACGGAGCGCAGACAGGTCGAAGCGCTTCGGCAGCTCGTCCCCTTCACCCATCAGCATGCGAAATGCGGTTGGCGCACTAAACCAAACGTTAACTTTGTATTTCTCAAGTGTTGCATACCAGTCAGCTGGTTTGAAACGACCCCCACGCAACACAACCGTTACACCATTCAGCCATGGAGACCACATGCCTGCTGATGTACCTGTTACCCAGCCTGGATCCGCTGTGCACCAGTAAACATCGCCTTCGCGCAGGTCATACACCCATTTGCCTGCCATGTACTGATGAATCATCGCATCATGCACCTGCAGAACACCTTTTGGCTTGCCTGTGGAACCGGATGTATAGTGAAGCAACATGCCGGATTCGCGTTCTCCCCATTCAATTGTATAATCAGCCGATACATTCATCAGCTCTTCGTATAATACTTGATTGTCAGCCGTTTTCTCTTCAGCACCAACCAGAATAACATGTTTTAATTCTGGCAGATCCTGTACCGGGATACGGTACAGAAGTCCTGGTGTCGTCACAACGGCTGCCGCACCGCTATCCTGGAGACGGTCACGTACAGCGTCTTCCATGAATGCTTCAAACAGTGGGCCCGCAATTGCGCCGATGCGCACGATGCCAAGAAGCGCAATAAACAGCTCCGGGCTACGCGGCATGAAAATAAATACGCGGTCGCCTTTTTGAATGCCTTTGGAACGAAGACCATTCGCAAATTGGCTCGACAGTTCACGAAGCTGTGCATACGTGTACTGCTCGTCCCGCTCCCCATCTGTATAAAGAAGTGCAGCTTTCTCCCCTTGACCATTATCTACATGGCGGTCAATTGCTTCGTATACCATATTAACTTTTCCTGTTTCATACCAAGAAAAATTTTTTTCAACTTCTTTCCAGTCAGCTGTACGAACAGCCTCATCATAATCCTTAAGGTTCGCTGTGTTATCTAACAGCATAATATCTTTTGGTCTTTCTGTTGTAGCCATGGTTTTCTGCCCCCATCCTGGATTATTAATAGCCTTTCAAGAAGGCTTTTTTATATTTGTTATACAACACTTTACTACAAATCGCACAAGAATTAAAGCGCTTTACTTCAAAAAATTGTGACTTTTTTATTTTCTTTTTTAATTTTTTGTCAAAATCAACCGTTCATATCTTACCTATACCCGCCAAACGCTATACGTAACAAAAGTAAAGGAAAGTGATGCTGTATGAATCGACTTTTTAAATATGGATTAGTTAGTCTTCTCGCTGTCCTGCCTGTTTTCTTACTGGCTGCTTGCCTGGGAAAAGAAGCAGCCCCGCCCACTCCAAAACCAGGCACAACCGCTTCCATCCGTTCAGCAGAACAAGAAAAGTACCATAAAATCAACTATATCAGTAAAGTTCAGGAAATCCGTTCCGATCTCGGAAATAGCCAGCATGTCATCACCATTCACCATAACAGCAATGAAACAAGTCACTATATGAAGCGGGAAGTGACCGTCAAATTTCGCACAGCACTCGCTGATCAGGAACTGGCCTCTATCCTGCGCGTAATCAATGGGAAAACAAGGTCTCATCACAACTCCACCTATATTTTCAAGTCCAGCCGCATGTCGACAGATGAACTGATTGCGTACTTCTCGAAACGAAATGATGTGCAGTTCGCTGAACCGAATTACCTTCTGCTTCCAAATGCCATACCGAACGATTCGCTCTATCCTCGGTATCAATGGAATATGCCAGCCATAAACATGGAGCAGGCATGGGATATTAGCAAAGGAAGTGACGCTGTAACAATCGCGGTCATTGATACAGGGCTTGACTTGCATCACCTGGAATTCACAGACAAGGTGGTAGATGGCTATAATGTATTAAATCCTGGTGCATTACCACAAGATGACAACGGGCATGGCACACATGTAGCCGGTATCATTGCAGCTCGCACGAATAACGGTCGTGGTGTGGCAGGTGTGACATGGAATAACAAGCTTATGCCCATTAAAGGAATTGGCGGTAATGGAAGTGGTTCTTCTTTTGACATCGCCAAGGGCATCATCTGGGCAACTGACCACGGTGCACGTGTCATTAACATGAGTGTTGGCAACTACCAATCATCCAGCGTGCTCCACGATGCAATCAAATATGCATTCAGTAAAGATGTCGTCATGGTAGCAGCTAGCGGCAACGATCATTCGTCTCAGCCAAGCTATCCGGCTTCCTATCCGGAAGTAATCAGCGTAGCAGCCATTGACCAGAACGGAAATCAGGCACCCTTTTCTAATTTTGGTTCCAGTGTAGATCTTGCCGCTCCCGGTGTAGACATTCCAAGCACCTATCTTCCAGGGGAGTACGCAGCACTGTCCGGCACATCAATGGCCTGCCCGCACGTCTCAGGTCTTGCCGGATTGATCCGCTCGCTCAACCCTTCCTTAAGCAACAGGCAAGTAATGAAAATTATGCGTGCAACAGCACGCGACGCCGGTCCTGCTGGTTGGGACCATGATTACGGATACGGCATTATGGACGTACCACAGGCTCTTAGGCTTGCTATCTCATCCACACCGCCTGTGGCAGCGTCTAAGTCACCGGCACAGCCGCTTCCATTACTACCACCGACCGAGCCCGCATCCGGACTGCTCGAACGTCTCGGACGCTTGTTTACGCCATAACACACAAAAACACCCTGCCATAGGGCAGGGTGTTTTTTATGCTGTCTAGCGCGCCGCACTCATTCGCTTCATCGTTACATAATCCGTTTCATAATACTGGAGCTCGTCACGCAAGTACTCAAATACTTTAGACATCCCAAGAGTCAGACTTTTCAACTCCGGGGTCACTTCTTTATGGAAGATAATTGCATCGCGGCCCGTGTAAGAATTGCGTCCATCCTCTTCGTACACTTCGCCTTTTGGATAGAAGAACATATTCACACAAGTATGATACACGAGATACAGTACTTCCTGAGCGAATTCTTTGTTAAATTGTGCACGACGCAGACAAATCCCAAGCTTTTCGTAAGCGTTTTCACTATTTACTAGCAGGTGACGAAGATCAGACAGATAGTTACGGTAGTAGGTTTCATACTGTTCCGGATCTGGTGAATTCTGGATAAGACTAGCAAGTGTGGTGGCATTCAAAAACTTCTCCAGCTCCATACAAACTTTTTTCAGCCTCTTATACGATTCTTCACAGATCTCTTTCAATTGTGTCTCTGGCATCGTTTATCCCTCCAACCATTCAAATTTTTCAACTTTGTTACGTAGATTGTAGCAAATTTATTACAGCGAACCTAGTATTATTTGTGCGATTCCATAATGTTTAAATATTCATAATTATTCTGGTTGATTAGCGTTTCCTCCCTCCGGATATACTTGCCAATAAACCCATTACGCACATGATAAAGGAGATTTTTATGCTTCCCATTCGCTCTGTAAATGTTACGCATGATGTCATGGAAATACTCCATGTAGCACAAATATTAGAAGAAAAAAACCGACCTTGCACGCTCTATCTATCCATCGTTCCGCTTGCCGTCTACCGCCAGCATACGGAGCAGACAGCACTCGGATTTTTTCAATGGCCGCTTATTCATCAAGGACGGTGCATTCGCTTGCGCAGCGCTGCCATTTGCCACTTTACTCATAGTATTTCTTTTTTTGACGAAGAAGAAAATATTTTTTATCACATAAAAAATGGAGAACCTTTCCTAATCCGAAAAAATACGTTCCTGCTTGATAATGAAGAAAAAATAGGATTTCTGGAGATCATAACCCGCAAAGAGCGGGGGTTTTTAAGCTTTTCTTTATCCCGATGGCCACTTCGATTTACGTAAGAAAATTATAAAAATTAAAAAAATAATATTTTAGACTTTATTTGCAAATAAAATGTGTTATGATAATAAAACCTTGCTAGAAAATAGAATTTTCAGCATGGAACAAATTATTAAAATATTCTTTTTTCTTTTTAGGAGGCATTATGAATCAGTCATTATCTTTTAAGGAAATTCTGGCGATTGGGCTTATGACGTTCTCCCTATTCCTTGGGGCCGGAAACATCATCTTCCCTCCCACACTCGGCCATGACGCCGGTACAGACATGTGGCGCGCGATAGGCGGATTTCTGATTACAGGCGTTGGACTTCCGCTCTTAGGTGTTGCAGCGGTAGCACGTGCGGGCGGTGGCATCCAGTATATTACCAATCGTGTTCATCCGATCTTCTCGATTATTTTCTCAGTGTTAACCTATCTCGCAATCGGTCCACTGCTTGCGATTCCACGTACAGGTGCCGTAGCCTATGAAATTAGCCTGGCACCATTTCTCCCGGAAGCGTTCCGTACGTCTTCCTGGTCGTTGTTCCTGTATACGCTTGTGTTTTTTGGTGTAGCATACTGGCTGTGCCTCAATCCAGGCAAGCTTGTTGACCGCTTCGGTAAAGTCATTACACCATTTATGATCGTACTATTGGCCATTCTATTAATTCGCGGTGCCATCCATCCACTCGGCGAAGTACAAGCATCCGCTCTGCCGAATCCGTTCTCCAAAGGATTCCTCCAAGGGTATAATACGATGGATGCGCTGGCCTCTCTCGTATTCGGTGGTGTGATCGCGGCGGCTGTAGCCGAGCGTGGCGTTACGAACCGTGGCAAACAGGCAAAACTAATCGTACAGGCAGGTCTGATTGCCGTTATTGGTCTTGGTCTGCTGTATGTCGGCCTTGCGTACATGGGCGCTACAAGCGGTCCAGCTGTTGGTACATACGCTAATGGTGGTGAGCTGATTACGATGCTGTCCGAGCGTCTGCTTGGCTCAGTCGGCCTGATTCTGCTTGCATTAGCCATTACATTTGCCTGCCTGACAACAGCGGTTGGCCTGATTACAAGCTGTGCAGAATTTTTCTCTCGTCTGACTGAAAACAAAGTATCCTATCGTGCAATGCTTGTCGTATTCACCATAGCAAGTCTAATTATCGCTAACTTCGGTCTCTCTACAATTCTAAAAATTTCGGTACCGATTCTCGTGACCCTGTATCCGCTCGCGATTGTTCTGATTGTGCTCACCTTGTCAGACTCGCTATTCCGAGGACTCCGTGGTGTATACATTGGCGCTATAATCGGTGCTGCTCCACTCTCCCTCCTCGATGGAGTCGGAGCAACTGGTGTGGATGTTACATCGATTACGGACGCACTGAATCAAGTTCCCGTTCTGAATAGCTTCATGGATCTTGGACTCGGATGGGTGATTCCAGCTCTTGTCGGTGCCATTATCGGCGGGATTTTCTCTCCTATATCCCCAGCCTATTCAGAATCTCATAGCGCTACATAAACGTATTTCCAACATCCCGTTCTCACACAAGTGATAGCGGGATTTTTTTATCATTACATTTAAAAGAAAATTCAGAAATATAATTGCTATTTGCCAAAGAACTCCTTATAATGATAAAAGCAGTAAAGAAAAAGACACGTATTTTTTGTTTTTCCTCTATCCGACAGATGTCCCGTTCAGATTGCGCGTGATTCCAAATAAAGAAGGGAGAATCATTCCGTGAGCTTTGCAAATTGGGATGAAATCATCGAAACGTGCAGATATGGCCTGGCAGACCCTGAACCTCGTTCACGTACCGTGCTACAGGAAAAACAGCTACCCTCACATACGCTGACTGTACAACAGATTCACCCACCTGAAGCAACTGAAGAAGATCGGATGGATACGATATTTGACACGATGCTAGCCCGACAGTACGGTGTATAGAACAAACAAAACGAGCGCCCAACATGACGTAGGCGCTCGTTTTGTTACTTTCAAACTCTTTCTTCTATATGTCCATTTCTGCTCTGACTGCCTGAATGCGTCCGGCAATTGCCTGACGAAGGGATGCGAGACCCTCCACATCAATATCTGTGCTCAGCACCGCAATCAGACCCGCAAAGTGTTCTTCCACTTCCTGTCCAGCTCGCTCAGCAAGCCGTTCAATCTGCGTGCGGAAAGCAGGAACATAATAATCATGCAGCACATGTGCTGCGCCATCCACATATGCCTGTACAGGCACCTGATAGCGCTGCTCAAGTGTATCTTTCATCTTATCCTGTCCACCCTGTTCAAAAAACTGCTTCGGGTTTTTAAATAAGCTGAGCGCTGCCGCAAGCTCTCCGGTTGTGCCTTCCGGAAGCTGGTCTGCAAAAGCTGGCGTATCATATGACGGCTGCTCCCATGCTCGAAGCAAGAAATGGTCAATGTCCAACCGCTTGTTCAGACGGCCCGTAATTTTCTCTCCGTTCTTCGCCATAAATGTTTCTACCCGAAGAGCGGTTGCCCGCATCTCCTGCGCCAGGTCAAATGCGAGGAAGCGAGATAACTCGTCGAGACTTGCCCGGAGCAGCTTCTGCATGTTCCGTCCGTTCCCTTCCGTTAGGGTAGCCGGGTTAAACGCATAGCGGAACGCTTCGCTAAAGCGCAGCATAACACGTTGCTTCACGTAATAAGCAAGCTCCGTTACTTCTTTCTCCAGCGCCTGAATGTCTGCTGCTGTATCAAGCTCACGGATGGTCGCAAGCGATGTCTCTCGGTTCCGCTCAGCACGGCCCAGCTGCTCAGCACGAGCACCCGCGTCCTGACGTGCTGCGATAATCAGCTCATCCATCGTACCAATCACGCGCTCTACTTCGGCGAACGCTTCTTTTAGCGCAATACCTGTCAGCTCTTCTAGTGTGAACGAAATAAACTCTTTCTCAAAATGACGCAGCCCGGAGAATGCGAGTGCTTCATCCACTGACGGCAGAGCTTCCGTCTCCCCTACACTGAGACGCTTGCGCAAAATCGCAGCACCGGAATCGGTGAGCGTATTCTTCTCACCCATGCGAGCCAGAAGTGCCGTCTGGCTTGAAACCGGATAAATACGCGGGCGCACGATCCCACATGTGCCGAGATTCTGCACGACGTGATTAACCACACCCTCCAGCTCTTCTTGCGAATGCGCAAGGTCAGCCGCATTGACAATGAAGAACATTTTATCCATCGCAAACGTATCTTTTACACGACCCAACTGAATCAGGAATTCACGGTCTGCATGTGAGAACGCATGGTTGTAGTACGTAACGAACAGTACGGCATCCGCATTTTTGATGTATTCAAACGCAACACCGGTATGGCGGGCATTGATCGAATCAGCCCCCGGTGTGTCAACCAGGATGATGCCCTGCTGTGTCAGCGGGCAGTCATAATACAGCTCAATCCATTCCACGAAGCACGCTTTCTCTTCTTTGGCGACGAAAGCCTGGAATTCTTCCAGACCTATAATCAGGTCAGTGCCAAGTTTATCGTTAATGTCTCCATAGCCTTTCTGAACGGCACGCAAGAAGCTGTAATGCGGCTTCGCTGTCGGGTGAATATCCCCTGCATTGAGCGTTTCACTCTTGCGGATCGCTTCCTCAATAGAGCTCGCTGCAATGTCAAAAACATCGAGCGATTGTAAGACATCGCCTGTAATATCTTCTGCCGTCTTAAGGCGCACCCGCACACTGCCGTGCGGATTGTTCTCATCCGGTGGTAAAATTTTGTTAATCGCAGCCGTTGTCGGGTTCGGTGATACTGGCAGGATCAAATCTCCCATCAGGGCATTCGCAAATGACGACTTCCCGGCACTGAACGCTCCGAACAGCGCAACGGTAAATCTGTTCTTCTCGAGGCGCTCCGCCCGCTGACGCATCGCGCTGCCTGCACCCGCAAGACCTGGTACACCTGCCGCTTCCCCTGCGATTACACGCAACATGTCAGCCGTACGCAGGCGCAAGCCCCGGTAATCTTTCTGAATCGCCGAAGATGATGGTGCCATACCGGACGTAGACGCCTGTGTTTGCAACGTAACTCTTTCTCCGCTTGCAGCTGCCGGAAGCGACGCATTTTCCACCTTTTCTGCCGCAGGTTCCGTATAGCCCGGAAGCGGTGGCGCACTTTCTTCATTCGGAACCCCATGATCGATCATCGTCATAAGTCGTGTAGCTGAAACTGTTTCCTCACGAGCTAGAACCGCAAGCTTATTGTATGCTTCTTTTACCGGAGCAAGTGTCGCAAGCTCTGCCTGCACACCCTGAGCGGATACTTCTGCCTGCTTCCGCATCTCTCGTACGGCATATTCGTATTCATCCTGTGCGGCGCGGCGGTACAGTTGCTTAATCGCATCTGATACGTCTTTAGAATAGGTCAGAATATACTCGCCGCTTGTCAGTGCACCCGGCTTCACGGCATTCTCGATCAATTCAGGACCGAATGAGACCGAGAATTCCATCACTCGTTTCTGAAATTCGCTATCGTCATAACCGTGCGCTTCCGGAAGTTTGCGCAGCAGCTCTTTTACATGCCAGCCGATATGCGTGGCCGCATTCTCTTTCAATTCTTCATAAAAATCATGCAGACGCTTATCTCTTTCTTCTTTCGTTTTCTTGCCCGCAGCGAACAAGAAGCCGACTTTGAAGTTCGACTGGCGGCTCTCTAGGAACTGACGTGCTAGCTCTCTGGTGGTGAATGGCATGAGCGGCGCATTATCGAGCATCGTATGCAACTCGCGTTTCGCTTCCGCTTCTAGTGTATCGGCTGGCTGACGCAAGGAAACGAGCTGTTGTGTAAGTTCTTCATAACGAGCCATAGCGTTCTCATCTGCTTCTGCCAATACTTGCGCAAGTGGCTCGCGCGCAGCACTATGCTTCTCTTCAAGGAACTTGCCATGCTCATCAATCAAATAATGTGCGGCACGCATGATGCTTGGAATGAGCAGGTCTTCTTTCTCTGCGAACAGACGCCCTAACTCGACAAGCAGCTTAGGCCACTCGTTTTCCGGGTGATTCACATCTTTCAACGAAGTGAAATACACACCATCCGGCTCAATGTCCCAGTGTCGGAAAGCATCAATGACGCTTTCGCGGTACTGAGCAAAGCTCAACTCAAAATCAACATGTTTGTCAATCTGATTAATAACGAGATAAACCGGAACCCCCCGGTCTTTCAGTGACTTTGTAAATCGGAAATTCACTTCAGATTGGACATGGTTGTAGTCCATGACATACAGCACCGCATCTGAGAGGTGAAGCGATGATTCAGTGGAAACTTTATGTGCATCATCCGTTGAATCAATCCCGGGTGTATCCATAATGCTAATGGCTTCCCCGAGCAGATTGGATGGATGATACAGCTCAATCGTCTCCACTTCTTCTCCATTTACTGCATACTGCTTTAGCTCGTTCACATTATAGCTCGGTCCGAATTCGATCGGCTCACTGTCTTTGAAATAAATACGAGCCGATTTTTTGCCTGTCTTAATACTGACCACATTCGCACTGGTCGGAATCGGACTGGATGGAAGCACTTTGTCACCCATGAGCGCATTGATCATACTGGATTTTCCAGCCGAAAAATGACCACAAAACGCGACTGTAAATTCTTTCTTATATAACTTTTCAAGCAATTGTTGAGATTTTTTGGCATTCTTTTCATCGCCCGCTGCCGCGAACGTTTCTGCCAGCGCTTCCACACGACGATATAACACACGCGCCGGGATGTGCGTGCGCTCCTCCTGCCCGGTATGGGCTTCCATTGTTTCAATCATTCCACTCACCGCTATTCTCTATATTTGTGTACATTTTATGAATTAAATCTACCATCGAAGTGCAAGGAGGGCAACACTTTCCGGGTAAGTTATTTTTCTTCGTCTAGTCGAGCACGCATGGCTTTCACAATACTTTTCAATACTTTCACCCGCGCATACCACTTATAGTTGCCTTCCACCACAATCCAGCGCGCGTTCGGCTTATCCGTATGGTCAAGCATCTCTTCTACCGCTGCTACATAGTCGTCCCACTTCTGGCGATTGCGCCAATCTTCGTCGGTAATTTTCCAATTTTTGAATGGATTGTTCTGCCGCTCCTCAAATCGATCAAGCTGTTCTTCCTTACTGATATGAAGCCAGAACTTGAGTACAAGAGTCCCATCTTCCGTCAACATATGTTCGAATTGATTGATTTCTTCATACGCCCGCTTCCATTCTGTCTTAGTCGCGAACTTCTCTACACGTTCTACGAGGACACGCCCATACCAGGAACGATCAAAAATCGCGATATGCCCTTTGGCCGGAAGCTTGGTCCAAAAGCGCCATAAATAATGATACATTTTCTCCACCATATTCGGCGCTCCAATCGCATGTACCTGGAAACCGCGCGCATCAATTTGCTCGGTAACCCTGCGAATGGCGCCCCCCTTACCCGCAGCATCACAGCCTTCAAATACAAGAATGACCGGAATCCCCTTGTTGTGCAATTCTCGCTGCAATGACAGCATTTCCAATTGGTATTTTGTCAGCATTTCCTTATAATCTGTTTTTGACTCTAGTTTTTTGGTTAAATCGAACTGATTCAAGTTATACATACTGTTTCCCCTTTTCATGTTACAAATTAATTAGGTAATAAGTTCCATGACATACAGTCAGATTCCTGCTATCTTCTGCTTTTTCTTGGTATAAGTTTTCTCCAAAGCGTAGTGGAGGAGCGGGATCGAACGGGTCCTCCCTTCTCCCACTCCCTCACCCCTACACGTTGTCGATTCTACAAAAAAGAGGCCGTCCCGTTGCCATGTTCTGGCTATGGGGACAGCCTCGATCTTATCTGTTTTGTACCATTAGAATTCGCTGCTATCCGATCCTTCCGCATCCCACTCCAGCGGTGCGCGATGCACTGGGAAATGTAACGCATCCAGCACATACAACAAGAATGGCATATCATACGTATACTGTTCGTGCAGCTGATGCAGCGTATTTTCCGTCAGTTTCTCATCGAGGAACGACTTGATCAGGACCAGCGCTTCCGCCTCGTGGTCACGGAACCATCGAAGTGTATTCGGTCCGGACTGAGCAAGACCGTACTTGTCCACATATTCGCGTACGATCTTAGGTACGTAGGCATACGCATACTGATCAGCCGCGTTATACAGCTCCTGCTTTTCCTGTTCAAGTGACAACCCTTCGATAAGGTACGTATAGCGATTGCACTGATAACACTTTACTTCATAACGATGATTTCCAGCAACTGATTTTCCACAGTGCGGACAGGTAAACTCGTTCATACAATCTTCCCTTTCAACTGATTTCTTGTTCTCATCGTACCAAACTTCAAGCTGCAATCCTAGCGTCGGATGTTCTGTTTTCCTCGGTGACAACATACCAAACATTACCACGTTTAAACAAGCGTCTGAGTTGTGACAATATACGTACAAGGACACAACATCCTTGAATCCAACACACTCTCTTAAGGAGATGAACAACATGGCTCAAAATTCGAACACAAACAAGCTTGTCGTACCACAAGCAGCAAACGCGCTGGATCAGATGAAGTACGAGATCGCTTCTGAATTCGGTGTAACACTCGGGCCGGACACAACTTCTCGCCAGAACGGTTCTGTAGGTGGCGAGATTACAAAACGCCTTGTACAAATGGCTGAACAACAGCTTGGCGGTCGTGCATAACCAACCACATATTACATGGATACAAAATAAGCCGGACCATAAAGGTCTGGCTTTCTGTTGTTACATCCACTTCTCGCTCCACTCCTGAATCGCTTCAATTACGCCCTCTAGGCCGCGACCTTTCTCCGTTAATTCATATTCAATGCGCACCGGGGTTTCCGGATACACTTTGCGGACCATAATCCCTACTTCTTCAAACTCACGGATGCGTTCGGTCAGCATGCGGTCGCTCATCTCCGGAATTTGCGCCTTAATATCCTTGAACCTTCGCGGCCCGCCCAGCAGGACACGAATAATCAGCCCTGACCATTTTTTGCCCAGTATATCAATTGCCAACTCATACTTTGGGCACATTTTGCTGTAATCCACGACAACACACCTCCTTTTTTATTGTACCACGAACAACGTATGATACAAAGAAGAGGGCAGATCCCCCTCTCTTCTATGCTTACACTCTTTTTTTGTATTCACTCCCAAGCGTAAGCGTATCTTCAGTATTTACAGCCATTGCTCCATGTGCGGAAATATCAAGTCCAATCCGCTCTTCCTCTTCTGTTACTCGGAGCGATACAATCCGGGCAATTGCTTTGAGTGCGATCCACGTACACACATATCCCCATACACAGATCACAAGAAGACCCAACGTCTGCACACCGAACAATTGCCAGCCCCCTCCATATAATACACCTTTACCTCTCGCAAACAGACCCACTGCCAGCGTCCCAATAACGCCTGACACTCCATGCACCGGAAACGCGCCCACAGGGTCATCGATTTTCCATACATCCATCATATAAGTAGCCGCCATCATTCCAAGTCCGCATACAGCACCAATCAAAATCGCTGCATCCGCACTTACAAAAGCACAACCAGCTGTAATACCGACAAGCCCAGCGAGCGATCCATTAATAACAGATGGTGCATCCGCCCGACCATAACGGAACATCGTATATAAAAGCGTTATAGCTCCACCAGCAGAAGCAGCCAGCATCGTAACCATTGCAATATGCCCAATGCGTACGTCCGATGCGCTCAGTGTCGAGCCAGCATTGAACCCAAACCAACCAAACCAGAGCAGGAACGCCCCGACAGACGCAAGCGGAATGTTACTCGGCGTAATGACGTTATTCTCGCCTTCCCTGTATTTGTCCAGACGTGGCCCAAGTATTTGCGCTGCCGCCAGCGCGCTGAAACCTCCCATCGCATGAATAACAGCCGAGCCGGCAAAGTCAAGCATCCCCATCTTTCCAAGCCAACCGCCACCCCATACCCAGTGTCCAGAGATCGGATAGATCACAGTCGTCATCACAACCGCATACAGCACATAGGCCCGGAACTGCATCCGTTCTGCCACAGCACCGGATACAATGGAAATCACCGCAATGACAAATGCGGCCTGAAACATAAAAAAGGTCTCTTTACTAAACGGGAATGCCAGATGAGACAAGTCTCCTTTCATTCCGAAGCCACTTGTACCGATGAACGATGACCAATCCTTTCCATACATCAGTGCAAAACCGATCGCATAAAAACAAAGCGTGCCGAATGCGATATCAACAAATACTTTCATAATAATACTGACAGAATTTTTTCGCCGGACGAATCCGGCTTCGAGCAGTGCAAAGCCACCCTCCATCAAAATAATCATGGCCGCTGTCAACACAATCCATATTGTATCTACGCCCGTACTCAGGGCGGTAAACTGTTTCATTTCTACCATAGCCGCTCTCGCCCCATACGATTCAAAATTTCCTGTGACAGCCAGACCGGAACACATACAGTATCTGCTCCATTCTCGATCGTCACAAGCACCCCGTCAATGACATTATTCCCAACTGTTAGCTCAGCAATTTCTTGCATCGGCTGTCTGACGTATACCATATATTCTACAGCCAGGTGATGATCCGGTGCCTTGCCGCTAAATAACTTGCGAATCGAAGACATCTTGTGATACGCCGCCTGCTGCTGCGCCCGTCGCTTCTCATACCTTTCGATCCGGTTGTGCAGTTCTGCAATATAAAATAAACGTTTCGCCTTGATCTCATGCAAATAGTCCGTAAGCTCTTTGGCACCCGCCATATCGTACTGCTGCCCTGTTCCTTCGACGCCTACCTTCATGTTAGATCACCTGTCTTTTTCGCGTTATATTTTCTAACATTATAACGCAGGGAGAAAAAAGAAAAAAGACGATTTTCCCTGAAAACCGTCTTTTTTCGTAATTTTATTTTATTTTTTTCTCGCCGAATAAAATCATACGCTTCATCTCCGGACCATAGACGTCCAGATTGTAGTCACCGTATACAGCAAGCAACTTAATTCCAGCCCGCTCAAGCATCATTCTCATCTCATCCGCGCTGTACAGACGCACCCGCTCCCAGAATGTCCGCTCTTCTCCCTGCTCGGTAATTATAATCTGCTTCACAACAAACCCATCCTCGATTGTGCGGCGTTCGATAATCTGCTTACCCTCTACATCCCGCACTGATTCCGGTACAAGGTGAGCGCGCACATACTCGGGATTTAAATAATCAATAACAAGCTTACCTCCCGGCTTTAGCGCCTGTGCCATGCGTCCGATCACCATCTCATTCTCCGCATCGTCCGCAAAGTAACCGAAGCTCGTAAACAGATTAAACAAGACATCGAACTCCTCATTAAAGGGAACCTCACGCATATCGTATTGATAATACGTCACGTCCTCCTCGTTTGTCTTACGGCGAGCTTCCGAAAGCAAATACGAAGACAGATCAAATCCGACAACCTCGTATCCATGCCGCGCAAGTGCACGTGAATGCCGCCCGTCTCCGCAGCAGAAGTCAAGCACTCGGCCATTCTTCGGCAATGGCAGCAGCCGAAGCAGGCTTTCTACCTCCTGGCGTGCAGATTGTTCATCTCGATGCCGGTACAGCGTCGAATAATCTTCCTGAAATGATTTTACAAACCATGTAGCATCCATACGATCCCCCCGTTCTCTTTCTTTTTAGTATAACCGCCTTACTCTCGTTCGTACATTTTCGGATGTGCATCCGCATACGTTATACCAATTCTATTTACAGAAGCGAGGCTACCCTATGAACGATTTTTTCTTGATTTATGCACACCGCGGCGCATCAGCTACCCACCCGGAGAATACGATGCCAGCTTTTGCCGCCGCCCTTCGTCAGGGAGCTACCGGTATTGAACTTGATGTACAGCTGACCCGTGACGGGGAGCTTGTTGTTTTTCATGACTGGTCGCTCAAGCGCATTTTTGGAAAGCCCGGACATATCCGGGATTACACACTAGCTGAACTTCGGCGCTTCGATGCAGGAAGGTGGTTCGACTCCCGTTTTGCCGGGATCAGCATCCCAACCCTTAATGATGTACTGGACCGCGCCGCTGCCAAATCGATCATGCTCAATATTGAACTGAAAAATTTCTTTTCCTTTGCTAATGGCATCGAACAAAAAGTCAGTGAAGCGATTGCCCGGCACAACCTTCAAGACCAAACCGTCATCTCCACATTCAATCCACTTAGTCTTGAATTACTTCAGCAAACAGGCTGCGGGGCCGACACTGCTTTTTTATATTTTGGCCATCTGCGCGAAGCATGGCGCTACGCCCATGAATACAACTGCGCCTATCTCCATCCACCTGTACACGAAGTAACCGAATCGTTTGTAGAGGCTTGCCGGGAACACGACATCAAAATCGTCCCGTATCAAGTTAATACTCTTCCAGAAATTACGCGAATGATTGAACTTGGAACAGACGGCATTATTACCTCGCAACCCACTCTTGCTCATCGACTGCTGCATGGGGAAAAACGACGCAAGCCAAAAAGGTAATCATATTTACGACAGCGAATTTATATATATCCTTTACTAAAGTGGGTGAAATGTATGAAAAAAGCGATGGTAGCCCTCACCGTCATTCTTGCTCTTCTTGGCTATACCTTGTACAACCAGAAAGAAACGGTTCTTTCTACAAAAAAAGAAGTGCGCGCCGCAGTCGGGTATTATGCACCGGATTTCGCCCTGACTGATGCGTCCGGTCATACTCTGCGCCTTTCTTCCATTAAAAAACCAGTCCTACTCTCATTCTGGACGTCCTGGTGTGGTCCGTGCCGCATCGAAACCCCACAGCTAATCAAGCTATACAAAGCATACCACGGGAAGTTTGAAATTGTAGCGGTTAACGTAACACTCAATGACAAAAAAGAAAACGCACGTACATTTATCGATTTTTTTGGGGTGCCTTACCCGGTTGTATTCGATGAGAAAGGGGACGTAACCGAGCTGTATCAAGTGCAGGGCTATCCGACGAACATATTTATTGACGGGAACGGAAAGATTATCCGCATCGAGACAGGCGTTCTCCCCCCGGAACAATTAAATACGGTTATTCGCGGACTGATAAACCCATGATCCGACACATAGAAGCTCGACTTTCAAGAAAGCGCAAACACAAGTTATCGTGTTGCGCCTTTTTTGCGGCCTGCCGCACACAAAAAAACGCCTTTCGCTAAAGCGAAAAGCGTCTGTTTCTTATGTAACCCCGCCTATGCCGTTTCATCCTCATGTTTCATAACCCGCTCTCGCAGGTGGGTGTCCTCAGCATCGCTTCCGCTGTCTCATCTGTGCAAGCATAGCGTCCACCACATTATATCGGACTCCCTAATAAATAGTAAGGTTCGAAACATAAAAAATGATCGTACATCGCAGGCAATTCATATCGTGTTTGTAGCTACATCCTAACATGCCACCAGACAAAATGCAAGCGTTAACGGACGGCAGCGATCATTCCCTCTTTCGAATGATCGCTGCCAGATTGCTTTATTTTAACACGGAAGCATCTTCCGCCACAAATGTACGTTTGCCCAGCTCGTCATCCAGCATATACAGCGCATTGCCATCTTCTCCGATGCGTTCAAGCTTCTTCACGATGCTGCTGAATGTCGCTTCTTCTTCAATCTGTTCATCAATGAACCATTTAAGGAAGCTAGTTGTTGCGTGTTCGCGCTCCTGCAGGGCAATGTCTGCCAGGTTATAAATACGCTTCGTCACTTCCTGCTCATGTTTGTACGCTTCATGAAATACATCCACGACAGAAGTAAATTCGTTGCGCGGCGCCGGAAGTTTATCAATCAGCACCCGGTTTCCCGTCGCATTCACGAAGTGGAAAAATTTCATCGCATGGAAGTTCTCTTCCTGTGCCTGTACTGTAAAGAAATTCGCAAATCCATCGAGGTCTTCTGACGCGCAGTATGCTGCCATTGCCAGGTACGCATTGCACGAATAAAATTCAAAATTAATCTGTTCATTTAATGCAGCTTCTAGTTTTTTACTCATCATTTGGTAAATACCCCCTTACCTTCCATCACTCTAAAACCCGCATCCATCGTACCATATAATAATGCCCATGGTATAGTGGAAACATACAATTATAAGGAGGATTTCACTTGATTACAATTGTTGCTGCCATGGACGAAAATCGGGTCATCGGCTACCAAAACCAGTTGCCCTGGCATATGCCTGCTGACCTTGCTCACTTCAAAAAGGTAACAATGGGGCATGTCATTGTCATGGGCCGTAAAACATATGAATCCATCGGCAAACCGCTACCAGGTCGCACGAATGTCGTCCTCACCCGTCGTATCGATTACGAAGCACCGGGCTGTACCATCCTCCATGATGTGGATAGCGTCCTTGCGAAGTTCGCCAGACAGGATGTGGATATTATCGGCGGTGCCGAGATTATTCAACTATTCTGGCCGTATATAGATCGGCTAGAATTAACATTTATTCATCACACGTTTTCAGGTGACGTACACTTTCCAAGTTGGAATCGCACAGAGTGGAATGAGTTCTCCCGCCATTCACACGCACCCGATGAAAAAAATCCCTATCCGTATACATTTGCAACATACGAACAAAAGCCGGTTCCGTTATAAACGGAAACCGGCATAATTCAACCCGATGCCCAGCAGAAGCACCAGGGCGAATGCGAGAGTAAAGACAAAAACTACAACTCGATGATCAAAAGCACGCGGCAAAAGCAACAAATTACGAATATCTATCATCTGTCCAATCAGGAGAAAGGAAACAACCGCTCCACCCGTCGTCACTCCTTGCAGCGAACGGGCAACAAACGCATCTGCCTGTGCACAAAGCGACAGGACAACCGAGAGGCTCATAAGTGCTATGACAGACAAAATTGGATGCCGCCCAACAGATTCCCACGCGGACGTTGGCAACCACGTTTGAATCCCGGCTGCTACAGCCGCACTCACGACAACAAACACTCCGACTTCAAAAATCTCCCCTAATGCATGGGATAGAATTTTTCCGGTGGTATGACGAGAAAGCGTAGGCTCATCCATTTTCCCAACTGATTCAACCCGCTTACTCTGCTCCATTCGAAAAAACAACAATCCCCACCCGATCAAGATTGAAATCAACAAAGCTGCCCCCAATCGAATCAGCAGCATATTCAAGCGCCCTCCGAAAGCCGCATATGTCGCCGCCAACGTAAGCGGATTCGTTACAGGAGCTGCCAACACGAATGTTATAGCTGCTGAAACCGGCATACCTTTATGTATCAAGCTACGGGCAACCGGCACCGTCCCACAATCACAGACCGGAAACACGAAGCCGAGAAAGGCAGCATACACTACAGCCAGCGGGCGGGATTTCGGCAACAAGCGGAATAAAAGCCGACGAGGTACAAGGTGCTGAATAAACGAGGAGAGTAACGCCCCAATCACAATAAACGGAAGTGACTCCAGCACAATGGATAAGAAGATCGTTTCTGCATGCTGCCACATGTTTATTTCGTTTCCTTTGCGGGTGTTAGATTAACGAGTGGGGCCGTAAGGTACGGGTCTTTTGGGGCCTGTATATGGCGAATACCATCCGCCTGTAGAAGCGGCTGCTCCTTTTGCCCGTATGTCCAGGCAAGCGGAACAAGAATATCCGCCTGCGGCAATGTCGTTCGTCTGATCATTCCTTCCACCTCAATCCACTCATTGTTTTTCAACTGATCTCCCCCTGTTACTTCCACTGCTATACCAAGCGGTGTAGCATCGGCAGCGCAGCATGTAATCATATAACGCATTACAACGAATCGTTCCGGTAGCCAACCAGGAGGATGGTACACGATTCCGGTTACCCGATACGGATGATGCTCATACGTTACCTCTTTCTGATAGAAGTCCTCCGTAAAATCTGTCCAGGAAAGGTCCCGGACAGTCCGCTCTCCCGTACGCACCTGTGCAAGTGGAAGAGGCAAAGAAGCTGACTTTGCGGAAACAACAGGTGATTGTGGTAGTATCGCAGTACCGAGCGGGGGCGGGGGCAAGCATATTCCGAGCACGGCTGGAATCATGACAAGCAGCCACGTCACCGATAAGGAAGGGCGCTCTTTTTTCAAGCAGCAAGAGCACCCCCTCTTCTCACCAGGCAAACGCAACGTTGCAAATGCATATAAGACGAGCAACATCAGAACCGGAAGAATCCCAATGAGTAATGCGGAAAATAAAGGCGCTACAAAACGAGTGATTTCGCCGGTGTATAGAAGCTCCCAAATATATAAAGACAGCGTAAGTAGAATCATCCCCTGTCCGAACCGACCAACATCAATGCGCATATTATGTTGTTCTCCCAACGTTTGTCCCTCCCTTTTCTTTATCACTGTATTCGCTCCATTCCGGTTTCATGACAAAAAGAAGCGCATCAAATCGATACGCTTCTTTTTTATATACCTTGCTATTCTATTGCACTCCTTCTTCCATACCGTACCAGTTCGGAAGTGGATCATGAAAAGAAGACCAGTCCAACTCCATCTCTTCGTCTGTCAGTACACATCGATCAAGCGAAGCCGTCAGTGTGGCGATATCAAGCCCAATCCCGATCAATACAAACTCTGTCAGCCGATCTCCCCAGCGTGCATCCCACGTCTCTGCCCACTCCGGATCTTCTTCCCGATACAATCGCTGTTCTTCCTCAGACATCGCCGCTACCCACTGGCCCGCAGCACTAATCTGAATCGACGGACCCGCCTGACTAAAACTCATCGCTAATTCATTATTAGACGCTATCCACAGTACACCTTTTGCTCGCACAACTTCAGTCGGCCAATTCTCCATCCAGTCCGCCAAGCGCTGCGGATGAAACGGACGAGCCTTCCGATAGACGAAAGAGGAGATGCCATACTCCTCGGTTTCTGGAGTATGGTCTTCCTTCTCCAACTCCTTCAGCCATCCGGCGGATGTACTGGCTTTCTCAAAATCAAACAACCCAGTGTTCAGGATCGAAGCCGGATTGATTTGACCACGCTCAGCACGAATGAGACGCGCACCTGGCTGCAACGTACGCAGCACATGTTCAAGCTGCTTTAAGTCATCTTCCTTCACCATGTCACATTTATTCAAAATGAGCACATCACAAAATTCAATCTGATCAACCAGCAAATCAACAACTTCGCGCGTATCATCTTCTCCAGTTGCCTGCTGGCGCTCAAGCAACGTTTCGCCAGAGGAAAAATCATGCCAGAATCGATACGCATCCACCACAGTGACCATCGTATCAAGCTGACAGTACTGACCCAGATCAATCCCACTCCCCTCATCTTCATATGTAAATGTCTGTGCGATTGGAACCGGCTCCCCAATTCCGGTTGATTCAATCAAAATATAGTCATATCGACCATCCTCAGCAAGTCGCTTTACTTCCTGAATCAAATCATCGCGCAGTGTGCAGCAAATACAGCCATTCGATATTTCTACAAGTTTCTCTTCTGTATGCGACAGTGCGCCACCATCCATCAGCAGATCAGCATCTACGTTTATTTCCCCAAGATCGTTTACAATGACCGCTACCTTTAATCCCTGACGGTTATTCAATACGTGATTTAAAATCGTTGTTTTCCCTGCTCCAAGATATCCACTCAACACCGTAACCGGAATTTTCTTCACACTCATGCCACCCTCCTATAAATCGTATTGATTACGTTTTATATCTTAAAAAAAGAAAGGAAATCTGTCAACACAAAAAAGAAGATTTCTGAATTAGACACAAGAAAGCTTCTTTTTTCATTACGAGGCTCGCAGCAAGCGTAGCCCCTTCTCGAATTACGCCATAAGCTGGAATCCACTCATCCGGCTTCACAATGATCATATCACCGGCACGTAATTCTTCTACCCGCACCGATTGCGGCAATTTTGCACAAAACTATATCATTTCCTCACAAATTACCCTTCATATTTTCATCATTTCCACACGTTTGCTTTATACGATAGAGTCTACTCATATTGAATAGATGAAAGGGTGTCTTATGCTAAAAAAACAGCTATTTATTCTCGGTTCTTTCCTTCTTGCACTTACCACCGCTTTAGCAGCCGGATCTTATCAAAAGGCTCACGCGAATGAACGCGGTAGCTTTACCGTATCGCTACCTTCCTGCCATGAACAGATGGCTATACTCGATGTAGCCGATCAAGGATTGCCAAAACAACTACTTCAACCCAATCAGGTACAAATTTCTGGATCATTCACGAACGATAGCACACAGCCGATCGCCCTCCAGATCAAGCTCACCGGGTTTCCAGACGGGACCAAACTAAATGCTAGCGATTCCACGCTTGCTCCAAAAGCAAAATTCTCCTGCAAACCCCTTGTCTCTCTACCATCTGATATCCGCGATCGCTATCGAATGGTAGAGGGGACTGTCGACGTGTACAATTCGGATATCCACACCCAAATCATAAGTATTCCCGTATATATTATCAACTCTAATATCCCTGATGCTCATCCGATTCCAAAGCCAGAAACAACAAATGGGCACGGACATTAAGATATTAAGATGAATACGCCATTGAGAAAGGAAGCATCTACAATGAATACTGCTGGAGAGAAAAAAATCAATGTTCGCAAGCAGCAAAAAATGTACCTTTTGAAGCGCCTGCCATGGTACATCCTGGGCTGCCTTTTGTTTTATGCACCATTTGCTCTATTTAATAAAGGGATTGCCTGGGTGCTAGGAGACAAAGCCGATCCAAATATTCATTCCACCTGCTTTCGCATCCCGATCGTAGAACTATTTACTAGAGGAAAGTTCGATATTATGTCAGCCTGGGGACTGAGCCTGACGATTCTGTTTGTCTCTGCTCTGCTTGTCGGTCCTTTTTTCTGCGGACGCCTCTGCACAGCAGGCGCACTCGGTGAATACATGAGTCGCCTCGTATCAGACAAAGCAAAAATCGACTGGACACGCTATGTGAATCCGGCACCGCTGCGCTATGGCTTCTTTGCCGGTTTTGTAATCGCCCCTGTTGTAACAGGTGCGCTGAACTGCGCTTATTGCTCGTATGGCTTCTTTGAACGCATGATTACAGGCGGGATCTGGGGGGATATCGGTGCGCTCGGCTCATCGACAATTCTGACAGCTGGATTGTGGCTCGGTTTGTTCGGTGTATTTACTAAAGGCGGACGTGGGTACTGCAACTTCATGTGTCCGGTCGGCGCTGCCCAGAGCTTCCTTCACAGCATCGGTGCCCGTCTGCCATTCACATACAAGCTCAAATATAAAAAATCAGCCTGCATCTCTTGCGCAGGCTGCGTTAAAGCATGCCCAATGGGGGCACTCAAACTCAATGATGGCAAGGGAAACGGAATCTCGTACTCGATTCATAACTGCATTACATGCCGCCAGTGCACATCTGCCTGCCCGACCGGAGCGATTAGCTACGGAACAGGAGAGCGCGGCTGGTCTCTGGCACCTCCAACTGCGACTCCACAGTCAGCCCCATTAAAGGAAGGAGCCTAGACATGCGTACCTCTCTTAAAAATTTGGCCGCTGGAACAGGAGCCGCTGGCATTACCATGACCACTGCCATGACAGCCGGTACCGGAAGTGTATGTAGTGGTGTCTGCGGCTCCTGCGGATTTGGCTGCGCTTCCTCTGTAGCGGCTTTAGTCGGAGCTGGGTACGTCCTTCTCGCCGGGAAGATAACCGGTTCACAAAGAGAGAAGGGTGAGAAAAAATAAGAAAGTGGTCTTTCGAAAAGCCGGTCGCAATCGAGCAAATCCGTCCTCGTGTCGAGTGGTTTTTGGTAAACCAAAACGTTGTGCGGGGAGTGGGATAAGGGAGGAGCAAGAGAGTGCCTGTACGTGCCTACTCAGCGGAGGGAGAACGGCGAACGGGCCTTTGCCCGCAATCCTTCGGCGAATCAACATCGTAGGCTTTTCTTACGATTAGTCAAGTGAATCATAATGATTTTGAGTGATTATTTTGTAAGTAACAGGGGGAGGAAGCGGAGAGAAAATAACAGGTTTCACAGAAAGTATGGATGTTGACATACCAAATAAACCTAGGGTGTTTTTATTTTTTGCTAGGTTTATTTGGTATATGGTATGATAGAAATTGCATTATGATCTGGTGGCACACTGGTACTCATAGTGCTGATTGTGTGTAATAAGGTAGAAGAGGCACTTCAAGAGCTTATTTACACAAGCGATCGACGCAACTTTATGACACTTGTTATAAGGTTGCGTTTTTACTTTGTCATAGTACTCAACGAGATGGTTGTTCCCGAAACGACGCTGTTTAATCATATTCTGAATGACAAGGTAAAGCAGTTTACGCAGGTGCTTGTTTCCGCGCTTATTGATTTTATCCTGGAAAAAGGTTTTACCGGACTGGAACCGTCGGATATCAATCCCTGCAAAGGCGTTGAGCTGTTTCGGATTGTCGAAGCGGCGGATGTCTCCGATTTCGGCGAGTAAACGCACCGCTGTATTTACCCCAATGCCCGGAAAGCTGAGAAGAACTTGATAGTCCTCTCGATGCATGCTCATTTCCTCCATTTGCCGAATCAGAGCTTCTCGTTGGCGAAGAATCTCCAAATAACGTTTGACATAGATGCGTAGCTGGTCACAAAGAACATCGGTTGCGGAAACCGCCGGATACGAGTTCTGTGCGGCTTCAAGCAACTGGATGGCTTTCTTCTCAGCGGTACCTGCCGATAACTTTTTGTCGGTACTCTTGAGAATCCGGTTTCTGATTACGGTTTTGGAAAGACCGTTCACGAGATCGGGATGTGGAAATAACTGAATGACATGTAAACAGAGCTCCGATCGGCTTGTAAAGATCGTTTCCAGTTCGGAAAAGGTCAGTTGAATGACTTTATGCATCCGATTGCGAAGAGTAGAAAGTTCTCCGTCTAATTCTTGGTAAAACCGAGAGAGAGACTTTAGCTGCTGGAAGAAGTCATTGGGTACTTCTTTTTCTCTTCGAGAGACCGTGAAATGAGTCAACGCCAGCCGATGAGCGTCACTTCGATCCGTTTTATGCATCCGCATAGAAGCGGACTGCAGTTTGGCTTCAAGCGGGTTTAACAGGCAATAGGTGTACTGATGATCTTGCATAAAGCGTTCCAGTTGTCTGGAGTATACGCCCGTAGCTTCGAAAACAATGGACGGTTGTTCCCCATCTTGCTCGATCAGCTTCTCCATGCAGGCATGCAACCCTTCAAAATCGGAACGGGTATGCCGGATTTCTCCTTCAAACTCACAGTGCCGGTCGGCATTGTACACCACCCAATAGCTCTTTCCCATACTTACATCAAATGCGACTACATGTTTCATGGTTGTTCTCCTCCTGATGTTCGTTGTAGAAGCCTTCACGCATCCTTATCGATTCCCTTTTCTTATACACGATCTCAATGGATCCAACATACTGAAGCTGATTCAAATAAGGGCAGTGAAGTTGGCCTGTTTCTTTGACGGATTCAAGATCCCGAAGCCCACTCGGCCTGTTTCTTCACTTCTACCACAAAAAAATAGTAGCACAAACCGTGGCCTTGGTCTGTGCTACTAATCTTAGTATGTTTCTTGGCGGGCGAGTTTGCCGGGCTCCCGGAGCGGACAGTCATCGCTTCCCTGCAAGCGTACCGAAACGAACGGCTCCTCCCTTCTCCCACTCCCTCCCCACCAAACGTTATCGATTCTACAAAAAAGAGACCGCCCCATTCGCCATATTCTGGCTTTGGAACAGCCTCTGTCCTCTGATCGCTTCTATATTTTCTTCCCTATTTTCCGTATCCGCTCTATCATCTGCGCCACTGTGCGTGGTGCCATGCTCTGTTCATCCTGTATAAGCGGAGCCACTTCCTGCCACACTTCATACAGTTGCGGCTGACCAAGCTGCCAGCTCATAAGCCTGTCTCGGTCGCGAAATACCTCATCTGGCGTACCTGCACACACAAGCTGCCCTTTATTCATCACAAAAATCCAGTCCGCCCATGCATACGCTACATCCAGATCATGCGTCGCCATCAACACCGTCGTGCCGGCACGGTGAATCTCGTCCAACTCAGCCAGCAGACGCTCCGTATGCAGCCGATCAAGATAAGCAGTCGGTTCATCCAGCAGCAAAAGCGCAGGCGCAAGCACCATTACACCCGCCAGCGCGACCCGCTTTTTCTGCCCGAGACTGAGCTGATGAATCGGACGCTCAGCGAACTCACGCAGAGAGAAGCGCTCCAGCACGGCTTCAATCCGCTCCTTCATCTCGTCTTCTGGCACGCCAAGGTTGCACATGCCATACGAGATATCCTCTAATACCGTACTCGCCACTACCTGCTGCTCCGGGTCCTGAAATACGATGCCAACTTGACGGCGCAACTCAAGCAAGTCCCGTCGCTTGTACGACAGCGCCTGCCCACGCCAGCGTACACGCCCCGTATCCGGCCGATAAATCCCGTTTCCATGCAGAAAAAGTGTCGATTTCCCGCATCCATTATGTCCAAGCAGCACACACTTCTTCCCTTCCGGTATCTGAATCGTAAGCCCGCAGAGCGCTTCGCTCCCACCTCCCGGATATGTATACCTCACATCTTCAAACTCCAGTATCATCCGCATTACAAGCCACTCCTTATTAACCATTCCATCCCGATTAACACCAGTATCCCAATTATCGCTTCTGCGCTATAGCGTGAGGACATCTTATAATCCCGGACCTGATACACCCGAATCGTCCCATCGAATCCACGCGCGGCAAGCCCAATGGCAAGCTTACGCTGCTTCTCCATGGCACAAGCAAAAACTTGTACAAAAAGCCTGCCCATATCCTGCATTGTATTCCGAAATCCATTATGCCCACCACGTGATAACTGCGCTACTCGGATATTCGCAGCTACGTCGAGCAGAACAAAAATAAAGCGGTACATTACCAACATCAATTCCAGTATAATTTCGGGTATGCGCAGTCGGCGCAGCACATGCAACAGCTCATTGAACGGCACAGTAAGCATCAAAAAGTACAGGCAGGAAATAGCGGCCAGCGCACGAGCTGCTAATCTCCCTGCCTGATCCAACCCGTTTTTACTTATATAAAGATACCAATCCGCAACCACAAAACCACAAGCAACATTTGTAACAGGCACATACTTGTCATGCGTTACTTCCACCAGCAAGGCCGGAAGACTGAGTACAACAAATACAAAAGCCAATCCAATCAAACGTATGTACAATCGTGACGGAATTCCGGCATACCTTACGATCCAGATGCTCATCCAGCCGAAAATCATCAGCTGAACCGACACATGCGAAAGAAAAGCGATGGACAATATGCCCATCGCAAACCCGGTTTTATACGCAGGTGGTAGCATGCGCAAGTGATTGCCATACGCATACGCATCAAGCTGCATCCCGTTCACCCTTTTTCTTCTGCTCACTTCGGCCCCGGTAGAAGCCGATTCCATACCCGACCACACCAGCACCAAGTGCTGCTTGAACAGCAAACAACAAGCTTTCCGTCTCGCCGCCCGGCGGTTGTGCAAGCGGTGCAAACCACGGCGTATAATTCGGTGCGACTTCGCTGATCGCTTCCTCTGCTACACCATCTGCCCCGCCAAACTCCGAATTTTTCACAAGAAGCAGCGGAATAACTGCCAATAACACCACACCGATCACCAGCAGCCAATTCGTCCATTTCTTCATCATTATGCCCCCCGTTTTTGCAACGACTGAATCTCTTCCAGTTCCGTGCGGTTATACGACTGAAGCCAGTTCCAGACAAGCACCGTCAGTAACCCTTCACTAATCGCCAGCGGAATTTGTGTAATCGCAAAAATCCCCGCAAACTTCATAAATGATGCCGCAACACCACCACTTGCCGCCGGAAACGCCAACGCCAGTTGTAGGGATGTCACAACATACGTTGCCAGATCCCCAAGTGCTGCCGCCAGAAAAATCGCGATTTTTTGACTTCCATTCGCTTTCATAACCACACGATATATACCGTATGCAACGAACGGACCGATAACTGCCATGGACATCGCATTCGCCCCAAGCGTCGTCAATCCACCATGTGCCAGAAGAAGAGCCTGAAATAACAATACGAGCGCGCCAAGCACACTCATGACAAGCGGGCCGAACACGATCGCACCAAACCCTGTTCCTGTCGGATGCGAGCTACTGCCTGTAACCGAAGGAATTTTAAGCGCAGATAATACGAATGTGAATGCCCCTGCCAGACCAAGCATCAGCTTTGCTTCCGGACGTTCCTTTGTAATCCGTCTGATCGAGCGCAGGCCAAGCACAAAAAACGGCACGAATACGACCCACCAGAAAACTGCCCATTTCACCGGAAGAAATCCTTCCATAATATGCATGCCATATGCCGTCTGCGGTTCATTAATTAGCAAGTACAGCAGAAATCCAGCGACAGCCAGCAGCCCTGACCCCCATTGTTTTTTTCTCATCTCTTTCCACTCCTTTATGATTTACGACGTCCTACGGTAACATCTTCTCCCGGTACGAAGCCATTTCTGTCTGAATACGTATATATGATTTGGTTATGTAGGTCTGTCTTTGCTTCTCCAAGATGCTCACGCACGAGAGCACGCCCCATCTCCGGAGTCATGTCTTTATACCAGCGGCCAGTTGGATACGAAATGACGACACATGCATCCCCACACCGTCCATTACAACGTGTGCGTGTCGTATGAATCAAAGCATCAGCGCTATGTGCGGCAATCTCACTTCGGATCGCCTGTGTTACGTCCTCTCCTCCTGCCTGCATGCAGCTTCCCCCGTTACAAATCAACAGATGATGCTGTGTACCTGCCAGATTCCAAGTTGTCATAGTAATCACCTTCTTATTATAAATCGTAAACATTACGTTTTAAATTGTAACTTTAGCAGAAATATTCGTCAATTAAAAAGAAATTTTATTTTTTAATCGTATGCATTTTTCAACCAAAATAGACAATAAAAAAACCGCCCTACATAAAAGGGTGGCTGTTTACTGTTCCTATGTCCGGTTGTACAAAAACCGGCCCATGCCTGTGCTTCTCACCCCCGAAGAAACCAAATGGCGATACAAAAAGACAGGCAGGTCTCCTGACTCCTGCTTCATCGCGCCCTCGCGTCTTCCCATCCCGGTACGGAACAGTGACATTATGCGAAAGAACTCGGCAGTTACAGTGGCGGGACCGCGCCGGATTTACACCGGACTTCCCTTTTAAGCCGAGGTAGGACCCCGGCACCTGAACTTTAATATCCGTTTACTTTTCAAGAAAAATGTATCATTTATCGGGGGGATTTGTCCACTCTTTTTCCTCTTATTTCTATCTTTTTTAAAAGATAGGCAATTTTTGCACAGTAGCAAGCAATCCTATTCGCATACATATAAAGTATAAGGTACGAAGCTTACTGTACCCTTTATAGGAGGTGAACTGCCATGTCCGGCAACCGCAATCCTCTCCCTCCGGTACAACAGTCTGATCCTATGCAATACACCGGTCCCGAGTTTCTTTATGCACTCGCCAGACAGGCCGAACAAGATGGTGATATAGAACGCGCTGAGCTTTACTATCGGCGTGCGCTTGATCTCGCACTGCTGATGCGACAGCCTGGTGATGCGAATGCAAGACATACCGCTCAACAAAAAAAGGCAGCTTTCGCAGAAGCCGCCCGCCGCCCAAAACGCCGTTTCTGGCATGTTGTCAGAAGCCAGCACCTGTTCCTGTATCTCAATATCATAATGATTCTTTACATGCTGGTTGTCATTATTTTCGAACTGACCATTTTATAAGAAGTTTTTATTTTTCGAGTAGCTTACCCGCTGCTGTCACAATCTGCGCCAGAATAGAACCTGCTTCTTCCTGGTCAGTAAGCATTCGGGTCGCCTGCCCGGCCCAAAGCGACATGTACTGTTCATTATTTTGCGCCGCCGCTGCGCGTCGAATATCGCCTGTCACCGTATTTTGAGTTGGAAATGGAAGCGGTTCTATACCAGATGATTCTACATGCTCAATGAATGCATTGCGAACGCCTCGTGCCGGACGACCGGAAAACGCGCGGGTGATGACAGTATCTTCTTCCGTACTACTGAGCAGCGCCCGCTGATAGGCAGGATGGGCACCGGATTCAGCGGCGGTCAAGAAGCGTGTGCCCAACTGTACGCCAGATGCACCAAGCACAAGCGCTGCCGCCAGTCCGCGCCCATCCATAATGCCGCCTGCCGCCACGACCGGGATGCGAACTGCATCTACCATTTGCGGCACAAGCGGAAATGTACCGACATTTGCCCCCATCGGATGCGCTTTATTATCCCATGTCCCCCGGTGTCCGCCTGCGTCGCTGCCCTGTGCCACCACGATATGGACCCCGTGTTTTTCTGCTGCCATCGCTTCCTTTACCGTCGTTGCCATCGCAATCACTTTGATCCCAGCATCATGTGCTCGCTGCATCGCTTCTGCCGAAAGCAAACCAAACGCTGTACTTATTACCGGAACGTGCTCCTCAAACAGTACATTCAACTGCTCGGCAAATCGGTCAGCCGTCCGCACAGTTTGTACTCCCGGTTCAATCCCAAGCTGCTCCCGCAACGGATCAAGAACAGTCTGCATCTCACGTACGTGCGTCGTGTCATCCGTAAGATCTACCGCGAACAAGTTGACAGCGAATGGCTGATCCGTCAACTCGCGCACCCGCCTGATCGCCTGACGAATCGCTTCTGGTTCCATATACGCCGCTCCAAACGCGCCCAGCCCGCCTGCTTTTGAGACAGCGGCCACCAGTTCGGGCGTAGTCGGTCCGCCTGCCATTCCAGCTAGTAAAACCGGATACGTTATGCCGAGTATACGGCATACGTCTGTATACAGCTTTCCTTCCATCTCGTTCTCCCCCTCTTGTGCTACTGATCTGTTTTTACCATAGTACATCTGCCAGTAAAATACAATCCAATTATTGAAGCGCCAGTACTTCCCCGATCCGGCGCAGCCCTTCCTCCAGCATACGTGGCTCCACTGCGCCGAATTTCACTTGAAAACCCGGCATCGGATCTTCCACCGCGAATGCATCACCCGGACGGACATACACCCCGCGCGCCAAGCAGCGTTCAAAAAAGCGCAGACTGTCAAATTCGGGCGGTGCATACACCCAAGTACACGTGCCCATCATCGGGACTTCAAATTGATAGCCATCCGGCATCCAGCGGTGCATACTTGCGATCGCACCATCCCGCGCCTGCCTGAGCGTAGTTCGCAGCCGCTCCACATAACCTGTAAAATCAGCTCGCTCCCACGCTAGAAGCAACGCCTGCTGTGCCATAACGGATGTCGTTCCATCGAGTAAATATTTGGCCTGGCGAATGCGCGATACATACTTTTCCGGAGCAATCATATATCCGAGACGCAAATTCGGATGAATCATCGTGCTGAATGAACTTATGTAAAATACATCAACTTTCGCATACTCTTCCTGCGCCAGACTGTACAACGTCGGCGGCGGCAGCGGGGTAAAGTACAGCTCACCAAAATACTCATCTTCAAGGATCGAGAATCCGTACGCTGATGCCAGTGCAAGCACCTTTTGTTTTACGGTTTGCGACCATGATAGACCCGTCGGAAAATGCGCATTCGGCATGGCATATAGCATACTCAGCTTCTCTCTTCGGCACACATCTTCCAGTCGCGTAACATCAATGCCTTCCCGTCCGAGCGGAATCGGCACAACACGTGCACCCCGGTCACGAAACACATCACGCGCCGGCAGATAGCACATCTCCGGCACCCCAATCACATCACCAGGCTTTATGAATTGATCCGCGAGTAGCCAGAGTGCCTGCTGCGTCCCATTCACCATACAGATTGCCTCTGTATCCGCCCACATGCCACGCCCGGCAACCAATCCTTGAATTCGTTCCCGAAGTTCAATAATCCCGAACGGTTCCCCTTCTTCCCGGACAAATGTGCAGGCAAACACATCGGCCATCGACTGCTTCCAAGCGCGCATAAATGCTGTATCCGCAGGGGGAAACGAAACGCCAGAGACCGGAATCAGCCCGGATGCATGCCGATATGCCCGGACCTGTTCCATCAAGCTGCCACGTGTTTCTACACGCTTCGGAGACAGCATAACAAGTGAATTCGGCAGTGCATGAGATACGACTGTACCGTGGCGCGGACGACTCTCAATCCAGCCATCATCTTTGAGAATTCGATATGCTTTCTGCGCAGTTTCCATACTCACACTAAGACTTGCTGCCAGTTCACGTACAGACGGAAGTGACTGGCCCGCCGTAAGCCGTCGGGTGCGAATGGCCCGCAGCAATTGTTCTGCTATTTGTTCTGCCAGCGGAACAGAACTTCTTCGATGTAGCTGAAAATACGGGATTGACAACACTCTTCCTCCTCTTTATACTCGTAAAAATTTGTGTGCATTGTTCTGGTATATTCACACTAGCAGAACAATACACCCTCTACAACCTATCATTCGAGGAGGAATTCATATGAAACACCCGCACTCATCTACTATGCCACCAATGCGTCGCTCGCAAAAAGACCTGCAAGACACAGCCCAGATTGATGCCTGCCTTACTACTTCCCGCACTGGCTTTCTCGGTCTGCAAGACGAGAACGGTACATACGTCGTCCCGCTTAACTTCACCTGGTATAACGGCCATATTTATTTTCACGGCAGTCAGGGTGGCCGCAAATATGAAACACTGAACACCAACACAAGTACGCTCTGCTTTACTGTTGTCGAAGATTGGGGCACGATTACGCATCCGGTTCCCGCTCATACAGGCACCGCTTATCGTAGTGTAATGGTGTTCGGATGCCCGGAGCGTGTCATAGACCTAACAGAAGCAACCGCCGCCATGCAGGCGATGCTGGATAAATATGTGCCGGGTTACTACAATAATGCGCTCGCTTCCGCTCATGTGGACGGGTACCGTTCCAGTATGGGCAGTCCAACACTCGTCTATCGGCTCACGCCTGTCCATATCTCTGGCAAGCTCGTCCCGCGCAGTGAAGAACACATGTTTTATCCAGGAAGAACCGTTGAGTCGGATGTATAATACGTGTCCGCACATATCGGAATAGAAGTATAAATTTGCAAAGCCGGGCATAAAAATGCTCGGCTTTTATGGTACACTTATCCTTTGCAAAACGTTTTTTTGAAGGGAGAATATACGGTTGGAAGAAAAGAATCATCATTTACAAAAATCATTAAAATTATGGCATATCGTATTCATCGGCCTTGGCTACATGGCACCAATGGCTGTTTTCGATACATACGGTATTGTTTCAGAAGAGACGGGCGGGCATGTGCCTATGGCGTATGTGCTGACACTCGCCGCGATCTTATTTACAGCAGCAAGCTATGGCAAGATGGTGCGAGTATATCCAAGTGCGGGATCAGCTTATACATATACACAGAAAACCATGCATCCATACCTCGGATTTCTGGTCGGCTGGGCAGCACTGCTTGACTATATATTTCTGCCGATGATTAATGCCCTGCTGACCAAAATTTATCTATCCGCCGCATTCCCAAACGTACCGGGCTGGATATGGATTGTGGGATTCATCGCTGTACTTTTGCTTGTGAATCTGTCTCGCGTGACGATCACAGTATCAATTAACGCCATTCTTGTTTTGTTCCAGTTTCTTGTCTGTATTTTATTCGCTACGCTGGCCATTCGCGGCCTGCTTGGCAAAGGGGAGAACCTCTTCTCGATGCATCCATTTTATGCACCGGATATGCAAGCAGCAGCTCTTCTGTCAGGCGCATCCATTCTCTGCTTTGCTTTTCTTGGATTTGATGCCGTTACCACGCTGTCGGAAGAAACACCTAATCCGCGTCAAACCATTCCGCGTGCTATATTTCTCGCCGCGCTAATCGGTGGTATGCTGTTTACGACTGTCTCGTATTTTACCCAGCTGTTGTTCCCGGATATTTCCGTGTTTCATGATCCAGAAGCTGCATCTCCCGAAATCGCATTAACAATTGGCGGCACGCTGTTCCAGGCCGTATTTCTTGCAGCAGCTCTTACTTCAACACTTGCATCCGGTATCGCATCAAGTGTAAGCGCATCCCGTCTGCTGTATGCAATGGGACGTGATCGAGTGCTACCAGAACGCATCTTCGGCTATGTGCATCCGCGCCTTGGTGTACCCGTGTATAACGTAGTCCTCATCGCTCTGACATCGCTAACCGCACTGTGCCTGGACTTGATTACCGCTACATCATTTATTAATTTTGGCGCGCTGACGGCGTTTACGTTTGTCAATCTATCCGTTATCGTGCACTATATGGTACGCCGCAAAGAACGTGGATGGAAAGCCATGCTAAACTATATGGTTCTGCCTTTAATCGGGATCAGCTTCATCGGTTTTATCTGGGCACATCTAGATGCCAAATCCGTTATGCTCGGTCTCGCGTGGAGTACGCTCGGATTATTGTATCTGGTTTATATGACGAAAGCATTCCGACATAAACCGCCGCAGTTTCATTTTGAAGAAACAGAATCCATACAGTAGCTATCTTTTTATATGATTGATTGCCTTGAAAGAAAAGAAGAAAGGGTGGTTTTATGCGTACAATATTTGATACTCATTTACATATCATTGACCCCCGTTTTCCTTTAATCGAAAATCAAGGATTTTTACCGAATACTTTTACCTGCCAAGACTATCTAAATAATGTGCAGGAGTTACATAGTAAAGGGGGTGCAATAGTATCTGGCTCGTTTCAAGGATTTGACCAATCTTATTTGATTGATTCACTACAAAAACTCGGTACGAATTTTGTTGGTGTAACTCAATTGCCTCATGATACATCAGATGAAGAAATCATAAAACTTGATAACTATGGTGTCAGAGCAATTCGTTTTAATGTCAAGCGAGGAGGTTCAGAAGATATTTCTCGTTTAGACTACTTTGCAAGAAGGGTGTATGAGTTAGTAGGCTGGCACGCAGAATTATATATTGACTCCAATTCTTTACCTGAAATTGCATCAACATTGAACACTCTTCCTGCTGTTTCGATAGACCATTTGGGTTTATCAAAAGAAGGATTTAAACATCTTCTATCTTTAGTAGATAAAGGGGTTAGAGTTAAAGCGACGGGCTTTGGTAGGGTTGAACTTCATGTAGAACAGGCTATCCGTTCAATTTATTCGGTAAATCCAGATGCTTTAATGTTTGGGACGGACTTACCATCAACGAGAGCAAAGAGACCGTATAATCATTCTGATATTGAACTGATTTACAACACTCTTGGAGAAGAACAAGCCGAAAAAGTTTTATATAAGAATGCGATTAAATGGTATTTAAAATAAACACTCTTGTGCTAATAGGAATCGATGATTTCATACATTTAGCACACAAAAACAAAAGAGCCCACTCCGCGAGTAGGCTCTTTTGTTTACGTTCATGTGTATGATGGACTCAATTGGATTCGAACCAACGACCTCTACGATGTCAACGTAGCGCTCTAACCAACTGAGCTATGAGTCCGTTTTATGGTTGATGTTGTGTCAGATACTAAATCAGGATGCGGTCGGCGAGACTCGAACTCGCACGATCATAGATCACTACCCCCTCAAGATAGCGTGTCTGCCAATTCCACCACGACCGCAGATTAAAAATTCTTCAATTTAAAAAATCCTGTTTGCTTAAAACAATATGGTGGACTCAACTGGATTCGAACCAGCGACCTCTACGATGTCAACGTAGCGCTCTAACCAACTGAGCTATGAGTCCATTTTATGATTGATGTTGTGTCGGATACTAGATCAGGATGCGGTCGGCGAGACTCGAACTCGCACGATCATAGATCACTACCCCCTCAAGATAGCGTGTCTGCCAATTCCACCACGACCGCAGGCTGTATGGAGGGAGTACCCGGATTTGAACCGGGGAATAAAGGTTTTGCAGACCTTTGCCTTACCACTTGGCTATACTCCCTTTATGCTGTTTTTTAATTTCAGCGACAAGATTTATTTTATATCAGCCAACCTGCTCAGTCAAGAATGTTTTAAAGATTATTTACTCATACTCCCTGTCAGTAGCTACAAATTGTCTGTTTTATCCCCAGCCGCAAAACCGGTAATTAAGAAGCAGGAAACCTGTGCCGAAAAAAAGGCCGGCATTTATACCGAACAAAAATAATCCGGCTTTCCAGTGACTTTGAAACCAATCTGTCCCCTTTAGCTTTTCAGCCATTTTACTGGTCGTTACTTTCTTTGCAAATGGATTTCTAATCAGCAATGCTATCGTGCTTACAACCACTGCCAAAAAACCAATTATGACTAATGACGTTATAGGCATCCTATTCTTTGCTCCTTATCAGTCGGCTAATTTCCTTCCGTATAAAACCACAAAGTTAAAATACTTATACACACAATCCGCATCCGAAAATCCAGCTTCTTTTAGCCAATCCAGCTGCTCGTTCAGCGTTGACATTTTATCCAGTTTCGTCCTTTCATAAGTGGATATAATTTCGTGTCTATCCATCCCGCTGCTCTCCACTTTTTGCTTCCAATCCGTTTTGTAAAGCTCATCAATATACGGGGTACTGCCCAGAACCTGATCCGCATTTACGAACACTCCGTCTGCTTTCAACCAAGAGAAAATACGCTCGTATAAACCCTTCTTTTCTATCCCTGTTAAATGATGAATGGAAAGAGAGGAAATTACTACGTCAAACTTTTCAGTAAAATCATGCTTCGTATAATCATCTACAATGTATGTCACATTTTGATACTTCTCAAATCGAACCTTTGCTACTTCTAGCATTTTTTCGGAAATATCAATAAGCGTTACGTTTGCTTGCGGATACTTCTCCAATATAAAAGCAGAAAGAAGCCCTGTACCCGCCCCTACATCCAGGATATTCGGAGAATCGTTTGCTGCTTTGGCAACAGAGACTGCAATGCTATAAAAATCATCAAAGCACGGAATCAGCTTTTTTCGCTGTTCATCATACTTGCTCGCTATTTCATCAAATTTCGTCATAACATTCTCTCGTCTATTTTCCACCCGCTACCCCTCCGCTATATGAAATAGAACCATTTCACTGTCTTCATCCATCATAATAGAAGATGCACCATAATCCAAATATATAGATATTATCATCGTTATAACCTCTGCCTATAGAAAAGCATATCTTCTCTCTACATGTTGGATTTTACTTTTTTAAATCCCAGCTTTGTTGGGAGGAGAGAAGAGAGAAGCAAGAGAGCGCCTGTACGCTTTCCACCCAGCGGAAGGAGAGCGGCGAACGAGCCTTTGCCCGCAATCCTTCCGTGAAATAACATCGCGGGTCCTCTTTTGCGGGCGAGTTCGCCGGGCTCCTGAAGCGGCCCGTCTACACATCCTTGCAAAGCGTACCAAGCGAACGGCTTCTCTCTTCTCTACTCCCACCACCACGCGATGCCGATTTCAAAAAAAGAAAAGACCCCGGATTCCCGGAGTCTCTGCTGTAATGCAGAACCTAGAACTGATTGTTCTGGTTGCTCTGCTGATTGTTCTGCTGCACTTTCGCAGCAGACTGCTGGTTCGCCTGACGCACTGCCTGCACATCTGTTTCGCTTGCGAACTCAGTGTCGGAGTTTCCCATTTGGGAAGCTGCATTTTGCTGGCGCACCTGATCTACGTTTGTGTTTGCTTTAGAACGTTTAGCCATTTGTATCACCCCCGTACTTAAGATGCTCGTTTCCCCCAAAAATAACCGCATTTTCTGTATGGGCTGCAATCAATTTTTCTTTCTGTTTTCGTGAATATTTTTTCAATTCGCATTCGCGCTTAAGCGCCGCACTTTTATCCGGCAACTCTTCTACATACACCGGTACTACCGGGGTGCGACCACGCGTGTACTTTGCCCCTTTGCCTTCATTATGCTTACGCAGGCGGGCGCATACATCATTCGTGGAACCCGTATACAGCGTTCCGTCACAACATTGTACGATATAGACGTAATACATCCTCCGACAAATCCTTCCGTAAAACCTTTTCATATCATAAAATAAGAATACTACCAGTATATTCGCACAGAAAGGGGAGAGTCGCCATGCTAACACCAATCACTGTGGAGCGCGTTCTGCAGGCCGCGCTTTCGCACGGAGGAGATTTTGCAGAAGTTTTTGTCGAGAATCGAATCGAGCAAAACATCTCAATGGTAAAAGGCGAGGTAGAAAAAGCCCGCTCCGGCCAAGATTTTGGCATTGGAATTCGGATTTTTCATGGCCTTGACTACTTGTACACATATACAAGCAATGAAGACGAAGCTCACCTGATTGATACAGCACGCCGCCTGTCTCTAGCTGCGAAACAGGGAACACAGGCGAATCGCACAATCACGTTCCACAAAGAACTCATCGTGCCCCGTCATATCGCGCTCATTGATCCGCGCGTTGTTTCGATTTATCGCAAGCGAGACGTGCTCGCGGAAGTCAGCCACCATGCGATGGCGTATCACACCGCGATTACGCAAGTGCAGGCACGCTATTTTGATGAAACACAAAATATCCTGATCGCCAATTCAGAAGGATTATGGGCCGAAGATAAACGCGTCCGTACTCGTCTGTTTATCGAGGCTATTGCGACAGAAGATAACCAGAAGCAGCGCGGCTATATTGCGCCCGGCGCCCAGAAGGGATTTGAATTCTATAACGAAATCGACTTGCGTGCTCTCGCCGAAGATGCGGCAGACATCGCCGTTCGTATGCTGGAAGCCAAACCTTGTCCAGGCGGTAAAATGCCTGTTGTAATCGACAATGGTTTTGGTGGCGTTATTTTTCATGAAGCGTGCGGACACGGTATGGAAGCAACAGCGGTTGCCAAAGGCAAAGGTCCTTATGCAGGCAAACTAGGCCAGCAGGTCGTCAGCTCGAAAATCTCAGCGGTAGACGACGGCACGATCACGAATGAATGGGGCTCCCTCCATGTCGACGACGAAGGCACACACAGCCACCGCAATGTACTGATCGAGAAAGGTGTTCTCAAGGGGTATCTTGTGGATAAATTGAACGGACGCCGGATGAATATGGCGCCAACTGGCTCGGCACGTCGTCAATCGTACCGCTACGCTCCGACATCCCGTATGACCAATACGTATATTCTACCCGGTTCAGATAAGCTCGCGGATATGATCACATCGACTGCACACGGCCTGTACGCCAAAACGATGGGCGGCGGCAGCGTGAATACGACAACAGGTGATTTTAACTTCGCAGTGCTTGAAGGCTATATGATTGAGAACGGTCAGCTGACCTATCCGGTTAAAGGGGCCACCCTGATCGGAAATGGGCGTCAGACGATGTACGATGTCGATATGGTCGGCGATAACTTCCTGCCAGGCCAGGGCATGTGTGGCTCCGTTAGCGGCTCCATCCCGGTAAACGTTGGTCAGCCGGCTCTGCGCGTATCTCAGCTGACAGTAGGAGGTAGCCAATGATCGAACAATTATTTGCACTTGCTCAGAAAAAACATATTACCGAACTCGAAGCTCTAACGAGTGAATCGACAAACTTCAGCGTTCAAGCGTACGAAGGCAAAATCGAATCGTACAAAAAGACCAATACAGCGGGCATCGGTGTGCGCGGCACGTATCAGAGCGGAACCGGCTATGCGTATACGGAGCGCGTTCATCCATCTGAAGCAGAAGCGCTGCTTGATATGGTCAAAGATAACGCATCTCTTATTCATGAACGGGAACCTCTTCTCGCAGAAAAGCAGGAAGGTAGCTGGCATGATAGCCAGCCTGACATAACAGAAGAAGAGAAAATCGCACTGGCCCTCGAACTTGAGAGCAGAGCGCGACAGGCCGCTGACGTATCAGATGTCAGCTATGCGATGATCAGCTCGGGGGACGGCATGCGCCGTATTGCCAATACGTACGGGCTAAACAAGTCGTACCGTTCCAACTATAGCATGGCATATTTGTCTGTCATCGTAAAACGCGGTGATGATGTAGAAACCGACAGTTCCTACTACATCGGAGACTTGCGGCATGTATCGCTTGATTCACTCATTGAAGAAGCAGCAGGCAAAGCACGCCGCAAGCTCGGCGGCAAGGCCGTACCAACTGGATCATACCCGGTTGTGCTCGACCGACGCATCATCTGCTCGCTACTTGGTGTATATAGCAGTATTTTCTCAGCACGCAACGTCCTACAGGGTACATCGCGCTTAGAAGGCATGCTCGGGGAGAAACTGTTCGGCTCACTCGATCTGCTTGACGATCCTTATTCCGGCCATGAGCGCATCCTGTTTGACGACGAAGGAGTCGATACCCGTACGCTTCATCTCGTGCGTGACGGTGTGATCGAGAGTTACCTGCATAGCCTGAAAACGGCAGCTGAGATGAAGCAGACACCGACTGCACACGGGCTGCGCAGCTACAAGGGCACCGTACAAATCGCACCACACCGCTTACAAATTCCGAATGGCACACAGGAGTTAGCAGCACTGTTTGCGGATATGGGCAGCGGCCTCTACATTACGGACGTACAGGGCCTTCATTCTGGCACAAATGCGATCTCCGGCGATTTCTCACTTGCAGCACAAGGGTACCGAATTGAGAACGGCCAGCTCGCCTCTCCGGTCAAAGACATTACGATCGCCCACAATTTCTTTGACCTGTTTAGCCAGCCCGCAGTAAAAGCAACTGACTTCGAGTTCTCCATGCCAAGCGGCCACAGCCAGTTCGGTGCACCCTCGATTTTATTTCCAGCGATTTCAGTATCCAGCTAGTTATTCACGAAAAAAACTCTTGAGCCTGATGGTTCAAGAGTTTTTATTTTGTGTTGGATCAGCAGGCATTTCAGCAGGCTGAACCGGCGGAACCGGACCTATCTGCATAGAGCTCAGCTTCCATCCATATTCGGTTTTTTCCATCATAATCGTCATTAATACATCGCCTGTCGGAGCTGGAGTCGAAGTAGCCGAAAGCGGGGTTCGCGTTACGATTGCTTCGACTACAGCAGATTTGTCCTGTTTCTCCTTCAACGATACCTGCTTTAGGCGATCCTGTAGTGGAGCCGCCGCTGCTCGGCTTGTCCAGGCGCTCTGCAAACGTTTGGACTCACTATTAATGAAATCGTCCACTGCAATCGGAGCAAGCATGTTACGATACTGCTTGAGTACGAGCTTTCGCACAGAGTCTACATCCGATGCGGCCTGCGGCATCCCCGTGCCATATACACCATAAAATGCCGTTTGCGCTGCCTCTGCCTGAATGTAGGCAAGCTGCGGTAGCGTTGTTTCGTCTACATCCGGGCTTTTCGTAAGTGCTGCCACTCTTTCCATTTTCGATTTTGCATCTTCCGCCGTTTTTACTTGCTGGCGTGTAGTATCCAATTGTTTCTTAACTGTATCGAGTTCCGTTTTTAACGCCTGGTTCTCATGCTCGATGACCCGTGTGTTGCATCCGGTCGTTAACAAGCTGACCGAGACAAACAGCGCGGTCGCCGCCATTGTCCATTTTTTTCTCATCGTCAAAGTCAATCTCCTTTACCTGTATAGGACATTCTTTATTGTAGCAGGAATAGCAGGAATTTGGGAATAAAAAAAGAGAATCCGTGGATTCTCTCTATTTCCAGCTTATTTTTGCCCAAAGTATTTTTTGTACAGTTCACTATATGTGCCGTTTTGTTTGATCTTTTTCAGACCTTCGTTGATTTTGGCAACAAATGCTTTGTCGTTCTGATTCATCATGATTCCATAGTTTTCCTTCGGCATCGATGGATCCTCAATGGTTATAAAACCTGGTTTGTTTGTCTTTTTCATCTGCGTCAACATGGGAACATTATCACCAATCACGACATCAATCCGCTTGTTGTACAAATCATCCATCGCAGACGGAAGGTCATCAAACTGCTTCAAATTCACATTGCCTTTGCCGAGTACTCCTTCTGCAATCAGCGCACCTGTTGTAGACAGTTGAACCCCTACACGCTTGTCTTTCACATCTTTTAACGATTTTACAGGCGAACCTTCTGGAACCATAATCAGCTGTTTCGCTTCAAAATACGGATCAGAGAAAGCGTATTGTTTCTTACGCTTGTCGTTAATCGTAATCGCAGCAATCGCAATCTGGGCTTTTCCACTTTTCACTTGCTCTTGTGCCCCATCAAAGCTTGCATCCTGTACATCAACATCAAGCCCAACTTCTTTTCCAATCGCCTTGATGACATCGACATCAAAGCCCTCCGGCTTGCCATCCGGACTCATATACTCAAACGGCGGGAACTGGGCATGTGTTACCGCCACAATTTTTTTGCTATCAGCAGCAGGCTTTGCTTCTTCTGTTTTCCCGCATGCAGCAGTCAGTGCTCCCATTGCAACAATGAGGAACGAAATACTCGCTCTCTTCCACATCTTCATGATAAATTCCCCTTTACGAACAGTATAATTATTAGTATGTAGTGATAATTATACAAAGTTTATACATAAAGAGCAATGTATTTTATTTTATAAATTATCTTTTATTTCTGGATTGCAATTATTTTTTTATTGGAGCCATTTACTAAGGCTGCTTCCTTTAGCGTTTTACCGTCGAATCCAAGCTCCAGCTGCTGAGAACCAATATTATAAAACACGTATTTTCCTTTATATACTTCATATGGCTGCACAGACTGCGCCCGATGTCCAATAATGACGTCCGCCCCAGCATCAATAAGCTCCTGCGCCATGTCTTTCTGGTAGCGCTCAGGCGTCGTACTATCCGATGCTCCCCAGAACATGTTGACGACAACTACGTCTGCCTGCTTTTTGGCACGGCGAATATCATCCAAAATGTGCGTACCATACGCATCCGCTACCCCCGCTTGTCCTGCCTCTGCTTTCCAATCCACGGAAGGAACAATGCGCGAGAAGGCAAGCATGCCATATTTCGTTCCATTTTTTTCACGAATATACGGTGCAAATGCTTCTGCCTGCGTGCCAAATCCAAGTACCGGGATGTTCTGACTGCGCAGCCGTTTTACTTCTGCTGTCACCTGCTCGCGTGCTTTTCCCGCCAACACATCACTATTCGCTATATCAATGCCCGCTGCCCCATTCTTCGCTGTCTGTGTAAGCCAAGCTGGAATGTCACCACCTGGCGTAAATCCGTATACCGGGATCAGATGAAAGTCTGTCCCCGCTACCGGACGAACCGAAGCACTACGATATGCGGTGTCACCCGAGACAGCCAGCCTGAAAAGAGCAGGCTGCGCTTTGATAGCAGCTGCTTTTTTCGACTCAGCAGTTGGTTTCGCCACACTTTTTTGAGAAGATAACAGATCGTTTACTTTCTCTTCTTTTGCTACAGCAGGAACGGCATCTGTCACAGCTACCGCCGCTTTCCCTGCTGTAAATACTTGATATCCTTGATAGCCTCCATATCCTGCTACTACAAGAATTGCAGCCCAGATCACTCCTTTTGTCAGGCGACTCTGCTTCTGCACTTTCTGCGCCTGCAAACTTCCATAAGAGAGCACTTCATTCGCGTCCAGTTGATAAAATGAAAGAAGTTCTTCCATTTCTTCTACCGTAAGCGGGCTTGCCCCCTTCTCAATCCGCTTCAAACGCTGAATCGAGATGCCCGTTCCCTGCTCAATCTCCTGGAGTGTAATCCCTGCATCCAACCGGAACTCTCGCATCTTCTCAACAATAGCGGTCATCTCATTATTCATTTCTTCCCCCCCCTTTTTTCCCTACACAAAAGCCCGGAATCGCTTCCGGGCTTGTACAACATGTTGTTTACTTAGCGATTTTTTTGTTTTGCGGCACGCAGACGGGTGCAGACTCGTTTTAAGCGACCATAATGGACGATGATGCGCTGACGTGCTTCTTCTGCTTCCGGCGCACTTGGACGGAGTGATTCAATCCCCCAGTAATCCATCAGCACTTCATAAACCTGATCAAAATATTCAATCGGGCCATATGCTTCCTTGGCAATGACATTCATCCGCCCATCGTAATCTGGCATTACAGCGCCTGGCATTGTGAAGTTAATCATAACCCCGGCAAGATGGTATACGTAATTCTCGTCTACTTCAAGATGCGCTTTTACTGCATCACGATAAAACGCATAGTGCAGCACCTCATCTTTAGACAGGCGGCGCAGAAGTGTCGACAGAATCGGGTCCTCTTCTCGCGCTACACGGGCTACGTTATTGTAGAATACCATTGTAGCTAGCTCCTGCAAGGTTGTATATGCAAGCGTCTCCAACGGTGTTGTAAAATGTCCAACCCAGCCGTGTTCGACGGTCTGCTTGCGCAGGTCATGAATGCTACGCGGGTCGCCATTGCGCGTCAGCAGTAAATACGTCTCTAACAGACTGGAGTGCTGATCTTCCTCTGCTGTCCATGTATGGATAAAATCGTGCATTACGCTGAATGAACCGCGAAACGTTTCGTTCAGGTAGCTAGTAAACCACGGCAGATTCACTTCGGTCAGCAGTGCCGTTTCGACAGCAATGCGCAAGCTCTCTGTCAGGTTACCCTGTCCCGGTTCATATGGAACGCGTTTGAAATCTTGGCCCTGATCCCACGGCAAAAACTCATGGTAGCTCCAGTCGATCGCTCTCGAACGCTCTAGATGGGTCTCATACAGCTCTTTGAACTTTTTTTCCAAACGATGGTCTAAATGACTTGTTAAAAGCAAGGCGACTCCTCTTTTCTCGTAAAAAATTTATGCTTATTTCTTATATATTCACAGTGCATTTATATGAAGCATAGTACCGCCATTATAACACGCCGCAAAAAGATATCAGCCTTTTTGCACGAAAAAATGTTTTCCGTTTGATTCCATCCTATATACTAGACAAGAATACGCCCACATTCCCCGCATACAATCAAACGCCGCCCGCGTTCCCACTCTTCCATCTGTGCAGCAGACAGAGGCAGATAGCACCCCATGCAAGAACGACGGCGCACTTCTACAACCGGATTATCCGGGATGAGATCGATAACACGGTGATACAACGCGAGTGTATCTGCGGAAAGCGCTGCTTTATAGCGTTTTGCTTCCGCCTCCTTCTCCCTCTTCTTTTCCCTAAGACTGGATTCTTCGGTGAAACGGCGCTCAAAAAAACGCTCTTCATCTTTGTTCACAAGCCATAGTTCCTGCTGTGCCAACGCAAGATTGATTTTGCCATCAATATCGTCATCCGAAGGTGTCCCGATAGACGTGATTTTCTGCTCAGCAGCCCGTCTCCGTTCCATAAGCTCTCGTTCTTCCGCCTTAAGTAATGCGAGCTTCTCTTCAATTCGACTACATTCCTGGCGCACCCGATTCCATATCAGCAATGATCGTGCTTCTTTCATAGTTGGTATTTCTCTTCTCTCCTCTTCTTTATCTTATACAAAAGTAAACGGGTCTGTATTTACACGGGATACAATTACTTCTGTATCCAGATGATCGTCGTGCAGACGCTTTGCAAGCACCTTCTGCACGCCCTGCTTCATAATCTTTTCAACATTATGACCCGGGTCTACAATCGAGAGACCTCCTGCCATCGCATCGTGCGCGGTATGGTAATAAATATCGCCGGTCACAAGTACATCCGCCCCACGAAACATCGCTTTCGAGACAAAGCTGTTGCCATCGCCACCGAGAACGGCCACCTTGCGCACCGGGCGGTCCAGCTCTCCAACAACACGCGCACCGGATACGCCGAATGCTTTCTTCACCTGCTCGGCAAATGCCCCGAGTTCCATCGCCTGTGGCAATTTCCCAATGCGGCCAATGCCCCATGTTGTGCCTGCCTGCTCAACCGGGTAGATGTCATAGGCAACTTCTTCATACGGATGCGCTGCTGTCATCGCTTTCACGACGCGCGTCTGTATGTCTCCGGGCATAATCGTCTCCAACCGTACTTCTTCCACTTGCTCGAGTTTATCCTGCTCTCCAATGTAGGGAGTCGTACCTTCATGCGGCATAAACGTGCCCGTTCCACTTACACTGAACGAGCAATGGCTATACTGACCGATCCATCCCGCTCCGGCCTGTGTCATAGCATTACGTACCACATCCACATGCGATACCGGGACATAGACGACGATTTTTTTCAACTTCTGTTCATGCCACTTCTCTAGTATGTCCACGTCAGTTAGCCCAAGTGCTTCGGCCATCAGATCGTTAATGCCACCTTCTGCTACATCAAGATTTGTATGCGCGATATATACGGCGATATCATGTTTGATGAGCTTCTCATATAGACGGCCTGCCGGCAAGTCGGTGCGCAAATTTTTGAGCGGACGGAAAATAACGGCATGATGTGCAATAATCAAATCTACACCCTCTGCAATTGCTTCATCGACTACATTCTCCAGTATATCGAGGGCAATCATTACTTTCTTAACTTCTTTTTGCAAGGTGCCGACCTGTAGCCCGATTTTATCCCCTTCCATCGCCAGATGCTTCGGGGCAAATTGTTCAAAGTATTGGATTATACGCTGTCCGTTTGCATACACGCAAGCATCTCCTCCATCCAATTCAATCTCTTCTCCATTTCCTCCCTGCGGCTTTCGGCCTCTGCACTTTTCGCTTTGGTCATCTGGTCAAGCACCATCCGCAGCTTGGCACACTCAAGTGACCATTTCTTATGCAGCACCGGGGATTTCTTATGCCACAAGTGGGGGCCTATCTCTACGAGGTCTGCCGGCGTTCGCGTACTGTCCTCATATGGAAGCATCGGATCGCCCGGTCGTGCCTCCAGAATTTCATAAATAATTCCGTCTTCTTCAAGAATGTCTTCCGCGACAAGCTGCCAACCGTGCTCCATCAGCCAGCGGCGCACAAGGGGAGCTGCGACATTTGGCTGCAATATGAGCTGTCTGACACCAACAAGCTTCGCTTCCCCCGCTCCAAGAATCGAGGCAATTAGACTTCCACCCATGCCGGAGATGCACACCACGTCTACTTCTCCTGGTTCAAGCACAGCCAGCCCGTCCCCAAGGCGGGCTTCGATCCGGTCTGTCAGTCCTGCTGATTGTATCTGGCGTGCGGCAGACTGCCACGGCCCTTTATTTACCTCACCTGCAATGCAGGAAGCGGCAATCCCCTGCTGTATTAAATAAGTCGGCAGATACGCGTGGTCAGAGCCAATGTCAGCCACGCGGCTTCCATGCTCCACTCGATCGCCAATCCGTTGTAATCGCTGTGAAATCTCAATCATACGTTGCTTCTCTCCTCAATCTGGAACGTTCTTCATTAGCTTACCATATGGGGCATCGGAAGAGAAACGCTGTCTTTAAAAGTTGCTTGACATGGGCGATGTAGGAAACATAAAAAAAGCCACCCATAAGCGGGAGGCTTTTTTATTCCAGCAATGGATTTCAACTTTACCTATCTACACCAAAGTTTACTTACCTGATTTATGTTACGAAAATTGAGTTGATAATAACTACGCTACCTTTTTCATCTCTTTTTTAATTTTTTCTTTTCGTTTTTTCAACATTTTAGGATAATACCACATTCCGATGCCACTACCTATTAAATATAGTAAAGTGATAGCCATTATATCCACTAAGAAAGTAAAGTCTATTTTATAATTCCCAATAATAAACATCCCCGAATTTAAACTTGAGATTGTTGTGCTAATTCCAAATAAAGTTGGGTGTCTAAAGATAAGACCTGCAATACAAACGATTATCATTAAAATAGAAGTGCTTAACCCGATATAAAGATGTGAAGTTCTAAAAAATTTATACCAATTAATTGATATATTCATTTTTTTATTTTTATCTTTTTTTAGCAGCTCTTGGATTTGAATAAGATGTTGATTTAAATGTTCAACGTTTTCTTTAAGAATGTTGATTTCTATTTTATGGGAAGATTGAATGATGTCTAATTTACTTTGAAAATCTTGTGCAATTTCAAAAAAATTTTCTTCAATCGTCCTGTTCTCTAAAATATTCCCCATGATACCCCACCTTATATAGTACTTGTTAAGTAAAAAATAATATTGATAATCAATATTATTCAACTGACGACAATGATAACGAACATGATAATCATTGTCAACGTGCAAAAAATGCACAACCTTCCCATGTTGTATTATAGAATAAAAGAATGCTCCCTCTACCCCTAAATAAAAAAGACGCCTCGCCCGTCACTTACATGACTTTCGAGACATCCCCTGGTATATACATATACAGCATGAAGCTAGTGCAATAGTTTGTTTAAAGGTTTAAGCAGCAAAGTGTGCCGGGAGCGGAGAAGAGAGAAAGTACGGAACGCTTTTATGCGCCCACCCAGCGGAAGGAGGTAGGCAGACGAGCTTTTGCCCGCAAGCAACGAAGCAAACCATCATTGGCCCCCTTTGCGGGTACGTCTGCCTGCCTCCTGGAGCGGCCAGTCATGCTCCCTTGCAGCGCATAATCAAGTGACGAACTTCTCTCTTCTCCGCTTCCCGCCACCAAACTTTGCCGACATCAACCTCATCAAACAAACTCACGGCAACTTATTTAATCCCAAGCACCGCAATCGCCTGTTCACGCAGACGGAATTTTTGAATTTTACCGGATGCCGTCATCGGATACTCCTCTACAATCTGTACATAATGCGGGATTTTGTAGCGAGCAATTTTACCCCGGCAATATTCTTTCACTTCTTCCACTGTGAGCACTTCGCCTTCCTTGACTTTAATGCACGCAAGAATCTGCTCACCGTACAGCTCGTCCGGTAACCCAACAACCTGTACGTCTACAATCTGGTCATGTGTATAGAGGAATTCTTCAATCTCACGCGGATAGACATTTTCTCCGCCGCGAATGATCATGTCTTTGAGTCGACCCGTAATCCGATAGTATCCATCCTCGTCTACTGTCGCCAGGTCTCCGGTATGCAGCCAACCTTCATGATCAATTGCCCGCGTCGTCTGTTCCGGCATGTTATAGTAGCCTTTCATGACATGTACGCCACGGGTGCAAAGCTCGCCCTGCTCCCCAACTCCGAGCTCCTCACCTGTTGCCGGGTCCACAATTTTCGCTTCGACATGTGGAAGAACGCGGCCCACGGTCGACACGCGCTGATCAATCGTGTCATTCGGACGCGTCTGCGTAATCACCGGTGCGGACTCTGTCTGCCCATATGCAATCGTAATCTCGCGGGCACCCATTACATCGACGACCTTTTTCATCACTTCGGCCGGACACGGTGATCCCGCCATAATGCCGGTTCGAAGGGAACGCAGATCGAACTGCTCAAAATCCGGATGATTCAGCTCCGCAATAAACATCGTCGGTACACCGTACAGTGCTGTACATTTCTCATCCTGCACCGCCTGAAGTACGCTAAGCGGATCAAACGAGATGATCGGAACCATGGTAGCACCTGTAGCCACACATGCCAGCGTGCCCATAACGCAACCAAAGCAATGGAAGAACGGAACCGGAATGCAGACCCGATCTGCTTCCGTCATGTTCTGACAGCCTGCCACGTTAATTGCATTGTTCACAATATTTTTATGCGACAGCATGACTCCCTTAGGGAAACCCGTTGTACCGGATGTATACTGCATGTTAATCACTTCATCCGGCTGCAAGGAATTCTGAACTTGAACTCGCTCGTCTTCAGATACTATGGCCGCTTTCTCCAAAACATCTGACCACATATACATTCCCTGCCTACGTGTCTTCCCGATTAGAATGACATTGCGCAGATGTGGGAGGTGTTTCGCCTTAAGCTGCCCCGGCTCACAGTCCGCAAGCTCGGGACAAATCTCATATATCATATCCACATAGCTTACGCCACGGAATTCTTCCATCAATATAAGGGTCGTGGATTCGGACTGGCGAAGCAAATACTCCAATTCATGTGTACGATAACTCGTATTCACCGTTACGAGTACTGCCCCCATCTTGGCGGACCCGAACTGGACGGTTATCCACTCCGGCAGATTGCTCGTCCAAGCAGCGATATTCTCACCTGGTTGAATCCCCAGAGCGAGTAAACCGCGGGCTACCTGATTGCATAGAGTTTGGAACTCGGAAAACGTATAACGCAACCCTAGTTCTGGATACACAACAGCTTCCTTGTCTGGAAGCTGGGCAGCCGTCTGATCGAGCAAATCCCCAATTGTAATCGATACCGGCTCACTCAAGATAATTCCTCCCTCGTATTAAATTATTGACAGCCAATCTGGCGGGCAATGACCATACGTAGCACTTCAGATGTTCCCTCTCCAATCTCAAGCAGCTTTGCATCACGGAAGAAGCGCTCCACCTGGTATTCACGCATATATCCATTGCCACCGTGAATCTGAATCGCCTGATCACAGACGCGCATGCAAATCTCGGAAGCAAACAGCTTCGCCATCGCTGCTTCCTTTGTAAATTTACGACCGTTATCTTTCAACCACGCCGCTTTATACACCATTGTACGTGCCAATTCAATGTTCATCGCCATATCAGCAAGCTTGAATTGGATCGCTTGGAACTTCGACAAACTTCGTCCGAACTGCATCCGCTCATTCGCATACGCAAGCGCTTTCTCATATGCGCCTTGTGCCACACCTACTGACATAGCTCCAATGCCGATACGGCCACCGTCAAGCACAGCTAAGAACTGTTTGAAGCCTTCTCCGCGTTTACCAAGCATATTTTCTTCTGGCACCCGTACATCTTCCATAAACAATTGCGTTGTATTAGACGCATTCAGTCCCAACTTCTCATAGTCATCCACAACCGAGAACCCTGGCGCATCAGTCGGTACAATAAATGCCGTAATGCCGCTTGTTCCTTTTTCTTTATCAGTAACAGCAGTCAGTGCGAGATTTTTCGCATAGCTAGCGTTCGTAATGTAACATTTCGAGCCATTGATCACCCATTCATTGCCATCCTGTATCGCAACGGTACGCGTACCCCCTGCGTCTGATCCGGCATTCGGTTCAGTCAGCCCAAATGCGCCAAAGTATTCACCCCGTGCAACCGGCGTGAGGTACTTCACTTTCTGCTCATGTGTTCCAAACATGTTGATTGGTGCACCACCAAGCGAAACGTGCGCTGAATATGTAATGCCTGTCGATGCACACACACGGCTCAGTTCTTCCACTACAATCGCAAAACTGATTGTGTCAGCTCCTGCACCGCCGTACTCTTCCGGGAATGGCAATCCCATTAAATCAAGTTCCGCCATCTTCTTGAAGGCTTCAAGCGGAAACTCTCCTGTACGATCACGTTCCGATGCACCCGGCTCGACTTCGCCTTCCGCAAAATCACGAATCGTATTCTTAATCATTTTCTGTTCGTCTGTCAGGGTGAAATTCATACTCTCTCCGACCTTTCTTGTTTGTAATTGAGCGGTAGCTCAGGTTCACAGCACACAGAAACCGTTTACAATTCTAATTAATTAAAATATTCATAATTATGTATATTCTATATTTCACCAGAGTTTCCTGCTAAATTAAGCAAACGTTTTCATTTTTCTTATTTCTTTGTATAAAAATAAACAAGCCGGTCAAATTGACCGGCTACGAAGAAAGCGGCTGCTTGCTTACCCAGCCCCACCAAAAATTTTTCAGCGAAAGCAGAAGAAACAGCGCTATGAACAGTTTTACGTAAATCAAGTACAGCAGAATATTTTTGTCAGCACTATCAGTCAGCATCGCCACAGCCTCAGACCCGAACAGAGCCACCATCCCGGCAAAAAACAACATGCCCGACATCTGCTCCTGGCGCCGTTTCCATATGAGCCCGAATGCAATGAGCACAATGGACACCGGAAGCCAGAACGCCTCGATCCGCCACCATGAAAACAAAGTTGCAAGCTCCATCTGTGTGATCCAGCCGTATATCCCAAGCAGTCCAAGCAGCCCACAAAATGAAATATATCGCTTCCCGCTGATAATTCCACTGATGAACCAGACAAGGCAGCATCCTGCCAGGAAGAAGACAACGATTGCAGAGCCATATCCAAGCAGTTTAAGAATATGCATGCCTCCTACCGCAAGCAGAAGAGAAGCAATCCCTAAACAAAGATGGTTGGAAAATGGCTGTCTTCGCGTTAAAAACGCCATCAAATAAAACAAAAGGGTAAAAAATCCAATCAGTGTCATTTGCATTGTCAAAGTAAAATCGGTAAAATGAAAAGCAAGATACAACAACACGGCAATTGGAAGCGCACTCAATACCCAGCTTATTCGAATATTCGGTAGGGAAAAGGCGGGCAATGAAGGTGAACCTGATGAAGCTGCAATCTGGTTCTGTGACTTCTCATCCCCTGTATGGCGGCCAGCGCTTTCACCTTCCGTATATAAATTAAGCAGGAAATCACAATACTTGCCTGGCAGCAGGTGCGTTCTACGCCAGTATTCGATCTCACCAATGATGATTTTCTTTTTCTGTTCGTTCATCAGCAGGTCCTCCCCTGGGGTGAATTCAAAAAAAAAAGCCTACGGATCATCATTCACGCAGGCTGTATCAATTCATATGACGCTTATTCTAGGAAGTCTTTCAGCCGTTTGCTTCGGCTTGGGTGACGAAGCTTGCGCAGTGCTTTTGCTTCAATTTGACGAATACGCTCCCGTGTTACACCGAATACTTTGCCCACTTCTTCCAGTGTGCGAGTACGACCATCATCAAGGCCAAAGCGAAGACGAAGTACATTTTCTTCCCGTTCTGTCAGTGTGTCGAGAACATCTTCTAGCTGTTCTTTAAGTAGCTCATAAGCTGCCGCATCCGATGGAGCCAATGCATCCTGGTCTTCAATGAAATCACCAAGGTGAGAATCGTCCTCTTCCCCGATTGGTGTTTCAAGAGATACCGGTTCCTGCGCAATTTTCATAATTTCGCGAACCTTTTCTGGCGTAAGGTCCATTTTTTCTGCGATCTCTTCTGGAGACGGTTCACGACCAAGCTCCTGAAGCAGCTGGCGGGAAACACGAATCAGTTTGTTAATCGTCTCGACCATATGCACAGGAATCCGAATGGTTCGCGCCTGGTCCGCGATCGCACGCGTGATAGCCTGGCGAATCCACCATGTTGCATACGTACTAAACTTGTAGCCCTTCTGGTAATCGAACTTTTCTACCGCTTTAATCAAACCCATGTTGCCTTCCTGAATCAAATCAAGGAACAGCATACCACGGCCTACATAGCGCTTCGCAATGCTGACAACAAGACGAAGATTCGCTTCTGCCAGACGACGCTTCGCTTCTTCATCACCAGTTTCAATGCGCTTTGCCAGTTGAATCTCTTCCTGGGCAGACAGAAGAGGAACCCGACCGATTTCTTTCAGATACATCCGAACCGGATCGTTGATCTTAATACCCGGTGGCACGGATAGATCATCGAATGTATAATCTTCGTTCTCCTCATTCTCTTCATCGCGTGGGATGATCGGTTCTTCATCATCTTCTTCTGATTCATTGCTGACCTCAATGCCTTGATCAGTTAAATATTCGAAAAATTCATCAATCTGATCCGAATCCTGATCAAAGGTAGAGAGGCGTTCCATGATTTCTTTATACGTAAGCGTGCCCCGCTTTTTACCCTGGCCAATTAACTGTTCCTTCACCTGGTCGAGGGTTACTTCCACCTCAGGCTTGCTTTCTGCTTTTTTCGTCATGGTGTTCCCTCCTTCCAACGGGCTTGACTTTTGTTATTTTAGAGATTGCTGCAGACGGATGATTTCCATTCCGATCCGTGCCGCCGCAAGTGCGTTACCCGCACGTTCTTGTGTGTTTTTTTCCCTGTTTAATTCCTCTATCTGCATCCGTTTTGGATACGTAAGCACCTGCCGTACGTAATCAGCAAGCTGCCGGGCTGTGACAGTCGAAGCGTCCACATCGAGCAGGGCCAGTTCAGAAGCCCGGTCAATCAGCCGCCTGTCCTGTAAGAACGAGACAAAACGAGCTGTATCGGAATCATATCCTTGAGCGTAATAGCGGTACAGATGTGCAGCCAGTGCTACGTGATCGTCCACTGCAAAATCCGCCCCGATCTGAGCCTGTACCTGCTCGGTAATCTCTGCACTCTGCATCATAAGCGCTAGCAAGTGTTTCTCTGCAGTCAAATACGCCGGCAGAAGCGGCTTTGCCGCCACATGTCTGCTATTATCTATACTATTATTCCATCCCTCTTTGAGATTATCCCTGTTATTGGTCTTTTTTTGCGTTTTGAACACTTTCTTTTGTTCAAGTTTAAGTGCATCCAGAGAGAGATGGAATTCTTCAGCAAGCTGCCGCATGTAGTGGTCACGCTCAACCGCACTCGGAAGATGTGAAATCTCCGTGAGCGCTTCATGAATATACTGCATCCGTTCAGTCTCATCCGAAAGCGCATAGCGACTGCGAATCACCTGCAGCCGAAATGCCATGACCGAAGAAGCATGTAGCAGAATATCATTACGGAATCGTTCTCCGCCATATTTGCGAATATAGTCATCCGGGTCCATCCCGCCGGGCATCTGGGCAACTTTTACAAAGCAGCCTGCTTTCTCGAGAAGATCAGCCGCCTTGAATGCTGCGAGGGTCCCCGCCTGATCCGAATCATAACAGATCGTGACGTGTTCGCTATTTCGCCGTATAATTCGAGCCTGCTGTTCTGTAAGGGATGTTCCAAGAGACGCAACCCCATTTTGAATGCCGGCCTGCCACGCTGATATGACATCGACATATCCTTCAAACAGCACCGCTTCCTGCTGCTTCCGAATAGAAGTCCTGGCGCGATGCAGATTAAACAAAAGCTGGCTTTTGTTAAACAATGGTGTTTCCGGACTGTTCAAGTATTTCGGCTGGGCATCACCAAGCGCACGAGCGCCAAATGCCACAACCTGTCCCTGCGAATCATGAATCGGGAACATGACGCGCCCCCGGAATTTATCAAATAACCGTTCACCGTTCTCACTGCGACTGAGAAGGCCGGCTTCCTCCATTAGAGGCAGAGGGTATTCACGCTTCTCAAGCTGGTACAGAAGCGTGTTCCAGCTATCCGGGCTGTACCCTAAAGCAAACTCTTCAATTGTAGCAAGTTGTATCTGTCTGTTCAAGAGATAATTTCGTGCGTTCTCACCATGATCCGTATTCCGTAAAAGATGATGGTACAGCTTCGCTGCAAAATCGTGGGCGGAAAGCATCGTGTCTTTCTTGCGCCGTATTCGGTCATCTTCAGGTCTGTCCTGCTGGTGCGGAACCTCAATTCCAACCCGACTCCCTAGCTGACGCACCGCTTCTGGGAACTCCAGACCTTCTACTTTCATGACAAAAGAAAGAACATTCCCCGCCTCTCCACATCCATAACAACGGAACAGCTGCTTATCAGGATGTACCGCAAAGGAAGGACTTTTCTCAGAATGGAATGGACAGAGACCGAAATAATTGCGTCCAGTCTTCTTCAGATGAACATACTGTCCAATCACATCTACAATGTCGCTCTTCGTGCGTACCTGTTCAATGATCTCTTCCGGAATTCGTCCAGCCATGTTCTTCACCTGTACTTCCTTATCTCGCTACCTGATACCGGATTCAGGCAATGAGATAATAGTATTCGGCAAAATCTCGCATTTTCCTGCCGTTCACTTAAAAATTTTCGCGTATTTTGTCGAAATTGCCCGTTTTCTTTAGTATACCCGGTTCAGCAGGCGTGTAACGCACTACCTACAGTGTCTGCGTTATAAAACGTAGTATTCTACATGCTTATTTATTTTTCCTGCTCGCGGTAAATAAGTTTGTCAATACAGAAAAAACAAAAAACGCAGCAAAGCTGCGCTCTTTTATGAACCTCGCTGATTCTGCTTCAGCATGCTCATGATCAAGGTAGCCGTCTCTTCGACAGCTTTATTCGACACATCCAGCACCACACAGCCGACCTTCTCCAGAATCGTCCGGGAATACGCAAGCTCTACCTTGATGCGTTCCATGCTGGCATAGTTCGCCTGCGCTGTCAGACCAAGTGATTTCAGTCGTTCAGTTCGGATCATGTTCAATTGATCCGGCTCAATCACCAGGCCAATACAACGCTCTTTTGGAACAAGAAACAGCTCCTCGGGTGGTGCTACTTCCGGAACAAGCGGGACATTCGCCGCTTTGTAACGCTTATTAGCAAGATACATCGACAACGGTGTCTTTGATGTACGAGATACTCCGATTAGAATGACATCCGCTCGCAAAATACCACGTGGATCTCGGCCATCGTCATACTTAACCGCGAACTCGATAGCATCGACCTTACGGAAATAGTCTTCATCCAGTTGGCGAACCAGTCCCGGCTTACAGCTAGGTTCACGATCCAAGTACTTCTCAAGAGCACCGACGATCGGGCTCATTAGATCAACCGCTGTTACCCCTGCTTCCGCCGCCTTCTGTTCCATATACGTACGCAGATGCGGGATGACAATGGTATACGCAATAATGGCTTTCGTATCAGCAGCCGCGCGAATAATTTCGTTCAATGTGCCTTCGTCTTCGATATATGGAAACTTGCGGATGTGCAACGATTCACTGGCAAATTGGCTGGCAGCCGCCTTCACAACAAACTCGGCTGTCTCGCCTACAGAGTCAGATACAACATATACAGTCGATTCATTGAAGAATGGGGGAAACATACATCCTCCTTACATTTTACACGCTGACTTCATTGCCAAACTCCACAAAGCCGCGTGTGATTGTCGTCTTCGTCACCCGTCCTACTACTTCATATGCGCTTCGGCTACCATCCTGTACCGGACGGACAACCGGCAGGGAATCAATCTGGTAGTCAATCAACTTCTTGGCCGCGTCAAGCAGGCTATCTTCCGGCAGGCTAACCACAATATTTGGCATCCGGGTCATGATAATACTGACTGGCATATCTTCAAGGTTTTGCTTCCCTAGTGCGGCGCGAAGCAAGTCTTTACGAGAGACAACCCCAGCCAGATGATTTTTGCTGTTTACGACAAACAGCGTACCGACATCTTCGAGAAACAGTGTACAGATCGCATCATATACGGAGCTAGATTCTTGAATGATAATCGGAGGTGCTTTATAGTCTTTCACGATTTTACGGCTGACCTCTTCTTTAATCAACTGGTTGCTGTCTTTTCCGGTATAAAAATATCCGACACGCGGGCGTGCATCCAGAAATCCGGCCATCGTCAAAATCGCCAGGTCCGGCCGCAGTGTCGCCCGCGTAAGCGATAGCCGCTCCGCAATTTGCTCCCCTGTAATCGGCCCCTCGCCTTTTACAATCTCGACAATATGTTCCTGTCTTTTTGTGAGTTCGATCTCGCTCACCTCCACTCGGAGATAAAGTGTTATACTATACCTTCGTTTTTTTCCTATATAGTATATACTATATAAAATTCATCTGATCCTGCAAGTGGATTTTGTACGGATAAAGTAATTTGTTGAACCGCAACGAAAAAGAGGCTAGCCTCACTGTCATATGATGACGTTCGAGATAGCCTCTTTTTTTACGATGTAAACGTTACGCAAATACAATCTTGCTGAAGTCAGCAAAACCAAATACAAATGCCGCAATAGTAGCAAGCAATGCGAGACGGTTCTGCTTCACGGCTTCGTTATCAACCATAACCATTACTTGATCAAAGAACGCATCAATCGCCGGTTTTAGTTCAGCCATCGTCGCGAGCACATCGGCAAACTGACCGCCTGCCAGCATCGGTGCTGTTTTCTCTTCGATGCTTTGGAACGAGTTCCACATATTGCGCTCCGCATCTGTTTCGAACAAGTCCACATTTACGTTGCTTCCTGCTGCTTTTTGCGCCAGGTTATTCACGCGATTGAACGATTCCACAATGCCTTTGAATGCGTCTTTTTCTACATCGTCCATCAGCGCAGCTGCACGGGCAAGCGTCTCTGTGACACGAGATGCGTTCGCTGTCAGAATCGCATCAATGACATCATAGCGTACTCCCTGCTCCTGAAGCATGTTTTTCAGGCGAAGCGCAAAGAAGTCATGCAGATCACGCTCAATTTCGGCACGATCACGCTTGAGAAGTGACTTGCTAGCAAGAATATCAAGCGCCACCGCAAACAAGTCAGACAGTGACACGACAAGCTTTTTGTCGAGCAGAATCTGCACGATACCAGAAGCCTGACGGCGCAGCGCATACGGGTCCTGCGAGCCAGTTGGCACGATGCCGATTGCGAAGCAACCGACGATCGTGTCAAGCTTATCCGCCATGCTCAATACAGCCCCTTCATTTGTCTGCGGCAGAATATCGCCTGCAAAGCGTGGTAAATAATGTTCAAAAATCGCTTGGGCTACCGTTTCATCTTCCCCGGCAAGACGAGCATAACGTTCCCCCATGATGCCCTGCAGTTCTGGGAATTCGTATACCATCTGGCTTACGAGATCAAACTTGCTGATCGCGGCTGCACGGGCAAGCTTGTCTGTTTCCGAAGCGGACAGACCCGCTTTTGCCGCAATTTGAGCAGCTCCATCTTGAATGCGGCGAATCTTGTCACCGATTGTGCCAAGTTCTTCGTGGAACACGACATTTTCTAAACGAGCAAGCGCGTCGTCAATTTTCATTTTCTGGTCTTCTTCATAGAAGAAGCGAGCGTCAGAGAGGCGGGCACGAAGTACTTTTTCGTTTCCTTTCGCCACCACATCAAGGCTTCTTGCATCCCCGTTACGCACCGTTACGAAATGCGGCAGAAGTTCTCCTGACGCGTTTTCCACCGGGAAGTAGCGCTGATGTTCCCGCATGGATGTGACAAGTACCTGGCGTGGGATATGCAGGTATTCTTCTTCGAAGCTGCCGGATAACACAGTCGGATATTCGACCAGATGAATGACTTCATCAAGCAAGTCCTCATCCACTGGAATCACCCAGCCTTTTTCGACTTCCAATTCTTTCATTTGACGCAGAATGCGCTCTTTGCGTTCTTCAGGATCGACAAGCACGTACTGCTCAGCAAGGGCCGATACGTACTGCTCCGGTGTCTCAATCGTAACAGGCTTGCCAAGAAAGCGGTGCCCCTCTGTCTGGCGACCCGTTTTAATGCCTGTAAGCTCCATTGGAATAATATCTTCGCCAAACAGGGCGATCATCCAGCGAATCGGACGAACGAATTTGAGATCGTATGCGCCCCAGCGCATGTTTTTCGGGAAAGACAGACCAGCGATAACATCCTGCAGCTGCGGAAGCAACTCTGCTGTTGCACCGCCTGCTTGATGCTTGCGGGCGAATACATATTCCACACCGCCTGCTTCTTGCATATACAGATCTTCCGGGCTCAATCCCTTGCCGCGTGCAAAACCGAGCGCCGCTTTGGTCCATTCTCCGTTTTCGTCAATCGCAATCTTTTTAGCCGGACCACGTAATTCTTCGTTAATGTCCGCCTGTGCTTCACTTACGTCTGTTACCATCACCGTAAAACGGCGCGGTGTTTCATAGCCGACAACCGCTCCATATGTGATACGATTCGTCGATAACCATTTTTCGATCTTGTCTTTTAACTGTTCACATGCCCCGGCCACAAAGCGGGCTGGCATTTCTTCTGTTCCGATTTCAAGCAGCAATGTTCTTGTCGCGCTCATGCATTATTCCCCCTTTTTCAGCATCGGGAAACCGAGGTCTTCCCGCACCTGGTAGTATGTGTGTGCCACTTCACGCGCCAGATTGCGCACGCGTCCGATGTAGCCCGTCCGCTCTGTTACGCTGATCGCACCGCGTGCGTCAAGCAGGTTAAACGTATGGGAGCATTTCAATACATAATCATACGCCGGGAACACAAGTTTCTGCTCCATGCAACGTTTCGCTTCTGCTTCGTATGTGCTAAACAAATCAAACAGCATTTTAGCATCGGATAGTTCAAATGTATATTTGGAATGCTCGTATTCCGGCTGCTTGAACACGTCACCATATGTAACGCCTGCGACCCATTCCAGATCGAATACGTTCTCTTTTTCCTGAATGTACGATGCAAGACGCTCCAGGCCGTATGTGATCTCAACCGCAACCGGGTTACAGTCAATGCCACCCACCTGCTGGAAGTAGGTAAACTGTGTAACTTCCATGCCATCAAGCCATACTTCCCAGCCAAGTCCCCAGGCACCAAGTGTTGGCGATTCCCAGTTGTCCTCGACAAAACGAATGTCGTGATCGAGCGGATTAATCCCAAGCTTCTCAAGGCTCTCAAGATACAGCTCCTGAATGTTGTCCGGAGACGGCTTCATAATGACCTGGAACTGGTGATGTTGATACAGACGGTTCGGGTTTTCTCCGTAGCGTCCGTCTGCCGGACGGCGGGATGGTTCTACGTATGCGACATTCCACGGCTCAGGGCCGATAGAGCGGAGAAATGTCATCGGGTTCATCGTACCCGCACCTTTCTCAGTGTCATACGGCTGGACAATAAGACAGTTCTGCTTTGCCCAGAAATTCTGCAGGGTTAGGATAATATCCTGGAAGTTCATGTTTCTACCTTCTTTCCTTGTCCGATATTGTAGCGAGGGAACGCAAAAAACTCCCGTCTCTATATGCAGAAGCTCTGCACATAGGGACGGGAGTTGATCCCGCGGTTCCACCCTATTTGACAGGCATATACCTGTCCGCTCATACGTTCTAAGTGCTCGGGAGTGCCATTCGTCAGAGGCTACCGCCGGGCTTCCACTATCCCCGACTCGCTTACATGTGGGCACCTAACCTGAGTACTCTTCTCCGTCATTGCACATACTTGAATTTGTAACATACTATAAAGGATTGTACCGCCCGTTGTCAACTCTTGTCCCCGGAACGCTCCGGTGGCGTGGTAAAACCAAGATTTTCGAGCTGATCAAGAAAACGCCGAGATTTTAGATACAGTCCTGTACAGTCTTCTAGCAGTGCGTACATAATGTAACGCAACTGCTGTTTTGTCTCTGGCTTTACGTTGATGTTCCCAAGCTGTGGCATATGGATATGCTGAAACATGCGCAAAAGCTTGACCGTGCCAGGGCCAACTGCCATAAGCGAGCGATCATCCCTTGTGCATGCCGGACAAATCAAGCCATTTTCTACAACACTAAAGTAAAACGGCGCATCATGCACCCCGCACGATACACAGGCATCAAGTTGCGGGTGGCATCCAGCTACATACAGCATTTTCATTTCGAACAGCCTGGCGATAATGTCCGGGTCTTTTCCTTCTTCTATCCACTTAAGTGCATGCAGTAGCATATCAAACAAATAACCATTTGCCTCTTTATCTTCCGTCAATCGATCAAGCAGTTCCATGAGATAAACAGCGTATGCTGTCTTCTCCAAATCCTCACGAATTGTCCGAAATGAGCTAATTAACTCCCCCTGCTGAAGGGAGCCCATTCCTGAGCTGGCATGATAAAGAAAATAGCCGTACGTAAAAGGTTGCGATACGGCTGTAAAACGACTTTTCGTTTTTTTGGCACCACGGGCCATGAGGCTGATCTTTCCGGCTTCGCGCGTATAAACCGTTAGGATTTTATTCGCTTCCCCATAATCGGTTGTGCGGACTACAATGCCTTCCGCTTTTCCAATCATATGCTACTCTCCTCTGCCCGGGCCGTCATTTTTTTATGGCAAGCGCAAAGCGTCCTCCATGCCAGCATCTTCAAAAGAATCGGTATGCTGCATCTCACCCACAGCGCCCATCTCTTCTGCATACAACATATACGCATCGATATTGCCTGTACGGGTGAAATAACTCCAGTAAAAATCTCTCGTCATTTGTATCCATCCTTTCGGAAGAGATAGAGCATGAGCGACAACTTACCATTAGCATGACCCCGGATAAGATACGTTATCCATTGGAACTTTTACCAGAATGCTTTACTCCTCATCCCCGTAAAATCCGAAGTTACGGAATAAATTCTCCTGATTGCGCCAGTCCTTCTTCACTTTGATCCACAGATTCAAGTACACCTTTGTACCGAGAAGACGTTCAATATCTTCACGTGCTAAGCGACCGATCTCTTTCATCATCGCACCCTGCTTACCAACGAGAATGCCTTTTTGTGTCGAGCGCTCCGTGTAAATGGTTGCATAAATATCAATCAATGTTTTGTGCTCATCACGCGGCTTCATCTGGTCGATAACAACTGCAATCGAATGCGGGATTTCCTCACGTGTCAGGTGCAGCACTTTCTCACGAATCAGCTCGGCTACTACAAACCGCTCCGGGTGATCCGTAATCTGATCCTCCGGGTAATACTGTGGTCCTTCTGGCATTTCATCCACAAGCGTCTCCATCAGACGGGTAACGTTGCTACCTGCAAGCGCCGATACCGGGATAATCTGTGCAAAATCATACAGGTCTTTGTAGCGGTCAATAAACGGTAGCAGTTCTTCCGGGTGTACTTTATCGATTTTGTTAATGACAAGATAGACAGGTGTTTTTACTTGCTTCAGTTTCTCAATGATAAATTCATCACCAGGTCCAAGCTTCTCCGAGGCATCCACCAGGAACAAAATCACATCCACTTCGCGAAGCGCAGTCTCTACCATCTTGTTCATATAATCACCGAGTTTAGACTTCGGCTTATGTACGCCCGGTGTATCCAGAAACACAATCTGCCCTTCTTCTGACGTATACACCGCACGAATCTTGTTCCGTGTCGTCTGCGGCTTATCAGACATAATCGCTACTTTCTGTCCAACGATGTGATTCATCAGTGTAGATTTGCCAACGTTAGGGCGACCGATAATCGCCACAAACCCTGATTTATATGTATCGTTATTCATTATGTTTTAAGTCCTCCTGCGAAAATGCGCCTGGCAATAGCTCAGACGCTGTCATAATACGAATTTTGCCCAGCAGATTGCCCATGACAACCGGCATATCTGACGGACAAAGCTCGGCAATTACCTGGCGACATGCGCCGCACGGTGTAATCGGCTCTGTCGTATCGGCGACAAGTGCCAGCTTCTTGATTTTACATTTTCCTACAGCATAGGCTGCAAACAGCGCCGTCCGCTCCGCACAGTTGCACAGTGGATAGGCAGCGTTCTCAATGTTACAGCCATGAAACAACTCTCCGTCTTCGGTGAGAACGGCCGCGCCGACTTTAAACCGGGAATACGGCGTATATGCTTTCTCACGTGCCTCAATCGCCTCCTGCAGCAGTGTATGGTTATTCAATGTAGTATGCCTCCTCGTCCCTATTTCATATTATACGTCCGCTGTCCGGTTGTAAGCCAGTACCAGAGCGGTTCGGTGAATACAGATAGACCGACAATCACTGCCAGAATTGCAGTCAGCAGAACGGCACCCGCAGCAGTATCCTTGGCAATGCGTGCCAGCGGATGCCTGCGGTCTCCCACCGTCAAGTCCACACACCTCTCAACAGCCGTATTCATCGTCTCAAACGCAAGCACTAAGAATATACAAAAAAAGACCAGCAAAACATCCCGCTTTGGAATGGCGAGCCACCATCCGAGCACGAGCACAGCCAAAGCTGCGGCTACATGGATCTGCATGTTTCGCTGAGTCTTTACTGTATAGACGAGTCCTGCGATGGCATACCCAAAACTCTGTACGAATCGCTGCCACTCTCTCATCATCAGTTCGTCCTATTCACGCACAAGGCGCACCCGGCTCAAAATCTCATCCTGGCGGGCAAACATTTCTTTCTCTTCTTCCTCAGTCTCATGGTCATAGCCGAGCAAATGTAGAAAACCGTGCGCGACCAAAAAGCCCATCTCGCGCTCAAAAGAATGGCCGTATTCGTCTGCCTGCTCATATGCCTTCGGAATCGAAATTACAATGTCACCAAGCATATTCGGCAGCTCATCCATCTCTTCATCGAGGATGATCTCCATCTCATCCTCGCCCTCTTCATTCATGGCGAAGGAAAGCACATCAGTCGGACGATCAATCCCCCGATAATCCCGGTTCAGCTCATGGATGCTTTCATTATCCACAAATGTAACCGTCACTTCCCCATCTACTTCTTCCAGTTCAGCCGCTGCTTCAAGAACCCTTGCAAGTGTTGCAAGAAGCTCGTCCGACACGTCTGGTTCATATTCCTGAATGAATTCTACATCGATTTTCATGCCTGTTTCACCGCCACCTGTTTATCATCCGGATATTCAATCCGATTATGGAAAAAGCCCTGAAGTGTTTCACAAATTGATTTGGTTACCGTCTCAAGTTCTTGCATCGTCAGATCACACTCGTTAAATTGACCGTCTTCAAGCCGATCCGAAATAATGCGTCGGACGAGTTGCTCAATACGCTCTGGCGTAGGATTGGCAAGCGAACGCACAGCTGCTTCTGCACTATCACAAATGCCGACAATCGCCGTCTCGCGCGTCTGTGCTTTCGGTCCCGGATACCGATACTCCGCTTCGGGAACCGGTGTTTCAGAGAGCTTGGATACTTTATGATAAAAAAACTTCAGCAGTGTCGTGCCGTGATGTTGTTGGGCAAAATCTACAATCTGCTTCGGGATGTTATGCTCCCCAAGCATTTTCACCCCGTCTTCCACATGCGCAAGAATGATACGCTTGCTCAGTCCCGGTGCTAAGGTATCATGCGGATTCTCACGATTCATCTGATTCTCCACAAAGAAATGTGGTCGCTTCATTTTCCCAACATCATGATAATACGCTCCAACACGGGCAAGCAATCCATCCGCCCCTACGGCCTCACACGCTGCTTCCGACAGATTCGCCACCATCATGCTATGATGATACGTTCCCGGTGTCTCCATTAGCAGGCGGCGCATCAATGGCTGATTCGGATTCGACAATTCAATCAGACGCATCGGAGACAAAATCCCGAATATCCCTTCAAAAAACGGCAGAAAGCCAATCGTTAACACAGCCGCGAGCATCCCACTTACTATGCCAAACACTGATTGCATCAATAGATCACGCCAGCCTGCTGAAGAGGATAAAAGTAAGTACAACGCCACGATGGCCAGTACATTGACAACCGCCACAAGGGAGCCCGCCTGTAGAATACGAGTGCGTTTGGTTGCCTTGCCAAGTGAATAAGCACCGGCAACTCCACTGGAAAATCCGTACAACACATAACGAAAATCAATGGGGAGCAGGCTTTCATAGTTAAACACAATGCCAGATACAAACGCAAACAGCACACTGCATACAACAGCTAGCTGCGTATCCAATAAAATCGCAATCAGCATCGAACCGAGCGCCACCGGCACGCAATACCCTGGCAAGAAGAAATCAATTCCTTTGCCTAGACTTGTCATCTTCATCACCATAATGGTCAGGAAAATAATCGAGCCGAGAAGCAAAATTTTTGTATTGTCCCTATATATTTCCCGATGCGCCTGTGATAAATAAAACTCGAGGAACACAACAAAAAAACCGGTGCACAGCGCCAGTCCAAGAAACGGGAGCTTGCTTGCGTTTTTTTCCAGCAGACCCGCTGCATTCAGCTTGTGATACACCTGTTCGGAAATATATTGCCCTTTCTCGACAAGCACTTCCCCCTTGTAGATCATGGTAGGCTTGACCGATCGGCGTACTGTTTCTTTCAGCGTATTCGTTGCATCTTCATCAATCATTACATTGGGGGCAACGCTTGCGATCGTGACTTCCCGTACGACTTTACGCGTCCGACTGTCTAAATCCGCCAGCACAAGCTGCTGATTAACCCGCTGCTGTACTTCTTCACGCGCTATGTTTGAATCAATCCCCTTCTGCATGACAGCTGTTACCACCTTAGCAGTCTCCTGTGCTGCCGCATTAAGAGAGGGAGCTGACATCGCAAGAAGAACTGACATCGCATCTCCTGGCAGAGCAAACGGACTGCTTTCTTTCAGATCCTTCAGCTTTGCCTCTGGAGTTGTATCAGTCTGCCCCTGCAATTCTGCAACCTTTTTGAAAACGAAAGACACCAGCTTTAGCTGATGACCCGTAATTTCATCATTCCGCGCATAAACAGGCTGTACCTCCCGTACCGCTTTCATACGCGCCTGCTCTGTCGCCTCTCCATCCTCGACCGTAACAGGGGCCGTTAAGGTAACACTGCTGACCATATTCACGTTCAAGTCGAACGTTTTTGGCAAAACGTCACTCATGATTGGCAAATAAATCAACAAACCAAGCACTATAAATAGCAGGCGGCGAATCGTAGCACTTGTCTTCCATGTATCCGGAACAGCGCGGAACAACTGCCGCAATCTTGCTTTCATCTCGTACCACCCCTTTTAGCGGGATGCTTCGCTCTCCTGCTCATACGCTGTAATAATTTTTTGTACGAGCGGATGACGAACAACATCCAGCCCGGTTAAGTAAACGAAGGACATCCCATTCAGCCCTTCCAGAATACGGGCCGCTTCCTGTAGGCCTGACTTCTTGCCGCGTGGCAGATCGACCTGTGTAACGTCTCCAGTAATAACCATTTTCGAACCAAAGCCAAGGCGGGTTAGAAACATTTTCATCTGTTCCGGTGTTGTATTTTGCGCTTCATCGAGAATAATGAAAGAGTCATCAAGCGTCCGGCCACGCATATAAGCAAGCGGAGCCACTTCAATAATGCCGCGCTCTCTGTACTTCGTCACCTGCTCCGCACTCAAAAGATCTTCGAGCGCATCATACAGCGGACGCAAGTACGGATCAACCTTCTCCTGGAGATCACCTGGCAAAAATCCAAGATTCTCTCCAGCTTCTACAGCTGGACGTGTCAATACAATACGTTTCACTTTATTCGCTTTCAGTGCTGTAACAGCCATCACTACTGCCAGATATGTCTTCCCTGTACCAGCTGGCCCAATCCCGAAGACGACATCGTTTTTCTTAATTGATGTCACATAATAGCGCTGTCCGAGTGTTTTAACGCGAATGGGCTTGCCCTTAAGCGACATTGCAATCGGCTGATCATACAATTCAATAAGTTCTTCCAGTGCATCTTCTTTGGAAAGCTGAATCGCATACATCACATCCTGAAGCGACAGTTTGCTTCCGCGCCGCAAAAGTCCGGCTAGCACACCGAACAGCTTCACGCTGCGTTCCACTTCGTCAGCAGATCCGGTAATCGTAATCTCTTCACTACGCGCGAAAATGCGAGCATCCGTTGCATTTTCGATTTCTTTCAGATGTGAGTCGTGCGGCCCGAATAACAGGCTTGCTTCTTCCGCACTTTCTAGGCGTATCGTTTTGCTTGTCTCTTCTGAATGCAAAAGACCTCAGTCCCCTTCGCTCGTAATAGGCTGCTCTGTAATCGGTTGTTCGGCTGCAATATCTTCTACTACAACAAAATGAAGCTTCATATAAACTTTACCATTCTCTTGGTTTTCGTGCAAAACTTTTTCCGTTTTGATATATCCGCCTTTTTTCAGGCGTTTCACCAGATTTTCTCGGGCGTATTTCTTGCCGATTTCTATCGCTTCTTTTTCGGTTAAGGTGATGGTAATACTTTCATTTTGCCGCACAACTTCTGTTTTCATTCCGAGTGGGAAAACCCGCTCTCCCGTAGAAATCCAATCCGTATCTTCACTTCGGACAGACTGCTTATACTCCGGAGCACCGAACCCCTGAATCTTCACTTCATATGTTCCAAACATAAGATAGCGTCTTGTATAAGCCTCTCCTGTCAAAACCGGACGCTTCTGCTTGATCGGCACAGTCACTTCCGATTCATACCATGTCTCGCCCTCCACGATTCCTTTGGCTGCCACAAGCTGCATCTGCTCCTCATTGCCTAAGGCACCAGAGATAAGAATGTCTCCTTTGTTTACCCAGCTCTGGGGGCGTACAAGCGGACGGCCCGACTCTGCGAAGATCGAATGGACAATCGCTTTTTTGGTGGCGATAATATGGCGAGGCGCAGTCGTGTCGCGCGGCGTGGGCAGCACCTTCTCCACGACGCGAATAATTGCGGTCGTCCCCTTCATCTCAAACCCGATCCAGGAAGCATTCGGCATATCCAGCAACAGGCGACGCTGCATCTCTTTCGGTTCCGGAATCTGGAATGTGAATACACCGGGCTTCACTCCGGCCCGAGCTGCCATTTCCTGAATTTGAAACGCAGGAATGCGCTCATTCCCCACTACTTCAACACGCCAAACAATCTGGGAGAGCATGTACACACCAAGAATAAACAAAACGATACCTGTCCCAAACATAAACCGGGTACGCAGTTTGCGCAGCACGAATGGCAGACCAACACGACGCACAACATGCACCCGGCAGCCTGTCTCCCTAAGAAACGGGCGAAGGGCAAAGAAGCTGTCCAGCGGTATACTCATATAAGCTTCCTCGCTTGTACGGTGAATGTCCCATACATGTATCCCATCTCCAACGACCCGGTTCAAAAAACGTTCCAGGCGTCGACCACGCACACGAAGCACGAGATAACCCTGAAACCAGTTGACTCCGTTTTTCATCGGTCTGTCTCCCTCCCGCCCCTTATTCGTCTATAAACAGCACCTGGCTGACGACTCCTTCGACAAGCACTTCCTCTGGCAAAATGGCGCGGATCACAAGATTCTCTCCGCGAATAAGCAATTGTCCTTTTGTCAAAAGCAAACGGAGTTCCTGATTGCTGAACCAAAGGACTCCGCGGTGATTCTCAATATACATCTGCAACTGTCCGATCATTGTAATGCGCGGCATTTCCATCATAAGATCACTCGGCATATCCAGTACGCCGGTTGCAAACCGTCGCCATTTTTCGCTCCATTTTTTCACGCACCAGGCCCCCTCTCTTCACGTCCAGAAGAGGAACGTCGTTCGTTCTTACTCTTCACGTTATGAGCGAGCCCGGAAAAATATGAGAGGAAACACAGCTAAAAAAAAGAGCGAGGCTTATTTCGCCTCGCTCTTTACATCATTTGGTCCGACAGGTGCAAGATTGTCCGTCCCATTCACGGATGGCTCCTGCGGCGGCTGTCCTTCTGTTTTTGATTTATCTGATTTATTTAATTTGTCAGATTTTTGTGCTTCAGTTACCGACTTCACATTCATCTCATTCGACTTTGTGTTCTCATTCTTCGCATTATCCGATTTCTTCGCTCTTGTTTTCCTCGGTTCATCCGGTTGAGACGACGACTTCTTCTGTTCCACGGTGGCTGGCTGCTGGTCTTTTTCGATCACCTTCGAACCATCCGGACGACGCAGGCGGTCGCCCTCATACGTCCATACCTTCCCTGTATCTGTCGTCATCACGAGCTTATCCTCTGTTGGATTGTAATCAATGTGATCAATCACAACATTCCCAAGTGAGAGACGATGAATTCCTGTGCTCGCCTTATATTTATACACTTCGTCATAACTACCATTGTTCATCTCGATATAGACGAACTCAAGATACGGCGAGAAGTACACAGCTTCTACTTCCCGTTGTTTCGAAGACCATTGGTGTACCTCTACCGGCTTCATCTCACTGTTAGCACCTGCTCGTATGAGGTAGCCAGTCAGCGTCGATTTTCCTTTGACAAAATAAATCAACGTATCAGACGGTTCGAGCCACTTCATAAATGTGACATCCCCGACATCCTGATCGAAAATAATCCCCGTTTTATCTTCAATCTGCAGGCGATTATCCGCTGTCGTGTAAGCGACATGCCGCTGATCTTCTGTCAACGCCGAAAGCACAGCAGTCCCCGGGACACTAACCCGACTTTCAACAGGTGTAGCCGTAGCCGCTACTGCACCGCCCGCTTTTTTCATAGCAGCTTCAAGCGATGGCGGCTTTAAGAAGAGATCAATGCCATACATCGATCCAAACTGAAGCACACTCAGCACAACAAAAGCAATTCCCCATTTTTTGAAACCCGACTTTTTCTTCTGCTTCATTATTTCCCCACCCCATCCACAATAAAGCTAGTAGCCACATAACGTTCTCCAAGCGGATTGGATGGCTCAACAAGAAATTCATTTTTATAATACAACTCCGTACTGTACCCACCGTCCAGATTAGCAGCAACAGTCGCACCGTTCTCAATCATCACTTCTTCACAATCAAGCAGGCTCGCACCAATCCCGTTCTTTCCTCGTCCTGAGAGGGCCAGTAGAAGAATCGCACCATCCTCACGCTGACCAATCGCCGAGCGCGGTGCAATGCCCCATGAATCATCTTCCTCTTTGAGGAACGGTTGTCCGTCACGCACAAGCTGCGGCCCGAATGATACAGCATCCTGTACACCAAGCTTCTGCAACTCTTCGTATTTGTATTTGCCGACCACAAGCGCCCCTTCTTTAGTCAGACCGATCATAGGCTGCGCAATCCCCTGATAACCGCCGATGTATTTGCCGCGTGATAAGGTAACACCGAGCGGCATACCACCTGTCCCTTTCCCTTTAACATCATAAAATCCACCCGCATTAATGCCGGCAATTGCATTCTCCCGCTTCACCATACCGCTTACGGTTTCACCGACATTGCCGAGATCTTTCGTCACAGCCACATGCAACCGCTTCGGGTCCTTAATGACCAGCAGAGAACCGGAATACTTCGTTGTCGTGATCGGAATCACATCAATCCCGGCATCGTGAACCTGCGAGAAGTTCCCCGCATGCATCGTTCCTTCACTCATCGTCTCCATCGAAATTGGACGGTATTTATTCAGCGTCTCCGCTGAATAGAATGGTTCGATGTATTGTGGATGGCGGCTTGTTAATACAGCACCGACAACCGTCCGGCGCATATTCTCAAACGGACCATATAGCACAAGCGCAAACGATGATAGGGTAAAATAAAATAACAGCAAAAACAAACCCGCAATGGTACGCAAGATTCGCTTCGGCTTTTTCTGCGTACGGAGCAAAGGAGCTTCTTTCTGCTTATATACCTTTTGTTGGGCTTCCATCATATTCCTGCAACCCTCTCCTTACATTCCTTTTTATTACCTATCAATTATAATAGATAGTAGAATGACATTCTACGGCAATCTTCGACAATATTAAAAAAGCCTCCCCAAAATTGGGAAGGCTTTTTGAACAGTTCGTCCTACTGTAAGAGTTCCTGAACGACTTTATTGACAAGTGCACCATCCGCGCGTCCTTTAACCTTCGGCATCAGAACGCCCATCACTTTACCCATGTCTTTCTTAGAAGAAGCACTCGTCTGCTCAATCGCTTCTGCGACCAGTTTACGAATGTCCTCTTCTCCAAGCTGTTCAGGCATATATTCCATTAATACAGCAATCTCATCACGTGAGGCTGCTGCAAGGTCGTCACGACCAGCTTTTTCGAATTCTTGGAGGGAATCGCGTCTTTGTTTGAGCTCGCGAGTCAAGACCGTTAAAACTTCATCGTCAGACAACTCCTTGCCATGGTTAATTTCCTCGTTCTTAATCGCGGATTTCACCATGCGGATAACGGAAAGTTTAAGCTTGTCTTTGCTTTTCATCGCTTGCTTCATGTCATCAGTAAGACGTTCGACGAGTCTCATTACTTATTCCTCCTAAAACTTGCGCTTGCGAGCTGCCTCGGACTTTTTCTTGCGTTTGATACTAGGCTTTTCATAGTGTCTGCGCTTTTTAACCTCAGCAAGAACGCCATCTTTGGAGCAGTCACGTTTGAATCGGCGCAACGCTTGGTCTAACGACTCGTTTTTACGTATACGAACTTCTGCCATTTGTTTCCCCTCCCTCCGCCTTAACCATAAACAACGACACAGTACAAAAACGCACTGGAAAAGTCGTCAAAAAACATTATATTATATACACCTCGGCAGGTCAATATTCAAGCGACACTTTTTGTTTTTTTCTTTCAAAATCAAGGGCTGATCACCCTTGCCCACCCTTCAGGATGGTGATAGCATTGGAGGGAAACTTGATGCGGGAGGGACAATTTATGTTCACAGTGGAAGAAATCACAGCCATTACAGAAGGCGCGCTTATACAGGGAAATGAGGGAACCATCGTTACATCCATTCATTTTGATTCGCGTCAACTTACGGACGGTTCGCTATTCGTCGCGCTGACAAGTGGCGCACGCGATGGCCACGAATTCCTGGCCGCCGCTGCTGATAAAGGAGCTGTCGCGGCATTTGTCTCCAATCAGGAACTTGCCTTAGCCGCCAATGTACCGAATTCATTCGCGCTTATTCTCGTGCCCGATACAGAAAAAGCATTCCAACAACTAGCGCGTATCTATCGCAATCGCCTATCTATCCCTATCGCGGCCATTACCGGCAGCAACGGCAAGACAACAACCAAAGATATTCTGGCCCATCTGCTGTCCGGAAGCAAACATGTATATAAAACATACAAAAACTTCAACAATCATCTCGGTGTTCCACTTTCCCTGCTACAGATCACACCCGATACAGAAGCAGCTGTGCTCGAACTCGGCATGAATCACGCTGGAGAGATTGATCTGCTCGCAGGCATCGTGCGCCCCACATTCAGCGTCATTACGAATGTGAATGATGCACACATCGAATTTTTCGAATCAAGAGAAGCTATCGCACAGGCGAAAGGGGAACTGCTCGGTCATACAAATCCGGATGGCTTCGCCTGTTTGAATCTAGACAACAGCCTCGTATCTGCACTCGCCCCGCTCAATCCGTGCAAAACGTACTTCTATCATGTGCAACACGATGGTGAGGATGTAGTCACAGCTGATATTACCGCATCTGATTTGTCCTCTGATGAGAACGGTAGTCATTTCACAGTCACATACGCGGAAGGACAATTCCGCTGCTTCATGCCGTTATTTGGCGATTATAATGTATCCAACGCGCTTCCTGGCATTTTCATTGCACGTAAACTCGGGTTGAGCGAAGAAGAGATCACTCATCAACTTGCAAACCTATCCATCTCTGCGATGCGGTTTGAGCGGAGTGAAGGTGCAAACGGGCTACTTATTATTAACGATGCATACAATGCCAGCCCGTCTTCGATGATGGCAGCCGTTAACACGTTCCTGTCCGTTTATCCGGAACGGAAGAAGGTGCTTGTGCTCGGCGACATGTTTGAGCTTGGCGCACAGAGTACAGCCTACCACCGTGAAGTGGGCGAGAAGCTTCGCGCTCTCAATACTTCATTCACACTCGTTGCCATTGGTGATGCTGCCCGCTACCTGGCAGAAGGATACGGCGAAGGAGCTCATTATTTTGCGTCTAAGGAAGATGCCGCCGCCTATCTTGAAGCCTTCAAAAACGATCAGTATGCGCTGCTCCTAAAAGCATCGCGCGGCATGAAAATGGAGACGCTGCTCGACGCACTCCGCTAACGATCTACTTATTCCAGAAAGCGTGCTTGTATGTCCGGTGTCGGCATCAGGCACGCTTCTTTTTTGCCAAACCATCGATAACGATTACGTGCCACCCATCGATATACACTGTCGCGCAGTACTCGAGGAACAATAGTGAATCCATACAAAAGCGGCCACAGACCCGATAAATGACGGCAAATTCGCAGGGCTGCCGTCGAGTGCGTATACAGCTTCCCTCTCTCAATTACAACTACGCTATCCGGCATAGCAGCATCTAAATGATGTGTCTGCAGAAGTCTTGCACCTGTCTTCGACTGCAGCGCTGCAAACCGAAACACGGCATCCGGATCGCGCTGAATAATAAACCGGACGCTACCCTCACACAAATTACACACACCATCAAATAAAATAACCGGATGTCCCTCTTGCTCGTTCATGTTGTCTCCCCTCTACCAGACTTTCGCATCCTACTATCATACATCTTTCGTTATTTCATGTTGGTTACAGTGTTTGCCCGCTGTCTACTGTAATGATTTGACCTGTCATCGCCTCTTGCTCCAAGACCGCACAGATCATTTGAGCAATATCTTCGGGTGATGCAATGCGTTGCAACAGAAGATTAGGCGCTAACTTCTTCATTTGTTCTTCCTTGCCAGCCCACCATCTTGTCGCAACGGCTCCTGGCACAACGCAGCAAACTCTGATGTCCGGAGCTAAGGTATGTGCTAATGATTTAGTAAGACCGTGAACGGCGGCTTTGGATACGGCATATGGAAGCGAAGAGCCTACCCCTGTTTGTCCGGCTATACTGCCAAGATTGACGATTGCTCCTTGCTTGTTTTTCTTCATAAAAGGGGCAACGGCTCTGGCGCAGTAAAACATTCCTTTGACATTAACATTATAAAGCTCATCCCATACTTCCTCTGTCGCCGCCTCCATATCGTCTAGCGGAATGTGCCGCGTGATGCTAGCATTATTCACAAGCAAATCTATGGTTCCGAATCTTGCGTCAATTGCACCGACCATCTCCCTTACTTCCTTGTCTTTGGAAACATCGGCTCGTATAGCTATTGCTCGCCCACCCTCGTTATTGATGATTTGTACGGTTTCTTCTACATCGACAGTAGAGCGCGAATAATTCACCACAACAGTTGCACCACGCTTAGCCAGTGCGAAGCATGTAGCTCTACCGATTCCTGTACCACCACCGGTAACGAGCGCTACCTTATTGTTTAAAATCATTTTCAGTCATCTCCCTATTTTTCTTGATATAAATGATTGTATATCGTCATCTCTGATTTGTATAATTGAACTAATTAAATGTTTTGTTCAAAAAAATTGAACTTAATACTAGAGGTACTACGATGGATCTTAAAACATTAAAAACCTTTCAAATGATAGTGAATTACGGAAGTTTCAATCGTGCAGCCGAAGAAATGAATTATGCTCAATCTACCGTCACGATGCAAATTCAAAAATTAGAATCCAACCTAGGCGTTCAGTTGATCGAGCGCGGGAAGAAAATTCGATTAACTGAAGCCGGCAGACTGTTTCATGAAAAAAGTCTGCAAATCATAAGGAATATGGAACAATTACAGACGAACTTGTTGGATTTACAATTAGGCGAAGCAGGAAATATTCGTTTAGGGGTGACAGAACCAACTGGTAGCTATCGATTACCTGGTATTTTGGAGCGGTTTTTATCTCATTTTCCTAAAATACGTGTCACTGTGGACTTTGCGAACACACCAACGTTAAGCGATCGACTTCTCAACGGTGATATTGATTTGGCACTATGCTCGGCACCGGATCTAGGAGCTTCTCTCTATTTTGAACCTTTATTTAAGGAAGAGTTTGCGGTATTAATGCCAGAGAACCATCCGCTTGCTCAGAAAGCCGTGATAGCACCGGATGATATTCAAGGACATCGTCTGCTCATTACGTCAGCAACCTGTCCATACCGCAGAAAACTTGAAATGGCATTACAAGAATCAGGGGCTGTACAACTAAATACTATGGAGATAGGAAGTATGACCGCTTTGAAATATTACGTCGCAAGCGGATTGGGTATCGCCCTGGTTCCCAAAATCGTTTTGAAACTAGTTCCTCCAGGAACCGCGGTACGGACGATAAGCGGCAGTTTTATCGACATGACTTTCGGTATCCTCTGCAACACATCAGAATATCCGTTGACGTCGGCAGGCTTGAAACTTTATCAATATCTCAAGCAAGAACTTCATGAACAATTCGCATACTAGTAACCTAAAAAAGAGGAGCAGACAGATGCCCGCTCCTCTTTTTACCCATGTACAACTATTCCATGAACTTCTCGGCTACTAGTTCATTTTCTTTCTTCTCGGTATAGCGCTCAATCGCAAACCCGATCAGACGATCAATTAGTTCAGCATATTCTACGCCTGCCGCCTTCCACATCATCGGATACATACTGAATGGCGTGAAGCCCGGCAGTGTGTTAATTTCATTAATGTAGAGCTCATCCCGTTCTTCATTCCAGAAGAAATCAACGCGGGATAACCCGCTGCAATCGAGCGCGATAAAAGCCTTCACCGACAGTTCCTGCATGCGCGTCACAACAGAGTCCGGCACAAACGCTGGAATATCAAGGCGGGTATTATTACTTTTGTATTTCGCTTCATAATCATAAAATTCATTACCAAAAATGATTTCCCCAACAACGGATGCATCCGGGGTGTCATTCCCAAGCACGGCGATTTCCAGCTCGCGGCCAGCGATGAATTCTTCTACGATCACTTTCCGGTCAAAACGCGCCGCAAACTTAAGCGCTTCAATCAGGCCGTCCCGGTCTTTTGCCTTGCTGATCCCAACACTTGAACCCATATTGGCCGGCTTCACAAAGCATGGCAGGCCAAGCTCGGCCACGATGCGGTCGCAGATGCCGTCCATATCTGCATGAAGCTCACTGCGCAGAAAACTGCGGTATGCGCCCTGCGGTAGACCCGCACTCGCAAATACTTCCTTCATCATGACTTTATCCATACCAAGGGAAGACCCAAGAACGCCGGAACCAACATATGGCACATCAAGCAGCTCAAGCATACCCTGCAACGTACCATCTTCCCCATTCGGTCCATGAATAACCGGAAAGATTACGTCTACATTCTCTGCCAGTGCGAATACGTCCGGGGCCTCATATTGATCGAGTGTATAGCGCAGTTCTTCTGCCTGTTGTGGCACATCCGCCACCCACGGTCCCTGCACCCATTTCCCCGTTACATCCACATAGATCGGCAGAACTTCATAGCGCTCCTTATCGACCGCTTGAATAATGGAATGCGCCGTATGAATCGACACCTCATGCTCGCTTGACTTGCCTCCGTAGATAATCCCTACTCTTTGTTTAGTTCCCACCGGTAAAGCCTCCTTAAACGTCTTAGGCCAAGCTTATGCCTGTGCCCACTTTCTTCATCGTATGTAACGATTGGGCGAATGGATATCAGCAATCGCATTCGCTGCGTATTTATCATACCAGTTTTCTGCGTATCGGGGGCAAGGAATTACATCTATGCATGTTCTTTTGTCTCTAAATATAACGTAAAAATAAATTTCTTCACATTCAACCGCACACGAGACACCTCTTCCTCCTGCTCAATCTCCCGCATCTTCTGACGCACGTCAGCAAAATCAAAGTATTTCGATGCATACAGCTCAAATTTGGGGTTGCTATAATCTTCAAGCCCGAGCGAAGCAAGATTCTGCAGGGCCCGTGCGACGGCACGGCGAATGCGCTGCTCCATCGCCTTTACCTCTCGCTGCACATCTTCCGCCTGTGTATCGGTCACATACTCCGTAAATACATCCTTGAGCGCCGAGAAGTCCCTAAGTCGCTCCTTCCCGTACTTCTTAAGCAAATATTCGATCAGACTGACGAGATCACGGCTTCCTGATTCCCCAACTATCCCAAAGTCTGCGAGCACACTCCGGGTAAACGAACGACTGCTTCTCTCCCGGCGCCCTGCTTCAACCTGCTGCGATGACATATCCAGAAATGAAAGCGTATACCGAATACCCTGCAACGAGCGTTCGAGCTTGATGTGCTCCATCACCTTTTTAATGACAGACAACACTTCAATCCGATTGATAGGCTTATGGATAAAATACTCCACCCCTTTGCTGTACGCTTCCGCCACCATGTCCTTATGCTCTACCTGCGAAATCATAATAAACTTACCTTCGTATCCCATTTCCCGTAATCGCTCTATCGTTTCAATACCATCCTGCTTAGGCATAAGCAGATCAATAAGGATAATGTCACACTTTTTCATCAAAATCGAAGGCTCCGCGCCAAATCCGTCCTCTGCCTCCCCGACAATATCACCCAGGTCTTCGTACTCAATCGCGTTATGCAGCATCTTACGTGAAGATGGATCATCATCAATAATAAAAAAACGAAATCTCATACGTTTTCTCCCTCTCTTTTGCGCAGAACTCCAACCGGAAGACGCACAATGAATGTTGTAACTTCAGGGGCCTGTCCACGACTGACTGTGAGTGTACCTCCGAGCTGCTCGACAATATGCCGAGCGTGGGCCAGTCCAATACCTGTGGACGCATTGCCCTGCTCATCATACTTTGTCGTATAGCCTGGATTGAAAATATAGTCTTCCTCTCCTTCGGCAATCCCACTTCCACTGTCACTCACGGCGAACATAAACATATTTCCCTCACGCCGTATACGAAGAGTAATGCGCCCTTCTTCCTCAATGGCCTCGATCGCATTGGACAATAAATTATTCAGCACAGATAGAAGTGAATATACTTCCTCCGTTACGAGCGCAACCTGAATATCCGTAAAGAATTGTATTTTTTTACCCAGCATGCGGGCATATTTATCATTCGCATTCAGCACAAGACGAAGTATGTCTCGCAACCCAAGTCGGCTTGCCGCTTCTTCCTGCTGGATGATTTTACTCATTCCGCTTAAGATGCGCTGGGAGTCTTTTTTAATCTCATGCACCTCTTCCGCAATAAACAGCGCGCGGCGTGACAGAGGAGGTTCTTTCTTAGGTAGCACACTGTCCGCTTCGTACTGCTTCACATCCCGGTACAAGTGATAGCTGTTGCGTGTAACCTGTTCAATGTGGCCCATCATCTTTTTTAGATAGAGCGCTTCTACGTGTAAGTCACTCCCAATCATCAGCAGTTTCTCAAATCGAAGCTGCTGCTCTTCATGAATTTCCCGCAAATGCCGGATTTCAATAATATTAAAGAAACCAACAATCAGAAAACTACGGACAAAAGCCAAAATGAGGAGAAAATATTCATTCTGCCAGACAACCGGCACGTACATATAACCGTACGACAAACTTTTGCGGACGATTAATTCTGTCACATTGCCCAAAAAATCAGCTGCAACCCCAATCAGGGCCAAACGAATCGGCTGCTGCAAATAGCGCCAGGCCCGCCCCATCCACATGATAAGTCCAAACGCCATATAAAATGCCAGGGAAGGCAGATGAGTCAGCACACTTTCGTGCACAGAGAACGGATGAACGGGAAAAATAAAATCAAGAAAAATTCGGAATCCGACTACGGCGCTCCCGGCCAGCACAGACGTCAGCAAAATCGGAATTTCACGAACCCAGATAAGCGCAAAAAAGAAAAACGCACTGCCAAAACTAATGCGAAATTCACTATTGAACGGCTGAAACTTGAGCTCTCCGAACAGCATCGTAGCACCAACCAGCAACAAAATCATGAAAAACTTGCTTCTCACCGTATGTATCCTCCTTCGATGCAGAAAAAGAAGCCCCAATCTGGAGCTTCTTCGGTCAAGATGCCAGTGCGCGGACACCAGCCAGCACAAGGCCAATCAAAAAACCGCATACGGCACCGTTCACACGAATCCATTGAATATCTTTCCCTATTTTATCTTCCATCATCTCAATCAGCGTCTCATTATCAAGCTTATCAAGATTTTCGCGCACGAGCAGGCCAATCTTCGAATGGTTGCGACCAATAAGCGTAACCAACTGACGCTTTGTCCACTCCTCCAGACGGTCTAGCAGCTCACGATCTTTCTTTACATCCGCAAGCAAACCTGATAATAGTGGTAACGCCTGTCCATCAAGAAATGCATCTGTCTGTACATACACAAGAGCCTTCTCTTTAAGCCGGGCAAGCATATCCGCAATTCTTTCTTCCAGATCAATGTGGGTAAGAATCACTTCCTTAGCACGATCAACTGTTTTTAGCAGTCCCTCATGCTCGCCTGCTTTCTCTAATTCGCCCCGTATATAGAGAAGAACGGCCTGCCGATTTTTGTTTCCTGGGCGACGCAAATCATCACAGCCACGCACGATCAGATTCTGCAGGATACTACCAAGCTTCTCTTCATTTAACATACCGGCAAACGATTTAAGTGCGAACTGCATAAATCCGTCAAGCTCCAGGTTGTTCAGCGCGGAAAGTGCCATCGAGCCAAGCTTATGCTTTGTTTCCGTGCGCACCGCCCAGTCCGACGCCCGACCTACAGCAAAATCAAACAGCTTACTGTCATACTCCCCTGTGACTGCTTCTTCAATCAGGCGATCCAGCAGCTTCTTCGCATCGATGCTACGGATGTAATCCCGCCCCATCTGTGCAAGTACCGGCACAAATACAGCCGTATCCACAGAGTGAATCACCCGAACCACTACCGTTTGCACGGCTTCCCGGAACGCTGAACCTTTCATCTCACTTTCCAGCAAATCAAGCAGCTTGTCCGTAATATGAACTTCACGAATTTTGGCCTCAATGCTTTCTTTTGTGAGCCAGTCATTCTCCAGGGTATGAACAAGCGCATCCGTAATCCGCTTACGGTTGCGCGGCAAAAGGGCAGTGTGTGGAATCGGCAGTCCCATTGGATGGCGGAACAGTGCTGTTACAGCAAACCAGTCTGCGAGTCCCCCAACTAATCCGGCTTCGAATCCCCCATTTATAATTCCGGCCACAAGCCGATCATGGAACGGGAGCGTTGCGGCAAATCCCGCCCCCATAATTCCCAGCGAGATACCTGCAATATATTTTGCTTCTTTCTTCATACTCCATCCTCTTCCGTGTTTTTTTCTAGCTTACCATATCTTATCCGATCCTTGTATTCCTGCCTGCATTCATGCATTGCATTCCCATTTATGACATGATATAATGAAACCATCTTGAATAACAGTTGATGAAGTTTCCAATTCACATCTTATAAAGGGTGAGATTTTTGGGAAGACACTCTTTATAAGTATGTGAATTTTTTATTTGCCTCGGTGAATAAAAAACTACATACTACTAGTTATCATTTTGGAGGTTTTTTACATGAATACAGGTACAGTTAAATGGTTTAATGCTGAAAAAGGTTTTGGATTTATCGAAGTTGAAGGCGGCAACGATGTATTCGTTCACTTCTCTGCTATCCAAGGCGACGGATTCAAATCCCTCGAAGAAGGCCAAAGCGTTCAATTCGAAATCGTTGATGGCAACCGTGGACCGCAAGCTGCTAACGTTGTAAAACTGTAATTTATATCTGTAACAGCAGATTATAAAAGAAGCGGGTGAGAATCTCAGGATTCCACCCGCTTTTTGCATATTGCATGTGGTACTTTTTGGATATATAATGTTTTAGGGATTAGATAGGTACCTACAGGGAGGAAACAGAATGAAAGACGGGAAAATTAGTATTGTCGTAATCGGGGGCGGGGAGACAGGGGCTCCGCTTTTAAAACAACTTGCAGAAGCTCCATTTGTTACAGTACTTGGAGTGGCCGACCTTCAGGAAGATGCACCGGGCGTCGTATTTGCCTGCAATCAGAACATCCCTACTACGACGAACTTTATGGAACTCGTAGAACGTGGAGAAGAAGTCGATATTATTATTGAAGTAACCGGCGTGCCTGCCGTACGCGAACAGCTTCGCACATTCATGCAGGAATCCAACAACAACCATACGATTATTATGCACGAAATGATTGCCGTTCTTATGATGTCATTATCTCGCGGCTCTTTGATTGATATGAAGCATGGCGAAGTAGAATACAACTAAGTATTCCGCATTTGCCTATTCTCTTCACCTCTTGCCTGCTCCCGCATATCGTGAAAGTAAGCACGTACACGAATGCGGGGAGGGAACCGATATGGACGAACAGAAACCATCAGACAAGAATGCAGATTTCACACGCTCGATCGCTGATCTACTTGTAACGGATGCACTCAACAGGCGTGGCATTCGCCTGAACCGGGAAATTCCGGACAAACAAAAAGAGCAGCTGAAACGAATGGTAGAAAGCTTGCAGACGCAAGTTAATGATTTTCTCGCTAAAGAAAAGGAAGCAAAGAACGACACTAACTAATGAAAAAAGCCAGACCTATCAAACTGATAGGTCTGGCTTTTTTCATTACTCCACTCTATGAACCCTAGTAATTTTTGTATGTTTTCATCAGGCTATTTGTCTATACCAACTCTATAAAACTTCCATAGGATATAACAAATCCAAACAAGGAGGAAGATAACAAATGACAAGAAGACACAAAAAGGGTTGCCGTTGCCGTCGCCATCGTCGGGGTATTCGTTCTGTAGGAGTAGTACGCGGTGGGTTTCGATTCAATGCACTTCGTGACTGCCGCCATCCACTTGAACGTGACAATGCACGAGTAGAACAAGAAGCTGTTCAAAAATCCGACACCATTCAAACATCTGATGAGGTAATTGTCGTCCGCAACTCTTGTGATGTTAAAGTAACAACTCGTGACACAAAAACCGCTGTCAACATGCAACACTCACTTCAATACGCTATCGCAACTATCATGAGTATGTCAATCGCAGACGGTAATGTAGCGAACGAAGTTTCACAAGAACTGTTCCAGAAAGCATTCGTGAAGCAATCAAATCACCAAAGAACTCTCATCGAAAATTCCAAAGGTGTAACAGTCGACACAACAGACACTGATGTGTCTGTCAACATCCAGATGCTTTCACAAATGCTCTGTGTCCTTATCAAAAAAATGAACCTCTAATAATCATCTGAAATGGATCGTGTATCCAACTTATAATAAAAGAACGCCTGGTTTCAGGCGTTCTTTTATTTTTCGGACGTTCTGTACTATCCATAATTTTTTATCCTAAAACATTCTGAATAAATCTTTCTAAATCAGTAACATCGGTAATATTCTTATTACATTCATGACTGTTAATACACATATAATTACCAACGGCTTTATAATAATCAGGCGAATTAGATACTCTTGCTTTGGATATCGCTGAAACTAATGCAACTTCTCCGTATCCTTTACATAACGAGCACATGTCTTTCCTATTTGTGAGGGTGTATTTACCCTCCACACCAATTATTTCTCCATTCAAGTTATAAACAATGAACAACTTATTTGTAGATATATCAATCCAACCAAGGTACGTTAACGAATGGAAATCGATCGTTCCTAAATCTGGCACCTTTAGTTTCTTATTCTTGGGGAATAATTTCTTGATCTGTTTTTCTGTAACTCGTGGAAATTCCACCAAATATGGTACTAAAGAGCCTAGATACTCCCGAAACTCTTCCTCGATTTTTAGTGTAGAAATCTTCTCCATCATTTGTTTTTGTATATCCGTAGCATCAGGAAACAATTGTACTATTTTAGACTCTTAACTTTCTCCCTCCAGAGCGTGTACCCCATTTTTGATAAGTTGTTTCTGGTTTAGGAATATATATGGTTTGGCCTTGAACATACTTTTGAATTTCTACTAGTAGCTTTTCGGGTAAAATAGCGGTTGCTTTTACATATTTCATTTCTGCTAGCCCCTTATTCTTTTTTAGAATGAAAATAAGGTGCAAAGCCAAATACTAGAAATGTGATATAAGCTCACCTGGGCGATTTTATTTCATCCACCCCATGCAAAGTATCGTCTTTCCAATACTGGGCTTTGCATGAGACGCTGCAGACTGTGGCAATCTAATCTGATTTGCCATCTTTACACCCCCAAAAAAAGTTTTGTGACGTAATCATTATAAAATAAACGAAGCTTTATTTCGAGTTCACATTACCGTATCGCAAAGTATTTTAATTCCGGTTTTCATATCCTCCATACTTGTATACGAAAAAGTCATTCTAATATGCTGTTGTGTTACTTCATGGGGAAAGAAAGCAGTGCCGGGTAAGACAGAAACCCCTTTTTCGTAAGATTTTCTTACAATATCATCAGCATTTTTCCCTTTCGGCAATGTCAGCCAAATATTAAGACCCCCTTCTACATTTCCCCACTTTAGATCGTGAGGTCCATATTTATCTAAAGTATTCAAAGCTACTTTCAGGCGCTGCCCTAATTTTTCTCTTACAATACTGAAATTTTTATCTGCTAAACCTGATCGTAAGTAGGCAGCTAATGTATATTGCGATAATAATGATGTACCTGAATCATGTAGTGATTTCATCGCTAATAACCGATCAAATATCCGCCCCTTCGCCGAAAGAGTTGAAATTCGGGCGCCGGGAGCAATTGTTTTACTGAAGCCTTTAATATAAATAACGGTACCTCTCGTATCCATTTCATAAATCGATACAGGAGGTGGAGCATTATAATAAATATCACTCCAGGGATCGTCTTCAAGTATGAGACATTGATACGATTCAGCAATATGTAATAATTCTTCTCTTTCAGCTTTGCTCATGACTCTTCCGGTTGGATTATGAAAAGAAGGGATGATATAAAATAACTTCGGCGTCACTTTGTCACATAATTTAATTAATTTATTAAATTGAATTCCCTTATTATCAGTGGGAATTTGTATAATCCTAGCCCCCTGCACGCGGAAAACATCGATCGCTGCCGGATAAGTCGGGGCCTCCATGAAAACAACATCTCCTGAGCCAACAAATGTGCGTGCACAAAGATTTATGGCTTGTTGTGATCCTCCCGTTAATATAATTTCTTGCGGATTTTGATTTAAATAATCACCAACAATATTTCGGACCTGCTCCTCCCCTTGAACATTCCCATACGACAACAACATGGACGGATTTTGTATCAGCTCTTCCTGAACTCCTTTTATCAGATCGTCAGACGGAAGAAGGTCAGGATGAAGAGAAGAAAAAGATAGCGAAATTAATTGATCAGGAACAAGCAGCCTGCTCGTTTTGTGAAATTGAGCCCGTGGAACATAATCTACCAACATACTTTGCCAGTCCCATTCATTAGGCGTAGAACGATCTTCTATATTGGATTGTACGTATGTCCCTTTTCCGTGATGCTGTACAATCCATCCTTCTGCTTGTAATTGATGATAAGCGTTTACTACGGTCATCTGACTTACATGCAGCTGCTTAGCAAGCTGTCTTACTGATGGAAGTTTTTGTCCAGGAGATATAAGATTCGATCGAATGCGATCCTGAAATCCCGATACAATTTGACTAATCAGGGATTCACTGTCTTCTCGATTAATAGGTATATGCATAGTACTCTCCCCACCACTGTTCTATTTTATAGTTTACTGTTCTGCTACCCCAAATGCTATATTGCACATAAATCCACAAAATAGGGGGACTAATCATGAATACACTTACTTCATGTGATGTACAGGTTTCAGAAATCATCCAAAAAGAATTTGAACGCCAGCAATCCCGTATTGAATTAATTGCCTCAGAAAACTTTGTTAGTCAAGCTGTATTAGAAGCTGTAGGAAGTATTTTAACGAATAAATATGCGGAAGGGTATCCAGCCAAACGTTATTATGGGGGATGCGAATTTGTAGACGTGATCGAGAAAATAGCACAAGAAAGGGCAAAAGATTTATTTGGTGCCGAATATGCAAATGTCCAGCCACATTCTGGATCACAGGCAAATATGGCCGTTTACTTCGCGTGTTTACAACAAGGGGATACAGTATTAGGAATGAATTTATCCCATGGTGGCCACCTTACACATGGCAGTCCTGTAAACTTTTCTGGTAAGCAATTTACCTTCATCGAATATGGCCTAAATCCAGAAACGATGCGGATCGACTATGATCAAGTACGGCACTTAGCGCTAAAACATCGACCAAAGTTAATTGTTGCCGGAGCAAGCTCATATTCTCGGGTTATTGACTTTGAAATATTTGGTTCAATCGCAAAAGAATCCGGAGCACTTTTACTGGTAGATATGGCTCATATTGCTGGACTTGTTGCAGCAGGACTTCACCCAAGTCCCGTTCCCTTCGCAGATTTTGTAACAACCACAACACACAAAACATTGCGCGGGCCTCGCGGAGGAATGATTCTATGTAAAAAAGAACACGCGAAAGCGATTGATAAATCTATTTTCCCTGGAATGCAAGGTGGTCCTTTAATGCATGTCATTGCTGGTAAAGCTGTTGCACTCAGCGAAGCATCACAACCAAGCTTTAAGGAGTATGCAAAAAATATTATCGTTAATGCTCAAACATTAGCTGAAGAATTAACAGGAAGAGATTTTAATTTGGTATCTGGAGGTACTGATAATCACCTTATTCTTATTGATATAAGAAACTACAACCTCACAGGTGAAGATGCAGAAAAGATATTAGATGACGTGTGGATTTCCACTAATAAAAATTCAGTACCGTTTGATACGTTGAGTCCATCTATAACAAGCGGCATCCGTGTTGGTACACCAGCTGTAACAACACGCGGAATGAACAAGCAAGCCATGAAGGAAATTGCTAGTTTAATGGAACAAGCTCTCAAGAATCCATATAATGAAACGATTAAACAGAACGTTCGTAACCATGTCACGGAACTTTGTGCCACGTTTCCGATATACACTGAGCTATGCAAGTCATAATAAAAATCAAACTCAATTTATAGTATAAGGCGAGAAATCAGCTATCCTTTCTGTAAAACTACACAGAGAGGATAGCTGATTCTTATTCAGAGAATTACATAGTACGTGCAGTTCGTCGATCTGTTCCAACCTTGCCTCTATATTTGCTCCAGTGTGAAACCAAGATCCTTAAACGCTAAAATCCGATGCAAATGAATGAGCTAACCAAAAATTCCAAATCTAGAACACAGAATAATTAGTTTATTTAAAAAATTTCTTTTATGACATAAGTCTATTATACTAATATAAACACTATGATCATTCACTTTTGTTACAAATGGAGGTTGGCTGAACATTGAAGATTAGAACCAAACTTATTGGGGCACTCGTTGTCCTAATAGTTGCGCTTATCAGTATAGGCATCTATCAGTTTGTTACATCGAGCAAGATTCAAGAAAAAACGAAAGAAATGCTAGAAATCGAACAAATGCGCGTTACGCTTAAATCGATTCAATATCGCCTTACGGGTATTTCCAATGATGAACGTGCTTTTCTGTTAACAGGAAAAGCCGAATATCCACAAGAAATCAAAAAGAAAGCAACGGATATTACAACATACATCACGCAACTCGGTACTCTTTCAGCATCTCTTTCCGAAGATAAACAAGGAATAGAGGAGATAAATAAACAGTACCAAGCGTACATAACCGCAAATGAGCATATGATATCAACGTATAATCATGGAGATAAAATTCAAGCATCCCAGATCCACTTTCAAGAAGAGCGAACCATTCGCAAAAAAGGACTTGACCCGGCCGTCGATAATCTAGTTAAAGCCACTGAAAAGCAAACACAAGAACATCATCTAACATTACAAAGAACAGAATCCAATCAAAGAATTCTGCTTGGAAGTGTGATCAGTCTATTGATCGTATCCGGATTGATTATCGGATTTTTCATCTTGCGCTCAATCATTCAACCACTATACTTGTTGCGAGATCGGTTAAGTGAGATTGCAGAAGGCGGGGCTGATTTATCTCAACGTATCGTATTAAATAGAGGGGATGAACTCGGAGATGTTGCTGCATCTTTCAATAAGATGGTAGGTAATCTTCACTATTTAATTCAACAGTTTGAACAAAACGCCAAGCTTGTCGCTTCTACTTCGCAGGAAGTCGCGGCTAGCGCCGAACAAACAAATCGAGCTACCGAACAAATTACACTTGCCGTACAGGAAATAGCAACTGGCCTTGACCGACAAGTGGAAGACGCAGACCAGGCAGTAAGAACGGTATCCGGCATTTCTCAAGCAATAAAAGAAGCAACACATTCTATCGAAACCGTAGCTGACATTACCCTATCAGCTGAAGAAAAGTCAATCAACGGCACAAAGCTGGTTCAACAAACTCTTACGCAGTTACATCAAATGCAGCAGAGTGTACAAGCTACCGCAGGAGTTATAAATGGATTAGGAGAAAAAGCAGAAGAAATCACTACAATTATTGGCATCATGAGTAAGATTGCTGCACAAACGAACTTGCTCGCTCTCAACGCTGCGATTGAAGCAGCTAGAGCAGGCGAACACGGCAAAGGATTTTCTGTCGTTGCTGATGAAGTACGAAAACTAGCTGAGCAATCCAGTATTGCAGCTGATCAAATTCAGTCTGTCATTCATGGCATTCAGAATGAAACAAAGCACGCCATTGAGTCCATGCACACGGGTACTAAAGCTGTTGAAACCGGCTTGCATATGGCGGAACAAACCGGTTCCGCTTTCCATAGTATCGCTGATACAATAGACACGATTCAATCATGTACACGTGATGTTGTTTTATTAATGACTCAGGTTAGCGAATACTCGCAGACAATGATGCCTCAGATTATGGAGATCTCACATTTGTCCGAAGAAAGTTCAGGCATGAATCAACAAGTTGTAGCCGCTACGGAAGAGCAAACCGCCTCCATGGAAGAAATAACGACATCAGTTAATCAGCTTAACCTCATGTCACAGGAATTACACAGACTTACACACCAATTTAAATTTTAATCTACACACACGAAGCCTTTCTTTGTAGAAGGGCTTCGTGTAAATACTACGCTCCAAAAAACTAAAAAGCCACTCCGGAGAGTGACTTGGTGAGTGCGATCTACTTGGAATATCCCGCTACTAATGCAGCATACGCTTGCTCATATTCTTCTCGCAGCTCCGCCACAACGTCAGCAATCGACATCGTCTTCTTAATTGCTCCTACCCCCTGCCCTGCGGACCAAATATGTTTCCACGCCTTTGCTTCTGTTTCATCTACTTGTGAAAAAGAGAAATCCATCGATTCCTTCCTTTGCAGATGATTCGGATCAAGCCCTGCATTACGAATACTTGGTACGAGATAATTAGCATTTACACCACTAAACGCATCCGTATAAATCAAATCTTCCAGAGTAGATTCTTGCAGCATATTTTGATACGCCTCACTTGCAAAGCTTTCAGACGTAGCAATAAAGCGTGTTCCCATATACACCATATCAGCACCAAGCACTTCCATCGCCAGAATATCCTGTCCACGAGAGATGCAACCGGCTACAATCGTAATGCCATCCCAAAATTCTTTTACCGCTCCGAGGAAAGCAACCGGATTAAGCGTTCCCGCATGTCCCCCGGCCCCATTGCAAACAAGAATTAATCCATCGATTCCTATCTTAGCTGCTTTTCTAGCATGAGTCAGATTGATCACGTCGGAAAAAACGAGCCCTCCATATTCATGTACGATATTCACAACTGACTGAGGGTTTCCCAGTGATGTAATCACAATCGGTGGCTTGTACTTCTTGATCAATTCCAGATCGGCTTCATACCGCTGATTCGTCCGATGTACGATAAGATTTACCGCCCAGGGAACCACCTGCCGTGCGGTATCCTCACATGCCCCCTGCGCCAACTCTTGTGTAATATGCTCCATCCATTGTTCTAAAATATCTGTCGTGCGGGCATTCAGGAGCGGAAATGAGCTGATAATCCCGGCCTTGCATCCCGCAATAATCATTTCCGGACTTGAAACCAAAAACATCGGGGCCGTTATAACAGGTAGTACGAGTCGCTCTTTCAGCTGCGCGGATCGTTGTTTTGACACTTGGTTCATCCCCTTTACCATCACTTACTCATACTTTTCTGCTCCCGGTCTGGTATATCCTGCTTCAAGCTTGACATGAAAAAGCGCCTGTAACAACTCAGGCGCTTTCTCCATCATTAAAATAAGCGACGGCGACGGCAACGGACGATAATGCGGCGTCCATTACACAAGAATCGAACAGATTGACCTTCATGCAGAATCACGACTCGTGTACGTCGGACTGGTCGGCGGCGAGGACTCATGAGCTTACCTCCTCTCTCTTTCTTCTTTATCATATGCCTGTTCATATAATAAGGAGAGAGGCACCTGCACAATACGATGAGAAAAGGCGAATACCTTCTCCTCACTTATTTTTGCAGAAAAATGAGAGAGCTTCTCTTGCAATCTTTCTTTTATGAAGTATCATTGAAATATATTGCTTCCGCTATCATACAATAGAGGAAAATTGAACGAACTTATTAAAGAGAGAATCAAGGGGGAAAGGTTATGAAACGGAACACCTGCCTGGCAGCAGCTCTGCTGCTTACCGGCCTCGGGACAACTCTCTCTGCCATTCCGGCCGAGGCAGCTGCCACAGGGAGTATGCCTTTAACCATACAATCTGCAAGTAAAAGTCAGCTTACACCTGCCGTCCAGAAAACACTGGATCGGCTATTTACAATGGAACCAAAATTAAAAAAGCTACAGCTTAAAAACTGCTCTACATCTGACCAGACCGGCATTACAACGATTCGTATGCTCGAAGGAGAGGATCCAACGCCCTTATCGAGTGCCTATATCGATATCCGTAGTAAGACAGGCGAACTACGAAGCTTTTCTTTCCAATTTCATGATCGAAGCTCGTCTTTAGAACCTTCCGCTTCCTTCGCCAAAGAACAAGCACAGAAGTTTCTATTTAATTGGTTCGGCTCGAAACAACTGTCCCAATTCGGAACTCCTGTCTCAAACGGCCGAGGCTCCTCGTCTATTCAATACCCGGATGGGACTAAATCGACATGGGCACACCGAACTGTCGAATTCCCGCTACTCATTAACGGAATTCCAACGTCTACGGGCGGCGTCGGACCGCGTATGGATGTCGATGCTACCGGGCATGTTGTACGCTTTGAATACAATCCGCCATCCCTTTCGCAAGCTGTGTTGCCTGATCCAAAGGATGCACTCAAAACGGATACGTTGAAAAAGCATCTGTTCACGCCGGAACGTGTATCCCTTTCCTATGTGGAACAGCAGCCTTCCTATACGCAAGGAAAAAATGGGATAAAAACGATTCAACCCGTGCTTCGCTATGATATGAATCTCCCGGTTGCAGTGAACGCTTTTACCGGCAAAGCGGTTGACCTTGTAACAGGTGACGTACAGAACGAATCGGAAAATCGGTTTGAACCATGGAAACAGATATCTCTTGCACCGGCGGAACAAAAACTGCACGCTTCCTCTCAGGAAGAAGCAGCCCATGTTCTCCTCAACGTATGCGGAGTAGATGTAAGCGGCTGGAAGGTGGATGAGCAAGAGCAGAAGATCGTTCATCCTCAATATGTCAATACGGCAGTAGCTTATACGTGGTGGAACGATGATACGAATGCCGCTGCTAATGTTATGATCGATAAAGTAACTAAACAAATTCTACATGTAGATGTAACGAAAACAGGTCAGGAAGATCAGATGGTCACAAAGGAAGAAGCGTTCGAGAAAGCGGCTCAATTTATCCAAACTTATGTGTCCACTACTGCTGATTCCATGAAAGTCTATTATTTTCATTCCAGTGAAAAGGAGACTCTCCCATTCTGGGCAGACAAAACAAAAATCCAGACTTTCGTACAAGAAAACCAGATGGGAGAGTATGAGTTCCGCTTTACTGAGCAGAAAGACGGAATTCCGATACGTGACCGCTCTAGCTTTGTTACCGTAAATACAGCAGGCGAAATCACCAGCTTTTCTTTATCACCCGAGCGCCCGGCTCCTAGCCTGCCGCCTGCATCTTCTCTCGCATCTCGCGCTGATGTAGCCCGCACGTTTTCTCAGAACACAAAGCTTATGTTAGAATATATGTGGCCTGATTATTTCGGGCAGCGAGCCCCGTCTCCTGTACTTGTATACCGCATTACAGGACCGATTCCAGGCGATTCCTATGTGGATGCCCGGACCGGTACCTATACGACGGTTCCCTTCGAATCGGACAATTACTAAACATGAAAAAAACGCTGTATAGCCCCCCGGCTCTACAGCGTTTTTTAACGATCAAATAAGAGTGATTTACCTAGTGCTACATATTCACGCAGCCACATTTGCGTACGCACAATCGGCGGCGTTGGTGCAATTAATATATCCGCCTGCATCCCTTCCCGCTCTGCCAGCCATAACGCCCGGTACGCATGAAAATCATTCGTCACAAGCACCACACGATTTCCTGTCAAAAACTTATGCGAGAAGCGAATATTTTCCGCTGTGGAAGTTGACTTATCTTCTAGCAGAACCCGTTCTGAGGCAATGCCATTCGCAAGCAAAAACTTCTGCATGACACTCGCTTCCGTGACGTCTTCGCCTCTTCCCTGCCCGCCGGATACGATCGCTTTCGTCTGCGGATTGGCACGCAGGTAGGCAAGCGCGGTTTCCATCCGGTTTTGCAGCGTCCAGGACATTGTCTCTCCATGCACTGCAGCGCCCAGCACAATCATATACGGAATCCCAGGCTCTGCATGACGACTTGCCGCTTCTGTCATTTTTTCATAGGCCCATCCAATATACCCGGCCCCAAGCACCAGAAGAAATAAAAGAAAGCCCACAATTTTTTTTGTTTCCTGCTTCGCATACGAACTATCGTCCCCTTCAGCACATTAGGAAGTAAAACATATACCTCTTTCAAGAAGATCGGTAAACTCCCGTTCTGGAAGTGGCCGACTATAATAATAGCCCTGCACCTCATCACATTCTTGTTCACGCAAAAAGCGGAGAACCTCCTCCGTTTCCACTCCTTCTGCCACCACAGTAAGTCCCATACTGTGCGCCAGATGGATCACTGCTTTTACAATCGCCGCATCTCCCGCATCCGTCGTAACATCCTTGACGAAAGAACGGTCGACTTTTAATGCATTGATCGGGAATCTCTTCAAATACCCGAGCGACGAATATCCCGTTCCGAAGTCATCAATCGCAATCGAAATCCCGAGCTGATGCAGTTCGCGAAGGGTAGACAGACTCTCTTCCACATCATTCATCATGCTGTTCTCTGTCATTTCAAGTTCAAGATATTCCGGATCAAGCCCAGTCGACTGCAGAATCATCTCGATAAGAAGTACAAAATCCGGCTGTTGAAATTGGATGGCTGATACATTCACAGCCACACAAAGTTTAGGGTATCCCGCTTCCATCCATTTTTTGTTCTGGGCGCATGCCATTTTCAGTACCAATTCTCCAAGTGGGATAATAAGCCCCGTCTCTTCCGCAATTGGAATAAAGGATGCAGGAGAAATATAGCCTTTTTTCGGATGATTCCAGCGCAAGAGAGCTTCCATCCCCGTCAACTTTCCGGTATCAATGTCCACTTTAGGTTGATAGTACAGCTCAAACTCCTGGTTCTCAAGCGCGCGACGCAAGTCAATCTCAAGCCGCAAATGATCTTCGTATGTAGCGTTCATTTCAGGTGTATAGAAACGATACCCGTTACGTCCATGATTTTTGGCATAATACATCGCCGTATCTGCGTTCTTCATTAACGATTCCATATCAAGCCCCGCAAAAGGATAGATGGCAATCCCAATACTGCACGTAATGAAAAACTCATGATGATCGAGCGGAAATGTTGTCCGAAACGCATAAAGCAGTTCACGCGCGACAATCTCCGCACTTGCTTTCGCGTCTACTTCCCGGATAAGTACAACAAATTCATCCCCACCCAGGCGGTACACATGCCCATCTCCAGTCATATACTCAATCAGCCGTTCTGCCACATTCACAAGCAGCTTGTCCCCAATACTATGACCAAACGTATCATTAATCTGTTTGAAGCGATCAAGATCAATAAACAGCACAGCGATTTCATAATCTGCTTCACTCGCTTTTTGTAAGGCGCGTGTCAGATCTTCTGTAAACATCCTGCGATTCGGAAGTTTAGTTAAAGAATCTTGATACGCCATGCGACGAATGATTTCCTCTGCACGCTTCAAATCTGTAATTTCACTTGTGGAACCAATAATCTCAATGACATTGTTATTTTCAATAATCGGTGATAATGTGGTATGGAAATCACGATTCATATAGCGATGATTATAGATCACTCGCTTGCCGTCAAATGCCTCAAGATTATGCTGATCCATAAGTTCTGCTACCTCTATAGGAAACACGTCATATGGAGTTTTGCCAAGTACATTGCCGGTACGAAGACCGAGCTGACTAGCGAGCTTTCCTTCAAATAAAGTGTAAACCGGCACACCATTTTCATTGCGGTGGAGCTTGAATACAATGTTGTGAAGCGCATTTACTGTGCGAATAAAATCGTTTTTCAAACCCTCGCGGAGCTTTTCTTCTGCCATTTTCCCTTCTGTAATATCGGTACGAAACGTGATATAGCGATACGGCATACCGTCATCATCAAGAAGCGGGACAACGGTTGTTTTGACCCAGTAAAATGTTCCGTCTTTTGCTTTATTCTTTACTTCTTCGCTCCATACTTCGCCTCTGATAATAGTGTCCCACATCTTCTGAAAAAATTCTCGTCCGTGGTACCCTGAATTCAACAAACGATGGGTATTTCCGATCAGTTCTTCCCTTGAGTATTTCGATATTTCGCAAAATTTTTCATTTGCGTATATAATTTTTCCGGCTGTATCCGTCAGCGCCACAATTGTTGATTCATCTAGTGCTCGCCATACATCTGCAAAGTTATTCACAAGTGTATGAATCTGCTCCATGGTTCCGTCATGCTTGTTCTGATGCGTTTCATTTTCTGAAATAGATGAAGTGAATGCATGTAGTTTTTCAAGAATAAATTGATTGTCGAAAGCAGTATCCATAGAAGCACCTCTTAGCTTAGGAAAAAAGTCATCTTACTCTTTAATACCACATATCGGAATAAGTTTGCAACCGTAACAGTGAAAGAGTCATTTATTTTTCAAAGTAATTTCTAGCATCTAGCCTTCATCTGCTACGGTTTTTACTTTTGCCCCATCGCCCGGTATCTACAGTTCTCCTTTTATTTTTGGTTCTACCTGTAGTATTTTTGTTGTATACGAAAAGTCCCCATAGCAATATGGATACCGAAAGTTTCCCTGATCATCACCGCATTTGTATACATTCGGCGCTTTTTTTACTTGAATCGCAGAGTACTGTCTGGCCAGTTCTTCGGAGTGCTTCTGGCCATGTGCAGCCACAAAGTCAATATAGCCAGGCCCCATGTTGTACGCCTGAATAATCGTCGCCATATCTACATGCTTCTTCTTACCATATATATACACGTTATGAAAATGACGAACGCCCTGCCGGATGCTTTGTTTGGGATCTGTAATGGTGTTCGGCGACAATCCTGCTGATTCGGATGCCTGCATCGGGTCTCCACCTTTGCCCTGGCTTTCCTGATACATCAGTGCTAACAAGACATCGGTTTGCTGCTCCAAACCGTACCGCGTCAGCTCGCTATGCAGGGCGGGCTCATATTTTTTTACATGCGCATACGGATCAATCTGTGGTGCTTCTCCTCTACTCCATAGGAAAATCATCAGACCAATCATACCTACTGCGGCTATCGCAATGACTAGCATAAAATTCCGAGTCCACTTTTTTATCCGGTTCATTGTCCTCTCCTTTATTCTGTGTCTGTTTTCTTATACGAATAGACCAGAAAAAAGTAGCACGTATTTTTTAAAAAATATGGTAAAATATTCTACAAAAAAGCCCTGACCTAAAATAACAGTCGGGCGAATTCTGCGTTGCGGCGTGCCTGTTCTTCCACATCCGCGAGATCATATTTTTTAAGCAAGTGAAACACTTCATTCAACTCTTCCTGCGTACGGGATTGTGCGAGGTATAAAGCAAGCGCTGCGGTACTATTCTCCGGCAGATGCGGCTTGATTGCCTCGTATTTTTTTTGCACATCTTCTATTGTGTGATCAAGATTGCACGTGTTTTTCTTTTCCATATCGTTTCCTTCTCTCTCATTTGATTATGTGAGCCTGTCATGCCCGTCCCCCTCCCTGCATATAGTGAAGTGAACCACGTAGAAAAGGGGGCATCTTATGACAGCGCTTCTCTGGCCCATGTTTGCAGGGCTCGGCCTGTTCCTTGGCGGTATGCGCCTGATGCGGCTTGGCTTATTGGAGATAACAGGCGATAAGCTGCAGCGCTGGCTGCTTACCTTCACCCGCACACCATCGCGCGGTATGCTCACCGGGACATTGATTACCATGCTTGTCCAAAGCAGCAGCGCGGTTACGGTTATTACGATCGGGCTTGTAAATGCCCGGCTTTTGACATTTCCTCAGACGGTTGGGATCATCCTCGGCACGAATATTGGCACCACATTCACCACGCAACTGATTGCCTTAAATCCGCATAAACTTGCACTTCCGCTGTTTATAATCGGAGGCGTGATGTATTTCATCCGCCATACGTTTATCAAAGCACTGGGCGCATCATTAGCCGGGTTCGGCTGTATCTTTCTTGGGATTCGTATGATGCAGGCCATTACAGGGCCGCTACAGGAAAGTAGTTTTTTCCTCTCGACCCTTACCGGGGAACACGCCTCAAACTTGAACGGAATTATTCTTGGAGCAGCTTTTACTGCGCTTTTGCACAGCGGTTCGGCAGTAACGGCGCTTACGATGGGCTTCTTGAACGAGCATGTGTTGTCGCTTACGATGGGCATTGCCATTATTCTTGGCAGCAACATCGGCACGTGTGTGACTGCTGTACTGGCCGCCCTCGGGAGTTCGGCAGCGGCTAAACAGGTCGCCTGGGTGCATGTTTTCCTGAATGTTGCAGGTGTTCTCTTATTCTGGCCGTTCATTGAACCGCTTGCCGATCTGGTACGCATGTTGACCATGCATCCGGATGTGCAGATTGCCCATGCTCAGATGATCTTTAATGTTGTTTGTTCCGTGCTGGCGCTCCCATTCTCTCACTCTATCGCCCGACTTGCCCGCACCTTTATAAAGGACAGGTAACGCCCACTATTTCTAAATGCGTTGAACAATTGGAATTCAGCATTTCATTTCATGCTGTTTCCTCATTGTTATACAGAGCCGAGAATGCTTTTATTTTCGCATTCTCGGCTCTGTCTGTCCAGAATTCAGTCTAAGTTCGCAAACCTTCAGCCTCCTCCCACGAAGCTATTCCTCCATAAATCGAATCGGGGCTGCTTCTATGATTTCGAAGCCTCGTGTCTTCCAGTACTTCACAAAATCCTCTGTACACCGAATGATCACGCCGTTTTTCTCGTTCCGCATCACATAGCCGACTCTTTCTTTGGTCAGATCATCAAGATACTCACTCATCTTTCACACCTTCTTTTGCATTTTTGTAGTCGTCCGCTCTTCTCATTATGTATGACTTCCCTTTTTCGGCTTCTTGTAGAAGGGCTTATCTTATCTCACCATCATTTATATTGTCTTACACTTGTATAATAGTACTTTTAAGTAAAGTTTTCAATTTTATTATTTTGTGTTTATTTATCTGTAATTCGGTATATACCTTTTCTAACCTTAAAGAAGAGGTGGTATATGTGAAGTTACCGGAGAGAGTCGGAAATAGGATACGCGAACTTAGGAAAGCGAAGGGTTGGACACAAGAACAGTTAGCCGAGGCGGCATCTCTTCATTACAGCTATATAGGTGGGGTTGAACGAGGGGGAAGAAATATTTCGTTAGAAACGTTAGATAAAATCGCTACGGCTTTACAAGTACCTGCCTTAGAATTATTTCGTACTGAAGAATATACAAACCGTCAACAAGCATTAGATGAACATATGGTTATGTTAAGTAGCAGACGTACTTCCGAGATTACGCTGCTAACCAAAATTAACAAAGATATACTTACCGCAATAGATGTAAAATCAGAATGAATTCTCCCGTCCCATATAAAAAACGAAACAGCCCCTACGCCCAAAAATGGGTGTGATAGGGGCTGTTCGCTTGGAAAGGCTATTCTTCCGTTTCCGCTCGGTACATTTCACCGAGTCCTATTGACTCGTAATACCCTCTCGTAACTCTTTCCATCTCAGAAAGGCAGTCTTCCCGCTGATTTTCAGGAACGTATGTGAGAAGAACTTTTACTATCGCTCTTTACCCTCGTCTTAGACCGCTTCGTGACTACTTCCTTCACCGCAAACGTATCCTCGCTCTGCTTTTTAAACTTTTTCGTCTCAGGGTCAAGCTCACGAACAGAACCCATCCCCTCACGAGTAATCGACTCGTAGATCGTCCTTTTTCGCCGTTTGGCATACGTGTAGACGGTAGGAGTCGATATGGAAAATCCTTCACTTCGTAGCCATTCGGCACACTTATTCGGACTTATTCCCTCATCTAGCATCCCGTCCAAAATCGGACTCTTTTTCCACTTCAAAAGCTCGTCTAGTTTAACCGCCATTATGATCACCCTGTATCACGTACTCGTATTATTTAGGAATATAGGGTGAATCGTTCGGCGGTTTTAAAACGGTTTAAAATAGTGTGCCAGTTCAATCACACGGAAAGGTGGAATTTTAAACCGCCCACACGCTACTTTTAAAGTTCACTTACCTGCTTCGCTTGCTTAAATGGTTACGGGCGTTTTTAACTGGGTCAATTTCCATTTTATCATCTCGCCCAAATCTTCTATCATATTAGGTTTTAAGAAGGCTCTTAGGGTGATTTTTGGACGTTAGAGCGTCCCTTTTTGGTCATATTGGGGATAAAAATTTTCTCATCTCCTGTTTGTTGCCCCCCATTAAACAAAAAAGACATAGTTAGGAATAATTCGGCACTGGGTAGCCCCACCTTTACCTGCTTTACCATTGTCTTACTCCTTCAATTTTGAACATACAAAAAGGCTCATTCCTCCTCATCGTTTAAGTTGGAATAAGCCTTTAAGAGTTTATCAAGCGTGTTTGCAAAGTTCTTTAGCGTTTGGTTTGTTGATGTATTGTACGATCTAAGCGTTAGATTATAAATCTCCTACTATCCTCTCTATTCATCTTCAACAGTAATAACTTCTAATTCCACACCACTCGCTATATTATAAAGTGCCTGACAAAAATCGTCTCCTAAACGGATAAGAAAATCATCGTTTCCACCATAAAAAGCTCCTGATGAAGAAATATACCAAGTCATATCCATAAGTGGGATTTCTCCAACGATAACAAATGATTCGTTACAATATCTTTCATATCTTTTCGATACTTCTCGGAAAATTGAGCTTGCTGCATCAATTGGATTAATAGTCAAAGTTAAATAGCTGTCTGATCTTCTAGGATTTTCAAATTGGATTATCAAACCACCATATTCTTTTAGAAAATCAACTGCACTCTCAAAAACATAATATTCTTCATAATTCAAAAAATTAAAGTATTCGCTAATATCCACTTCTCGTCCCTTAAACCAGCCTGCTTTCTGAAGTAAATCTCGCACCTTATCTTCCATGATTCCGCTCCTTGTTATTTAATAATCGTAATTAATTTACTGTACATCGAATCACAGTTCAAACACATTTCTTTAAATTCACCAGACTTAATGTTGATCGTATACATTTTCAGATCGGTAATTTTATTTCCATTTAATAGAGCGTGGTTAATGGTATTGAACTCTCCACAGTTATCTAATGGATAGTTCGTTTCAGATACCCTTTTACGATCAATAATCTTCTGTAAGTCTGGATGTGTTTCATTTAACCTAGTCGGGTTATTTTTTGATCCACTTATTCCATAAAACATCTCGCCTGTCTTTTTATCTACTGCGACGCTCAATACTTTTGCGTCAATCTTTCCACCAGTCGTCTTCCGAACTGTTCCATTAAGGATACTATTTCTCAAGCTAGAGGCATACTGTTTTGCAGCATCATCTACATTTTTTAGATTTAAGACTTGTGCGCTAGCTTTTGAATTTGGATTAGGTACGGTTTTACCCGTCCCCTAAGTTGTAAAACTACAACCTCATAAAGGAAAGGTAGGTACTGTAATAGTCTAGCTCTCGCCTTCTATTCTATCATCCTGCCTTCTGCTACTCGACTGCAGGAATGAGCTGTCCCTGTGTATAAACTGGCACGTTATCAGATTAATGAAGTTCCTCTACATAAGCAATCATTATGCACCCTAAAAAATTACAATTAGCTTAGTATGGAATCTTATTATTTTTCTTACCCTAGTTGTCGATGTATGATTAAAATTCTTGCATGAAATATGAATTATCGAAAAACATGAGATAACGAAGGTTATGATTTTGAAAACAAGAACGATAGGAGGTGAACATATTGAGGATGAAATGAAAGGATTGCAAATGAGGAATAGCTTATATATTTCAAGACATTTCATGATGTACGTACAAAGAAATCAAGGAAATATCGTACAGGCATTATTGAGGTTATGTTTGTTAATAGTGAAGGAAATAATCCGCTAGGTACTGGGCGAAGTTTATTTAAAACTCACATTTCGCACCCTGCGTATGAGAGCAGAAGGTGAATTTTTAAAGGGATTTAAGAAGGAACGCCAACAAACGATGGCTATTTTTCATAGATAACCATCGCTGTAGAAAGTATGCAACTATCCAAGATAAATCGATTCGTCTAGGCCGAGAGAAGTTAATACACGGCTTTGTTCTTTCGTTAACGGCTGATCAAATTGGCGGATTCGTGTTCCGTTTAGACCTCGTAATACGACAACTTGTAGATACTTAAAAATGTGAAAAATGGCTTCTCCCGTTGGCTTTTTTAGAATGCGACCTCCGGCCCAACGCATCGGTTGTTGCTCGGTAATGTGCTGGCGAATGCGGCGTTGAAATACCCGGTACACGGTAAGCGCAAGGAGAAGCAGATAGCCAAGTACCTTTACACGCTCGGGCTTCTTTAGGTAGATTTCATCCGTATAGACAGGATCTTTTAAAAATGAAAAGTTCATCTCGACATGAATCTGCCCTTTGTATAGTCCAAGTACGGCTGTCCCATCCATTGATTCGTTGTGCCACTCCGTCGGGAGTGTCGTAGCTAACACAAATCGAGAAGCTTTCCGTTTAGCTTGTTGAAATAACGCTTCCTCTTCGGTATAAATCAGTCTCAATCCATACAACGTATCCGTCTCCAGCTGAGCGTCCTGCTTCGGACGTCCACGTTTCTTACGAATGACTTCTTGTTCGACGATCGAGCAAGATACATGATGAAACCGAAGCTTTTGATTTTCTACCCAAGCGTCCCACGCCGCTTCTGCGTCTTTCCGGCAATGAAAGGATTCCTTGGTGAAGCGCTTTTCTGCCTTTTTGATCTGATCCCGCTCGCTTTTACGTTGCTCTTGTAACGTGTTTTCTTTCTTTTTGTCGAGGGCACTGGACTCGATGACAAAAAGCCGAAGTTCATGACCTTCATGCTCGGCAGCTCTCTCAAGCCAGTGATAGGTAGCCCCTTCTTTACTCGAAGCGAACGTAACGTGATCCGACCATGGGATATCCGGTGTATCAGCGGCTTCTAATGCGGCCTTGACGATTTTGAGTTGAGCTGGTGCGCGAGTAAGAAGGTGTGCCTTAGCCGCTTTTGCGGCCTGTAAGGTCGCTTTACTCATGGCAGCGGAATCGGCTACATAGAGAAAATCAGACAGTTCAATAGAAGCGCACTGTTTGTGAATCTTATCCAATACATCTGGGTTCCATGTTTTGTCCGATGTGTTTCCATCATGGACATCGCCATACAGGGGAATGCCATCGGTGCCTCCTACGAGGCCAAATTGAATTTGTTTAGCCCCACGCCGATCGCGGCTATAGCCTTCTACGATTTGTAAAGATTCGTTGGGCTTGATGTAGGCACCATAAACGGACATACTAGTGATGTCACCGTGAAAAACACGCATGGGAATGTCCTCATGACGATAGACATGCAGGAGCCATTCCGAGACTACTTTATGGACATCAGCTTCTTCGATTCGATCCAAGTGATGGCCGATGGCATCATCATTGAACCAAGATGCTTGCATTCCTTCTCATATTAACATGTCTAGATCTTGACGTTCCGCCCATTTTTCGAGATGAACGAGTGGCTGACGCCCACTTAGGATATGGAGGACCAAAAGTTTGACCACTTCGCCTGGCGTCGTCTTGCACTGCGGGTCAGAATGGACCAGTCGGTCCATTTGTTGAGTGAGTTTCAAGTCATCCATAATGGCGCTTAGGATATGTAAATAGTTAGCCTGATAGATGCCTTCGATTTGAATCATTGACTTCCGCTCCTTTAGTCTGTAATCAATGATTCTAGCATACATGAAAATGGCCCGTTTTTAGAGAGCTAGAGGTGCGGAATGTGAGTTAAAAGCTGTCACGTCAAATTGTAGAACAAAAAACACCACAATACGAGTTAATTGTCCGTATTGTGGTGTTGAGCATGAGTTGTGTATGTTATTAGATGTAATAGGAGTTACGTCTTCACAAAAGTGACTACTCAAAGCCAATTACAATCCACTCATCCACATAATTCCAAAAGTTAACATTATATTTAGGCTGTCTCTTTGCTGACCAAAAAGTAGCATTATCATTATTGCAATTCGTATAATCGATAGCTACATAACTTCCCATACCATTACTAAAAAAGCCAAAAGATGTCTCCAAATTAATCTGAATAGGTTCTTCTAATTCATCTATAATGCCCCAATCTAAATCCTCATCTCCTAAGTATGTTACAGACTCTAAAGGTACTAATCCCATAGATTCACTTGTGTAATCATAAAATCCATTATGGACATTCTCATAGAAGTTTCGGATTAACGCAGGAATTTTCCCCCATGATAATTCTAATTCTTCGTTTTCAAAACTATCCTGAGGATTTCGTCCTTCATAATATAAAAACTCACCTTTAGAATTTTTAATTGTATACAAAATAGAATAAATACTATCAAGCTCCATAAGTTCAATATCCTCAAGATATTCATCTAAATAGGATATAGTATTATACAGATTAGTGCCTATATGCTGTCTCCATACGCTCAACATTTTCTGGATTCTTTTTTTCTTATCCTGTTCTTTAAATAATTCTTGCCACATATCTGGTATAAGACCAATATTAATATTATTGATTTCGTCGGGAGATACGAGACGTATATTTTCGTTATATTCTCTTAAGAAATCTAACTTAAGCTCCATTTAATCATTCATCTCCTTGAGTATCATCGGTTATTTTTTCTATTAAAGTCATCAATTTGCTGCTGTAATTTTCTTTCCAATTCCCTTTCCTTTTTTATCATTTTATTTCTAAAGTCAGGATTGACTTCAATTTGACCTGGCTTATCCTTTTTATAATGCGTCCACTCTTCGTAAGATTTTGTTTTTCTCGAAGTATTTGCTGATTTACTTAATCCAATAAAATTCTCTGGATTATTTAACACTTCGAGTTTCTGCTTTTCTGTCAATTTACCAAATCCATCCATCCTTGTTATTTTATCCATAGGGACAATATGATCGGCTTCTAGTGAACCTTTGAATGTTTTTCCAGGGAGAACTGGATCTTCTGTCACTGCTTTCTTATCATGACCTTTATTTACTTGTTTTCTTATTTGTGGCGTTGGTGTTTCGTCTCTTAACATTTTATATTCTTCATCTGTAATCTGTCTATTCCCGTATCGTGGTGGAGTTCCGACATTCCCATTAGGTTTAGGCGTCCCCTGATTGTTGGTGCTCCTAGTTGGAACAGAAGCATTGTTATATTCTGAACTGCCATTTGCAACTTTCGGTAGCTTCTTTTCATTCGGAACAGCTTGGCCCTTACTCTTATTACTACTGGTGTTTTTAGTCGAAACGTTAGCGTTCTGAGAACCACCATTCGCAGCCTTTGGTAACTCCTTTTTATTCGGAACATTTTTACTCGGTGTTTTAGTAGTTTGAGCCACTTGTGACCCAGGGACCTGATGTCCAGCATTACTTTTCTTCTGAGTAATAGTACTATTCGACGGTATAGCATGATTTTGATTTGAAAAATGAGTCGGTGGTATGTTTCCTAACTTGCTAATTTGTCTAGTTGCTTTCCCTATCTTTCCAGGACCAGCATTCTCAGCAAAACTCGCAGCTATATCAAGGCCTGCCTTTGCACGCTCTGACATCGGTTTGCTACTATCCGTTATTGTGTCAAATCTCTCTGGTCCAACTAATTCACGAGTCAACGGTATGTAATTTTTGAGAGTAGTTAATTCAGTCACAGTATGTCTAGTAGCTGGACCAATCTCTCTTCCGAATTTAGCAAGACCCACTTCCACTCCATTTTCTATTTCGGCAAGCCGCTCTAAAGAAGTAGCCGGTCCAATCTCTCTCCCGAATTTATAAACACCCGCTTTCATATCACTTCCCATTTTGGCGAGCTGCTCGAAAAAGCCAAGATTGTTTTCTACTTTTCTGGAACCCGTTAGCACATCCGAGCCACCCTGTCCATCCTCTTGAATCTGAATGATCCCTCCACTTGCACATAAGGTGATCGATTGATTCGATAAAGATGGAAAATCCCCCACGCTTTTATTGCTGATCCCGTTAATCCAGGGCATGAACAGGGAGGGTGAACAGGGCATTCCCTTTGCACATATACCGAATGGCAGAACGTTCACGTGAGGCTGATAATCCATAATGCTCATCTGCGGCTTGCCTTTAATGTATAATCCATAGCTGCACGGCAGCTGGAGCTGACTGGGTGTACTTCCCATTGTACAACATAACACCGCTCCCACTACCACATAACTTTTTTCTTCCTCCCCATTCTGAAGAATGTTAATATACACCGCATTCCCCTCTTTCGTCTTCGGATATGTTTATCCCCTGACCGTTCCTCCCATGGTAAGCGATGGACTTTGGATATCCGTGATGCCATCCATCACGATGCTTTCTCCCTATATACTTCTTAATTCCGTAATAATCACAGATGTTCTGTTGGAATGTGTTAAATAATGACCGACAAACATCTCTGTACTTGATGGCGATTCTGTCTATGGATAGCTTAGTGTTGCTCATGTGTTTCCCCTCAAAATGGTATATGGATGGGCGGCTAGCCTTTACCATACGAACCTACTCTTCTATATGTAAATTGGCACGTTACTAGATTGATTTTGACCCTTACACTCTCAATAGTCGGGACATCATACCGTTTAGTTGCGATTAAAGTCTATTTGACTGGTTTATGTTTTTACACACTATCAATCATTCTAAGTACGTACATCGTTGCAGTCATATCTGAAAAAAATGCAAGAAAGCGAAGTAACAAAAAACAGGTCAATCATGGTAATATCTGACCATAATCGACCTGTCCAACGTAATGCTATTGTGTTAAATAGGGTATACTTTTTTCAGCTTTTATGTGCGTACATCTCATTTTAGGAAAACTTCCTATAGGTAGAACCAAGGTTATGCTTGTTAGTAGTGGGAAAAGCGATTTATTCGGCACTAGGTAACCCCACCATAAAAAAGAAACCTTGAAAGGCGCGAAGCCGATCAAGGTTAAGATATTAGTCATTATTCTACATTAACTGATATAAACTGTAGTTCATCACTAGGGAAATCATCTGGGAAAGCATCACAAACTAATTCTCTTGTTAAAATTTGATACAAAAATTCAGTCATCGTAAGTGAATAAGTATAATTCTCGAAAGACCTAGACTCGTAAACAACAATCTTCCAATTGCAAGGTTCTCCATCTGTTAACCAATATAATTCATCACCATTATCTGTGTAAGCCCAAGGAAGAAGCCCCCCTTTTTGTGGAAATACGTTATGTTTATAATATTGTGGAAAGTTTTGTTTTGACTGTAAATAGGCATCCGAAAGTTCCCTCTGTTTCTTTAAAAAGTTGATATTTTCATCGCTTACAAATGGCGTAAGTATCCATAAGAAATTATCAATACCACCCGTACCATATATTTTGATGAACTTTTTATAATCAGAAGGCAAGTCAGTTCCCAGATTGGTAATGAAATTTTCCCACTCTACATCATCCCCAGTATTTAGCGGATTTTCAGGTGGGGGAATAATTCTTATTAGCTTTTCCATTACAAAAAACCTCCCTCTATTTTCTATTTATTATTGTTACATCCAATGAAAAACCATCCGTTCCCCTTGCTTTAAGCGTTACACCAGTAGGGACTAAATTATTCCCTTCATAAACTGGTATAGACTGATAACGAACTACTCCTCCTTTTTCTACAGCAGCTCGTACTGAACTCTCAAAATCTCTCATCACAGGGGAGTTAACAGGATTCTGATAAAGCGTAACTAGATTACGAGTATCCTTACCAGTTCCTCCTAATTGGTTACCAAGTAAATGACCACGGGCGTGTCCAGGACTTCCAGGCCCACCTCCTAAAAATCCCGGAGGTTTAATAGACTGACTTGCCTTACTTCCAGTTCCTATCATGTCTTTAGTAATAGTTGCTGTTACACCAGTAGGTCGTCCCAAATGGTCTAATTCACCAAAAATAATTTGTCCAGGGGAATCTTTGGTTATTTTTGATATTCCAAGATCACTCGTCCCCTGAGCAATTTTTCCTACCTTGCTAATTTGTTTACCTGCTTTTCCTATCTTTCCAGGACCAGCGTTCTCAGCTATACCTGCAATTATACCAAATATTGCATTTGCACGCTCTGACTTAGGTTTGCTACTGTCCATTATTGTGTCAAATCTCTCTGGTCCAACTAATTCACGAGTCAACGGTATGTAATTTTTAGGAGTAATTAATTCAGTCCCAACATGTCTAGTAGCTGGACCAATCTCGTCTAAAGCTCTATTGACTCCTATCTTCATTTCATTTCCCATTTTGGCGAGCTGCTCGAAAAAGCCAAGATTGTTTTCTACTTTTCTGGAACCAGTTAGCACATCTGATCCACCCTGTCCATCCTCTTGAATTTGAATGATCCCTCCACTTGCACATAGGGTGATGGACTGATTCGATAAAGATGGAAAATCCCCCACGCTTTTATTGCTGATCCCGTTAATCCAGGGCATGAACAAGGATGGCGAACAGGGCATTCCCTTTGCACATATCCCGAATGGCAGAACGTTCACGTGAGGCTGATAATCCATAATGCTCATCTGCGGCTTGCCTTTAATGTATAATCCATAGCTACACGGCAACTGGAACTGGCTGGGTGTACTTCCCATTGTACAACATAACACCGCCCCCGCTACCACATAACTTTTTTCTTCCTCCCCATTCTGAAGAATGTTAATATACACCGCATTCCCCTCTTTCCTCTTCGGGTATGTTTATCCCCTCACCGTTCCTCCCATGGTAAGTGATGGACTTTGGATATCCGTGATCCCATCCATCACGATACTGCTTGCCCCACATCGCATGTAGACCGCTTCCTGTGCCGTCATCCTCAGTGCGTTTCCCGCCATGATTTCGATGCTTTTATTCGACGTCACGTGGATCGGCTCCTCGCTCTGCATGCCGATCCCGTTCCCTGCATTCAGCTTAAGAAAGATCGGGGCTTGTTCCGTTTTGGTAGCGGTAAATACCATCTCGGTCGCGTCTACTTTCACGTTCTTTCCAAACGGGGTGCCCCACCGCTTTACAGCCGGGTTCTGGATCGAAGCAGGCTTCTTTTTTCGGAGCGCACCTCGAACCACGGCCTCTTCTTCTCGACCATTCGGCATGTATAGGCTCACCGTATCTCCAACCTCTGGCATACAATACCAGCCGCTGTGTCCTTCCGCTGTATACGGAGTGGTGTACGGAAACCAGCACGCCTCTTCTTTCTTTTGTTTCGGATCGATGCAAAGATGCAGCTTCACCTGATCCCCTGCCACTTCGAGCGCCTTTCCCTCGATAGAGACTCCTGCTATGTGGGGGTGTACTTCTCTCGGTCGATACCATCCCTTTTCCGGTGTAAGTGTGTACGTATACTGAAGAATGCCCTGCTTCAGGGTAGCGATGGCATGCGAAACACGTAAATGGGCCCCGTTATAGCTCAGCTCATCCCCGATATTCAAATATTCAGTCGTTTCAATCGTATAGGTGGTACAATCCGTTTCCTGAAGGTCAGGATCATGGTTTTCTGTCACCTGTCGGTACGCCGCAAGCGTCTTTTGTACCTGATACCAGGGATTCTCAAGATTTCGAGGTCGTCCCTCTGCCACTCCAAACCAAAATTTCGGGGTCTTCGCCGTGGCATCCGGGATCAGAACCGTTCCAAAGTGGGACGCCATTCGCTTGAGAAAGCTCCAGTCTGTTTCTCTGTACTGGATGATGCACGTTTCTAACTTGGCGGAGTGGGAAGCCGTATCAATATAGTCCGATCCGGGATAACGCGCCAGGATGGTCTCGATCATCTCCGTATATCGCATGTTTTTGTTCTGAAAGGATTTTTGTTTCCGTTTCGTATCCAACTGATATGTATGAGAGAGCGCTTCGATTTGAATCATGTACACCCCTCTGACCGTCTGGATTTCGATCGTAGACACGATCCCGCGAAACAACGGTCGTACTACCTGTTTCCCTTGTAGCTGGTTCAATTCGATGGTATCGGTCGAGCTGGCTCGTTCGATATACGAATCTACTTTTTCTTCCGGGATGATCCCGGTAATCTGGAAACGGGCATGATCGTTCACCTCTCGGATTATGCGGAGCTGATGTAGGCTTTTCATGTCATAAGGCGATACCAGCTGGATGTTTCCATACGTTACGCTTGTCTCCTTTTCTTTCATCTCGCTCCCTCCTTCCTTCGTATTCGTTCCGTTTCGATTTTTTGGAAGCGAATTCCCGTACAGCTTCTTCGCAACAAGCTCTCCGCTACGGCTAGATTGACGCATACATACGGCTCTTTGATTCCGTCTATCATAAAAACGGGATGTCCCGCTGCCTGTTCGTCCGCGATAACCAGTCGTTTCAACGTGCCATCCTGATGAAACTCCGTCTGATCCGATAGGCAGGCAATTCGAGGCGGTACGAGTATCCAATACAAATCTTGTCGCTTCCGCTTCACGTCTGTTAGCACCGCAATTCTCGTATACAGAGCAGGTTCATACTTTTTCATCAATTCTTTGATCCAATCCGCTAGAAGAGGAACGGGACGCTCAATGAAATCGACATACTCAACCAAAGGATTCTCCCGAATGTAAAACTGTAAAGGTAGCTCTTTTTTCCCCTCGGTTTGCGCCATTACTAGCTGTGCCCATGTGATGGCCTGAGAGACACCCAGCGGCTCGACTGCCTGGGAAACTTGTGTATCCTGCGATAAAATAAAAAAGTTCATCCTTCCACTACTCCCGCCACTCAAGATTCCCAAATGATCAACTCTCGCTGTGCATTTGTAAGATCGATCATTTCCCTATCTTTCATCGAAAACACGGCCTGATCCAAATTCGCGCCCTCGAAGATTGTGCCAGAGAGAATGGCTCCGGTAAAAATCGCTCCTGCCAGATTCGCCCCGCGAAAATCAGTTCCGGTTAAATTGGCCCCGGCAAACGTCACCCCGGCAAAGCCCGGCATGGTCCAGATGGAATCATCCAGCCATCCGGCTGCTCCCTGAACATCCCAAAGGATCGCTCCTGTCAGATTGCTCTGACGAAAGCTAGCCTCATACAGTACGCTATAGCTCATATCGACGCCTTCCAATTGACACGATTCAAAGTTCGTTCCCACAAGGATGCAGGTACGTAGCGCAGAGTGAGACAGTTTGCTCTGCATCAGATTGGCATAACGCAGGTCGATGCCGTCATACTTACCATGAGATAAATCCAACTGTGTAAATACCTCATAGGAATAGACATGGGGCTCCTTTTCTTCCAGCCATTCCGCAATTTCGGAAGCTTCCTTCTCGCGCGTATCTTCTTTGTATACAATCTCACTTCGATCGAAGTATTCGCCCACTCTAATCTCAATTTCTTCCGCTTTCTCTATCTCGATGTATTCGGGAAGAGTTATCGCCTGTAGCATCGCATAGCGAATGAAACGGATGACATACTGGTGATAGTTCAACGCTTCTTGCAGCTTGATTGTTTCAAGGTCCGCCGGTGTGATCACATCCATGTATACTTTCCTGGCTTGCTCAAGCGACCTTTCAAACTCATCCAAAAAACGAAAGGCCCAGCTCGCATCATATTCAGCCTTACACACATGATCATCCAAAAACCATCGATTGTCCGTTGCTTCTACTAGATATCGATGCCGTCCCTCAAGAATCTCGGTGCGTAGCATCGAGTACGTGATATACCCAATTTCCCCTTTCTCTCCCGCTGCTTGTTTCTGCTTGATTGTGCGACATAGTTGCTGAAATGACGGAAGAAAATCCTGAACAAGCTCGTCTCGATGTGTCTGCGCATACTGTTCGAGGGCTACGATGGTCGCATGGAAGGTAGGATGTACATGATTTTCTCTAAAATGCTGGAGGGCCTCTTCTTTCTTCATTCCCTCTCCCCCTCCTCCACAGTCATTAATTTGTTTTCAGCTTTTTCCCCGTAATAGTCGTCGTACCGTCCATTTTGATCTTACTTTCCTTGCACGTGATCGAGATTTCTCCCTTCGCAGAAAGAATCATCTTCTTTTGTGCACTCATCGTAATCGTGTCGTCGGAGATAATCTGGATGTTCTTTTTGCTGTAGACTTCAATGCCTTCTTTTTCATGCAATCTGATAAAGGTTTCCCCGTCTTTTGCGGTGATCACAATTTCATCCGGGCTTAGCCTGATTTCTTTTCCGTCTGCCGTTCTGAAATACTTATGGCTTGGATTTCCTAGCTTGTTTTCTCCTGTAACCGTCGCATCTTTTCGTATGGAATTGATCGCCACGCACTCTTCCTCTTTATGGCTCGGAAAATACAGGTGTACCGAATCGTGTAGCTCTGGCATGCAATACCACCCGCTATGCCCTTCGGCGGTATACATCGAGGAATACGGGAACCAGTGCGCTTTTTCAACGCCTTGTTTTTTATCGATTTCAAGGTGCACTTTAACCGTATCCGCGGCTACGTCAATTACTTTCCCCTCGAGCGTAAGACCCACGATTCCTTCGTGATACATTGTTTTCTGACTCATGCCTTCTTTTGGGCACAGCACATATTGATGTTTCAACAAGCTATTTTCCATTTGTGTATGGGCTTCACAAACGAACAGTCTTTTTCCCTTGAAATCCACCTCGTTCCCAATATCGAGAACCGTATCGGTTTCCACCTCGTAATACACGAAATCCCGTTCTTCTATCTTTTTAGGATCATTCTCAGAAAAGCTTCGGAAATCTGCTATTTTCTTTCGGACACGATAATGGAAGTCATCGATTTTCCCTTTGTACTCTCCTTCTGGAACGCCAAAGCTAAACTTGGGCTTATCAAACACAGCCGCTGGAATCAATCCGGTATGGAAACGAGAGGCCATTCTTTTTAAGAATTGCCAATCCGTCTCTTCGTACTGCATCGTAAATTTTTTAATAGGGGAACCCTTCGAGATCATATCTACTACATCAGCCCCGGAGTACGCAGATGTTACCTCCTTAAGCAACTCCGCATACTTCATGTTCGCATCCTGGAAGGAGCGGCTTTTCCGTTTAATATCCAGGATCAAGCCTGTTGATTAGCTAATAAAAGGTAGAAAAAAGGTCGCCTTTTCAGTAGAATCGTTTGTACCACCAAACCGATTCAGAAAGAGGCGACCTCATGAAAAAGTCTACCACGTTCACTACAATTGTTCAAACACTGTTATCAGAAGAGGAGATTCAATCTGTGGTACAGGACGTTGAATACGAGGAAAAAGCAAGGAAATTCACAACTTCTACGTTACTTCATTACTGGGCCATGGCCGCATTCGAAGAATGGGAAGGATTTCGTTACGGAGCGGATCGCTCATCGTCTTGCGGACTTCCGTCCGCTAACTATTCCACTTTTTCTAAAAAAGCAAGTGATGTTCCCTATACTGTATTTAAAAAGTTATTTCATCATCTTGTGTCCAAATGTAACCGTGCTACAAGACGTAAGTTGGCGATCCCCAAAAAACTTTTACTCGTTGATTCCACTACCATTACCGTAGGAAAACCACGACTTCCTTGGGCTCTTTATCATGGAAAACGTGCAGGCATCAAGCTACATGTGGCTTTTGATCCCGATCAGGAAACGCCTGTTCACGTAATCGAATCGATAGGAAGTAAACATGACAGTCCATTCTTAGATCAACTAGCGAACCCTTCTTTTCTTCTTGTTGCCGACAGAGCGTACGGAAAAATCGAACGGTTTGATCAATACCTGAAAGATAAGCAGTCTTTCGTCATTCGAATCAAAGAAAATGTCACAATCGATACACCACGATCTCTTCGACGCTGCTCCTCTACTGCATCCTCTGTAATCAAAGACAGTACGTGCTATCTCGGCACTTCTCAGTGTCGTTCTCAAGAGCGGCATCGTGTTATATTTTTTACAGATGATGAAGGGAATGAGATTCGAGTCGTAACGGATCGAAGAGACCTATCTGCCGAAAAAATTGCGGAGATTTATAAAGCCAGATGGCAAATCGAAACGTTTTTCCGCTGGATTAAGCAACACGTAAATGTACCAGTATTGTTTGGTACCACTAAAAATGCTGTATACGGTCAATTGTATACGGCTTTAATTACCTATGTTTTGATAAAGTGGATCTATGAGAAGGCGAAACCGATGGTTTCACGTTTCGCTATGCTATCTTTTATTCAGTTTGCACGTCTTTTACGGTTTGAGAGCCTTCAGGTCGAATGGATGATTGCAATTCATACAGTAGTAAGTGAATCTCTACTCATACAAGGAAGTAGTTTGTCTAAAATTGGTTAATCAACAGGCCTGATCCAGGATATACGTATGCGATACCGCTTCTACTTCCATATAGTAAATATCACGGACCATTTTTATCTCAAGATTCAAGATCATTCCCGTAAATAGAAGGGTTTTCTTGCCTTTCTCATCGAGATGGCTGACCTCCACTTTTGTTTGTGCTTCCGTCATCTTGATGTAGTCGTCTTTCCCCTCCTCCGGTACAATGGCGGTAAAGTACAATCGTGTATGCTCATTGATTTGTTTCGTGATCCGCACGTGTTGCAAGCTAACCAGCTGATACGGAGCGATGTGGAGGTTATGGTACGCCGTAACAGAAAGAGTCATCAATCATCATCCCCCTTCTCCTTGCACGCTGTTTTCGCTTCATCTGGCTCCCCACCGTTTTCTACAACCTGTTGCTGTTGCTTTTGATTCCGTTTGATTTCATTCATCATCTGAATAATTTTTTCATCCATATATTCCACGTGCTTTCCCCTCCTTGCATTGGTTTAGTCGACAATCATCCGTTGCAAACGACTTTTTCCCGTGATTCGTGATCGTCCTCCATGTTTTACGTCTTCAAGAATCCGTCCCAACTGCTTATAGATCTGCTCATTCGTATATTCCCGATACTCGGTTTCTAGACGATTCGTCAGATAATGCAGGATCAGCTCTCGGTCCACAAGTGTCCCATTCATACATGCCATCGCAAACGCCACATCATACGGATTCAGACCGCCGCTTTGAAGCATCTCCCCCGCAAAATATCGCAAAATCATCGGGTTAAACGTGCTCTCGCCCCGCCCGGCGTATGCGACATGAATTCGATTGACCGTGTTATATTCTGTGGCAAAATCATAAAAGTTCTGGTAATCCTGACGCAGCCGGGCTCCGACTTTTAACTTGAAGCGCCCCAGTTCTCGTTCATCTGAGCGAATGTGCGTGTTCGCATCCAAAAACAGTTCGGTCTCATATACAGTGAAATCACTTTGTATGTCCGCTGGTTTAAAGCGGATTTTCACGATCGTTTCTGTCTCCGTCGCCTGATAGGGAAGGAAGCACGGTTCTTCAAGCATATACACTCTTCCATCGTGCCGGATGATGCCCGATCTGACGATCAATGTGTCGCCTTCCACCTCCATATCCGCTCCGGCGAGAATGCCGTCCGAATGAGCCTGGAAATATTGATCCAGAAAACCGCGTGGGTAATCCCGTAGATTTTCCAGCATATCTCTTTTGAGAATCCTTCCTTTCGCAAAGGTCGGATAGCGGCAGGTAAACATACGTCTCCTCCTTTCCATGTGTACCCGTTACTTCCATCCATCAAAGTAATCAAGCTCGGACAAGTCTGCCTCAAATGCGACGAACGCTTTCTTTCCGATATATAGCTGCTCATTCTGCCGGGATACGGGGACAACGTGGAAGCCCCAGTGATCCGGTCTGGCGAACACGAAGAAGCGGACCTCTCCGTTTCCAATCGAGTCCGTATCCTCCTGCGGAATGTTCGACCCATACATCGCCGCGATATCTTCGTACTGTACCGCTCGATAATCTTCCGATCGATTCCGGTACGTATACGGATACCGCCTCTGTCCGTCGCTTCCATTCACATACAGCTCGACTTCGGATACACTGATCGGGCGGGAGATGAAACCCTGAACTTGACTGAGCTTCTCGTGGTTCTGGATGAGTACTTTCTCTCGCTGGTTATGAGTAAAGGCAGTCACCGAATACGGAACGAGCGGGGCATGATTCGTGATGCTGGCTTCGATTGCCCCTGCTTTTCGGGCGCTCACATACCGGATCGCTCCGCGCAGGCAAGCGAGCTTCAAGTCCGGCACCTTGCCCGTGTCATCCGCCTTCTGCCGGAATTCGATGCTTCGCCCCGGTACGAATTCCTTGAGTGCTTCCCGGAACACATCAATGCGGCACGACTGGCCGGTCAGCTTGATGATCGCGTATTCCTGAAGCTTCCCTTCCTCATAGAAGCCTTCGAGGAACTTGCGAACGATCTCATAAATGTCGGCCCGAATCAGCTGATTAATTTCCGTAATCGTAAACACAACATCCGGGCACTCATACCGATCCGTAAAGCGTCCATTCTCCCGGACGGATAAAAACCAGCGATCTACCGGGGTAATCTTCAAATCATGTTCACGCCGGTGCTCACTCTCTGCGTAGAAGCGGTTGCGTAAAATCCCTGTCTTTTGGAAGAACTCTTTTTTCATCTCTTCTGCGATTTCCCACAGGAAATAGAAGTTATTTTTCACGCGCTGGTATTCATCTCGTGTCCGATTCTCGTATTCGGTAAAACGAGTCGGAATGATGTTCTCTGCTTCTCCGTAGGCAGCATCGAACGCTTCATATACCGCCTGTACCCCACACTCATCCACATGCCGGAAAATGTCGGTACTCGGCACAGGAATCAGACTGTCCATGTCCGTCCGTACCCGGCCAGTGCTGTAGTACTCCGCAAAGATGATTTTCATAAACTGCATGATCCGGTACGTGATGTTGTTGCCGCCGAAGTTCGTATCTCCGTTTTCATAATTGGTGTGAATGTCGATCTTATACGAAATTCGTCCATCCTCAATGCGAAAGCGGCACGATGACAGGTCCGTTGTCCCGCTCCCACAATCAATGACAAGGGCCTTATACTCTTCGCCATCGAGGAACTGATTTTTCTCAATCTGAGCCGCAATCGTATTGAACAGCACCGCCATCCCTTCATCGAGTGCACTGGCGGACTCGATGTGGTATTCCGGCAGGATGTCGGTAAACATGTCCAGAAACTGTGTTTTCAGCTTGACTGGACTTGAAATGTGTAAATTTTTGAACCGACACTTGAATTGATGCTCCGCCGTTTGAATGACATGTAGCATATACGCCCGCAGGATGTCGCTTCGCTTTACGAAGGTGGTGTTACCATGTCCGTCCATGACTTCCTCGGTTTTCTGATATCGATTCACCCATCGCTTGATGCCGTGGAATACACTAGCATGACCGCTGTAGCCATTTTTCCGCATATATTTCAGCGCTTCATAGCCAAAGTGGTACGTGACGTGCTGCGGGTCGGCACAATCCGCTACGCCGACTACCGTCGGCAAAATCTCAATCCATTCCACATCTTTGCCTGTCCGGTCAGGAAATGTGACGAAGTTGATGCTGCCAAGCTGAATGCGTCCGTTGAGCAGATCGTTGCTGCACGGTGTGGAGACGTAGTGGTTTTCGAGAAAGGCTTCGCTAGAAAAATCCCACAAAAAATCTAGGCAAAAAGAAACCCTAACCGAGTGCTACGTACTCGGTTAGGGTGGTTGCAGCTTCTTCATCCAAAAATAATATGTAATTCCCATGTTCGATTCATTCAAGAAACGTAGTCTATCCATTAAATGATTTCGTAAACCTTTACTTCAACGATGTGATTTCTCCATCAATCGAATCGGAGCCGCTTCTATCATCTCAAAGCCACGCTGTTTCCAATATTCCCGAATATGAAGATGGTACTTGAATCCCGTTTTCCCGATATACTATCTATGCGGCGAAGTATTTCCAGTCTAGGGTGTCCATCCTTCTGATCTGCTAGATGGTTATAATACTCAGCCTGTTCTAATAGCTTGCTTATCTCTGTTGCTACTTGTGGATTGGTACTGCCAGAGCATCTCAACTCGTCCGCCTGTTGCCGTAACTCTCGTGCTTTCTGACAGTGTCCTCTTACTTCGTCTACGATTGCCTCATACTCTGCTTGTGCCTGTGCAATCAAGCCCAGTGTTTCCTCTACTGCTTGACTTGTTTTGCCATGTTTCTTTTCCTCCTTTGATTTTTGGCATGCAAAAAAGGCTCATTCCTCCTCACCGTTTAAGTTGGAATAAGCCTTTGAAAGTTTATCAAGTTTATTGTCAAGTTATTTAGTGTTTGGTTTGTTGGTTGTATTGTACGATCCTGCTGTCACAATGTAAACCCGATCTACATTTTTGTATGGGTTATATGTGTTATTGGTTGAATAGTGGATTCATTCGGTACTGGGTAGCCCATCAGAGAAACCTTACATTAATCGAAAATGTCTGCGATGTACAAAGGCACATTATCCCCCAATTTACTTCGTAAACATTCCATATGACAGAATAATTGTTGCTCTTGCTGTTCATCTTGATTCTTGTCCCAGTTCGATATAACAATAAGTGCTGTTATGTCGATTTTATTTGATTCAATATTTTCGTTACAAAAGCAACACTGATAAGTCTGATTGCTCATGGATTTACACCTCATTTCCATCCATAGTTCCGGGATAATTTATTTAAAGAATTCTCACTTATATTTTTTAATGCTGTTACAACTCCGTTTTCACTTTCTACAATTACGTTGAATTTTCCTGCTCCAATATCCTTGATATACACACTCGCACCATCAGATTGAGTTAAGACTTTACTTGGTGACAATTTTAAGGCACTAATATCTGACGGGCTAAACCCCCTACTCATTAATCTTTCTGCACCATGTTCTGTAGTTTTTATTACGCTTTGAATCTCTTCTTTAGCAAGGGAGCCCTTAAGCCTTTGATATTGCGCCGCACTCGAAGCGTATTCACTAGCTTTCTCCTTCGCTTCACCCTCCACTATCTTCTTCCCTATCTTCCCCGCTGCCTTTTTTCCGACCCATTTGAGAACATTCACACCAATCTTAGCTGCTCCTATTCCTATGTACTCTACCGGATCTTCCAATGATTCAGGAGATTTAATTCCTTCATTCATCCCTCTATCACTACGTGGTACTGTGATAGCGGAACCATTGGGTTTGATAACTGACTCAACTTGATAGGCGCTCCTAATTACCTCTGCCTTACTTTTTATACTCCATAATTTTTCTGGTGAAGCTCCTTGAGATTTTGCTAATTGATATTCTTTAGATATCTTTACTATTCTATTATAATCTGAAATGCTTAGATACTCTTTATCTCCTTTTTGTACAAGTCCGGTTCTTGTTTTTGAAGATTTAATCACCTCCGCCTTCATACTTGCTTTTAAATTACGAATCGTTTGGACAAATGGCAAATTATTGGCTACTCTTCTAGAAAGAGTCACTGCCTTACCTAAAGGCTGCATAAATGCATCTACTGTTTTTTTAAAAGCCTTCTCCTGAGCCTTAAGTTTTTTTAATTGTTCTCGTCCCTTTTTTGTTTTCTTTAATTTCTTCTCATAGTTCTTCCTTGCTTTTGAATACGATCGCTTGGCTACCTTTGATGTTACAATCGGTTTTCCTATTCTATATACTCTATATGCATCGCATGCCAAATTTACAAGACTCATACCTTACGATCAGCCCTCCCTGCTTTTCCTACAAAAGGAATGCTAGCAGTGAGGAAAGAAGACATCTCTTGCCTTTTTAAAAGCTCTATGGTGTCAAAATTACTGGGAAGCATACCATCTAGATTCTGGGCAAGTTCGATCGCTTCTGCATCCCATTCTTCTGATGCAAGCTGCTCTTCCTCCCGCTCGCTTACTACGACAGGAGGTTTTAACAGTCCTTCCATTTCTACTGTAGTACCTTGCATATCCGTATTTCCATCCATCACGATACTACTGGCTCCGCATACTAAATAAATCGCTTCACCAGCTTCTAGATGAATGGTTTCTGCTTGCTGAACCTCTATGTTCTTTTTGGAAGTCACTACAATCGGATGATCACTACGAATCTCAATCCCATCCTCTTCATGTATCGTAACCAGACTGCTTTTCCCCTGCTTATCACTAACCGTTATAACCATTTCTTCCGGTGCAAGCAATATTTCTTTTTCATGCGGGGTACCCCAGTACTTTTTTTCTGGATGGTCCATCTTTGGTGAGTCCGATTCTTTCCGAACAGCATTCATGACAACTGCTTTCTCTTCGCGATTTGTCGGAAAATAAAGCCTGACGTTATCTCCAATCTCGGGCATGCAGTACCATCCACTATGCCCCTCTGCCGTATAAAAAGTAGCATAGGGAAAGCTGTAGGCTGTGGATACATCCTGCTTTTCGTCTATCTGTAAATGAAGCTTCGCAGTGTCCTTGTTAACTTCTAGCACGCGTCCTTCTAGGAAGGAACCAGAGATCAAATCATTCCAGATCCTCGTTTGTCTACTCCCTTTTTCCGGCATCAACGTATAGGTATGCGTTAAAACTCCGTTGTTTATGGCAGTGACAACCCGAATAATAACCAGTTGCTTTTCCTTATAAGTAACTCGATCTCCTACAGTAAAAAACGTTGTAGTCTCTACCTCATAACAAATATAATCGTTTAGCTCTGGATCATCAGCCTCGTTATTTTCTATTGCTTTCCTATACAGAGGAAAAGATTTTTTCACCGTGTAAGGATGTTCAAATAGCTGTCCGGTTCTTCCTTCCGCCATACCGAACCAGAATTTAGGTTTTTCGGAGGCTGCCGCTGCAATCAATACCGCTCCAAAATGGGAGGCCATTCGTTTGAGAAATCCCCAATCTGTTTCGTTGTATTGAATCATGCATGTGTTTATTTTCGAACCTTCTGAGACTGTATCGATATAGTCTGAGCCCGGATATGGTTCGGTTATCGCTTCAATTAATTTTGTATACAGCATATTTTTATTTTGGAAAGAACGACTTTTTTTCCTAACATCCATTTGATAAGTATGAGAAATAGCCTCTATCGTGATATAATAGATGTCTCGCACGACCTTACTCTCAACTTGAGAAATGATGCCATTAAAAAGTGTCCGTACTATGTTTCCATCTTCTATTTGATGAAGTGTGATGGTATGCGAACTCCTTGCCTCCTCGATACAGCAATCCTGCTTTTCTTCCGCAATTATGCCTGTAAAGGAGAGTTTTGCATGATCGTTAATCGTTTGAATCAGTTTGATTTCATGTAACGTTTGTATTTCGTAAGGAGATATGAACTGAATCGTGCCATAGCTGCTCAAAGTATACTCCACGTACATCATCCCTTCTTCGGTACGATCAGACTTCGATCTTTTTTACTGACCATCCTTCTCAATTGTAATTACACCACTATACATACAATGGTTTGTGCATATATTGAGAAGTGCAGGAGATTTCTCAATCAAGACATTGGATTTCCCATTAATCCAAGGCATTGTAATCACTGGTGTGCAGGGCATCCTCGTGAGAATTCCGTTATTAGCAGCAGTAGCTGCCGCTACTGCCGGATTCGCCATACTTCCGCATGTCCCAAAAGGCATGATATGAACCGCAGGCTTATAATCCATAATGTTCATCTGTGCTTTTCCTCTGATGTACACTCCGTGACTATGCGGTGTGTTTAGTTGACTTTTCATATTTCCATAACTACAAGCCAATACTGCTCCTGCTACTACGTAACTTTGTCCTTCCCCGCCATTATCGAACAGATCGACATTCATCAAATAACCTCTTTCTGCATACTTTGCTTTTCAATTTTTTTCAATCGAATTCCCATAAAGTCCCGACGAAGCAAGCTTTCTGCTACATCCAGACTAATTACGGTGTACTCCTCCATGATTCCATCTATTTTAAACACCTTGTAGGACGCTACTTTTTTTTCATCAATCACTAGTTTTTTTACGGTTCCATCCTTGTGAAATTCACTTTGATGAGACAAACATTTAATTCGCGGTGGTACGACTAGCCAATATAGGTCCTGTCTTACACGGTTGATGTCCACTAATACAACAGATTTGGTATATATATCAGGAACATATTTCTCAATCAATTGTTTCAACTTATCAGATAATAGAGAAACCGGTCTTTGTATAAAGTCTACATACTCAACCACTTCTTTCTCCCTTACCGGAAATTGAAGATTTAATTTATCGATCTTATAGATTTGTTCATCAACCACTTTTTCTGCTGAAATCACTTCTGATACACCAACAGGCTCTATAGCATTTGAGATTCTGTCATCCTGCATCATGATAAAGTAGTTCATGTTTCCCCTCTTTTCTATATAACTTATAACTTCCAAATAACACTATCCATCTGGCGATCGTCCAGTTTGACCCTCCCTAGATCAGCTCGTGAAAAAATAGCATGCTCCAGATTGGCACCCGTAAAATTCGTATAGGCAAGATTAGCTTCTACAAATACAGCTCCTTTCAAGTTCGCATTCTTAAAGTCCGCTCCTTCAAGATTTGCCCCTTCAAAATTTACTGATAGGAACCCAGGCATTTCCCAGGAAGAAGGATCGAACAATCCGCTTGATCCTTCGACTTCATGAAATATAGCTCCCCTAAGATCACTGTTCCGAAAATTCGCACCACTAATGAAACTTCGACTAAAATCTGTTTCCCAAAGATTGGTTTCCATAAATTTTGTACCTAGTAATACACATTCGCTCAGCTTACTGTTTGATACGTTACTTTGTTCCACATCCGCATATCGCAAATCAATTCCTTCGTAATTACCTTTTGATAAATCCAAATTTCGAAAAACTTCATAGGCGTATTCATACTCTAGTTTCTCTTCTAGCCATGCTTTAATCTCCGTTGCCTCTTTCATTCGCGAATCTTCTTTATAAACAATTTCACTAATATCCATATATTCTCCGACTCGCACTTCTACCTCTTCTTCTTTATCAATATCCTTATATTCTAAAAGTGCTATACCGTATGGCATAGCATATTGAGCGAGAATGGCTACATATTGATTGTATTTCTCAGCCTCCTTATTTCTTATTTTTTCAATATCCATCCGGGTTATAGTCCCCATATAATTTCTTCTTTTTTCCTCCAAATACTCTACAAGCCTCTCTAAAAATTGAAAGGCCCAGCTGGCATCATATTCATCTTGGCATTCTATAGGATCAAAAAACCAGCTACTATCAGATGCTTCAATTAAATATCCATAACGTCCTTCCTGAATTTCTGTACGAAGCATCGAATAAGTAATATGCCCGATCTTATCTTTCTGACTTTGCAACTGCATTTCTTTTATTTTCATGCAAATACGCTGAAATGACCGAACAAAGCCATCGAGTAATCTATCCTTATTTGTTTGGAAATACTCTTCTAGCTCCAACATATTTTCAAGAATGGCAGGCTCTACTTCATTCTCTATGAAATTTTGTATCACTTCTTCTTTGGTCAACAATTATCCCTCCCCGTACTATCAGATACTCAATTTGTTTTCACTTCTTTTCCAAAAATACTTGTGCTACCATCCATATTAATCTTGCTTTCTTTACACGTTAATGTAATGGATTCTTTGGCAGAAAGAATAATCTTTTTCTCTGAATCTAATGAGATGTTTTCTTTAGCTATAATCTTAATATCTTTTTGACTAAAAATTTGAATTCCATCCTTTTCGTTCAATCTTATAAACACTTCTCCATCTTTTCCCGTTATAACAATCTCTGTAGGGCTGAACATTAACTCCTTTCCAAATGCTGTTCTAAAATATTTAACATCCGGATCTCCGAGTTTATTATGACCTCGCACTTCTGAATCTTTTCGGATCGAGTTAATTGCAATTGCTTCCTCTTCCTTAGTACTCGGGAAATAAATGTTCACGAAGTCATTTAACTCCGGCATACAGTACCATCCACTATGCCCTTCTGCTGTATATACAGATGAATAGGAAAACCAATGAGCTTCGCTTTTGCTCTGTGCTTTATCAATTTCAAGATGAACCTTAAGTTTATCGCGCTGAACATCAATCACTCTTCCTAAAATAGAAACCCCTGTAATCCTCGAGTTATATAAAGTGTTCTGATGTGTACCCTGTTTACGACAAAGTGTATATTGGTGCTTAAGCAACCCTTTTTCCATTTGTGTCACTACTTCACTTACAACGTAGGTCTTCTCTTTAAAAGTCACCTGATTTCCTATATCGAATACTTGATCTGTTTCTACTTCATAATAGATGAAATCATTTTCATCCATATTCTGAAGATAGTTTTCTGTAGAATAACGAAAATCTGACATCTTTTTTCGAGCACTATAATGAAAAGCATCTATTTCTCCTTTGCTTCCCTTTTGAGGCATTCCAAAAGAAATCTTAGGTGAACTAAAATTAGCTGCTGGAACTAATCCTGTATAGAAACGTGAGGCCAGCCTCCTCAAAAATTCCCAGTCCGTTTCTTGATATTGAATTGTAAATGTACCCAGATTAGCACCTTCTGTTATTTCATCAACCACATCCACATTTGAATAATCCGAAACAATTTCTTTGAGTAAAGCAGAATATGGCATATTTTCATTTTGAAAAGATCGGTTTTTACGCTTAATATCTAGCAAATAGGTATGAGACATCGCTTCTACTTCTATATAGTAAATATCCCTTACGGCTTTTATTTCAACATTTATAATGACTCCTGCAAAGAGTGGGATCCTCTTATTTTCTTTATCTATACAATTCACCTGAACATTTGTTTGAGCTTCAGTCACTTCTACATAACTGTCTTTTAATTCTTCAGATACAATCCCTGTGAAGAACAATCTAGCATGGTCATTCATTTTCTTTATTATTTTTAACTTTTGAAGATTAACAAGCTGAAACGGCTTTATCTCCAAGTTATTGTACGAAATAACCGAAAGACTCATACACTCGTCTCCCCTTCCTCTTCTGCACATATATACAATGACTCCATAATGCCTTTTGCAATTGGCTTCCAGTCGGTCATTTCCTCTTCCAAGCAATTAAACGTACATAACAATGCTTTTCCCCTAAGATCAGTAAAAAACAAAAGGTTATAGATCGTAGCGTCTAATGATGGAACTAGGAAGTCACAATACCCTACATTCTGCCCATTTATATTTTCTACCCCTTCATCAAACCACCGTGCTAGAGGCTGAGTTTTTTTTAGAATTTGCACCATATTATTTTTAAAACTATCTACATCTGAATTTTTGAGCTGACTTTTCGTATAATTGAATGCCATATTAATAGTAGTGTCCTCGTTAGTATAGATAAGGGTTGGTCTTTTTTCGGAAGGATATTTTAAAGCTGCCATTTTCGGTGACATAATAGAAAACGCTTTAGGTAAATGGATTTTCAGAGAATTTCCCAGTAATCTTTTTTCTTCAAACGGGATGACTTCACCCTTAATCTTGATAAAAGGCTTTTGAACATCAACTTTATCATCATTACTTTCTCCTGATGCCTGGTTAATTTCTTTTTGTACTTCTCTCATTAATTCAATAATTTTTTCATCCATGTACACCACAGGCTTTTCACTCCTCTAGCAGTTCAGTCTACAATAACCCTTTGAAAAGCATTTCTATTCCCAGACCGGATTGTAGTTCCACCTTTTGCGTTTTCTAAAATAAGTGTTAAATATTTGTGTATTTGTCCGTTAGAATGTTCTTTATACTCTATCCCTAATCTATTGGCTATATAATGCAGAATGATATCTTTATCTACCGTTCCCTGGCTCATACATTGCATGGAAAATATGAGATCGAGCGGATTAGAGCTATTGTTTTTAAACATTTCGATCGCAAAATATCGTAATAAGGCAGGACTTATTGTACTTTTAGCAAATCCAGCATATGCTACATGGATTGTATTCACCGTATTGTATTCTGTAGAAAAATCACGCAAGTCCCGATAGTCTAGACGCAATCGAGCACCTACTTTTAATTTGAATCTTCCTAATTCCTGCTCATTATGTTTTATTTCCATGTTTTGATCTAAAGCTATTTCCGTAGCACATGATCGGAAATCATCGTCGATAGATTCCTCTTTAAAGAGAATTTTTATCATGCAATCTTTACCGGTAGCATAATAAGGGACCTGATATCCTTTCTCAAGAATATACATTTTTCCATTATGCTTAATAATTCCACTTGTAATGATTAAAAAATCTCCTTCAACCTGAATCTGTGCCCCGACGATAACTCCATCTGAATATCCTTCAAATAGAAGATCAATAAACGTACGTGGATAATCTCTTAAATTCTCTAGCATTTCCTTTTTTAGAATTCTTCCTTTGGTAAAGTTGGGATACTGATATACGAACACTGGAATCCCTCCTTCTCTCTACAGAAATATTACTTCCACCCGTCGAAGTAATCTAATTCAGACAAATCATTTTCAAAAGCGAAGAATTTTTTCTCTCCTACATATAATTGCTCCTGTTGCCTCGCAATAGGTACTACATGAAACCCCCAATTATCTTCTCCCGCAAAAATAAAGAACTTCACCTCTCCATTTACAATAGAGTCAGTATCATCCTGCAGAATTTTTTCATCGTATTTTTTCTTAATATCTTGATATAACACAGGTATATAATTCTCTATATTATTTTGATATATATTTTTTTGTCGTAAGTTTCCTTCCATTCCTTTGACATTGAATTCTATCTCCATAACATCTATAGGTCTGGATATTGAACCCTGAATCTGACTAAGCATTTCTTGGTTTCGGATTAATATCTTCTCTCGCTGATTATGAGTGAACGCAGTGACCGAGTACGGAACGATCGGGGCATGATTCGTGATGCTGGCTTCGATTGCCCCTGCTTTTCGGGCGCTCACATACCGGATCGCTCCGCGCAGGCAGGCAAGCTTTAGGTCCGGCACCTTGCCCGTGTCATCCGCCTTCTGTCGGAATTCGATGCTTCGCCCCGGTACGAATTCCTTGAGTGCTTCCCGGAACACATCGATGCGGCACGACTGACCGGTCAGCTTGATGATCGCGTATTCCTGAAGCTTTCCTTCCTCATAGAAGCCTTCGAGGAACTTGCGGACGATCTCATAAATGTCGGATCGAATCAGCTGATTAATTTCCGTAATCGTAAACACAACATCCGGGCACTCATACCGATCTGTAAAGCGTTCATTCTCCCGGACGGATAAAAACCAGCGGTCCACCGGGGTAATCTTCAGATCATGTTCGCGCCGGTGCTCACTCTCTGCGTAGAAGCGGTTGCGCAGAATACCGGTCTTTTGGAAGAACTCTTTTTTCATCTCCTCTGCGATTTCCCACAGGAAATAGAAGTTGTTTTTCACGCGCTGATATTCATCACGCGTCCGATTCTCGTATTCGGTAAAGCGAGTTGGAATGATGTTCTCGGCTTCTACATAAGCAGCATCGAACGCCTCATATACCGCCTGTACCCCATACTCATCCACACGCCGGAAAATGTCGGTACTCGGCACGGGAATCAGACTGTCCATGTCCATCCGTACCCGTCCGGTGCTGTAGTACTCCGCAAAGATGATTTTCATAAACTGCATGATCCGGTACGTGATGTTGTTGCCGCCGAAGTTCGTATCTCCGTTTTCGTAGTTGGTGTGAATGTCGACCTTATACGAAATTCGTCCATCTTCAATGCGAAAGCGGCACGATGATAGATCCGTTGTCCCGCCCCCACAATCAATGACAAGGGCCTTATACTCTTCGCCATCGAGGAACTGATTTTTCTCAATCTGAGCCGCAATCGTATTGAACAGCACCGCCATCCCTTCATCGAGTGCACTGGCGGACTCGATGTGGTATTCCGGCAGGATGTCGGTAAACATGTCCAGAAACTGTGTTTTCAGCTTGACTGGACTTGAAATGTGTAAATTTTTGAACCGACACTTGAATTGATGCTCCGCCGTTTGAATGACATGCAGCATGTATGCCCGCAGGATATCGCTTCGCTTTACGAAAGCGGTGTTGCCGTGTCCGTCCATGACTTCCTCGGTTTTCTTGTACCGATTCACCCATCGCTTGATGCCGTGGAATACACTGGCATGACCGCTGTAGCCATTTTTCCGCATATATTTCAGCGCTTCATAGCCAAAGTGGTACGTGACGTGCTGCGGGTCGGCACAATCCGCTATACCGACTACCGTCGGCAAAATCTCAATCCATTCCACGTCTTTGCCTGTCCGATCAGGAAACGTGACGAAGTTGATGCTACCAAGCTGAATGCGTCCGTTGAGCAGATCGTTGCTGCATGGTATGGAGACGTAGTGGTTGTCGAGAAAGGCTCCAGCTGTTGTATTGGATGTTCCGAAGTCAATCGCCAATACCGTCTCTGTTTGCTCAAGCTCCCGGAATTCCAGATCGGCAATCGGGATTTTATAGTAATGCAGATTAGCAGGTGGCATCGGGGAAGCGTGGTAGTACGCCCGGTATATGTACTCCGAATCCTGCTTACGGAAAAAAAGCAGGCTGTAGTTTTTGTTGGTGGTCCGGCGAATTTCTACCTCATTCTTTGTTGTGAGATAATAGCTGCCATCCACTTCATCCTGCACGAGATGCAAGATGCCACACAGTTCCATATGATCGTTAACGATCAGTACATTCGAATCCGTCAGGCTGCCGGCCCCTTCTACCCGGTATTGATCGAGGCGATCGATCCGTAAGCCGGTATAGATCATCATGCGGGCTGGAATTTTAATTTCTCCGCCCCCAGACAGCGGGGTTTGCAAATACTGCCGCAGAACGTCTTCTACTCTCTCGAATCCACCTTCCTGAAACTCATCGATTAACAGACTTTCCTCCGCGCTTTTGAACCGCAGAATCGTCTGAATGAGCGCTTCCCGGTCCAGTGTGTTAGTCAAGCCTTTCACCAACTTCTCTTTATAACAAATGTTGCGAAGCTGAAAAGTCGTCATATCCTCCAGCTCACTTCGCGTATAGCGTATTGTGCTTCGCTCTTCTTTGTGTCCGTTTTTATGCAGATGCAGCTTGTACGAATAGCTCATGGCACCCTCCTGCTTTCTGTCAGTACAATGCGATGCTGTCGATTTGCATCGTTTCTTCCACATCAATCATTCCGAAATGATATCCCCAGTACACCTCTGTATGAAACGGCAGCGGAAGGAAAATTGTCTCAAGCAATGTCAGCTTGTCTCTCGCTACGCTCGTTTCGGTCTGACCGATATAGAGAAGCAATTCATCTTTGCCTTCCTGGTTGGTGTACAGAATCGAGTTCTTGAATAACTTGTGCACCGTATCCTTGAACAAATGCAACGCTTCTCCCGTTTCATACAGCCGCAGCAGGTTAGCGGAAATAACTTCCTTCTCAGCCTGGCTGAATAGCTTGCTCTTCTCCCGACAGCTATCCCCGAACATTCCACTCTCCATGTCATGAATGACAAATCTGCTATAGTACTCCCGCTTGTTCATCCCTTGCATTCGATCAATATCAGCGAGGAAATGAATGAGAATATCGAACAGCTGCTGGCGCAGTTCCATATGTTCGTTGTTATTCGGATCGAATACATCCCGGAAGATGTCATAGAAGCGATAATACGGGTTGATCTCGACCCGCTCTTCTACGACCCAGGTATTGATCATGACGTTACTTACTTCCATATAAGGAGAGTACACGTCGGCGACGGCGAAGCAGACGTCTTTTGGGTTGCCTCCGTTCTGTTCTGCTTTTATGATCGCTTCCCAGATATAGTTCACGACAATACCCCTTCACACTTGTAATCAGGAAAATACATTTGTACTTCGGATACAAGAAAGCTCATGATATCGTGTAGAATGAAGCGATTCGCTGTATGCGCTGTAAAATGGAGCCGAATTGTTTTTTTCTCGCTTTCTAGCCGAATGGAATCGATGAGGAACAGGTTCATGTTATACGTTTCCGCAACTCGATCCGGCATTGTTCCGACCTCGATATGAGTCAGCTCGAAGCAGTCAGCCGCTTCAAAGGAATGAATGATCCGCATGATCTCTCCTCTGGCTCTGACTACGGTTGCCTGTTTACTGGCGAAGCCGTCGAGGAAACGGTCTTTTCTTTTTTGGTTGGACAGAAGCTCGTATGCCTGTCTGCCGCTTATTCCGCCCTGGGTCGGCTGCGTGATTTTGCGTACGTCCCACGTACCGGATTTTTCACGGGGCGAGACGATCGTGATTTCTTCTGGTGTGCGTTTGCTGTACCGGATGTTTGTCTCGTCTCCGTCTACGAGATAGCCGTGTGCTGTCCCGGTTTTGCGTACCGACAGCACATGCTCGTAATTCACCCGGTCATCGGCCGGGATCGGGAAGCCGAGGTTTTTTAAGGTGAGCCTCTCAATATTCCAGAGCGGGATTATATCAATCTTTTTGTACGGCTCGTATTCTTCCAGATGCACACTGATTTCTGTAATCTCCTCTTCTTCTGCAATCTCTCCTTCACAGCTAATCAGCAGCACATCAAAAAATTTATAGGCGTATGGATGGTTGATCGTTTTCCACACAACTCCATTCCGCTGGAAAATCGTATGAAGCGCTTCGATTTCCTGAATGTACGCCCGGTTCTGCTTTAGGCGAACATGAATGTTTCGCGTCCCCTGTGTGGTCACGAGTTTACCGCTGAACACTCTAGGATGCTCGATAAGCTCTTTCATTTTCAAAAAATCGCATGATAAAAATACGGTCAACAGTTTGACTTCTTCTCTCTGATTCAGCCCGGCCCGGATGCTTGCGATATCAGGTAGCGTGTTCTCAAGGTCTTGCTGAAGCATCGGATACAAGAATTCATGAAGTGGGTCGAGCTCATCGCGCGGGCATACCGTTGTATAAATGTCGTAGCGGTCCTCGGTTTCGGCTATTTCCTGGAAGACTCGCTCCTCTAGCTTGCGGTTCATTTCTTCCTGATACTCTACAAGCGGCAAAAAAACACCTGTCATGATGCTTTTTAATAGTTTGCGCTGTTCGAGATCTTCGATTTTCTGCAATCGGTCAAGTACAATCTCTTTCATGGACATTTTACTTGGATCCTCCCTTTGCAGCTGGCGTAGGGCTTGCTGGTGCAGGCGGTGGTTCCTGGGCGGCTTCCGCTACCGGTGCTTCTCCCTTTGGAACCGGATTAAGCTTTTCTTCTGCTTTTGTAATTTTCCGCTCCATGCCTAGCACTTTTTCTAGCATATCGATCCCTTGATACACTTCCTGGGCGAGGGAATACGACTGGATTGCTCCCTTGAAGTCTTCTTCTGCCAGGCATTTGTCTCCCTTCTGCTCTAGCTTCTCGGCATCAAGTTGCCTCTTCTCTCGTTCAAGATCAGCCAGCTTCCCTTCGGCTTCCTCCAGCTTTGTCTTCGCTTCTTTTTCACCGTTTGCAAAGGAAGCGGCAACCGCAGCTTTTTTAGCTTTCAGGTAGAGGGTTCTAGCACCTACGTAATCTTGCTTTTCCGCTTTCATGTCACCGTTTTTCAACCACCCCAAAATTTGAGCGAAAGAACGACAGTTGTTTATCTTCTCATCCAGCTCTTTTTCATTAAAGTCTTTGCGACCTTCCATCGCCTTTTTTGCTTTTTCATATTTGCTGATCGCTTTTGTGTATTCGCCATCTTTAACAAACGTGTCACCATCTGTAATCAGCCCGGTTATATTCAGCTTTTTGCCGATCAGTTGGCTATGTACTCTGTCCTGAATTCTGATTGCGGCATTCCGTCCCTCGCTGTATTCTTTCAGAGCTTTCGCATACTCCCCATCCTGTATGAAAGCATCTCCATTCTTGTCATGTTCCAGCATACTCGCTACCGCTTCTGCTTGACGTTCTGCTGCTTTTATGTGGTACACGAGAGCCCCACCGCCTGTCAGTAGCAAAACAAACAGGATGAGGGCAATTCGCTTGATGAGTCTGATTTTTTTCGTTGGGTCTTCTTTGTATACTTTCTTGACGAAAATAGCAGCCGCTGTATAATTTTGTACGGTTTGCTTTTGCTTGCTTAGCAAGACTTCTTCGAGTGTATCGACGAGCTGTGCGGGGTCCTGTGCTTCTTCTGTCGCATCAAGCATTTCACTGTTATTTACTTCCTGCCACAGTCCAGATGTGCCAAGCAGAATCACATCTCCGTCTGCCAGCTTGTATTTCGGGGATACGAACGGCTTGAACTCATCCGGCTTGCCCAGGTATTCTAGCAAGTTGCCTCGTTCTTCATGTTCGTCAACTTTGTCCGGGAAGATTTCTTCCCGATCTGCCATCATCTGTGCCAGACTTTGATCCTTGCTGCGGAGATTCAACAGCCCATTGCGAAAGTGATACATCCGCGCATTGCCTGCCCCGGCCCAGATCATTCTGGAATAGTCGGTGACAACCATAATCAGACTCGCTTTGAGCCGCACCCGCACGCTCTCCTCCTGCAGCAAGCGGTGCGCCTGTTGTATGTATTTCTTAATTCTGAACCGCGACATAGTAGGTCGGTTCATGAAGTTCCCGAGTACACTTTTGACCGCAAGCTCCGCGCTTTCGATCTCCCGGTCCGAATCCAGCCCCTGTGCCAGCACCCAGCAGGCTTTGCCATCGAGCTCGATAAAGGCGAAGTAGTCTTTATTTGTCAGCAATGTACCGGCCTCAGACAGAAAGGATGTCTGAAACTCACTGTTGTCTTTTCTCATCCGTATCCCTGCTCTCCATCTTCTACAATGACAATCGTTGCGTTATCCTGATTCCGTAGTTTTTTACAGTCAATGACTTCAATAATGTCCTGTGCTGCATCATACGGAGAATCAGCTTCCGCAAGAATGTATGCCATCTCGATTTCTGTCATGCTGTTGTACACACCGTCGCTGCACAAAATGACTTTATCACCTTTGTACAAAGCAAGCGGCTGCTGGCCGATTTCGATGTTTTTAAAGCCTTCATATCCGATGTAATTGATTAACCTGTGCTTCAGCGGGTTATCGAGTACGTCCTGCTTTGTGATCTGTCTGGCCAGATATTGTTCATGCAGCACCGATTGCAGTACATGCTTCTGATTCACAGTTATGAAGTCCTGATTGCGAAAAATCTTGATCAGACTGTCGCCGACCGCTCCCCAGTACAAGTAGCCGTCTGCGATTACTGCCGCTACAATCGTTGTTCCCCCTTTCGTTCCGCGAAGCGTGTGGATAATCTCACTGTTGCTTAGACGAGAGGCGCGGGCAAAGAAACTCTCGATCTGTTCGAGGCTAGTCAGCTTGCTGAACTCCTGAATGAATACATCTACCGCTATCGTACTGGCCAGCCTACCATTGGCTAGTCCACTGATTCCATCAGCAAGCACGGCTATCGTGCCAAGTGGAGTTGTCGCAGTTGCGAAATAATCATCCTGTTCCGCACGCCTGCCAATCGTTTGTCCATTCCCAATCTGAAGCTTCCGCTTCGGTTCCTCCACCAGCAGGCGCTGCCTTATGTACCATAAAACAAGAAGAATAATGATAAACACACCGATCATGCCCATCCTGACTCCTGCTTTCCCATTATGTTTATCACTCGGTACCGCCATTGCCTTCCCACTCGAAGTGAGCACCGCACAATGGAATGAAAATGAATTTACTTCTGCCAAGCTCTAGTACGTCATACGCGGTTAGCTCTACCGGAGAGTACACCGCTTCGTTATTGTGGTAAGCAAGACCGGAGGCGTCTCCCGGCAGTAAATAAAAGTTCCGTTTTTTCGGATCGTAGACGATCACCGCATGATTTCGCCTTGAGATGGCATTATCACCAATAATCTGAATATGCATCTCTTCCGCCCGCCCGATAAAGTTCTTCTCTGCCATAATGCGATAATCCTGACCAAGCTGTGGTCCTTCTATGCAAACAAGCCAGCCAGTAACCGGCTCGATTCCTTCCATTTCCCCGAGATATGGCATCGTTTTCTCATCTTCCTCTGCCATCATCATTCTTCTTCCTTCATTCTTCGCGCCTGCTTCTACCGAGATATTGCAATAGGGGCATGTGCTGCCGTGTTTTCTTGTACTAAACATGTGTCCATTTGCGCATCGTGCCAAACTCATCTCATTCATTCCCCCGTCTACTTTGAGTCAAAACTTCTTATGTAAGCATGATTCGTGTATTCGCTATGTAAATCGTATCCCCGGCACCAATCGGATGCGGTGAATGATCCTGCAACTTGCTTTTTTGATCGGTATGAGCTTTCTGAATTCCAGTCCCGTTCTTCGAATCGATGTCTTCGATATACCAGCAGCCGGCAGAATAATTCAGTACGGCATGCTGCTTACTGATGAGCGATGCATATTCGGTTTCCGATAGATCGATATCTACTTCGTTTTGCTTTGAGCTTTTGCCGATTAATAGAGAGGTCATCCCCTGGATCGGCCACTCGTGTACATGTCCCCCTTCTTCATCCAAGAGAACAAGCTTCGTAATTTTGCTGCTGATTTCTTCCTGATCCTCGATATATTCATATTTTCTCACGGCATATACCGCAAGCAGAGCCAACAAAAAGAGTGTTGCTACAATTTTGATTCCAGTATGTTCGTTTATAAAATAGATGTAGATGAGTGCAGCTAGTATCACAATCAAAATCATACGGTCCACTATCTTAATCTGGCGTGCTCGCTCCGTGCCAACATCCGTTGTACCTGTACGCAGCCAAAAGCTGGCTTTCTGTTTCATGTTTCATGCCTCCGTTTCTACGTACGCCGCACACCCGGCATCTTGTGATGCGCAGTTACTTTTTCTTAACACGAAAAAATTGCTCAAACAAATCTGTTGTATCAAAGGGATTATCTGCTTTCTTGTCGTGAGATACCCGTTCCTTTGTTTTGGGATTAAAACCAAAAAAGCGCTCAAAGCTTTTCCCCACATCCTCCATATCAAACCCCTGATCGGCACGGGAAGATTGACGGGATTCTGTTCTGCTGCTTGAGCTGCCTGTAAAGTCGGTGTTCGGATTCTTCTTACTTCCATCAAACCGATCATCATATGCTTGCCGAAGTGATTCATCATGCAATGTCCGGTACGCCTCGTTCACATCTTTAAACATTGCTTCTGCTTTGCTGCTTCCACCATTAACATCGGGATGATACCGCTTAGCCAGCTTGCGGTATGCTTTTCTGATCTCATCCGGGGAAGCCTGTCTAGAAACTCCCAGAATCTCATAGTAATTTTTCATCGTTTCCATCCTTTATAGATAGAGGGAATTCCAGGAACATTCCCGGAAACCCCTCTTTTGTGTGAAATGCCGGTACCGTTAGACCCCGTAGCCGCCTTCGATTTTGGCCATTTCTGTTTTGTCTTTTTTCTGCTTGATGAACAATGTGAAGGTACCTACACCCTCGGTATCCCCGTATCGTTCCACATAATCAACTACGAATGCATTCGGGAAGTGAATTTTCCGGATTACTTGATCCGCCGCAATCACTTCAAGCGTAGCTTTGCGGTAACAATCGGCTTTCTCAGCCGGAACGAGTGACCACAGCGCAAGCTTCATTGTATCGTCAGCGTTATCGCCATCTGTTGCTGTGATGATCTTACCTGTAATTTTGAGTAGCGCACCCACATCTGTGGATCGTGCATTTGAATCATCCGGTGTATCTGTTTCGTATGTTACCGTCATGATGTTGTCCATTCCTAGCTCGATTGTTTCGGCTCCTTCTATGTGGAGTTTGAAACCCATTGCAATGACCTCCTTAGAATTGTGCTTGATATATTTATGTAAAAGGCATGCTCATAAGAGCATCCTTTAACACCAAGATATGAAGGGCTACGCTTTAGCTGCAGCAGTCCCTTTTGTAATGGTAACTTCAAGGTTCTTCACGTTGCCGTTAAATACAAGATCGATATGGCACAAGTTACTCTTCTCATCGATGACGTAGTTCATATCATCTCCGTCATGAATAATCGAGTTCATAAATCCTTTTGCGTTCAGCCACTTGCTCTTCTGACTGCTCGGATTGTTGCTGAAGAACCGCACGATATTATCGTGTTTGAAGTCACCTGTCTGGAAGCGAAGCAGGCGCTCGACGTATGTGCTGACGAGCGTTTTATAGATCGAATCGAATCCATCTTCCGTCATCGCCATGCTTCGTGCTTTATACACGGTAATTCGCTTGACGTCTTTGCCTTGTACCTGCGCATTTTCAGACGAGAAGACAAATCCGAAGTTTCGACGATTAATGGCATCCTTAATGCTATTGGTGAACCCAGAGATTTCTTTTGCCATCGTTGTCACGACACGCAGACCGTTGTCTCCACCTTCGATATCGAAGCGCACCCCCGGGTATTCCCGGCTGATATTACGGAATGCTTCTTTTAAGAATTCTGGACATTGGTAGGCAGCCACGAGCCCGGCTGCTACATAGCTAGCTCCGACATATACCCCTTCAATCCACAGTTTCAAGATATCTTCTTTTTCCTGCGAGATTTTGACTCCGTCTTCGGTTTGCAGCATTCGGCTATCGATGACCACACCGGATTTATCTTTCGGAATAATCGTGAAATTAGGCATGCATGGTATGGCAAATTCACTGTAGTCCTTGCGAAGCAGAACCGCACATTTATCCATATATTTATCAATGCCTGATGTTGCCATCGTATTGAAGGTTGTTTCTTCTCCCGCTATAAAGTTAAAGAAAATCTGAATTTTATAATCTTTGACAACATGCAGCAGCATGGACAGGGATTCCATCGTGTTTCCATCTTGCTTGACAGTCTTCTGATTTCCTTTGAAGCGTTCACGACTTACTTTTGCATTCCCGGAATGCTCCAGCTCAACAGCTGGCACGATTCCAAACCAGATGGTATCTGTAAAATCGTTTTTCGAGTTTACTGTGTTCAGATACGTTTCCAATCGTGGAATGTTATTGCTTTTCACTGTCATATCAAGTTTCGCATTCGTAATGAGAAGCGATGGTACCATGCCTTTGTTTTTCGTTGCATACTGATCGAAGAACATTTTGACACCAAGCAGTTTTTCCACCAATGGCTTCACTGTTTTTACGAAGTCGTCCTTGGAATTTTTATAGAATTCCAGATACGTATTGTAGTTCTGGATTTCTGTTTCTACATCAACCTCATTCCGTACGGCAGGTAATGGGCAAAATGTCCGTACAACAAGGTCTTTCACATAAGAGGACGATGTGTCTGTAACGGCTTCATAATCTTCCTCGAAAACAGTGGCTAGCCCTCCGCTTCCATTCTGGTCCACAATCATCAGTTCTGCATTTTCATTCTTAGGAGCTTCGATGATTTTTAATTCCCCGTTGTCCCCAATGCTCAGCATGCCGATTGTAACCGCTTCTGACTGGTTTTCTTCCTGACCGGCTCCGAGCAGTAGCCGTGTTTTGATATCATCAATTGCCAGTGGCAGCATGGCCATTACATTGTTATAGTTCCGGCTGGCATCTTCAAACATGTTGTTGAGCTTATCACCCATATCAAGCTTTTTCGGATCACCCTCATCGAGTTGATCATACTGTCCGTACAAATAATGGATTTCCTTCCGCACCTGCCGGATGTCATCCATTACTTTTTTAGGAGAGATCATATCGAGTAAATTCTCGAATTTAAAATCAACATTCGGAATTCCCTGAATTCTTTTTGTATCAATAAGCGTGAAGAGCATTTTGAGGAAATCATTATTCTGATCAACGCTGATTTCAGATATTGCACTGGCTGCGATGCCTTCCGGTTTTTTGAGCGTATACATAACTTTCTGATTTGCTGCGTTATAGAACGAATATACCGTGGGCGAAAACTTGTCCAAAAATTCGTCAAAGCTTTTTACTACGAGAGTTTCGTTAATCTCTTTAATTTTGTCGTCACTTAAACTATCAATTCCTTTTACATCTCCAACAATCGTTATGAGATCAAGCTTTTCCGGATTGATTTCTTCGAACAAAATCGTTCGGTTCGTCTGATGGATAATTTCCATAAGCTTTTCCCCTCTGCTTTCCGACATAATATACAGTTAAATACTCACATAGAAAAATATAGAATAAAAATCCAGATATTTCTCTAGTGCTTTTTTCTCTATTTTACCTTTATTATACAAAAAATAAAAATAAATCCTGTATCATACCATATAACTCCAGTTTCATCATCCTATTTTTACATTTATATGTATTTTTGGTTATAAAATAGTAGTCCATGAATAAACAATAGGAGGTAATACCCAGAAATAAACAATACAAAAAAATACAAATTTCACAAAAGGAATTTGTTGAAATTTGTAAATGAAAACAAAATAGCCTTTGACCTACATGGTCAAAGGCTATCCTATAAAAATAAATAAGGTCTAAAGTCCCGCTTTAAAACTTTTTGTTTTCAAGAATATGTACTCAGCTACAGCAGCTGTACGCAAAAGAGAGAGCGATAAAGTCCGTCTGCGATAATCAACGGCTAATCCTTTCATCACAATATAAGAGAAAAAAGATGATACCTTCCCATTCTGATCCTTAATCGCTACGAGGTTATCTTCAATCATTCGCTGTGCTACATCAAGAGGCGGCTTCCCGCTCAGGCAATAATAAATAGTAGCCGACAGACTATATATATCTGAATATGCACGCTGTCGGCTTCGTGCTGAATAAAATTCCAATGGTGAAAACCCTGTTGTCGTAAAAATCTCGTATCGATCGGCAGATGTATAGTGCACCGCCGAACCGAAATCCAGAAGCTTCAACTGACCGTCTTTTGTACGTACAATATTTGCTGGCTTTATGTCACGATGAAGGATGCCTTTTTTGTGAAGAAAATGGACAACATCCAGTAATGGCAGCAAGATATGTTTGAAGAAATCTGCCAGGCAATGGCTATCTGCTTGCTGTATGTATTGATCCAATGTTCGCCCTCGGCAATATTCCGTCACAATGTATCCTGTACCGTTCTCCTCAAAATGGTCCATATACGTAACAATATTCCGGTGTTGTATTTCTTTCAGAATACGTGCCTCTCGGAAAAATGACGCTTTCAATTCCTCGTATTTCTGTTTGAGGGACGGAAGACGACATAGGAGCGTTCGGTGATCGAGGTCTCGTAGGGCCAATCGTCTTGGAAACCATTCCTTAATGATGCAATATTCTTTGCTCATGATGTGGCGTCCAATGTATACGATCGAAAGATCACTGCAGGAAATGGCTTTTTTAATTTGATACGTATTTTTTACAATCGTATTTTTCTTCAGTCCTGCCTCTCGCTCACGCACCGCCATCTCCTTCCGCGCTAGAAACAATGGCAATCCCACTACTTGTACCAATTCGGTCCGCGCCTGCCCGAATCATCGCTTTAGCCGCTTCATATGTGCGCACACCACCTGATGCTTTGACAGATACCGTGTCTCCGACTGTGCGGCGCATGAGCGCGACATCTTCTACAGTAGCACCTCCCGGACCAAAGCCGGTAGACGTCTTGACAAATTGTGCGCCCGCTTCCTCGCTCAGGCGACAGGCCTGTACTTTTTCCGCTTCTGTAAGCAGTCCGGTCTCGATAATTACTTTCACCGGACGGCTGGCCGCTGCCGCCACGACAGCGGCAATGTCACGGCGTACTTCTTCATCTTCTCCGCTTTTCAGCGCTCCGATATTCAATACCATATCCAATTCATCTGCTCCATCTTCCACTGCTTTCGCCGCTTCAAACGCTTTAACTTCTGTTACAGCAGCCCCCAGCGGAAACCCGATTACAGTAGCCACTTTCACATTGCTTCCTACAAGTTCCTGCTTCGCACGGCGCACCCAGTACGGATTGATGCATACCGCATAAAACCCGTGCTCACGTGCCTCCTGGCACAACCGATCAATCTGCGCCGCAGAAGCTTCTGGCGCAAGCAGCGTATGGTCAATATACAACGCGAGTTCCCGCTTCATCCGATCCCCTCCTGACCATTTGCAATGCCAAGCAAGCGATATGCCTTCATAAGCACGGAAATATTATTGTGGTATCCGCTTTCTCGCTGCCTCGTCCATGCTTTATCCGGTGTCATCCAGGCTACCGTTTTGATTTCTTCCAGCTGTGGTGTAAGTACACCGGACATTGCCTCTACTAGATAGTAATGTACTTCTTTCTTGATGGCACCGATCTTCGGATTATAGTAGTTGTAGTAGATTGTCTCTAGCGGCTTCACGACCTTACCATGAATGCCTGTCTCTTCCTTTATTTCCCGCAACGCCGTCTCTTCCATCGTCTCGCCCGGTTCCTGTTTGCCCTTCGGAAGCGATATTTTCATATATCGATCTTCAATTAGCATCAGTTCAATCTGGTTTTCCTCTGTCTTGCGGTATACTACGCCTCCTGCCGAAATCTCTTTTGCCATCAAGTATTCCTCCTTACAAAAGCGTTTTTTAACTACTGTGGGCGACTGTTCAGCTTCTGCCATTCTGCCAGCACCTGTTCCCCAATTATGTCTTTATACTGATCATACAGAGGAGAAACCGCCTTTTTCCAGGCCTTTTTCTCCGCATCAGTCTGCATATGAATTGTCATAAGATGACGGTCCTTCATCTCTGTCAATGCCCGGTTGTTAATATCATGTGCATAATGGCGTACCCAGGCAGTCGTCTCTGCCATTGCTTCTTGAATGGCCTGCCTTTGTTTTTCCGATAGCCGATTCCAGGTTGTTTTGTTTATTAATACAATATAACCCAAATACCCGTGATTACTAACGTCCATATGCTTCTGCACCTGATAAAGTCGCTTGCTGTAAATATTAGACAGTGTATTTTCTTCTCCCTCTACACTTCCCATCTCCAATTGCCGGTACAGATCATCAAAACCGTAACTCTCTGCCTGTGCACCCAATGCTGCAAATTGTGAACGCAGCACCGGACTCGCCATAATCCGGAATGTCTTCCCCTTGAAATCATCCGGATTGCGTAGCGGCTCATTCGACGTCATTTGTTTAAATCCATTGTCCCACAGTGCAAGACCTTTCACATTCGGATCATTAATCGCTTGAAATAAAAGCTTCCCAAGCGGACCATCCATCGCTTCACCAACCATACGCTCATCCCGAAACGCATACGGCAAATCCATCACCATCCACGCTGGATAGCGAGCGGATAGCTTCGATGTGGCAGGCGCAATCATCTCCACCTGATCCTGCTGGAGCGCATCAAATTCTGTTGCGTCGTTATACAAAGTAGCATTCGGATATACACGAATCTCGACCATGCCGTTTGTTTTCTGACGAACAAGCTCAGCAAAGCGAGCAACCGCCAGACCTTTCGGCGTACTCTCCGCTACCACATGGCTGAATCGAATGATGACTTTCTGGTTGAGTCCTGCCTGTTCTTCATCTTCATATTTCGGCTTCTGCATCGTAAAGCTAAAGCCAAATCCTACTCCAATCGACAGTACAAGACCGGATATAAGAAATACAATAAGCCAGCGAAGCGACTTCATGCTGTTTTCACCTTTTTTCTCTGAAAAATCCTTTGCGTGTATCATAGCACAAAAAAGCGTGGACAACAGCCTGTCCACGCTCTAAACGATTACAGAAAATATTATGCACTCAGCTTCGGCTGCGCCATTTCGACAAGCGCTTCCTGATGCTTCGATTCATCAAACTCTTTCTCACTCTTCGCCACAACAATTGTCGCTACACCGTTCCCGATGAGGTTAACGATCGCACGCGCTTCAGACATGAAGCGGTCTACACCAAGCAAAAGTGCCAGACCTTCAATTGGAATGACCTGCATCGCTGTCAGTGTAGAAGCAAGGACGATGAATCCACCGCCTGTTACAGCTGCTGCACCTTTAGAGGTAAGCATCAGGATCGCAATAATGGTCAACTGCTGAGCAATGCTCAGATCAACATGGAAGACCTGTGCTAAAAAGATTGTCGCCATAGACAGATAAATCGTCGTACCATCAAGGTTGAACGAATACCCAGTCGGGATGACAAGACCTACTACTGGCTTCGAACAGCCAAAACGCTCCATCTTGTTCATCATGCCCGGCAGTGCAGACTCGGAAGACGATGTACCGAGAACAAGGAGTAGTTCTTCTTTTATGAAGCTCAAGTATTTCCACAGACTAAAGCCATACAGTTTGGCGATAATGTTAAGGACGACGAACACGAACAGAAACATCGTTCCATATACACTCACCATCAGCATGCTGAGCGGTTTCAATGTCGCAATCCCGAATTTACCGATTGTGTACGCCATCCCTCCAAAAGCACCGATCGGAGCAAGCTTCATCACCATACCAAGTATGTTGAAGAAAATTTTGGACAGCTTATCAAAGAAGCTAATCACTGGTTTTCCTGTATCCCCAAGCATCGTCAGACCAAGGCCGAACAGTACGGAGAAGAAAAGAATTTGCAGAATATCGCCTTTCGCGAATGCTTCAAATACGTTAGACGGAACGATGTGCGTGAAGAATTGCACCCAGTCCATATCTTTTGCACTGTCTACATATTTCGCGATGTCGCCTTTTTTCAGTTTTTCCGGATCAAGACCGGCACCCGGTTTTACTAGATTCGCTACGATAATACCAATGAAAAGTGCAAACGTTGTTACAACCTCAAAGTATAAAAGTGCTTTACCGCCCACACGACCGACTTTTTTCATATCACCCATGCTCGAAATGCCGATGACAATGGTCAGGAAGATAATCGGAGCGATTACCATCTTAATCAGGTTGATGAATGTCTCACCGACCACTTTCATATCTTGTCCGAATTTGGGCCATACTTGCCCTACGATAACACCAAGCACAATCGCTACGAGAACTTGAAACGTCAAGTTTTTTGTAATTCTCATACAGTATACTCCCCTTTGCAAATATTCATCATTATCTGTCGTTTTCTGATAGATTCATGATAACGCTTGCAGGGAGAGAGGAAAAGTTTGCGTACTTATTAAACGTTTTGTTCTTTTTGTTCATGCAAGCCAGACATATGTTTTCATCGGACGGCCAACCGTGCCGTAATTCATCACAGACCTCGCCTGCTCAACTGATTCCAAATACTCAAGATAACGACGAACGGTAACGCGGGACATCCCGATCAACTGGCTGATCTCCTCAGCCGACATCCCCCGATCGGACTGCCGCAGACAATCTGTTACCTGCTGAAGCGTAAACGCCTGAATCCCTTTCGGATAATGCAATTCTGCTCCATCCCGTACCGTGCTACCTGCCGTACTCGACGTAGCATTCTCATATATACGGTCAAACATCGTCTGGGAAAAAGTAGCCGAAGACTGCTTACACAAGAACTGTTCCCGGTAACGCACAAGTGATGCCTGAATGCGTTCAAACTGGAAGGGCTTAAATATATAGTCGACCGCTCCAAGCCGCATCACACGTAAAACGGTCTCGCGGTCATTGGCTGCCGTCACAGCAATTACATCCACATCTTGTTCATCCCGGCGAATCATTCGCAGCGTTTCAAGCCCTCCCTTGCCCGGCATATACAGGTCAAGAATAACAAGATCAGGAGTCCGTTCTTTTATTTTCTCTAATGCTTCTTCTCCGTTACGGGCTACTCCCGTCACGGCAAACCCCTCCACACGTTCAATAAAAGACAGATTAATCTCCTGCACCATCGGGTCATCTTCTACAAGCAGTACTTCGATTGGCTTGCTCATCTACTCTTCCTCCTTCCGCTCCATCGGCAGCGTAACACGTATCCACGTTCCGAAGCCTGCGCTACTGTCTACTTCAATCTCGCCTCCACTCCGCTCTACAATGGACGAAACAAGATATAGCCCAATGCCCCGTTCATCTTTTTGCTTGGTGGAAAAGCCTTTCTCAAAAATATAGCGTCGCACCTCTTCCGGGATGCCGATTCCATTATCGTCTGTTTCGATAATAACATAGCTGTCGTCCTGTACAATCGAGACATCAATTTTTTTCTCTCGATCGGTTACTTCTGCAAGCCCATCAAACGCATTCTCAATCAGGTTGCCAATGATGATGACAAGATCATGATACGTCACATCCTGTGGGAACCGACGGAATTCACTGTACGGATCAATGTGCAGAGTAATATCGAGTTCCTTGGCCCGACTGATTTTGCCGATTAGCAGCCCCATCAGATTCACGTCTTGAATCCGGTCTCCGATGTAGTGCGCGACATTCTCCTGTTCTTCATCGAGCTGGAAAATATAACGAAGTGCCTCCTGATCTTTGCCAAGCTGAATAAGCCCGGCGATCGTATGGAGTTTGTTGCTATGTTCATGGTTTTTGGCACGCAGCGCATCCACGAATGATTTAACACCTGTTAGTTCTTCTGCCATACGTGTTACGTCTGTTTTATCCTGAAAGATGGCAAGCGCCCCTTTTGTCTTACCTTTCACCTGAATCGGGACCCGGTTGCTCACGATGAGCGTATCACCAATATAGAACTGGCGATTATAAAGCGGATAGCCAAGCTCCAGAATTTCTGGCAGCCGCGTGTCTGGAATGACATCCCGAATATTCTCACCCACTGCTTCCACGTGCACCTTAAGCATGCGCTTGGCTGCTTCATTAATAACGGTGATGCGTTCCTGCTCATCAATCGCGATAATGCCTTCATGAATCGCATGGAAGGCAGCAGTCCGTTCATCAATCGTCCGAGCTAGCTCCTGCGGCTCAAGTTGGAATGTCTGCTGCTTAATATGGCTTGCTAGCAAATACGCTCCGAAAATCCCAAAGAAAAGTGTCAGTGATAAGATCAGCACCATCTCGCCGCTCAAATCATGCAAAATCGCGATAAGTGGCGGCACTGTATTGCCGACCATCACTACCCCGACTTGCTGATGCTCATCGTTCATAATTGGCGCATATGCCCGTACGCCGTCCCCTAGATCGCCCTGTACCTGATCGACATATACGTGTTCTGCGAACGCAGGTTTCGCCGCCTGGTTTATCGGGAACCGTGTACCAATCCGGTTCTCAAGTGGATGCGACAAGCGCACGCCGTCCATATTGACGACAACAATATAATCGGCTCCATAAATGGCCCGTACTTGCTCGACTAGCTTCTGAACGACACGATTAGGATCACCGGATTCCACTAATCGCTTGATCTCTGGTATCTGGGCAGTCACTTTCGCGATGAGAAGCGAGCGGTCGCTTACGTCCTCTACTTTAACCGTTACGATTTTTCCGATGAGGATCATCGTCCCCATAAGCAAGGAAAAGAGCACGATACCGAATGCCAGCAGTGTGATCTTCCAGCGAATCGGCCAATTATCCAGTCGCATTTAATTCCCCCTCGTTTTTCTTGGTGGAGGTTTTATCCAAAGTATGGTGGAGGAGCGGAATCGGATGGAACCTCGTCACTTCGGTACGCTTACGGAGAAGTGGGAACTGTCCGCTTCAGGTACCAGATAAACTCGCCCACAAAAGAAAGCCCACAATGTATTCGCATCGAAGTATTGTGGGCAAAGGCCCGTTCATCTGGCCCCTTCCGCTGGGGAGCGCGTACAAGCGTTCCGTTGCCCCACCCGCTCCCGCTCCTAGCACACTTTGGATAAAAATCATCAAGCAAGATCAAGAGGCTGAGCTTCCCTGCAAGCGTACTGAAGCGAACGGCTCCTTCCTTCTCCCACTCCCTCACCACCACGCTTTCGATTCTACAACAAAAAGCTGTCCCATTCGCCATGTTCTGGCTCTTAGGACAGCTTCTCTGCTTATGCCTGAAGCGCTTCTTCGCTCAGTACACGCACGAATGTGCCTTTGCACGTTTCTGCGCCTGGCTCGTCCACGCGCACCATACAGATCTTGCCGACAAGTGACTCATTCGCCGGGAATACCAGTTTGAGATAGTTATCGGCATGACCGACATACAGACCACTATCTGGTGCTTCTTTGTACGGCTCTTCTGGAATGACTTCAAGCACCTGACCGACAAATTTACTTGAGTACTCAACTGCCATTCGGTTCGACAGCTCAATTAATTCGTGTACACGGCGGTTTTTGATCTCTTCATCTACTTGATCTTCCATACGTGCAGCTGGTGTGCCGCTGCGCTTCGAATATGGGAAGACGTGCAACTCAGCGAACTTCATCTCTTCGATGAAACGGAAGCCGTTCTCATACATCTCTTCGGTTTCACCTGGGAATCCTACAATAATATCTGTTGTAATCGCTACGTCTGGAAGCGCCTGGTGCAGCTTCTCAATCGTCGCGCGGTATTCGTCTGTCGTATATTTACGACGCATGCGTTTTAATACGTGATCATTGCCAGCTTGCAGCGGAACGTGCAGATGGCGGCACATTTTATCCGACGAATTCAAGATCTCGATCACTTCATCCGTAATCTGACTCGCCTCAATGGAGCTAATTCGGATGCGTGCGAGGCCCGGTACTTTCGTATCAAGGTCACGCAGCAGACGTGCGAGATTATAGTCTTCGAGATCTTCTCCATAACCGCCGGTGTGAATGCCGGTCAGCACGATTTCTTTGTAGCCCGCCGCGACAAGCTTGTTCGCCTGTTCAACGACACTCTCCGGCTTACGACTACGCATCAGGCCACGTGCCCACGGAATGATGCAGAATGTACAGAAGTTGTTACAGCCTTCCTGAATTTTCAGTGAGGCACGTGTGCGGTCTGTAAACTCTGGTACATCGAGTTCTTCGTATTCGCGTGCTTTCATGATGTTCGATACCGCATTAATCGGCTGACGGTCCTGCAAATACTGATTCACATAATCAGTCAATTGCTCACGGCCCGATGTTCCGACGACAATATCCACACCTGGAATCGCCATAATTTCATGCGGCGTCGTTTGCGCATAGCAGCCTGTTACTGCTACGACAGCGTCCGGATTGCGGCGAATCGCCCGGCGAATGACCTGGCGGCTTTTTTTGTCGCCTGTATTCGTTACCGTACACGTGTTAATGACATATACATCGGATTTTTGCTCAAAATCCGTTTTTTCATATCCAGCATCCTTAAATAACTGCCAGATCGCTTCCGTCTCATAATGGTTTACTTTGCATCCAAGGGTATGAAACGCAACAGTTGGCATGCTTCCCCAACTCCTTACTCTAGTAAAAATCACCCGATGAAACGAAACCGAGTTTTATTGTTCAAATCGATAGGACACACAAGATAGCGCGTACAGCGGGGCTGTCTCGGCCCGCAGGATGCGCTTGCCAAGCGACACAGCGGCAAAGCCTGCCGCTTCTGCTTCTGCTACTTCTTTCTCATCGAATCCACCTTCCGGGCCAATGACAACAAGCAGTTTTGATCCAGGCGGCATGTCCGCCAGCACACGACCAAACGTGGCACTTTCCTCTTTTTCATATGCAAGTACAGCATAATGGAAACCCGATGCAGATGCAAGCAACTCGCGCCAGCTCTGCACATTCCCGATATGCGGTACTACGCTTCGGTGCGACTGTTCAGCCGCTTCCTTAGCGATTTTTTGCCAGCGCTCCAGACGCTTGGCTTCTTTTTTCGTATCGAGCTTCACAACGGTCCGGCTTGATGTAAACGCGCAAAAAGAAAAAGCACCGAGCTCAGTGCCTTTCTGAATGACCCATTCCATTTTATCACCTTTAGGCAATCCCTGGGCAATGGTAACTTGCACCGGAAGTTCGCGATTTTTCAAGCCTTCTTCCAGGATGCGGATATGCACAGCATCCGGCTCAATCGCCTCAATCGTGCCGCGCACATCGCGCCCCTGACCGTTGCAGCAAATTACTTCATCCCCGATACGGCTTCGCATCACGCGCACGATGTGGTTCACATCGTCACCTGTAATGGTGACCTCCTGCTCTCGCATGTGCATCGGTTCTACAAAATAACGCTGCATATTTAACTCCTCCGCTACGCCAGTTTTTCAGCGATAATACATACCCAGCCGGATGTGATCGCCGTCCGATCCAGAATCGTCGGCGGCGCCACTGTATCACCTGACGGATAATGCGCACCGTCGTCTTCGCTATCATACATGTCATGCATATAATGAGACTCGATAATACGGAATCCTGCCGACTCCATCGCCTGCTTCACTTCTTCTTCTTTGAGAGTGATAATGCCGGATGTAATGAAGCGACCACCTGGTTTGAGCACCCGTGTCGCATCATCTACGAAGCGAACGATGACTTCCGCCAGGATGTTAGCGACCACGATATCAACCGGGCCTTCTACCCCGTCAAGCAGATTGTTCTGATCGACACTAACCTGCTCCGCTGTATGATTAAGCTTCACATTGATGCGGGCAGAATGCACGGCCACTTCATCAAGATCAAGTGCTTGCACGGACGAAGCACCAAGTTTTGCCGCCGCAATGGCAAGCACACCTGTGCCACAGCCGACATCAATGATTGTCTCGCCGCCTTTGATCGCTTCATCAAGCGCCCGGATACACAGCACCGTCGTCGGATGTGTGCCTGTACCAAACGCCATGCCCGGATCAAGCTCAATGATCAACTCATCCTCACGCTTCGGCTTATATTCCTCCCACGTTGGGGTAATCGTAATCCGATCTGACACTTCAACCGGCTTATAATATTTCTTCCAGGCGGTCTCCCACTCTTCTTCCCGTACTTCGGCAAGCGAGATCGTTCCCGGTCCTGCCTCGATATCATACAGGGCAAGATTGTTGACCGCTTCTTTGATTTGATCGACTGTTTCTCCGAGATAGCTGTTCACGAGAAGATACGCTTTAACAATGACGCCTTCTTCCGGATAATCTTTCTCCGATAATTGATAAATTTCCCCGAATTTATCTTCCCACTGACGCTGCAAAATCTCCGGGTCTTCAATCACAACTCCTGTTGCACCGGCTTCATGCAGAATGTTCGCAACCGCTTCGACCGCTTCCTCGGCGGTATGAATGCTAATTTCCGACCATTTCATTGTATCTTTTCCCATCCTCTCATTGCTATCCCGTTCTATCGTATAAGATGTAGCAGACTACACATCGCCGCGCATCATATTTTTAAATCGATCCCACAGTGTCTTCTCCGCACTACCTGCCGCATGTGTTTCTTCCCCACCAAGTTCAGCAAACTCACGCAGCAATTCCTTCTGACGGTCGCTCAGCTTAGTCGGTGTAACAACGGTTACCTTGACATGCTGATCCCCTTTTGCTCCACCTCGGTTCACCCGCGGCATGCCGTGTCCGCGCAGGCGGAACGTCTTGCCGGTCTGGGTACCTGCTGGAATTTTCATTTTGACTTTGCCTTCCATTGTCGGCACCTCGATCTCATCACCGAGCGCCGCCTGAGCAAATGTAATCGGAATCTGGCAGAACAAGTTGTCTTCATCCCGCTCGAAGAAGTCATGACGCTTCACGCGGAATACAACATACAAATCTCCCGGTGGTCCGCCGTTTACCCCGAGTTCGCCTTCGCCAGAAATACGCATCTGCATGCCATCATCTACACCGGCTGGAATGTTGATGCGGATTTTACGACGAATCGTCTCCTTGCCGCTACCTTGACATTTGCTGCACTTGGTCGGCACAAACTTGCCTTTGCCTTTACAAGACGGGCATGGACGACGGTTGACTACACGCCCGAACGGTGTATTTTGTACCACGTCCTGCTGACCGGCACCGTTACATGTCGGACATGTTTCAACTTTTGTACCTGGCTCAGCACCGGAACCATCACACTTCGAGCAGGTTGTTTCTTTTGGGATCTCGATCTCGTCTTCCTTGCCAAAATACGCGTCCTTGAAGCTAATCGACATCGTATACTGCAGATCGTTCCCCTGACGTGGTGCATTCGGATTACGTCGTCCGCCGCCGCCTCCACCACCGAAAAACATATCAAAAATATCGCCAAAGCCGCCGAAATCAGCCCCGCCACCGCCAAAACCGCCTTGCTGTCCCGCAGCATGGCCAAACTGGTCGTATTGCGCCCGCTTCTGCGGATCGCTTACAACATCATACGCTTCCTTCACTTCTTTAAACTTCTCTACCGCATCCGGCTCTTTATTTACGTCCGGATGATACTGGCGGGCGAGCTTGCGGTACGCTTTTTTTATCTCGTCTTCCGAAGCTGATTTCGCGACGCCGAGCACCTCATAATAATCGCGTTTACTCATCTATGTCCACTCCCGCACGATTTAATTCATAGCCTCAATCATAACAGGTTGCGAAAAAAAGTCAAAGCCAAGTTGCCCTGACTTTGACTCCTTTCGTCCTGCTTATTTCTTGTCTTTTTCGTCTACAACCGTGTAATCTGCGTCTACGACATCATCTGCTTTCGCAGCACCGCCTTCTGTCGCTTCCGCTGCCTGTGCCTGTTGAGCCGCTTGCTCATACAGCTTAACGGAAAGTTGCTGAACGATTTCTTGCAGTTCATCTTTTGCTGTACGGATCGCATCGAGGTCGCTGCCTTCGAGTGCGGCTTTCAGCTTGTCTTTCGCTTCGTTTGCTTTATCGATCTCAGCCTGTTCAACCTTATCGCCAAGGTCTTTAACTGTTTTTTCTGTCATGAATACGAGCTGGTCTGCTTCGTTGCGCAGCTCTACTTGCTCTTTGCGCTGTTTGTCTGCTTCCGCATTTTCCTCTGCTTCTTGTACCATGCGGTTGATCTCGTCATCGCTTAAGCCGGAAGATGCTGTGATTGTAATCTTCTGCTCTTTGCCCGTACCTAAGTCTTTCGCAGATACGTTTGCGATACCGTTGGCATCAATGTCGAATGTCACTTCGATTTGTGGGATGCCGCGTGGTGCCGGTGGAATATCGCCAAGCTGGAAGCGTCCAAGTGTTTTGTTGTCAGATGCCATCGGGCGCTCACCCTGAAGCACATGGATGTCTACAGCTGTCTGGTTGTCAGCAGCTGTTGAGAACACTTGTGATTTGCTTGTCGGAATCGTTGTGTTGCGCTCGATCAGCTTTGTCATAACGCCACCCATTGTTTCAAGACCAAGTGAAAGCGGAGTTACGTCAAGCAGAACAACGTCTTTCACATCGCCAGTCAGCACGCCCGCTTGAACGGCTGCACCAAGAGCTACCACTTCGTCTGGATTTACGCCTTTATGCGGTTCCTGACCTGTAAACTTCTTAATCGCTTCTTGTACCGCAGGAATACGAGTAGAACCACCGACAAGGATAACTTTATCCAGATCAGACGGGCTCATGCCTGCATCTGCGAGAGCGCGGCGAGTCGGCTCCATTGTGCGCTCAACAAGGCGTGCGCTCAGTTCTTCGAATTTTGCACGAGTCAAGTTTATTTCTAAGTGTTTTGGTCCTGTCGCATCTGCTGTGATGAACGGCAGGGAAATTGTCGTAGTCAGAACACCGGAGAGGTCTTTCTTCGCTTTCTCCGCTGCATCTTTCAGACGTTGCATCGCCATGCGGTCAGCCGACAGGTCGATGCTGTTTTCTTTTTTGAATTCGCTCACGAGGTAATCAATGACGACCTGGTCAAAATCATCACCGCCGAGCTTGTTATCGCCGCTTGTTGCTTTTACTTCGAAGAAGCCATCGCCGAGCTCAAGGATCGATACGTCGAATGTACCGCCGCCAAGGTCGTATACAAGAATCGTCTGATCTTCTTCTTTATCCATACCATATGCAAGAGCTGCTGCTGTCGGTTCGTTCACGATACGCAGTACTTCAAGACCTGCGATTTTACCCGCATCTTTTGTTGCCTGGCGCTGGCTGTCGTTGAAGTATGCTGGAACCGTAATAACCGCCTGTGTTACCGTTTCACCAAGGTATGCTTCTGCGTCTGCTTTCAGCTTTTGCAGGATCATTGCCGATACTTCTTGCGCCGTGTAGTCTTTGCCTTCGAGTGTTTCTTTATGGTTTGTACCCATGTAACGTTTAATAGAGCTTACTGTGTTATCCGGGTTTGTGATCGCCTGACGCTTCGCTGCTTCGCCGACGATGCGCTCGCCGTTTTTGAATGCGACTACAGATGGAGTCGTGCGGTTGCCTTCCGGATTTGGAATAACGACTGGCTCGCCGCCTTCCATAACTGCTACGCAAGAGTTAGTTGTACCAAGGTCAATCCCGATTACTTTAGACATATATAGTCCCCAACCTTTCGATATATATAGAAATGTAAAATGTAAACACTAGATGTATCGGTGGCTATTAAGAGCTCACCTTAACCATGGATGGACGAATGACTCTGTCCTTTAGCTTGTAGCCTTTTTGGAACTCTTCGATGATGACGCCTGATTCGTACTCGCTGCTTTCTTCCTGCATAACCGCCTGGTGCATGTTCGGGTCAAATGGAGAACCGACACCTGCGACAGTCGTGACACCTTCTTGTTCAAGCACCTGTTGCAGCTGGCGGAACACCATCTCAACACCTTGCGCGAGCGCTTCAGCATCACCGCTTCCCTGGCTTGCGGTCATCGCACGCTCGAAGTTATCCACAACCGGGAGCAATGCTTCGATCACACGCTGAGATGAGTACGTAAGCATTTGTTCTTTTTCCTTGTTAACGCGAGTACGGAAATTTTGGAGATCCGCCTGCGTACGCAGGAATTTGTTGTACATCTCATCTTTTTCAGCTTGAAGCTGTGCAATTTGTGCTTCAGGGCTATTATCATCTACCACTTCTTCCATGTCCACTACTTCCGTCTCGACTGCCTCTGTCTCTTCTATTACTTCTTCCGTCTGTTTATTTTCTTCAGTCACGCAACTTCCTCCTATTCTTCCTCACTGTACGAAGATTTTTTGCGGATAATCGTATGTATGCGCAAGATCGCGCGGCTGACTTCTCCTGCTGTTTTGAGCGCATGCAGTTTGACAAGGGCCGGATCGACGACGCCAGCTTCGAGCATATCCGCACATTCTCCAGTGCCAAAATCAAGTCCGATGCTGCCGCTATCTTCTTTCGCCTGTACTGCCTTGATCTGCTCCACTTTCTCAAGTGGACTGAAGCCAGCATTGCGAATCATCTGAGCAAGCGGACTTCGCAGTGCCGAAGCCACTACATCTACTCCGAATGCTTCTAAACCCTCAATGGTGTGGCGCCATGCTTCAAGATGGCGGGATGCAAACAGTTCCATACTGCCACCGCCCGGTAAATAACCCGACCGTAAGGCAGCTTGAACCGCGGCTGCCGCATCCCGGGCAATACGCTCGCGCTCGCCTACGACTTCCCGGGTAGAGGCTCCAACAATCATCGTCGCTGCCGAAACACCGACTCCACCTGTTACACGCACCTGCTCAAGCGATTCGTCGTACACAAGTTTTTCCGCATGGCCGAGCGAACGCGCAAGCTCTTTTATAGGTTTCCCAAGTGCCGTGCGCTTTAGAGAGCGTGCACCCGTATGAAGCGAGAGCCGCTCCCGCTCCGACTTCTGCACACGCTGAAGCACAAGAATGCCATGATCCAGACAAAATTCTTCCGCCATGCTATCACAGCTGCGATCAAGCACGATCACATTCACCTCAAGCGAAAGCAACTTCTCCAGATTGTGCCGGTATTCTTCCTTCAACTCCAGGTAACGCTGAAACCCGACCTCCGTGCCGAGTGCCTCATCATCAATCTCCTCCGGTCCCAACGCATCATTTAGAATTAACAGCTTTACACCATCTACGGTGGTCGGCATTTCACGAGCAAGCGGATGTTGATGTAGTAATACACCTGGAAGCACTTCATTTCCGGCCCCTTCTTGTGCCGTGATAAGTTCACTGAACACAAAGTCAGGCTCAAGCATTTTATCCAGACCGATCACATGTGCACCTTCTATAACGAGCTGTGCAATGTCTGCTTGCCCCCGGCCCGCAATGCTCGCAATATGATACAGCCTCTCGTCTGTAAAATCCGCCACCGCCTGCGCCTGTTCACCGAGGAAACGCACGGCTTCTGCGATGCCGTATTCCATCCCGGTAATAATGCGAGTTACAGGCACACCACGCTGTACTTGTGCTACCGCTTCTGTCACCAGTGCCGCTGCAAGCAGCGTCGCTGTCGTAGTACCATCCCCCACTTCCTGCTGCTGCGAACGTGCAAGCCCGATCAGCAGACGAGCTGCCGGGTGCTTCACTTCCATCTCTTCGAGAATCGTAACCCCGTCATTCGTAATAATGACCGTGTCCTCTCCGACCAGCATCGTATCAAGCCCTTTCGGCCCGATTGTCCCCTCTACTGAACTCGCAACTGCCTGCACAGCACGCATATTATGAAGCAGGGTAGAGAGCCGTTCATCGCCAGCTCCCCCCACCTCAGTCGGATGTGAACTCATGCGCATCCCCTTCTCGCTCATGGAATAGGCCGGGAACTATGTTCCCGGCTTATGAAACCTTTCAACCGCGTCGGTCAGGTTCCCCGCCAGTTCCCTCAAAATACTTATCACCCGGCCATATTCCATTCGTGTTGGACCAAGCAGACCAATGGTGCCAACTGGCAGGCCGTCAAAATGGTAGGTGGCGGTAATAATACTGCATCCACTGACCGCTTCTTCCTGATTTTCCGTTCCAATGCGCACCTGAATGCCACTCTGTTGCGAATCAAACAGGCGCACCATCATATCATTTTGCTCAAAAATCGCGAGAATATCCCGTACTTTATCCACATCCCGGAATTCCGGCTGCATCATAATGTTGGTTGTCCCTTTGAGTACAATCTGCTCTTCCGGCTTTGTGCCAAGCGCGTCTTCAAGCACTTCCATAATTTGTTCATGTCGTTGCAAGTAGCGGCTCAACTCGCGCGTCACTTCTGTATGCAACCGCTGGCGCAGCTCTGGCATGGACACACCTTGCAGTCTCGAATTAAGCAGATTGACAACCCGTTCTAGTTCTTCCATCGGGATGCTTTCCGGAATAGAGATCATTTTGTTCTCAACCCGTCCGGTATCGGTGACTAAGATCGCAACTGCCGATCCTAATGAAAGCGGGATAATTTGTAGCGTCTTAAGCTTCGTTGTTTTCAATTCATGTCCAAGGACAATCGATGTGTAACTCGTCAGACCCGACAAAATCGCCGCTGCCTGATTCATTACCTGCTCAAGTTCATAGAACCGATCAGCAAACGCCCTGCGAATATGCGTGGCGTCTTCTATCTGCATCGACGGCATGTAAGCAAGTTGGTCCACATAAAAACGATATCCTTTATTCGATGGAATACGGCCCGCCGACGTATGTGGCTGCTCCAGATACCCCATCTCTTCCAGATCGGCCATCTCATTGCGAATGGTCGCTGAGCTATAGCCAATATCTTCTCGCTTAGAAATCGTCCGGGACCCAACAGGTTCAGCGGAACGAATGTAATTGTCAATAATGACGTGCAAAATCAACTTCTGACGTTCCGAAAGCATGCTGTCCCCTCCTTTGTTAGCACTCAGATAAGGCGAGTGCTAAAAAGCTTACTTTCAAAATACCAAACGACGTTATGCTTTGTCAACCAGTCCCAAAAATCTTGCAAAAACTTCGTTGCCGAGCGGAATCCCTTTCTTCGTCAAACACACACGTCCGTCTACGCGCATAAGCAGGCCCATTTCGATTAGATCAGCCATACTATCCCCAAAAACATGGGTAAGCGGCACACCAAACCGTTCGGAAAATACAGCTTCATCGACCCCACTCATCATACGCAACCCCATAATCATATGGTCTTCCATTTGTTCATCCTGCGTCACTGCAAACTGTTCAATGCGCGGAAGTCCCTGCTCCCCGGCAAGCTGAATATAGTGCTGCACCGGACCTGCGTTCACATGCCGCTCTCCATTTACATACCCATGCGCACCCGCTCCGATTCCATAGTATGATTCATTACGCCAATACGTCATATTATGGCGACTCTCGTATCCAGGTCGGGCAAAATTACTAATCTCATACTGATGGTAGCCATGTGCCGCCATTTCATTCATAAGCATGTCATACATCACTACTTCTTCCTCTTCGGTTGGAAGCGGCAGTTTATCTTTTTCATACAACGTATGGAACAGCGTGTTTTCTTCTACTTTAAGACTGTAGGAAGAAAAATGTGGCAGATCAAGCGCAAACGCAGCATCCAGTGTTTTCTTAAATAGCACAGGCGTCTGATCCGGCAGACCAAAAATCAAGTCAATCGACAAATTCGTAAATCCTGCTTCCCTGGCGTGCGCCAGACTGCGATACACTTGTGCGCTGTCGTGAATACGCCCAATGCGTGCAAGCAACGCATCGTCAAACGACTGAACCCCGAAACTGATCCGGTTCACACCGCCCGCCCGCATAATCGCAAGCTTCTCCGGATCGGTTGTGCCCGGATTCGCTTCCATCGTAAATTCAACGTCTGCGCTCCGGTTCGGAAAATGCTTCGCTACAGATGAAACAAAAAATTCCATCTGCTTCGCATCAAGAAAAGTCGGCGTACCTCCCCCGACAAAAATCGTCCTGATTTCCTCCGGTGGAACGTCATGTACGGTCTGTTCCATCTCGCGGTCAAGTGCTTCAAGATAATCCCACACCAATTGCGGATTTTTCGTGACGAAGGAGTTGAAGTCACAGTAATAGCATTTATTCGTGCAAAACGGGATGTGAATGTATACGGCCCGTGTCATGTAGCATCCCTTCTTTCTCTGCTAATGAAGAAAAAGAGCGAGCATATGCCCACTCTTCTCTCTGTCTATCGTTACCTGCTTAATTATCGTCCATTTTAAGAACCGCCATGAACGCTTCTTGCGGGATTTCCACGCTTCCGACTGACTTCATGCGCTTCTTCCCTTCTTTCTGCTTCTCAAGCAGTTTGCGCTTCCGGGAAATATCCCCGCCGTAACACTTGGCCAATACGTTTTTGCGCATCGCTTTAATCGTCTCACGCGCCACGATTTTTTGTCCGATCGCAGCCTGGATTGGCACTTCGAACATCTGGCGTGGGATGAGCTCTTTTAGCTTCTCACAGAACACACGACCGCGCTGGTAGGCTGTATCACGGTGAACGATAAACGACAGAGCATCAACCGTCTCACCATTCAGCATAATATCCATCTTCACAAGCTTCGATTTTTTATAACCAACTAGCTCATAATCAAAGGATGCATATCCTTTTGTGTTTGATTTCAGCTGGTCGAAAAATTCGAATACGATCTCGGCAAGCGGCATTTCATATATAATCTGCACACGAAGATCGTCAATGTACTGCATATCAACGAAATCGCCCCGCTTGCGCTGGCATAAATCCATAATCGCGCCGACGAAATCTTTCGGCACCATGATCGAAGCTTTCACATATGGCTCTTCAATGAAATCAATGCGCTGTGCGTCCGGCATTTTGGATGGGTTCTCGATATCAAGCACTTCCCCATCCGTTTTGGTAACACGGTAAATTACACTTGGTGCCGTCGTAATAAGCGGAATATCAAACTCCCGCTCAATGCGCTCCTGCATAATTTCCATGTGCAGCATACCAAGGAAGCCGCATCGGAAACCGAAGCCAAGTGCCTGTGAGGTCTCGGGCTCAAACTGGAGCGATGCATCATTGAGCTGAAGCTTCTCCAGCGCTTCCCGCAAGTCATTGTAGTCACTGCTGTCAACCGGATACATCCCGCTGAATACCATCGGATTTACTTTCCGGTAGCCCGGCAGCCCTTCAGCAGCCGGATTGTCCGCTAATGTAATCGTATCCCCGACACGTGTATCCCGTACACTCTTAATGCTTGCCGCGATATAGCCTACATCCCCAACAGTCAGTTCATCTACTTGCTTCGCAAAAGGAGCGTGAGTACCAACCTCGGCAACCTCAAATACAGCACCAGTCGCCATCATTTTGATTTTGGAACCCTTACGCACAGTTCCATCCACAATCCGAACGGATGTAATAACCCCACGATACGCGTCATAATACGAGTCAAAAATGAGCGCTTTCAGCGGCGCATCCGGGTCCCCTGTCGGAGCCGGAACTTTGGCTACAACTTGCTCAAGGATATCACCAATGCCAATGCCTGCTTTCGCGGACGCAAGCACGGCTTCACTCGCATCAAGACCAATCACATCTTCAACTTCCTGCTTCACACGTTCCGGTTCGGCACTTGGCAGGTCAATCTTGTTAATAACCGGAAGAATCTCAAGGTTATTATCAAGAGCCAGGTACACGTTGGCAAGCGTTTGCGCCTCGATGCCCTGAGCGGCGTCTACTACAAGTAGCGCCCCTTCACAAGCTGCGAGACTACGCGATACTTCATACGTGAAGTCGACGTGTCCCGGTGTGTCGATCAGGTGCAGAATGTATTCTTCGCCGTCTTGCGCTTTGTATTTAAGCTGGACAGCGTTCAATTTAATCGTAATGCCACGCTCACGTTCCAAATCCATCTGATCAAGGAACTGGTCTTCCTTCTCCCGGTCGCTTAGCGCGCCGGTGAATTCGAGAATCCGGTCCGCCAGTGTGGACTTTCCATGGTCAATGTGAGCAATAATAGAGAAATTGCGGATTTTTTCTTGTCTTTTTCTACGATCCATACGTACCTCCCACGAGGAAAAAATGCACTAAGTACTATTATATCAGGCAGTGGGGGAAAAACAAAGCGAAAGTATGGTGAGGGAGCCGAGAGGGTGGGCGGTGTTCCGCGTACGTGTCGACTTTGGCAGAGAAGCATCACTGTCCGTCATCATCCCTTCCAAGCGGACCCGCAAAACATCTAGGTAGATCAATGATGGAGACAATTGCGGGTCTGATCGCTTTCCAGGGCTGATGACTGAGCATAAAAGTCGAAATGTCCGCTTGAACACCGCCCACCCTCCGACTCCTGCATACTTTCGTTGTTTTTCGCTGTTGGTTTTTTCCTAGCGATTTCGAGGATGTTTTACAGTCCAAAAACAAACATTTTGTTTAGCTGATGCTTAACAAAGTAGGTTAGGAGTGGAGAAGAAATGGGCAACGGAACGCTTTTACGCGAATGCCCAGCGGAGGGGGACAAGGGAACGGGCTTTTGCCCACAACTCTTCTTCGCAAAAGCATCCCTGTCCCTTTTGTGGGCGAGTTCACTTGTCACCTGGAGCGGCCAGTGTACGCTTCCCTGTCGAGCGTAACAAAGTGACATGCCCATTTCTTCTCTGCTCCTCCACCATACTTTGTTATGACAACTATCCAAAATGTCCTTGTATTTATCCAGTGCCTACAAACTTAGCTTCGTAAGCCCCTTTGGAAACGCAGTCAGCACCCGCACACCGGATTCGGTCACGAGAATGTCGTCTTCAATCCGGACACCGCCCAGTCCCGGAACATAGATGCCAGGTTCGATGGTGAAAGTCATGCCCGCTTCCATAAGAGTCTGGTTCTCGCCGTGAACGGATGGCGCTTCGTGTACTTCGAGCCCAAGTCCGTGGCCAACGCGATGCGTGAAGTAGTGTCCATATCCAGCGTCTGTGATGATATTGCGAGCCGCACGATCGACTTCTGCGAGCGCACGTCCCGGCTGGACAGCTCGAATGGCCGCTTCTTCTCCCGCAAGTACAGTGTGGTAGATGCGCTCCATTTCTTCTGTCGGCTCACCCACGACGAACGTGCGGGTAATATCCGAGCAATAGCCGTCCTTGAACACACCGAGGTCAAACAACAGGAACTGCCCTCCCTGTACCTTAGTCATTCCCGGCACGCCATGCGGCAGAGCAGAATTAGCCCCAGCGAGTACCATTGTGTCAAATGACGGAGCATCTGCGCCTTTCTTTTTCATGATATATTCCAGTTCCGCGACAAGTTCAAGCTCCGTCACACCCGGACGGACTTTTTGTAGCCCTTCCGCCAGCACCTCTTCTACGAGACGCATCGCAATCTCCATGCGTGCCAATTCTTCTTCCGACTTGCGCAGGCGCAAGCGTACAATCGCATCGCCAATATCTGCGAACTGCACACCCGGCAGTGCTACCGCCAACCGCTCTGCTTCTCTGACACGCATGTATGACTTTTCAATCGCCAGACGTTTTACGCCAGTACCAAGCCCTGCTTCTAACAGGCGGGCATATGGATTGTCTGTATCACGAACAGCAATGACATCACGAATAAAACCGCCGTACGCCGCCAATTCCGCTTCTGCCTTATCCTTCTCCAGTGACGGCACGAACAGCACTGGTTCCGCACCCGGGCGTATCACGAGCCCCATAAAACGTTCGTGCGGATCACATACAAACCCGGACACGTACGCCACAGACAGCGGGGATGTCAGAAGTGCCACTTCCACTCCAGCCTGCTCGATCTCTTGCTCGATGACGCGCAATCTTTGTTTATATACCATGATTCGCTCCTCCTCCAAATCCATTCTTTATACTTATTGTAACAAAAAAGAAACCGCCGAAGCGGTCTCTATAATTTGCTCATGATCCATTCCATCACCGTACGCGTTGTCCCAATAACGAACGTACGTATATCTCCTCCAACCTGGCTAAGCCAGTTTCCGGTCACTGCCTTTCCACTGGAGATCGGCACTCCGGATGCCACTTGCTTGCCAAGCACTTCTACTTCCATCTTTCCGCCTTCTACCTTTTTGATCACGAAGCTTTTGCCTGGCAGATCAGTCGTACCTTCAATGCGTTGCATTCCTTTTTCCGCTGTATTAATCCCGAATAGAATTCCTACAAACAGCACTCCAACTAGCAAACCAAACTTTACAGCCAGTTTCACGAGCGCTCCCTCCTGCCTACGAACGTTTCGCTTTTGGCTTTGCATTCGCTTTCTCCGCTTCCCAGTATACTTCGGCAATCGCTTCTGCCAGAATGTCCGCTGTACGGTAGCATTCCTCTACTGTATTATCAGGCCCACCCACCTCGATCAGAATCGAGTTAGGTGATACAGACTGGTTATATTCACCATTCCCACCTTTTTTGCCAAATATACCTTTGGAGAGGCCGGGGTATTTTTTCTCGATTACGTTATGGACTTTAAGTGCAAACTGCTGGTTTTTCTCCCAATTCGGGTTGCGCATGCCAATGACGAAAAATGTTTGCGCATACGTCTTCCCGTTAATCGTTGCCGTGGTCGATTTACGTGGAAGTGAATCGCGGTGGATGTCAATGAAATAGTTCAAATTGCGATCCTGCGCCACGACTGACTTAACCATTTTAAGTGATTCCGCATACGACAGAGAATAAGAGGCACTGCGCTGGTTCAAGATGCCTGTAAAATCACGCAGCCCCACTGTTGAGCCAATTCCGTTTTGTTCAAGTGTTTTGGCCATCCGCTTGCTGACAAGCGTTACATTCGTTTTTGAATCCATCGCGAGATTCGGGTCATTCTTCTCGCGCGCTTTTGGCACCTCTGATACCCACGATTCGCGGTTGTGCGTATTGTAGATAAACATAACTTTTTTCCCTTTAGTCGACAGCATCGTATCCTGCGGTGGGACTGGCGCTTCCTTTTTGTCCACTGCGGGTTCGTCGCGCAACGCTTCTGGCGGTGGAGATGATTCAAACGGCAGGTCACTTAATGCCACCGCTTTTTCCGAGACAAGCACTTCTGTATCAAACAAACTAAATCCGGGAAGCTCGTAGCCAAGAAGCGTCCGTGGATCGTCCGGGTTAATGCTTGTCACAAGTCGAAACATAAGTGTTGGAATATTCACCGTTTCCATCTCTGGTGCATCTGGCTGAAAGTAGGGCAACTCGTAGCGCAAAGTCTGGAGCATCCAGCCGTTTGACATCCCGACCGCGATTTTTCCGACGTGCTGTGAGGATAGTCCTCGCCCCGCATGTGATACGAATAGCATCCCGAGCAGGATAAAGACGACAGCTGTACTGAGCGATAACATGATGAAGCTCCGCTGGACGCCTGCTCCGTTTAGATTTAGTACAACGCCGCGATATTTCCGCTGCATCCCCCACTCTCCTCTCCCTTTGAACAGGATGGACAACCCGCTCTTTTCTAGCAATCTATGAGAGGAAGGCGATTGATAGAACCAAAAGTGTGGTGGGGGAGTAGAGAATAGCGGAACTGTCCGCTCCAGAAGCCCGATGAACTCGCCCGCAAAACGGAAACAAGGAAGCTTCTCATAGAAGGATTGCGGGCAAAGGCCCGTTCAACGTTCTTCTTCCGCTGGGAGAAAAGCGTACAAAAGCTCTCTTGCTCCGCTATTCTCTACTCCCAACACAGTTTTGCTTCCAACAAGCCCACCTAATGTGAAGATCTAAGTCAAGTACTTGTAGGTAAAAAAAGAAGCTAGACTCCATAACCATTTTGTAGGTTTGGAGGTAGCTCCCTTTCTTTGTTAATGTGTATACGCTGACGTATTATCCATACCAACCGCACGGTGCAGGGCAGAATTCAATCCGCTTGCGACTACATTGGCGATGTCTTCTACGTAATCATCTACTTCTTTCGGGGTGACAATGAGGTTGTGTCCGAGCGGCACAAGTACTTCATGGATGAGTTGACGGGTCTCCTGCTCTTCGAGGCCGCCGATCATGCCCAGGATGGCCTGTTTCTCTTCGGGTGTCGGCATATCGTCTTCTGTATACCGCTTCACCTTGCCTGGAAGTGAGAACCCTCCTGGTGTGAGCCTGCTTGATGGACGCGGTTTTTTCGCTTCTTTCACCTGCCGTCCCAGGTGCCCAAGCAAATAGTTAATCGTATCGTGTACAATCGTCACCGCATCGACAACCGTCGGGACGCCGACCGCAATGACCGGAATGCCGAGCGCTTCTTTCGTAAGTGGCTTACGCTTGTTGCCAACTCCGGAGCCAGGGCTAATGCCGGTATCCGAGATTTGAATCGTTGTATTCACTCGCTCAAGTGCACGGGACGCCAGTGCGTCAATCGCGATAACGAAATCAGGCTTCGCTTTCTCGATCACACCGTGTACAATCTCGCTCGTTTCAATTCCGGTAATGCCAAGCACACCAGGCGAGATGGCACTAACCGGACGATAGCCGTCTTCGACTTGCTCCGGCATAAGCTGAAACAAGTGACGGGTCACAAGCACGTTCTCCACCACGATTGGCCCGACTGCATCGGGTGTTACGTTCCAATTTCCCAGCCCGACAATGAGCGCACTCTGCTTTTCAGTAATGCCGATTCCTTTCAAGAAACCCGCAAACTCACGTGCAAACCTTGTCGTTACCCGATCCTGTAGTTCCGAATCATGTGAGCGTAGTCCCGGTACTTCAAGCGTTACATAACGTCCCTTCGCCTTACCGATAAGCTGTGCGCCTTCATCCGTATCAATCGTCATCGTCGAAACCGTAATCCCATTCTCTTCTTCCGTATGGAACTGCACACCATTCATGACCACCTCTGGCGTACGTTCTGATGCAAGCTCCCGCGCTTCAAGTGCAAGGTCTGTCCGAATGTTATATACGCTTAAATCCAGTTTGTTCTCCATGCTATCACCTCTGTTCTAGTTTTGCCCCGGTGTAAAGAAAAAAAACATGACACTATCGAAAATGAATCTTGCAAATGCCTACTAGACCTGATACAATTTAATTTGTTGACTTTTAACAAGTTCACGTAGTACCGGATGCACCAAGGAGGTGAATCTCATGCCTAATATTAAATCTGCGATCAAACGTACAAAAACGATCGAAAAGCGTCGCGCTCACCGCGCAGCTCAAAAGTCTGCTCTTCGCACTGCAGTTAAAGGTGTAGAAGTTGCTGTTTCTGCAGGCAACCTCGAAGGCGCTAAAGTTGCTCTTCAAGCTGCCAGCAAACAACTGGACAAAGCAGTAACCAAAGGTCTGATCCATAAAAACGCGGCTTCCCGCAAGAAGTCTCGTCTGGCTAAGAAGGTTAACGGCCTGTCTGCTTAAGCATATATGAATGCATTCATATGAAGAAAAGGCGACCCCTTATAGGGTCGCTTTTTCTTTTGTGACAGCCTTTTCGTTAGGATGCCTGTATAATGTCTTTCAACCCCACAATAAGAAGCTCAAGAGCCAGTCCTTTTTCAATCTGTCCAGTTTTAATCCGAGTGTCCTCTTCCGCCAGGCGATGCACAATATTTTTCAGCGCTTTTTCGCTGAACGAATGTGCCTGCTCACCTGCCAGTTTGGCCACATACGGATGAATCCCGAGTGTAGACGCAATCTGCTGCTGGGAATAGCCTCTGGGTGCAAGCGTCTTGATCTGTAGCAAAATCCGAAACTGACGGGCGAGAAGCGTCAAGATTTTCAACGGCTCTCCTTCCCCTCGCGTCTCGCTACTTCCAACATTCAGCCGTTGCAAGTCATAATACATCCGCAACGCCTCTTCAATCCGCAGCCGGGCAATATAGTCAATCAGACGGAATATATCGTGCTCAAGTTCGCGGGTCGCCAATCGCTCTACCGTCTCTACCGTGATCTCGCAACCCGTACCCACATACACCGCCATCTTCTCAATTTCCTTATCCAACTGACGGAGCCGGGTGCCGCTCATGGCCAGCAGCAGCTCTGCCGCATCCGGCTCCATGCTCACCTCGTAGCGCTGTGCCTGCCTAAGCACCCATTCCACAAGCGCCCGTTCGCCGAGCTCGGCGCATTCAATGACAACTCCGTTTTCTTTCAGCGCTTTGACAATTTTTTTTCGCTCATCCAGCTTTGGCTGATTCACTTCAAATACGAGCACAGAATAGTCTGGCGGATTGGTGGCATAAGTAAGGACCTGCTCTAAGTCATGTTCCACCGATCCTGTCTGCTTCGCACCTGTTAAAAACAGCGCCTGCCTGACCCGTACAAGCCGCTTCTCCCCCATAAACGGAAATGTCTCTGCATCCTGCAATGCGGTCTGTATCGGTACCTCCCGCATATCATGTACACTATAATTAAAATCGCGGCTCGCTTCATCCAGTACCGCCGCTTCCATCATTCGAATGAGTTCATCCATTAGGTAATGCTCTGTACCATACAACACGTATATAGGAGCTGTACGACCTGCTTTAATCTCCCGGGCTGCCTGCCGGATATCCATACCTCTTCACCTCGCTCCCATTATACCAGAACGAAAAAAACCATGGCAGATGCCTGCCATGGCTGTTCAGAAAGCTGCGCGTATATGTAAACGTTCAGGTTCGGGTGGGCCCGTTACCCGTCAGCTGAACGATAAGCACCTCTGCTTTTACTACATGATACGCACACTACCGCAAAAGGTGCATATTATTTGAAAAGTGGACGTTCGATATTTTTATGCAAGTCAATCAGCCATTCTTGCGTTTGTGGGCGCGGACCGATCTCCGTGCCTGCTCCCTGATAATCAAGCGTATACGAAATCCGTTTGCTATCGATCCAGCGGTAGGACACACCGTACATATCGCCCCAGTCATGTGTAGCAAACCTGATCTGTCCGCTTCCATCCTTCACTACCAGACGATTTCCGCTTTTACTAACGAAGAATTCATCAGCTATCGCATGGCTCGTAGCCGCTTGATCCGGCTCGGCTACTTTAGCGTTATTCTCTGCCTTATCTTTCATGTCTTCCGGTGCCACAAATCCAAGCATCATACCGCGCTTACCAGCAGCGGGCTCAGGGCTGGACACTGCCGGTTCGGATGTCGTCTCCTTCTCCGGCTTCTGAGCCTGCACGTTGTCCGCTTGCGAATCCGTTGCAGGTGCTTCTGTTTTCTCAGCAACAACCGCTTTTTCTTGCTTGCTATTCGCCTGAGTGTCTGGCATTTGGTTTGATACTTTTGGTGTCGTCTCTGCCACAGAAGAAGGGGGCACCTTATCAGTCGATTCACTTTTTTTGCCTTCTGAAACACCATTCGGTTCAGCCTTACTTACTGGCTGTGTCGTAGCAGTAGCAGGTAACTTCTCACTTGGAACAGTGGCAGGCTGGCCTGAGGATGGAGTTACCGACTTCTCACCCGAAGCTGCTGCATTTGCAGCAGGTGGTTTGGTGGACGCTGGCTTGTCAGCCCCCTGCATGGCAACTCGGCCCTCAACCTGCGGCGGAGTCGGAGAAAATGCAGTATGCTGAAGCGGAGAATCATCCATATTCCAGATCGTAATGGTCAGTACAGCCGCCGCTGCGGCTGCTCCGGCAAAGGAACGGAACCAGAACAGATTCCGTTCCGAACGCAGTCCCGACTTTGCTTCTTCCACTTCAGAAGACGCTGCTTGCTCCGAATGTTCTGTTTTCATACGTTCAATTTCATCAAGACGCGGCATAATGGACTGCACGATGCTCATTGGAGGCGTTACAGCCGGAAGCGTAGCAAGGTGGGCAGAGAGCGAGTGAAGACGCTCATATAGCTCCGAACATGATCCGCATGACGACAAATGCGCAAGCATGCGCTGCTTCTCAACATGGCTAAGATCATCATCTAGATCCCGCTGCATCAGTTCATATATCATATCGCAACTCACTCTATACACCACCTTTCTGATATTCATGTAGCAATTCCTGAAGCTGCTGTCGCGCACGATAGAGGTACGATTTCACTGTGTTAAGCGGCATATTCATCACTTCTGCAATTTCGCCGTATGATAGATCCTGCATATAGCGCAGCGTCACGACTGTACGCTGATGATCCGGCAGGCGCTTGATTGCTTCCCGTACCTCGACTGCCATCCCAGCACGTTCGACCTCCTGCTCCACGTTCTGCTTGTCATACAGCATAAGCTCGTGCTGATCGATCGAAATCGTCTCTTTTTTCTTACGGAATTTATCAATGCACACGTTCGTCACGATGCGCTGAACCCAGGTCGAAAACTTCGCCTTCTCCTGGTATGTATCAATTTTAGTATAAATCCGAATAAGCGCTTCCTGCGATGCATCCATCGCATCCTGCTCATTACCAACTATATAAAATGCGGTCCGGTATACGGAATGCTCAATCTCTTCTAGTAACCGCACGAGAGAATCCCGATCCCCGTTCTGGGCGGAGCGTATCAATTGTTCATCAACCACGCTCTTGCCTCCCCTCTCTACCCTACAGACGGAATCCCTTTTTAAAAAGTTGCATCCATCTAGAAATTTTACCGGCATGTCATCCCGTTTTTTACGGTTGTATAGCCGAGTTGCTTATTGTTTACGATGACCGTAACAGCTCCGCATTCATCTGTTCGTACAATACGGCTGTCGGCTTGATTCAGTCTTTCCATTGTATCACGATGCGGATGCCCGTATCGATTGTTTCGTCCGGCTGAAATAATCGCCAGATCGGGTTTTATCTGGGTCAACCATTCTTCTGAAGTTGAGCCTTTGCTCCCATGATGGCCAACTTTCAAAATATCAACTTTTTCCATTCCATCTGCAAGCAGACGCAACTCCCCTTCTCGCTCCAGATCACCCGTAAACAAAATACGGCGACCATACACTTCAAGCAGCAACACAACAGACCGATCATTATTTCCAGATCCGGTTATCCCTGTAGGATTCAGTACACGCCACCGTACTCCCTCCCGCTCCTCCCATACTTGACCGCCTGACACAGCCGCATGAGAAATATGCTTCGCTTGCATAAGAGCAGCCACTTCCTGCTCAAGGTGAGACCGCGGCAGATCCCCGTTGCTAATCACCTGTCGGACAGGCACATGTGTAAGAACATAAGGAACACCACCAATGTGGTCACTATCGCCGTGTGTCATAACCAGCTGATCAATCTTTCCAATTCCCTGTGCGTATAAGTAAGGAAGAATGACATCTTGTGCTGGCCAGAACGGCTTGCGCCGTATACGCCATGTCTGTCCATCAAACGGCACTGCTGGAATGCCACCCGTATCAATTAATACGACTCGGTCTTGCGTCTGTATCACAATCGCATCTCCCTGTCCGACATCAAGAAACGTAATCCGCACTTCAGCACGGCGATCTACATAAGGAAGAGATGCACAAATGAGAGCGAGTACGATACAAAGTAACCAACTTTTCCGATTAAGGGCAATTTTACCATACAAAAGCAAAGCAATGAAAGCAACCAATAGCCCATAAAGAGTCAACCATATGATAGAAGGAGACTTCCACACGATGCGCATTAATCTTTGGGACTCGATCGTATACAAAAAGTGTAAAACAGGAGTTAACACACTGTCTACTATGTTTGCGGCTAAAAAACCAAAACCAGGATGAATGGCTCCAAAAACAAGCGAAAGGGCAGCAAGAGGCGCAATACATACACTTATAAACGGAACGAATAAAAAATTAATGAGAGGAGAAAGAAAAGAAAAGACATGAAAATAATACACCGTTAAGGGAAACGAGGTAAGAGTAGCCGCTACGGTTACTGCCACAAGACCGCGCAGGAAAGCAGGCTTCATCCACTGCAATCGCACCTGTAGCGGAGGAACGAGCAAGAGCAACCCAAATGTAACAAGAAAAGAAAGTTGAAAACTAACCTGATGAATCACATACGGATCAACCGCCGTCATGCCAAGAAAGGCTACACCGAGCACATTCCACCCATCCGCTCGTCGCCGCACGAGAAGGGCAAGCAAAACAAGCTCTCCCATAATGAGAGCACGCATAGCGGACGGACTAGCTCCGGTCAAAAACACATACAGCGGCAGCATTACCATAGTAAGTCGAAAGCTATGCTCTCGCGATAGGCCAGCAAGCCGGCACAGAAAGACAAGAGCTGCTACAAACATCCCAATGTGCTGACCTGAGATGGCAATCACATGGGTTAGACCAAGACCAGAGAATTTCGCATATGTCTCCGAATCAATCTCCGTAACAGAACCGAGTAAAAATCCGGACAATAGCCCCTCTGTATCCGGCCCATACATCTCCTTCAACCGTTCCGCCAGCCATTCCTGCGCCGCTACCAGACTCCCCCGTACACTAGATGTAGGGGCTTGATACGAAATCGCGTTCAACCCTTCTATACTCCCCACTCGGTGAACATGCTGGAAATACAAAAAACGCACATAATCAAATGCACCTGGATTAGTTGGTTCAGGCGGCACAGAAAGCTCGAGTGGGCCAGCAAGCTGCGTACCATATCGGAACACATCCCGGGCCCGCTTCCATTCTTCGATATTCTTCAAACGTACCGTTACCTGCACAGTCTCCTCTGCCGTGACCGGCTGTGCGTTCACCTTATGCACACGCAGCGCGAACCGAACCCGATCTCCATCATACACAACCTTACTCACAATCTCACCTTCACACGTGACTGCTCCGACCGAAAGCATGCTTACATTGCGGCTATCAATCAAACGATAGTAACTGAATGCAGCCATAAACAAACATACCCCAATGATTGCACAACGTCTAAGCTCTGCATGTCGCACGAACAGACCAGCTGAAACTGCAAAACCAACAGCCAGCACCAAAAGAGCGGACTTAACACTGTTTGTATATACTGCGGCGCAAATAAGTCCACCTAATCCGTACAAACTATATACAAACAACATCCGCCGCCCGATCATACTACTTCACGTATCCGCGCAGCTTAAGCTTCTCTACATGCGCGTGCAGCAGACTGTTAATATCCATCACAAATGTTTCTTCTAATATGTATAACATCGTAAAGCAGCATTGCGCGATATGCAGTAGATTCAAGCCGCAACCGCGTAGCACCTGTTCTTCCGCCCGAACACATTCTTCCCCGCTTGCGCCACGAAACTTGCCAATCCACTGTGCGAACCGCCCAATCGCTACCGAGATGTTAAGCACTGTACTATCCAGCGTAACACCTGGAATGACCAGACGTGGCAACCGCAGTGCCCGATAGCCATCTGCTGTCACAGTACTGTATACATCATCCATTTCCTGCATCTGTCGAACATAGCCTTTGCGCAGCAGTTTGGCAAGATGCTCATCCATCATCGCATCAAGGCGCACATCCGGCGCAATGTCTTCGAGCACGAATGTCATAGAAATACACGTCTGTGCCACATCAAGCAGCTCCCCTGCCACATGATGCAGCGCCTCTCGTGCTCCCGGTGTCCCCTGCTCCTCCATCCAGCGAAGAATCGCTTCACTCAACTCTCCCTGTTCTTCTACCAGCTTTTGAAATGTCGATTCCAACGATGGAACAAGCTGGTTCAGCCGGGGAAGTACAATCTCAATCATGGTATGGACAACTCCCTTTTTCTCTTTATTGTATCACGATACGCAAATATTTTGTAAATAAATGTAAAAAGGAAGAGCTTATGCTCTTCCTTCTACGAACTTTGCAGGCCATTCCACTGATCCGTGAGTATGGACAACTCCTGCTTAATTATGTACATATTAGGTTCTTCCTGCTGCTCGATGCAGTCATTGAGCCTCTCTAGCAACCAGTTAATCCGTCCCTCGACGATTTGCTGTTCGATATACTGCTCAACAAGAACGTTAGCCAGCTCTTTCTCTTCTCCGAAACCATTGTTTTCAAAGATGCGTCCTTCCCGAAAATGAATGTCCTTGCTCATTCCTTCTTCATACAGTCGAAGCATGCCGCTTGCTCCCATCAGATAGATCGAGCCATGGAACAGGCGAATGAGCGGGTTTGCATTCAGCTCTTCCTCGGTAATTCCATTAATGTAAAGTCGACCTTTGATCGGAAGCCCTGACTGTACAACCAGCCGGAATACACCATGTTCTGTATAAAATCCAAGCAGGAGCGTACCCTGCATGGTTTTCTTCTCTTCTACTGTAATTTCCGGACGCACTTTGGCTTCTTCTACAATTCGATAGACATCATCAATGCGTTCTTGCGGAGCCTGAAAATTATCGCATACACCACGTATCGTTGCCACATTCGGTTGCATAGAATTCACCTCTTTTGTAGTTCAGCTTCATTTCCTTCTTGCTACATCTTTACCCCCTCGCGACTAGTCCATACCAGTTTTTCACGCATTTTATAAAAAAATTATGCTAATCTACAAATTCCATCTTAATACCGATTGGAGCCTTGTATATATCCAACTGCCGGAACAAAATCTCTTTTCTTTGAAACAGTTCCGCTACTTTCACATGATCTTTTGCATACGGACGATGGAAGACAACTTCCGCAATGCCACTGTTCGCAATCATATTCGCGCACGTCCAGCACGGCTGATCCGTCACGTAAATCGTCGCCCCCTGTCGATCCGCTTGATCGGTAAACAACAACAGGTTTTGCTCCGCGTGAATCGTTCGAATGCACTTCTGCTTCTCCTTAATCACGCCCGCTTCGTCTGTCTCGTAATAACTATGTAGCAAGCATCCTTCCTCCAGACAGGATGGTACACCACTCGGACTTCCGTTATAGGCAGTACCTAGCACTTTGCGCTGTTTTGTGAGTACAGCCCCTACATGCCGACGTGGGCACGTCGCACGTGTAGATGCCATATAAGCCAGGTCCATAAAATACTCATCCCATGTTTTGCGTTCACTCATTCTTCTCTCTCCTCCACATGTTCTTTCTTCTATAGTAAACGAAAAAAGGATGCGTGCAAAATGCACAGCATCCTCTTCATATATTATACAGTTGCCAGTCGGCTAGCTTTAAGCGCTTGTTCCAGGTCAGCAATAATATCATCAATTGCTTCAATACCGATAGACAGACGGATGAGATCCGGAGATACGCCTGCACCGATTTGCTGCTCTTCTGTCAGTTGTAGATGTGTTGTGCTTGCCGGGTGAATGACGAGCGATTTCGCGTCCCCAATGTTCGCCAGATGTGAGAACAGCTTCAGGCTGTTAATGAATTTCTTGCCTTCTTCAATACCGCCTTTAATGCCGAATGTGAAGACCGCACCTGCTCCTTTTGGCAAATATTTTTGCGCACGCTCATAATATTTGTCACCTTCAAGGCCCGGATAGTTCACCCATGATACGAGTTCATGATTTTGGAGGAACTGCGCCACCTTCAGCGCATTTTCTACATGGCGCTCCATGCGCAGGTGAAGTGTCTCAAGACCTTGAATGAATAACCATGAGTTAATCGGTGTCGTAGCAGCCCCGATATCACGCAGCAGCTGTACACGAGCCTTGATAATATACGCTAGGTTACCTACTGCCTCTGTGTATACTACACCATTGTAGCTTGGGTCCGGCTCACTCAGGCCTGGGAACTTGCCATTGCTCCAGTCGAATTTACCAGAATCGACGATCACACCACCGATGGATGTACCGTGTCCGCCAATGAACTTCGTAGCAGAATGAATCACAATGTCTGCGCCAAACTCAATCGGGCGGCACAGATACGGACTTGCAAATGTGTTATCCACGATAAGCGGAACACCGTTCTCATGCGCGATCGCGGCAATTCCTTCGAGATCCGCTACGTCAATACGCGGGTTACCAATTGTCTCCGTGTAGACCGCTTTTGTTTTGTCAGTGATCGCTGCACGGAAGTTTTCTGTATCAGACGGATCAACCAGGGTTACTTTGATGCCGAGTTTGCCTAATGTGTGTACAAACAGATTGTACGTACCACCGTACAGATTGCTCGATGCGACGATTTCATCTCCTGCGCCTGCAATGTTGAGAATCGCGAATGTAATGGCAGATTGGCCAGATGATACGGCCAGCGCGCCCACACCGCCTTCAAGCTGTGCAATGCGCTGCTCGAATGTATCTTGCGTTGGATTCATAATACGTGTATAGATGTTGCCAAATTCTTTTAGTCCGAACAAGTTAGCTGCATGGTCTGTATCCTTGAATACATAGGAACTCGTCTGGTAGATTGGAACCGCACGTGATTGTGTAGTCGGGTCTACTTCCTGTCCGCCGTGCAGGCAGATTGTTTCAAATTTCAGTTCGCGTTCTTGTGCCATTGTCATATCCCCCTTGAAAAAGTAAGTGTAGGTAGTTTTTCTTCACGGAGGGCGATGTTATGTACCAAAATAAAAACCTCTTCTCCGTTGTGGAAGAAGAGGGTTGCATACTCAGGTATGTATCACCGCTCTCATCTTCCAAAGCCGCTGCTTTGCTGGATTTAGCACCTTGCACGTCGTGCCGGTTGCCGGGCTTCATAGGGCCAGTCCCTCCGCCTCTCTCGATAAGAGATACTATTCTATTGTGTGATTGTGTCGTGCTGTTCTTAATACTTATTATAGGTTTACTATTCCGACCTGTCAACTTAATCTGAAAATTTTTTATTGTTTTTTACTCAACTGTAAGACGAGAACGGATTTTCTCCAGTGTTTTCGGTCCGATGCCGGACACGTTCGTAATGTCCTCCACTTTCTTAAACGCTCCTTTTTTCTCTCGGTATTCCAGAATCGCCACTGCTTTCGCCGGGCCAATACCCGGGATTGTCTGAAGTTGTTCAGACGTTGCCTCGTTTATATTGACAATCACTTTCCCGTTATCTGTACCTGCTGTACCGTTCTCACCACCCGTCACAGGTGGCGTCTCTCCCTGGCGTGGCACATAAATAAGCATACCGTCCACAATCTTCTTCGCTCCGTTCAGACTGCGGCTATCTGCTTCCGGTGCCAAACCACCCGCCTGCTGAATTGCTTCATGTACACGAGAGCCGGGCGACATCGTATACACGCCTGGTCGAATGACCGCTCCTTTCACATCAACGGTGGCCGGTGCAGCGGGAAGAGAAGACTCGGTATTCTGTAACGGTTTCTGGTCAGGTGTCGAAGCACGTTCCTCTTTTGCACCTTTTGCTGATGCTGATGCCGCTGTCACAGGCAGAAGTTCCGGCTCTGATTCATTGGTGCTATACAAATAAAAACTACTACCAAGAAATAACGCGCATACAATAATACCAATTCGTTTTTTTCGTGTACGCATCCATTCTTTCATCTCTTTACTCCCCCGCTTGTGATTTGTCATTGCTTTGCCTATAATTTAATTAAACTATTCTGGATTCATACCGGAAATAAGGAGGTTACTATTATGAGTGTTCACCATGCGATTTCAGCCCATTCAGCTAGCCAAGCGGAGTATATCGTTCTGTACCGCAAGCTTGATGTGATGCGTGAAGTACGAATTGAACGGGCTATTGAACAGTATCAGGCGGGAGAAGCCGTTGATCTTGCTTCTATTAACGAAGTTACTCAGCAGATCAATCAACTGGCACAGCGTCATCATCTGCCGCCACGCAAATTTGTTACAGCAGCCATGATTGAAAGCACAAATAAATAATTACCTTTTATTTACATTTTATCACATTAGGCAAATTATGTGTACTGAATCTCTCTGTGCATCCATACATTGTAAGAACAAGTAAAACAAAGCCGGGGGGATTCAGATGCATATCGGCTTTATCGGCACAGGAAGCATGGGAACGATGTTGTTGGAAGCTTTTATTGAATCAGGAGCAGTAGCACCCGATCAAATTATCGCTTCCAATCGTTCGTCTCATAAACTCGATGTGCTGATTCAAAAACATTCCGGTCTACATACCGGAACGAACATTCATGTAGCTCAGAAAGCAGACGTTGTTTTCCTTTGTGTTAAGCCTCTTGAATACCGTGCTGTGCTTGACGAGATTCAAGCAACTCTTACTCCGGAGAAGCTGATTCTGTCAATTACGAGCTCAATCGGTGTCAAACGATTGGAATCCTATATTCCATCCAAAATTGCCCGTATTATTCCAAGCATTACAAACACAGCACATTCCGGAGCTTCGCTTGTTACATTCGGCTCTCGCCTAACACCAGCAGACAGAACCAGTCTACTGAAGCTAATCGCTACGATTAGTACGCCGATCGAGATTGAAGAAGATCATACACGCATTTCTTCGGATATCACAAGCTGCGGACCTGCTTTTTTCAGTTTTCTTATGCAGCGCTATATTGATTGCGCAGTGGAAGAAACTGGGATTTCCGAGGAGCAGGCTACCGAGATGATGACAGCTATGGTTATTGGCATGGGCCGCCTGCTCGAAGACGGCCGATATTCTTTGCCATCCTTACAGGCCAAGGTGTGTGTACCTGGCGGTGTGACCGGCATCGGCCTGAATGTGCTCGACAAGGAAACAAAAGACACATTCAACCATCTCGTGCAGGCGACGCAACGTAAATTCCACACAGATTTACTTGAAGTGCAGGCACTATTTACGGACAAAAAAAATCCCCTCCACTAACCACTGTGGAGGGGATTTTTTGGGTAGCACATTATTTAATAATCTGCGCTCCCGCTTTAAGCTGCTCAGGAATGGACAGGCCGAAGCTTTGCGCCGCTTTGGCATTCACAATCAGTTGAACATCTTTCAGTGTTTCCACCGGGATGTCTCCCGGCTTCTCACCGCGCAGAACACGTGCGGCCATCACACCTGTCTGCTTGCCCAGCTTGTAATAGTCAATGCCATACGTCGCAACCGCACCGCGCTTCACTGTGTCGCTATCAGACGCAAACACTGGAATTTTCGCAGCATTGGCTGCCTTCAGCAGCGATTCAAAAGAAGACACAACCGTGTTATCCACCGGAATGAGAATCGCATCCACCTTACCAGCAAGCGACTCTGCACCCGGTTTTACTTCGTTTGAATTCGTCACGCCAGCACGCACGACTTTAATGCCTTTTGCCTGCGCCGCTTTCTCGATCATATCGACTTGAACAGACGCATTCACTTCACCCGTATTGTAGATGACACCAAGGTTCTTCAGCTTTGGAACAAAAGCGTGCACCAGTTCCACCTGCTTATCCATCGGAGACGCATCAGATGTACCTGTCACGTTTGCCTTCGGCTTATCAAGTGCCGGGACAATCTTTGCCGCTACCGGGTCGGTAACAGCCGAGAACACAACCGGGGTGTCTTTGGCCTGGTTGACAACAGCCTGCGCAGACGGCGTCGTAATCGGGATAATGATATCCTTATGATCCGCCGCCATCTTCTGGGCAATTGTCGCGACATTGTTCATGTCGTTCTGCGCGTTGACGTATTCAAGCTGCATGGACGTGCCGTCTTTGTATCCTTCCGCTGCCAACTGGTCAATAATGCCTTTGCGAATCGAATCAAGCGCCGGGTGTTCAACAATCTGGGTAATGCCGACTTTCACCTGCTTGCTTGCATCTGATTTTGCAGACGTCTGCGGCGCACTTTCTGCCTGTTTTCCCTGACCACACCCTGCCATCATCATTGCGAATACGAACAGGATGCATACAACTGCTGCTCTTCTCATCTTAACTCTCCTCCAACTCTCTCAACTAAAATCTTGTAAGCCTTATGCTTGCCAAAATTATAGCACGGAGAGTTGAGGGAATACTATCACATTATCCAACAACAATGTTGACAAGTTTACCCGGTACCGCAATCACTTTACGAACGGTCTTGCCTGCGATCAGTTCCTTAATTTTGTCATTTTCGTTCACGAGCGCTTCCATATCCTGTTTTGTTGCACTTGCGGAAATGACCATTTTGTCGCGCACTTTGCCGTTAATTTGCAGAACGATCTCGATCTCGTCCAGCACAAGTGCCGATGCATCAAATGCTGGCCATGCTTGATGATGCACACTGTCTTCGTGGCCGATCATCCGCCACATTTCTTCCGCAATGTGCGGTGCAAACGGCGCAAGCAGCTTGACTGTTGTTTCGATCGCATGGGCGAACATGCCACGGTCTGCTGTTTCCGGATACGCATAAATTTTGTTGACCAGCTCCATGATGGAACTAATCGCTGTATTGAACTGACGGCGCTCGCCGATGTCGTCCCCGACTTTTTTGATCGTTGCATGAAGCGTACGATTTAACTCTTTCGCATCGCTGTCAGACACATTCACAGCCGGATGGCTCGTCACAAGCTCTACATTTGCCTCTACTACACGCCAGACACGGTTTAAGAAACGGAAGCTGCCTTCTACACCCGAATCACTCCACTCCAGGTCACGATCCGGTGGAGCTGCGAACAGGATGAATAGACGACCCGTATCCGCCCCATACTTCTCAATGATCTCATCCGGGCTCACAACATTGCCTTTTGATTTCGACATTTTTGCGCCGTCCCTGAGAACCATACCCTGCGTCAGGAGACTCTTGAACGGTTCGGTAAAGTTAACCATGCCTGCATCATGCAGTACTTTCGTGAAGAAGCGTGAATACAGCAAGTGCAGAATAGCGTGCTCAATCCCGCCAATATATTCGTCAACTTGCAGCCATTTGTTCGCTTTTGCCGCTTCAAACGGAATCTCATCGTTTTTCGAATCGGCAAAACGCAAATAATACCAGGACGAATCAATGAACGTATCCATCGTGTCTGTTTCGCGGCGTGCCGCACCACCGCAGCACGGGCATGTGGTGTTCACGAATTCCTCTGACTTAGCAAGCGGATTGCTTGCACCATCAATCACAACATCTTCTGGAAGCAGAACCGGCAGTTGATCTTTTGGAACTGGAACCGTACCGCATGTATCGCAGTAAATGATCGGGATTGGCGCACCCCAGTAGCGCTGACGAGATACAAGCCAGTCACGCAGGCGATATGAAATGGTAGAACCGCCGATGCCTTTTTCTTTCAGGCTGTCTGCAATTTTGACAAGTGCTTCCCGGTTTGGCGTACCATCAAATTCCGCAGACTGCACAAGCACACCATCTTCTGTGAAGGCTTCTTCCATCTCCGCAGACACATCTACATCTTCTCCTGCCGGTGCGATTACACGCACAATCGGCAGTTCATACTGACGCGCAAATGAGAAATCACGTGTATCATGTGCTGGAACAGCCATAACTGCACCCGTACCGTAATCCATCAGGACATAGTTGGCAATCCAGATCGGTACATCTTTACCAGTCAGCGGATGGCGAGCGTACGCTCCTGTGAACATCCCTTCCTTCGGCGCATCTGCCGCTGTACGAGTAATGTCTGATTCTTTACGAATGCGCTCAATGAAGTCAGTAACTTCCTGCTCGTTTTCTTTGCCTGCAATCAACTTGCGCACAGCCGGATGCTCCGGTGCAAGCACCATGAAAGTGACACCATACAGCGTATCCGGACGCGTTGTGAATACCGTCAACGATTCATTAATTTCCGGTACTTCAAACGTAACTTCAGCACCAGTGCTTTTGCCAATCCAGTTACGTTGCATCGTTTTAACTTTATCCGGCCAGCCTTGCAGCTGATCCAGGTCTTCAAGTAGACGGTCGGCATAGTCTGTAATCTTGAAATACCACTGTTCAAGATCAAGCTTCACCACTTCCGTACCACAGCGCCAGCAGCAGCCCTCTTCTACTTGCTCATTCGCAAGTACAGTCTGGTCATTCGGGCACCAGTTTACGGCGCCGTTTTTGCGATAGGCAAGACCGCGTTCATAGAACAGCAAGAAAAGCTGTTGTGTCATTTTATAGTAATCCGGTGAGCAGGTCGCAAATTCGCGATCCCAATCATAGCTCACACCAAGTTTTTTCTGTTGATTGCGCATGAAATCAATGTTTTCATACGTCCATTTTGCCGGTTGTGCGCCAAGCTTAATGGCTGCATTCTCCGCCGGCATCCCGAAGGCATCCCAGCCCATCGGGTGTAGCACCTGATACCCACTCATGCGCTTATAGCGGGCTACAACATCCCCGATCGAGTATACGCGCACATGTCCCATATGCAGGCGACCGGATGGATACGGAAACTGCTCCAGGCAGTAAAATTTCGGCTTGCTTTCGTCTTCATTTGTTACGTTAGCTCCTGTTTCATTCCAGTACTGCTGCCACTTCTCTTCAATCTCATGCGGCTTATAAGTTGACATTTTTTGTCCTCCTAAACATCTTACGTCTTCAAAAATCTAATAAAAAAAGCCTCTCGTCCCTGGGAAAACCCAGGGACGAGAAGCTTGCTTCCCGCGGTACCACCCTAGTTAACGCAATATGCACATGGGCATTCAAGCGTTCACCTTATGATCCGTAACGTGGATAATTCGGACAGCGCTACTATGATTCCCGCTGTCGGCTCCGAGGTGAGTTCATCACGCGAGACGGTTAACTCGCACCATCCGTTAACTCTCTGCATACATCTACCCGTCATTACTATTCCTCTTCCTAACCTATATGTTCAATTATGTAGATTATATGCAACATATTCTGCTGATGTCAACTAATCTTCCCTGACAGGCTTCCGCACTGCAAAAAATGCCCGTTCGCTGTCTTCTTCCACTGGCTGTCCGGTAAAATCAGCAGTGATCGACAATAATTCAAACCCTGCTGCGGCAAGCCAGTCCGTCAGGTCAGCAAGATGATACGTCTGCTGATGGTGCAGTTCATGGAATCTACGATACAATCCATCCTGCTCCTGCACAAACAACGTCAGATCGTGCTCAACAGCTTCCGTATCCGGATCATACGTACTCTCCCATATATAAGCCACCTCGCCGTCCTGATGGCTAAACGACTCGTTACCGAACACTTCGGCAATTTTGTATGGCGTATGCACATCAAACAGGAACGTGCCGCCCGGTACAAGCGCCTCATATACACGAGCGAACACACGCTGTACACCTTCCGCATCTGAAATATAGTTCAGTGTATCACAAAAACACAGCACACTGTCTATGTGCGCACTGAGCGCCAATTCACGAATGTCCTGACACAGCCAGTGAACCGAAGCATCCGGGTGGCTGCGTTCGACTTTCTCTCTGGCGACATGCAGCATATCCGCTGACAGATCGACACCCCATACTTCAAAGCCATACTCCAGCAAATACCGGGTGAGTGATCCCGTGCCGCAGCCAAGCTCCGCTACACGAGATGGACCGGTTCCGGCATGCCGCCATACTTCGACCGCCACCTGCATCCACCGATCATACGGTGCATCTCCCATTAGATGGTCGTACACATCTGCTAGGCGACGATAGCTTGTATTATTCTGTGAATTCGACAACACGGGCATCTTTCCACAGGCGCTCAATATTGTAGAATTCACGCTCATCGCGGTGGAATACATGGACAACAACGTCGCCTAAATCCATCAGCACCCAGCGTGCATCATCATAACCTTCCCGGCCTTTCAGAGTAGCCCCAGCTTCTTCCACACTGTCTTTAATATTATCTACAATCGCCTGTACCTGCGGCTCGGAATTCCCGTGGCAGATTACAAAATAATCAGCGATGACCGACAATCCCTGAATATCAAGGAGCATTACCTTGTGTGCTTTTTTATCGTCTGCCGCACGCGCGGCAATTTTGGCAATATCGAGTTCTGTCATAATCGTTATACTTCCTCCTGTGCTTGCTTCTTTTTTGGTTTCACGAGCGAGTTGCGCGCGAGCACCGTCAGTGGGTAAATCCTCTTTTCCCGCTTCACGAGAAATGTGATGGTGCCGCCGAGCGCTTGGGCCAGTGCCCGATCCAGATCTTCTTTGGCCAGCTTCCGTAATTCATCCACGCCAGGGAACTGACGAGTCGGCTCAATATAATCTGCAAGACATACTACCCGCTCCAGTAGCGTCATATTTTCCCTGCCTGATGTATGATAGCGAATCGCATCAAGTACATCTTCATCCTCAATGCCAAGCTCACGTCTAGCCACTTCCGCACCGACATGAGCGTGCCACAGCTCTTTATCGTATTCGAGCAGATCAGACGGAATGTGAGGGGTTTCCTCGATAATCCGCTTCATTTTTTCTTCCGGCCAGAACTTACAATAGTCGTGAAGTATCGCTGCGAGTTCCGCTTTTTTCTTATCTGCACCATAGCGTTTTGAAAGCTTTTTCGCTGTTTCTACGACACCAAGGATATGCTCATAGCGATGCTTCGTGACCTGTTCTTTGACAGCTGCCAACAATTGCTCACGATTCATACAGCTCGTTCTCCTCTATATATAGTCTAACCGCTTCCGGCACAAGATAACGGATGGAATGTCCGTCCCGGATTAGATCGCGCACCTGACTTGAAGCTACATCGAGCTGTGGCATGTCTACTTCGATCAACCACTCCCGATACGGCGTATTCATCGAGTAACCCGGACGGGCTAACGCCACGAATTGCACCATGCGAAGCAGTTCGTCCACACGATGCCACTTCGGTAAGTATTCCACCATGTCGCCACCAATAATAAAGAAAAAATCCACGTCCTTATAGGCTGCCGTCAGCCTGCTCATCGTGTCATACGTATACGATGGCGCACTGCCCTGTGTATCAAGTTCAATCGTAGTAATCTGAAAACATGAGTTCCCTGCCACAGCCCGCCTGAGCATCTCAACCCGATGGCGGTCGGCTGTAATGACTTTATTCTGCTTGTGCGGCGGAATGCGGGCTGGCATGAGCCAGATTTCATCGAGAGCAAGCACATCACGTGCTCGTTCTGCGACAATTAGATGCACGGTATGTACGGGGTCGAATGTCCCGCCGTACACACCAATGCGCCGTTTTTTATTTCGGAAGCTCAATCGTTTTGTGTTCCTGCGACTCTTTGTACAGCACAATCGTACTGCCAATGATCTGAACAACTTCCGCGCCACTGCCTTCCGCAATCGCTTTCGCTACTTCATTCTTATCTTCTCCGCAGTTGTTCAGTATCGATACTTTGATCAACTCCCGTAATTCCAGCGTTTCATCAACTTGCTTAATCAAATTATCGTTTACGCCACCCTTCCCCACTTGAAAGATTGGGTTAAGATGGTGCGCCAGTGCGCGTAAATGTCGTTTTTGTTTGCCTGTTAACACGTTTATTAGTCCCCTTCCGTTAATTGCGATGCGTAAGCGCGTCCATGACAACCGCGCGCATCTCCACAACAGGTGCTTGCTGCTTCGTCCAGTACTCGAAGCTCAGCGCACCCTGATAAATAAACATCCCAACACCCCGATGCGTGCGAGCACCTGCGTAAGCCGCATCACGCAACAGTTTTGTATCGAGCGGATTGTAAATAAGATCACTAACCAGCAATCCTTCATGCAGGTGTTTCGCATCTAGTGGGCTTACGTCCGTATGTGGATGCATACCAATTGATGTTGTCTGTACGAGCAGTGTCGCATTTGCTGTACAAGCACCGACTTCTTCCGTACAAATGGCCCTAAGTTCTGCTTGTGGATAAATCTGTCCGAGATCGCGTACTAGCTCGTCTGCTTTTTCCCGCGTCCGGTTCGCAACGGTAAGCTTCGGCAAGCCAGATGCAAGCAACGCAAATGCGACACCGCGTGCAGCCCCTCCTGCTCCAAGCATCAGGGCAGACTGCCGAGTCAGCACAACTCCCGTTTCTTCCACCAGAGAGCGCACATACCCTCTTCCATCTGTATTATATCCAATAAGGCGCCCATTCTCGTTTACAATGGTGTTAACCGCCCCAATAAAACGCGCTTCTTCATCAATCTCATCCAGATGTGCCATCACGCTTACTTTATGTGGAATTGTAACATTCACACCACGCAATCCAAGTGCCCGAATACTAGCAACAGCTTCCCCTATGCGTGCTGGCTCCACATCAAACGCCGCATACCGTATATTCAAGCCAAGTACATCAAATGCCCGGTTATGCATCAACGGTGACAGTGAATGGCTGACCGGATGGCCGAGAAGTCCGGTTAGGACAGTTTGGCTGTTCATGTCATTCTCTCCTCCGTTTCAAAAATGCCCCTGACAGCAAGCGGCAGGGGCACCTCTCTTGTGTTTATATAAGCGATGGGCGGATGCTGACGGCTACACCTTTTGGCACACGCACTTCCACGTTCGCACCGCTTCCGTGCAACGCGATCCAGCCGAGACCGGAGATGACAATATCTTGATTGCCCGCTGGCACTTTGAACGTGAAGCGGTCGAGTTTCGGCATATTTTCTGCCATTTCTTTTCCCGGTGGTGAAAGCAGCGTACCCAGATGCTTCTCATACAACTCATCCGCCTTCTCCAATTTCGTACGGTGAATGTTTAGCTGGTTCGAGATGTAGAAAACAAATGGTTGATGCTCTCCCTTCACGAAGTCAATGCGTGCGAGACCTCCAATAAACAGCGTCTGCTTATCATTGAGCTGATATGTCTTCGGCTTCAGCTGCTTGTCCGGCAAAAGGAGCTTCAGTTCGGACGGTGCCACCAGATGCAAAATCTGATCACGGTTGACGATCCCTGGTGTATCATATAGCGATGAACGTTCATCGAGCGGAATTTCAATCACATCGAGCGTCGTTCCAGGAAACTGCGATGTTGTAATATCAAGCTCGGACTCCCCGAACTGCTTGAGCAATCGATTGATGAGCGAGGATTTACCGACATTCGTCACACCGACAACGTGAATATCGCGTCCACGGCGGTGTTCATTCATCGCCGCTACCAGCCGATCAACCCCTTCTCCCTTATGTGCACTTACGAGAATAACGTCAACCGGCTTCAGACCGAGGTCAGCCGCTGACTTGCGCATCCAGTTCACCAGACGGTTGCGGTTGACGTTCTTCGGAAGCAGATCGACTTTATTGCCGACGAGCAGAATCGGGTTGTTGCCAACGAAACGGTGCAGGCCACGCAACCAACTGCCATTAAAATCAAAAATATCAACTACCTGCACCACAAGTGACTTCGTATCGCCAATGCTGTTCAGAATGCGTACGAAGTCATCGTCACCGAGTGTAACGGTGGACGCTTCATTATAGTGTCTGATACGGAAACAGCGCTGGCAGATGATTGTTTCTTTCTCCAGTGCCTGCGGCGGCGCATAGCCAACGTGCTTCGGGTCTTCCGCCTGAATCTCGACCCCGCATCCCGCACAGTAAATTTCATGTTCCATATTGTTCATTCTAGTCCTCCCACGGAATTTTTCCGCGTTTTCTCATCCAGTTCAATGCAACCCGTTCCAGCCTGCGGTTAAAACGGGTAATCAGGCTGTCTGTCTGCGCGACCGGCACAACAAGAATCGTATATAGACCCATGCGATTGCCGCCAAGCACATCGGTAAACAACTGATCCCCAATTACGACTGTTTCCTGCACGGACAGCCCCATACCACGCGTTGCCTTGTGAAATGCGTTCTTTGTCGGTTTTTTCGCCTGATGAATATACGGAACACCGAGCGGCTCAGCGACTTTAGATACGCGTGTCTCATTGTTGTTGGACACAATCACAACCGAGAACCCGTGCTCCTTTAGCTCTTTGATCCATGTGATAAGCTCCGGGGTTGCATCAGGGCGATCCCATTCAATCAGCGTATTGTCCAGATCGGTGATAATCCCTTTCACGCCGCGCTGCTTTAGCTGCACCAGATCAATGTCATAAATCGAATCGACGTGCAGATCCGGAATCAGTAACGAGGTAATCATGCGACCCCTCCATATGGTTTTTACGTATAATCATGCGCATAAATCCGGCATTTACTATACCATATTCCCCCTATAAAAGAAAGGCATGCTTCTTACGCATGCCTTTCTCCTGTACATATTATTTTGTTGCAGATTTTGTTCCTGATTCTGTCGCTGTCTTCTCGCCAGTCATTGGAACAACCTGAGCATTTTTTGCTTCCGTTGGCAGTTCAATCTTAACATCTGCATTATAATCACTGTATGTTAGATCTTGTGTCATAATCATTTGGGTAAGCGGCATATCTGGTTGTGGCTTGAAGTTGATCACGATTTGATTGTTACTCACAACAGGCATTTGTGTTTTTTCATCAAGCTTCATCGTACCTTGTACGTAAATCGATTGAACCATCTTGTCCGCTTCATCAAACATCGCCTTCATATCGCCCATGCCCTGCATGCCCTGAACCATGCTCATCAGATCTTTCAAACTGTTAATACGGGTCTTAAAGCTAAGCTGCCCGTCTTTGGTGAGCGAGTAGAACGTATTTTTTTCAAGCTCCGGTGGAATACCTTGCATTTGCTGTTCCATCATCGCCTTCATATCCATTGGAAACGCATTCGGTGCTTTCACCCAGCCAGACGGATTTTCCTTGTTCTCCGGCATACCTGGCATGTTCATTTTCATGTACATATCATGTCCAATAATATACTGCTCCATTTTCATGTCGCCAGTTATTCCTGGAACGGCCGGGAGCTTCATTTCTGTTTCCATCTTAATGTGATCCGGCAGCGAGAATGCTGCAGCAATCTTCATCTTAAATGGCTCGTCAAGTACATCCATTTCTTTGCGAGCGTCAGATGGCATCGAAGCAAGCTTACGTTCATCAAGCTTAACTTGCATCGTCATGGTGCCATTCATTTTGAACGACTTCACAGCTGCCTGTGCCTTCTGAGACTGTTCAAGCTTTTGTTTCGCTTCTGGCGATGTTTTCAAAAGCTGTGCAAGTAGCGCCTCTCCTTCCGCTGCTGTCAGAATACGATCACTTTGCTTCCAATCAATATTGGCCCCTGCTGCTGATAACCAGGTTGCCGTACCGTATGCCCAGTGCAACTTCGGCAGCTCTACTGTGCTACCTGGCAGCGCCGTATTCGGAATACCGAGCGCACGGCTCATGAACGCCAGTGCTTCAACCTGGGTAATCGGCTCGTTCGGGCGCACCTGTGTGCTATTTCCGGCAACGACACCATTCGCACGCATCTTATCGATCACTTTCGACAAGGCACTTCCAGCCGGAACATCTTTATACTGGCTATGTACTGCTGTATCAGGCAGATGGATCGCCTTATCCAGCAAAAGCAAGAAATCACCACGTGTCATATTTTGTGCCTGGGAAGCCACCACAGGTGCTGGCTCAGCGGCGAACACACTAACCGCTGGACCCCCGAACAGCATAGACAAACTAAGCAAACCAGCTGCAGCATTACGTTTTTTCATATTTACCTCTCCTCGCATATATATGTAATCTCTTCATTACTTACATACGAGGAAAGTGTGGAAAAAGTTTCATAGTATGGAGAAAAAAGATGAGGAAGAGAATACATGGATTCCTCTACAGACGTGAACGGTGAAGCAGCTCCTGTTTGCTGTCCCACAGCTTTTGACTCAAATCCACATGATAGCCATGCGGATTGATCAGACGCTTCACCTCATCAGAAAAATGGCTAAGCTGCTCACACGCATGTGCCCGACTATCTTCAAGCGAAACCGGGTTCCCTATACGCCGACCGTTCTCTATGACCGGTACAAGCAACTCCTCCATCCGGTACCCCCGAATGGTTTTGCGCTTATGCGGAAACAGCGGATCAAACAGCGTAATCGTATCCCCCGGAATCTCTTCCTCCGCAAATGTCACCAGATCGCCAAGAGCCTGCCCGCTCTGTTCATCATAAAAACGCACCAGCCGCTTATAACCAGGCGTTGTAATTTTTGCCGGGTTCTCCGATATTTTCAGACGCGGGGTCCATTCCCCGTTCTCCTGTACAGCAGCAAGCTTGTACACGCCACCAAGCGCAGGACATCCATTCGAGACAATCAGATTCGTACCGACTGCCCATACATCGACTCTAGCTCCCTGTGTTTTCAGATCGCGAATAAGCATCTCGTCCAGATCGCTAGAGGCAACAATCGCAACATCCGTTAATCCTGCCGCATCCAGCTGCTTGCGTGCTTCTTTAGACAAATACGCCAGATCACCCGAATCAATGCGAATGCCGACAAGCTTCTTTCCCTGCTTCTTTAATTCCAGCCCCACTTCAATCGCATGCGGCACGCCGACACCAAGCACATCGTATGTATCAACCAGTAGCGTCGTCTCATCCGGGAACGCTGCGTTATACGTGATGAACGCCTCTTTCTCGTCTTCAAACAGTTGTACAAAACTGTGTGCATGCGTTCCTTTCACCGGAATGCCGAAGTCACGTCCTGCCATTACATTCGAAGTGGCTGCGATCCCGCCGATATATGCGGCACGTGCTCCATAATATGCCGCCTCCGTCCCCTGAGCCCGGCGCAGTCCAAACTCCAACACCGGGTCGTCGCCTGCCGCCCGCACAATACGCGCTGCCTTCGTCGCAATTAATGTCTGATGATTAATCATCGCAAGCAGCGCCGTCTCGATCAACTGTGCCTCCATCACAGGTGCCTCCACGCGCACAAGCGGCTCATCGGCAAACACCACCGTTCCCTCCCGTACAGCCGCTACATTTCCTGTGAATGTCATGTTCGCTAGTCGTTCCAGAAACGCTTCTTCATATGGATACAGACTGCGAAAATAATCCAGGTCCTCTTCGGTAAATTTTATATTCTCAATAAAATGAAGCGCCTGCTCAAGGCCCGCGAATAGTGCGTACCCGTTGCCACACGGTGGTTTTCGAAAAAACATATCAAATACAACACGAGTATTTGCCATTCCCCGCTTGTAGTAAGCATACATCATATTAATCTGATACAGATCTGTGCTCATTGTCTGGTTCATTTTCTTTGAACTCCCTTTCTAGTTATCACCCAGAACGGATGAAATCGATTCACGACAGAATCATTCTCCCTACTAGTATGCACCCTAATCGGATTTTACGGAGCATATTCATCCACATTCTTCCTAATCTCTCTCATCATCTATGCTCTTTTAACTATTTGCAAACACAGACTTTTGTTCTATCATAAAGGAAGATAATTCAAAACAAAAAAGAAAAAGATTAACAATTACCTATAAGACAGGAGTGAATCTGTATGATGACTCAAGAATATGAGAATCGCTGTGATGACTTTAGCGCTCTCTTAAAAGCATGCTCCCATCTATTTGATATGTTTAATCAAGAAAATACTTTCATTGTATCTGATACGGAAAAAATTGTAGGGTACTGGGAAGGAAAACACATCAAATTCGGCTTCAAAATCGGCTCTTCTCTGCCATCAAATACCGTGATGCGCCAGGCCATGGACCAGAAGCGTAAAATTACGCAAAATGTCTCTGAAAACGAGTCTTCCTTTAACTTCGGCTATACTGGCAACACCATGCCAATCTATAATGAAAGCCGCCGAGTCATTGGAGCACTTGGAATTGCCATGCCTACATATAAACAGGAAATCCTGAAGAAAATGGCGTCTGAATTAATGCAGACGACAGAACAGACCACTACCGCAACGGAAGAAATTGCAAGCGGCGCAACAAGCATGGCAGATGCAGTTAGCGCACTGGCTGTCAATTCACAAAATGCCCAGAATGCACTCAGCACCGTCGGCAAAGTAATCAATCTTATTAAGCAGGTAGCCGATCAAACGAACCTGCTGGCACTCAACGCAGCGATTGAAGCAGCTCGGGCCGGAGATGCCGGACGCGGCTTTGCCGTGGTAGCCGATGAAGTACGCAAGCTTGCTTCAAGCACGCGTGAGAATGTGGAAGAAATCTCAAAGAACTTGATGGGAATGTCGAATACAATCGAAGAGATTGCCAAAGAAGTGAAAAACCTCGACGGACTCGCCCAGCAACAGGCTGCCGCTACCCAGGAAATTAGCGCGTCCATGTCCTCCCTCGAAGAAAATTCACGCAAGGTAAGCGATGTGGCGGAAACGCTGACTCAATGATCATAAATTGAAGAGGCTGTCTCGAAAGCTGTAACACAGCGACTGAGGCAGCCTCGTTTTTCTTGAGGGCTGGTTTCTCCAAAGTGTGGTGGAGGAGTCGGGATCGGGCGGGGCCTCGTCACTTCGGTACGCTTACAGAGAAGTTGGGGCTGTCCGCTCCAGGTGCCAGACGAACTCGCCCACAAAAGAGGACCCACGATGTAGTTACATCGAAGCATTGTGGGCAAAAGCCCGTTCATCTGACCCCTTCCGCTGGGGAATCGCGTACAGGCGTTCCGTTGCCCCGCCCGATCCCACTCCTGACACACTTTGGTTAAACATCATCAAGTAATATCAAGAGGCTGAGCTTTGCTATGTAGGTGAAAAGTAAGGAAGCTGTCTCTGGAGAAGTCAGTGGCGATCGAGCAAATACGTTCTGGCGTGCATATTTTTTGTAAACCAAAACGTTGTGCGGGGAGTGGGAGAAGGGAGGAGCACGAGCGCCTGTACGCGCCTACTCAGCGGAGGGAGAACGGCGAACGAGCCTTTGCCCGCAATCCTTCGGTGAATCAACATCGTAGGCTCTTCTTTGCGGGCACGTTCGTCGAGCTCCCGGAGCGGACAGCCGCTGCTTCTTTGCAAGCGTACCGAAGCGAACGGCTCCTCCCTTCTCTCACTCCCTCACACCCTCACACCCACACTTTCGATTTCACAACAAAAGCTGTCCCATCGCCATGTTCTGGCTTTTAGGACAGCTTCTGTCTTACCACTTCAGTTTATTGAATCCACGCTCTTCCAGTTACTTTGACAATGAATGAACCCCATGTCCAAGTGCCGCTTCTACGGCTTCCATTGTTACTTCCGCAAGCGTTGGATGCGCATGAATGGTCAGCGCAATATCTTCAAGCGTTGCACCCATTTCAATCGCAAGTCCTGCTTCAGCAATGAGGTCGGACGCTTCTGGTCCAACGATCTGTACGCCAAGCACACGACCATCGGCTTCATCCGCGACTACCTTCACAAAGCCGTCTGTTTCGTTTACACTGAGCGCGCGACCGTTCGCACCGAAAGAAAAACGGCCTGTTTTCACGTTATAGCCTTCTGCTTTTGCCTGATCTTCTGTCAAGCCAACGCTTGCCATCTCTGGATCAGAGAAAACAACCGCCGGGATAGCCAGATAGTCGATTTCACTTGGCATCCCTGCAATCACTTCTGCGGCTACCTTGCCTTCATATGACGCTTTATGCGCGAGGGCAGGCCCCGCTACGATATCACCGATGGCGTATACGTTTGGCACATTTGTTTTGCACTGTTTATCGATCTCGATCAAGCCACGATCAGTCATTTTCATGCTGATGGCTTCTAGACCAAGTTCATCTGTATTCGGGCGACGTCCAACAGTAACGAGGCAGTAATCTGCCTCAAACGCTTCTTCTTTATCGCCGATTTTTGCTGTAACTTTGACACAATTGTCAGTTACTTCACTGCTGCTAGCCAAAGCGTTTGTATGAATCTCTACGCCAAGCTTTTTCAGCTTTTTCTTCACAAGCTGCACCATATTTTTCTCAAAGCCCGGCAGGATGCCATCCGATCCTTCAAGCACCGTTACTTGTGCGCCTAACTTCGCAAATACAGTACCAAGCTCGATCCCGATATATCCGCCACCGACAACAAGTAGCTTATTTGGAATGTGATCGAGTGTGAGGGCTTCTGTCGAAGACAGAATGCGGTCACTAAACGGCAGCGCCGGAATTTCAATTGGGCGGGAGCCTGTTGCGATGATGCAATGGTTGAAGTGATAGCGATTCACGTCATAGCCATGGAACACACGCACTTCGTTTTCATTGACGAACAGTGCTTCGCCTTCGATAATCTCCACACCGTTACCTTTCAGAAGGGAGCGTACGCCGCCTGTAAGCTTGCTCACAACGCTTTGCTTCCACTCCTGTACTTTTTTCATATCGACGCTTACATCACCGACATTAATGCCGATTTCATGGCCGTCTTTTGCCTGCTCGAAGCGGTGTGCTGCCGAGATCAAGGACTTGGATGGAATGCAGCCCCGGTTCAAGCAGACACCGCCCACTTCTGACTTGTCCACGATAGCTACTTTCTTACCGAGCTGGGCAGCGCGAATGGCTGCCACATATCCACCTGGACCTGCTCCGATTACGAGAACGTCTAATTCTGTCGTAAATTCCCCTACTACCATGGATTCTACACCTCCATAACAAGCATTTCAGGATTTTGCAGCAAGTTCTTGATGTAGTTCATGTACAGCTGAGCCAACTCTCCGTCAATGAGGCGGTGGTCAAAGCTGAGTGAGAGGGCAAGTACTGGAGCTGCGACGATTTCATCATTTTCGTTCACAATCGGCTTTTTCGCGATGCGACCAACGCCAAGGATTGCTACTTCCGGGTAGTTAATAACCGGAGTGAAGAACATGCCACCTGCTGAACCGATATTCGTAATCGAGAATGTGCTGCCTTTTAGCTCATCAGCAGATGCTTTACGCTCGCGTGCTTTTGTCGCCAGTTCGGAGATTTCCCCGGCAATTTTCCACAACGGCTTGCGGTCAGCGTCCTTAATCACCGGCACGAGCAGACCTTCATCTGTCGCTGCTGCAATTCCGATGTTGTAGTATTTTTTCAGTACCACTTCGTTTGTCTCTTCGTCAATGCTTGCATTCAGTTCTGGGAACTGGCGCAGACCAGCAATGACTGCTTTAACGACAAATGGAAGATACGTTAATTTCACTTCTTTTTGGGCCGCAAGCGGCTTAAAGCGGGTGCGCATGTCAACCAGCTTCGTTACATCGACTTCGTCCATGATTGTCACGTGCGGAGCGGTGTACATTGATTTGACCATAGCATTTGCAATTGCTTTACGGATGCCTTTAAGCGGCTTGCGCTCTTCGAGTCCTGCCGGCGTTTGAATCGGAGCTGCTGCTGGCGCTGCTTTTGCTTCCGCAGGAGCCACATTCTCTGCCTGCTGTGCCGCTTGCGGAGCTGTAACCGGTGCAGTCTGTGCTGCCGGTGCGCCACCGGATGCGAATGCTTCTACGTCTTGGCGCGTAATCCGTCCGTTTTTGCCTGTTCCTGCTACTTGACGGATGTTAATGCCGCGCTCACGAGCTAACTTGCGAACAGCCGGAGTCGCGAATACACGCTTGGATTCGTCAACAGGTGCAGCATTTTGCTGAACAGGAGCCGGTGCCGGTGTTGACGGAGCGCTTTCTACAGTCTTCTGCTCCGCTTTTTCCGCAGCAGCCGTTTCAGTCTGTGGTTGTTCCTCTTCTGCTGGTGCACCCTCTGCGTCAAACTCAACGAGTACATCACCAACAACCGCTACTGTGCCTTCTTCTACTTTAATAGCCAGAACTTTCCCGTTTACCGGAGATGGAATTTCCACGACCGCCTTATCGTTCTGCACTTCCATGATGATCTGATCTTCTTCGACCTGATCACCCTCTTTAATGTGCCACTTTACAATTTCGCCTTCATGAATGCCTTCACCGATGTCCGGCATTTTAAACTGGAACGCCATGCGGAACCCTCCTTTGGATATTCGTATCTATACATTCAGGTTTAGAAATCAAGCACTTTGTTAACCGCTTCAATTACGCGAGTCGGATCTGGAAGCCATACATCTTCTGCTGCCGCAAATGGGAAAACGGTATCTGGAGCCGTTACACGCAGAACGGGCGCTTCGAGAGACAAGATCGCACGTTCATTAATTTGCGCAATGATTTCTGCTGCCACACCTGCCTGGCGTTGCGCTTCCTGCACCACAATGGCGCGGTTTGTTTTTTCAACCGATGCGATAATCGTTTCCACATCAAGCGGGCTAATCGTACGCAGGTCAATGACCTCGACACTTACGTTGCGGTCTTTTTCGATTTGTTCTGCCGCTTTGAGGGATGTTTGCACCATCGCACCATATGTGATGATCGTAACATCTTTCCCCTCTTTTACAACATTTGCCTTGCCGATCGGCACTGTGTATGATTCTTCTGGCACTTCACCACGGAATGAACGGTACAGCTTCATATGCTCAAGGAAAATAACCGGATCATTGTCGCGAATCGCAGAGATCAGAAGTCCTTTCGCATCGTACGGATTAGACGGAATGACAACTTTTACACCCGGTGTTTGCAGGAACAGACCTTCTAGGCTGTCTGCGTGCAGCTCCGGAGTTTTTACACCGCCGCCGAATGGGGCACGGAATGTAATCGGTGCATTGTACTTACCGCCTGAACGGTAGCGCATCCGCGCTGCCTGAGAAGCAACCGCATCGAATACTTCAAATACGAAACCAAAGAACTGGATTTCCGCTACCGGGCGAAATCCTTGAAGGCCGAGGCCCACTGCCATACCGCCGATTGCGGACTCAGCAAGCGGTGTATCCATGACGCGTTCTTCACCGAATTCTTTCTGCAATCCTTCTGTCGCACGGAATACCCCGCCGTTTAAACCGACGTCTTCCCCGAAAACAAGAACATTCGGATCTGCTTTCATCTCAGTACGCAACGCATCTGTAATTGCTTGAATCATCGTCATTTGTGCCATGACTACTTCATCTCCTTCTGCTTGTACTCGTCATATTGCTCTTGCAGGAGTGGTGTTTTCTCTTCATACATAATGTCGAGGAGGTCCGTCACCTTCTGCTTCGGTTGCGCGTCTGCTTTTTTGATCGCGTCTGCAATCTCAGCTTTTGCCTGCTCGATTACTTTATCTTCATCCTCTTTGGACCAGAGGTTTTGGCTTTCTAAGTACGAACGGAAGCGCACAAGTGGATCTTTCTGCTCCCATTCTGTCATCTCTTCCTGCTTACGGTAGCGCGTCGGGTCATCGCCTGCCATCGTGTGCGGACCGTAGCGGAATGTGAGTGCTTCAATTAGTGTCGGGCCTTCTCCCGCCAGTGCACGTTCGCGTGCTTCACGCACCGCGTTATATACAGCAAGTATGTCCATACCATCTACCTGCACACCTTTAATGCCAGCTGCCTGCGCTTTGATCGCAACGGATTCAGCGGCTGTCTGTTTCGAAAATGGTGTGGAAATCGCGTATCGGTTATTTTGGACAAAGAATATAGCAGGAGCTTTGTATACACCAGCGAAATTAAGACCTTCGTAGAAATCCCCTTGTGATGTACCGCCATCCCCGATGTACGTGATTGCAACTCGTTTTTCTTTTTTCAGTTTGAATGCCATCGCAATACCCATTGCCTGTGTAATCTGGGCAGCAATGATAATTTGTGGCATAAGAACGTTTACATCTTCCGGAATCTGACCGCCATGGAAGTGTCCACGTGAATACAGGAACGCCTGATGGAGCGGAAGTCCATGCCAGACGATCTGCGGAATATCCCGATAGCTTGGCAGAATGAAATCCTGCTTATCAAGCGCGGTCTGACTCCCGATCATGCACGCTTCTTGTCCAGCAACTGGTGCATAGAACCCCAGGCGCCCCTGGCGATTCAGGCTGATCGCACGCTGATCCCATACTCGGGTATACACCATTTTGTGCATTAATTCTTGAAGTGTCGCATTATCGACTTGAGGTTGCTGTGTGTCGGTAACCTTGCCTTCAGGCGAAAGAATTTGTAACATCAATGACAGCTCCTTTTTTATAAAAATGAGTTTATAAAACCCGGTTAACACTACTGTAATAGAACAAACGATAACTATAACACATTGTGTTGCAGAACAAGTACAGTTTACGTATTCTGAATTCGCGATGAGTATAGCACTTCATTGTTAGCATGTCCAATTATTTTGCATACATTGCGAGAGGAGACGTTGTATTTATGGAGGAAAACTTGCGTAAGCGGACCATTCTTCGCCGTGAAATCACCAGCAACTATCTAGGAGAGATACGCTCCTATAAATTGTATCTGCCACCGGGATACAACCCGGATCAAGCCTATCCCATTCTGTACGCACAGGATGGCGAACAATTTCTCAACTTCGGTCGGGGAGCGACGGCGGCACAGGAAATGATTCTCAGCGGAAAACTGTATCCATTTATCATAGCTGCTGTTACAGTTTCTCGTGAAAATCGTACAAGCGAATACGGCACAAACCGCTCCCGCAACGGTTTGTACAAGTCCTTCTTCATCGAAGAACTTATGCCCACAGTTGAACGAGAAGTACGCGTCAGCCAACGCGTGCTCGCTGGCGATTCGCTTGGCGGCACTATCAGTCTGGATTTGGCTCTTGAACATCCAGAGCTTTTCTCTCACGTGCTTTCCCTGTCTGGAGCGTTCTATCCAGAGGTAATGAAAGGGGTATTGCGCAAACCGGAGCTTCGAACTCTGACGATCTATATGCTCATCGGACTGGATGAAACAGCTGTACCAGTCTGGGATGGAACGGCTGATTTTCTTGCTCTGAACCGGGAGATGAAATCCCTGCTCGAAGAACGCGGAGCTTCAGTCACGTATGTGGAACGCTCAGGTGGACACGACTGGGGATTCTGGCAGCGCGAACTCCCGGATGCTCTTACTTTTTCCTTTGGAGTGCTGAAATAAAAAAACCACCAGGATAAAATATCCCGGTGGAGGAGGCAGCTTAGTTGATTCAATTACGTACATGCATGGATTAGCGAAGCGAACGGGCGGGTATAGCGGATGTCCCCTGCACAACAATGCGGTTTATGAACATCATTTTGCCATCACGCTTGACGGACACGTTTCGTCCGTACATGGTTGAAAAAGATTCTGTCTCCGGCTGAGTCCAGCCGCGCTGTGGTCGGTATCCGTACCCCATATTTTTCCCTCCGTCGTTCTTTTCTGTATTATAACAGTTATTCTGTAGTAGTACAATAGAAAAGCAAAAAAAAATCTCCCGCTTTTATACGAAAATAAAGCGAGAGAATAAAGCGGCTGTCCTAAAAGTCAGAACATGGTGAACGGGACAGCTTTTTCGTGATATCGACAACGTGTGGAGGTGAGGGAGTGGGAGAAGGAAGAAGCCGTTCGCTTCGGTACGCTTGCAGGGAAGCGGTAGCTGTCCGCTCCCAAAGCTCAGCCTCTTGATATTGTTTGATGGTGTTTAACAAAAGCGTGCTAGGAGCGGGATCGGGCGGGGCAACGGAACACCTGTACGCGACTCCTCAGTGAAAGGGGGCAGGCGAACGGGCTTTTGCCCACAATGCTTCGATGCACATACATCGCGGGCATCGTTTGTGGGCGAGTTCGTCTGGCACCTGGAGCGGACAGTCTCAACTTCTTCGTAAGCGTACCAAAGTGACGAGGCCCCGCCCGATCCCGGCTCCTCCACCACACTTTGGAGAAAATCGCCCTCAAGAAAAAAAGAGGCTACCTCAGTCGCCGTGTTACAGCTCTTGAGACAGCCTCACCTTCTGATTCGTCCTTGTCTTTTTCGTTCTTACTTCCATAAATTACATCGGTTTCATATCAGAGAATGGATAGAAGCGAAAAACGGCTTTTCCGCAAATGGCACTCTTATCCACGAACGGCGTCGGCCACAGATGCGCATCAAAGCTTTCATTTCGATTGTCACCAAGAAAGAAGAATTTTCCTTCTGGAACAGTTACCGGACCGAAATTGTACGTCATTGGCTCCCGAATATATGGTTCATCTACTTTTTTACCATTGCGGTACAATGCCCCATCTCGAATCTCAATCGTATCTCCTCCGATTCCGATCAGACGCTTAATGAAACGCTCGTCTTTTTTGTCCGGGACAGGCGGGTAGAAGACCACAATATCACCCGGTTTGAGATCCTTCGTGTTAATAAACTTCTCTACAGCAAGGCGGTCATTAATATGAATAGTAGGCAGCATGGAGCCGCTTGGAACGACAACTGCCTCTCCGACGTATGTCCGAATTGTCATACTGAGCACAAGTGCAATCACGATGATCGGCACCCACTCTTTTAACCATTTCCACATGCAGATTGGTCCTCCTGTACTTCAACTGTACTTCTTCCTTCTCTACATTGTAAAACAAACTGATTATCTTGTAACGACAAATTTTTTGGGAGTCTACTTTACCGGACAACCTCATAGGCTAAAAGGAAAAAGCACGGGAGAGCGAAAAATGCGAATATCGTACAAAGCTATTATGCAGATCGGTTTCACGTACATCGGAACCGTGGTTGGGGCTGGTTTTGCCAGCGGTCAGGAAATTTTTCGGTTTGTTACCTGTTTTGGTGATAAAAGCTACCTGATTATTGCTGTGGCGGTACTATTATTTATGATCGTCGGAACAAAAATTATGCTCCTTGCCAGCAGAATGCAGACTACTTCCTATGATGCGTTCAATGAGTATGTATTTGGCCGAACAGCCGGAGCATGGATTAATCTGACGACCCTGCTTATTCTGATCTGTATTACTGGCGTCATGCTTGCCGGAACGGCCGCTCTGTTCAACCAGCAGATAAATGGCCTGGGGGTTCCTGGAGTTGCTGTCACCGTCCTGATCCTGTACCTTGTTGCCACTCGCGGCATGAATGCCGTTATGGCAATCAACACGATCGTTGTACCTGTGATGCTCCTGTTCAGTGTGCTAATCGGCATAGCTACACTCGGAAGTGGACGTGTAGCCACAACCTTTCCTTCTTCAGCGCCAGACAGCGACTTATGGATGTTGTCACCCTTTCTGTACGCGGCTTTCAATCTTACCCTGGCACTCGCCGTACTCGTACCGCTCGGCAGTGAATTTGAAGACCGTCGGACAATCATCGCCGGAGGAATAGTCGGAGGCATCGGACTTGGTGTGCTACTCTGGCTATCCGACTTCGTCCTCGCTGCCCATCTGCCCCAAATTGAAGGTTCCGAAATCCCGATGGCAGTCATCGTCGCGAATTTTGGTCCGCTTGCTCAGTGGCTGTTTTCCCTCGTTATTTTTGGTGAGATTTTCACAACGCTTGCCGGCAACGTATTTGGCATTACTCGGCAGCTACGGCGTTTGTTCCCCTCATCCGTTACCGAACGTACGCTTATTATCGGCCTGCTTGCCATCTGTTGCTTCATCAGTCAGTTCGGATTTTCCGCTCTTGTTCATCATCTCTATCCATTGTTCGGCATTGTAGGCTGTATTACTCTATTGCTTATGTTCATGAAAAAAAAGCCGGTATAGTTCCGGCTTTTTTTTCATGAAGGTTCATATGGAGTCAGGCGCTCCCTGTATGGTTCCAATCCAGATCACAGGCTTATTCTCCGGGTGCAACCAGCGAAGAATGCGCAATACATCTGCTTCTGCCAAAGCGACACACCCGGCGGTATAGCTTGCAGGCCCACGCCATACATGGAGAAAAATTGCACTTCCGGCTCCTGCGATCGGCGGGTCATCATTGTACCCAATTATGAGCGCATATTTGTATGCTGAAACGCTCAATTTCTCAAACGAATTCCAGTACTTTTTCGGCTGCGAATAGCATGTTACCCATCGATTATAGTCAGGTGAAGCAGGGTCATCTATCCAGTAATCCTGCCGGGTCACCATACGATACGGCAGGTGGACACCGTGCGGCTTGACCGCTGTTCCGAAGGCGTACCGAATCGGATACAGCCCCATCGGCGTTTTACGATCCCCCTCCATCTTATTCATCGTAACTCCATTCTTCCCAATAACAGCAGGAAGTGGACCGAATATCGGTATCCATTCACCTGCTTTTTTTGCATAAGCGGTTACAGAAGCCGCTCGCTGCTGCGCCTTCTGTACAGTGACCACAAGCATCTGTTCCGCTTGTTCCATGGCTCAAGCCTCCTAGATTGTAAACTTGCGTACCGCTCCATCCAGTTCTTTTGCCATCGTACTGAGCGATTCTACAGAATCATGGATTTGTTCAATAACTGCAAGCTGCTCTTGCGTGGCTGATGCGACCCGGCTTGTATCCGCTGCCGAATCTTTCGCAATACAGCTCATATCTGTTACAGATGCCGTTACCTGCTCCGAACCGGCAGACAGTTGTTCCGTTGCGGCTGACACTTCCTGAATCTGTTCAGCGACTTGCTTGGCTGCGTTCACAATACTTTCAAACGTTGTACCGGCATGCTCAACAATGTCCATCCCTGCTTCTACATCCTTCGTTCCCTTCTCCATGGCTTCTACCGAACGAATCGTATCACTCTGGATCTCCTGAATAAGTGCCGTAATTTTTCCAGCTGACTGTTCGGATTGCTCGGCAAGCTTGCGTACTTCATCTGCTACAACGGCGAAGCCTTTGCCATGTTCACCAGCGCGCGCCGCTTCAATCGCTGCATTAAGCGCTAGCAGATTCGTCTGAGAAGCAATGTCGGTAATGACTTCTACGATATGTCCGATTTCCTGCGAACGTGTATTCAACTGCGTGATTACAGCAGACAAATTGCCAACCGAGCTGTTGATTAGCTGCATCTGATGCCCCGCTTTACGAATCATCTCATTGCCCTGCTGCGCCTGCTGCGCCATTACATCTGATGATTCGGAAACAATCGAGGAATTCTCGGCGATCCGCTGAATGCCAATCGCCATCTCTTCCATCGAACGTGCACTCTCCTCTGCTCCACCCATCATCGTCTCAGAGCCTGCTGCTACTTTCTGAATGGCCGCTGCAATCTCATGCGTAGCATGATTCGCTCCTTCCGCATTTACAGCAAGCTGACGCGAACTATTCGCTAGACCGGCTGCATTGTCATTCACCTGTTTGATAACCGTACACAGCCCATTCATCATGTTATTAAATGTGTGGTTCAACCGGCCCAGTTCATCGCTTGCTTCATAGTCTCCCCGGACTGTCATATCCCCAGTCTCCGCTCGCTCCATTAACTCCTGCATGCGCCCGAGCGGCTTAGAAATCATGCCGGAGATGATCGAACAGAGCGCTGCACAGACAATCATCGCAATCACAAAGGTACTAATCATAATGAGATTCGCTTCATTTGCATTTTGCCTGCCTTGTTTACTCATCTCATCTGCCTGCTTGATTTTGTAATCTGTCAGCTCTTGCAGAAGACTATTGAACTCATTCAACGGCGTAAGCGCATGGCTTACAAAGTATGTATACGCTTCTGCCTGTTTCCCTGCTAATGCAAGATCAATCGCTTTCTGTCGCTCTACTCTATATGTCGGTAAAATGCTCTGGATTTTGGTTATACGTTCTTTCTCATACCCATCAAGTGAAAGCGCTGTAATTTGTTTCAATACTTGATCCGATTTATCAATCCGAGCCTTAATCTCTTCCACCATATCCTGCTGTCGCTTCGCATCCTTCTCGAGCATTAACTGAGCTGTCAATGCCTCAATCCCCCGTGAATGAGCACGTGCTTCATCCAACCATTCTACAGGTTGAAGACTTTCCGCATACATCGCCTCTGTCTGCTTATTTAAATCGTTCATATGTGTATATCCGGAAATACCTACAATAGCCAAGAAAACCCCTACTACAACATTCAATACAAGCATCTTCAGCCGAACTCGTAAATTACGCAACCATCCCATACCTTCCCTCTCCCCTCTGTACATCAATGCTCCCTCTATTCATTTTACCAGAGAAATACTCACCTGGTATTTATTATATTAAAATTTTTCGTTACAAAAAAAGTGCTCGTCATGAAAACCGAGCACTCCCCTTCTATATCCATTCTATGTGAGAAAGAATCTGGTACTTGAACAAGACCAGCACAAAATCAATGTAATAATCATTCCGCACAATCACACGGCAGCGCTGGTCGGCCTGTGGATAAAAAAACACATCTGTAATCACGCGGTCACGATTAAAATGGGCACGTACCTTCTGAAAGTCATGCATATTCTGACCTGCACTTTTAAAATGAAAATGGAATTCGCGATCCTGACCGTTTTCCGTCTCCTCAATGTCTAACTCTTCTGTGTCATAGTAATAGCGAAGCATTCTATCCCTCCTTTTGCGGATCCTTTATAAATAGCGGATATAAATATATACGGTCGAGATGATAATCGAAATCAACATGAGCGGAAATCCGATCCATAAAAACCGCATAAATGAAATATGATGCCCTTCCTTTGCAGCCATCCCCGCTACAATAACGTTGGCACTTGCGCCAATAAGTGTTCCATTACCGCCGAGACATGCACCAAGAGACAGCGCCCACCAGAGCGGTTCAAGATGATTCATCCCCATTTTGCCCATCTCTTGAATCATCGGGATCATCGTGGCCACAAACGGAATGTTATCGACAAATGCAGATGCAATCGCACTTAGCCATAAAATCAACAGAGCCGTTTCTTTTAGATTGCCACCCGTAAGCGACATTGCTTTCTGTGCCAGTGCAGCAATTACCCCTGTCTCGATTAGTCCAGCGACCAGCACAAACAACCCGATAAAGAAGAAAATCGTCGTCCATTCTACTCGTTCAAGTGCAGGCTCTAAATAAGCCTCGCCACTAATCAACAGCAGCAGAAATGCCCCGACCAGTGCCACGGTAGCAGATTCGAGATGCAGAGCTTGATGGGCAAAAAAACCACCAATCGTCAGCGCGAGCACGAACAGGCTCTTTTTGAGCAGCTTGCTGTCCATCAGCTCATCCTTCTCATTCATCTGCATCAGCTCCGCCTGCAGAGCCGGTTCAGTTCGGAGCTGATCACGATACCAGAAGGCCAGAATAGCAATCGTTACGACAAGAATGATTGCAATAACCGGGGCCAGGTTCGTAATAAAAGCCATGAATGTCAGTTCTTTAACCGCGCTGCCGATCATAATGTTCGGCGGGTCCCCAATAAGTGTAGCTGTTCCGCCAATGTTTGACGCCAAAACTTGTGTCAATAAATACGGAATCGGCGTCACACGCAGTTGCCGGGTGATGCTGAACGTAACCGGCACCATAAGAAGCACCGTTGTTACATTGTCAAGAAAGGCTGAGGCAATCGCTGTAATTAACCCGAGCGCCACAAGAATACGAACTGGACTTCCGCCTGCTTTCTTTGCGGCCCAGATCGCAATGTACTTGAATAATCCCGTCTGGGCAGTAATACTTACAATAATCATCATCCCGATGAGAAGCCCGAGTGTATTGAAGTCAATATGATGGAGCGCTGTTTCCTGACTGACGATCCCTGCTCCGATCATCAGAAGCGCTCCTATCATCGCAACAATCGTGCGGTGAATTTTTTCCGAGATAATAAGCGCGTAAATCACCAGAAAAATGATGATTGCATACATCGCCTGCTGTTCCATATGCCATCCCCCTGCTTGTCCGATAAATAAAATTACTTTGTTATCCATGCTTATTATACCGAATTTTTAGTGTATAGTTGAAAAATACATCATATTTCTTATCTGAACTAGGGGGTTACTCTACATGGAAATGCTCGATACTAACATGCTACTCTTTCTGCTTGCGACGGGCTTTCTCGCAGCATTCATTGATTCGGTTGTCGGTGGCGGTGGACTGATCTCACTCCCTGCCCTCCTATTAACCGGACTACCTTCAACGGTAGCACTCGGTACAAACAAACTAGCGAGCACAATGGCATCCTGCACCAGCACGATTTCCTTTATGCGCTCTGGCAAAGTCAATTTTAAGCTGGTTAAATATTTATTCCCGCTTTCATTAATCGGATCCGCCTTTGGTGCCTATGCTGTTACCAAAATCCCGCAGGAATTCCTCAAACCGCTCGTGGTCGTACTATTGACTGGCGTAACGATTTACACGCTGTTTAAAAAAGATTGGGGCAGCACATCGACGTATAAAGGAATCACAAAAAAAATCGCCATTCTGTCCGTGACAGTGGCGCTACTCATCGGTTTTTATGATGGCTTCTTCGGACCAGGGACTGGTTCGTTTCTGCTATTTGCCTTTTTAATGATGGGCTTTGATTTTGTGGGAGCGGCTGGAAACGCTAAAGTACTCAATTTTGGTAGTAACATCGCTGGACTGGTTACCTTTGCTGCACTTGGCCATATTAACTACCAGTATGGAATTCCGATGGGGATCGCTATGATTATCGGCGCACTGATCGGCTCACAAGTTGCGATCCGTAAAGGTTCCACCTACGTCCGACCACTTTTTATCGGCGTAACCGTACTGATGATCAGCAAACAGGCATGGGATCTGCTCACTCATTAATCCGACTCTCTGTTTTCTTCATCCCATCGTCTTGCAAGCAACAGAGGTGTTTCAAGCAGAACCGCCTGATTCTGCCGATAGATCGCATCAAATTGATCCAGAGGTACAGGATTCACACCGACACCGATCTCAACCGTATAGCCGGGGCGACGATACTCCTGAATGAACCAGTCTTTATATCCCGCATAACTGTTAGCGGTACGGACTGGCTGATACGTGCTTAGCACTTGCAGCCGCTCCGCAATGGCACGGCTCTCCGGCGGCTCCATCTGCTGATATCCCCAGTAGATGACCTGCCCCTGCGAATGATACGCAAGTACACCAAGAAAATCATGCGCTTTTGTAAATGCATAAACAGCCTGAGCTTCCGGCTCCGATAAAGGAGTATGCCCGCCATAATGGCGAGGCGATGGACGGTTCGGGCTTGTTTTTGCTTCCTCCTCCCATCCCGCTGGCCACTGGTGGTTCAAATCGACTCCTCGCACATTTGCGGTCCACCCGGTAAAATTACATGATCCACCATTAATATCTAGCACTTCTTTATAAAAAGGATGGCACGGATCAATTCCTTCTACAGATAGCTCCACTCCATCCGGATTTACAAGCGGCACCACCCAAATTGTAAACTCCGCCAATAACTGCCTCACATCATATCCATCAAGCCATTCATTACGTGCATACGCACGAGCAACATTCTCCACGAATTTCATTAATACAGCTGCAGTCATCCACTCATTCGCATGCCAGGCACCACTATAGAATACCTCTCTCGCTCCTGTTCCGAGACGAATCGCATATAACGGTTTGCCTAACACCGAGTATCCGATCACCTCCATCCCAAGAGATGGATACGTATCAAGAAGGGCAGCCAGATCATGAGCAAGATTACGGTGCGTATATTCCTCATCTGTACGTACGATTCCATCTGGCTGACTCGGGGGCAATACCATCACTTCGCCCGGTTCAAGTTCAACTCTATCCGAAAAATTATTGGCGGCTACAATCCGTTCCGGTGCTAGATTGAACGCCTGCGCAATAAAATCAAGAGTATCACCCAACTGAATCTCATAATACCGAAGCGGTCCTGCTATGGACAGAATCTGACCAGGTATGAGCCGTACGCCGACCACTCCTGCATTACAACACCGAATCGCCTCTACACTCACACCAAATCGATTTGCGATTTTTTGTAGCGTGTCCCCTTTTCGCACCGTATACTGCATACGCATCTTCCTTTCTACGTTATTTTCGTACACCAATCAAAATAAAAGCCACGCCAGCCAGAATCCATGCCAGTTTCCCAAAACTAACACGTTCCGCTACACCAAGCAGACCGATTGTTGTCGTCAGTAGCAATACAAACGGTCCGACAAACGCTAAGCCTGAATTAATCAGAAGTGCTTTTTCCACCTGGTTCACACGCAGAATAAGAAATGCCGCAAGTATTTCCAGTGAACCAGATAGAATGCGGAGCGAGGCCATACCGAGAATCGCCTTTTCAAACACGGGCTTTCCCCCCTTTCTTCCCAACGTATGCATGTACCTATCAGAATAGTCGCCCGACACTTCTTTGTTTTGTCCGGCATACGATAAAGACATAACGTCTACGGAAAGAGGAGAACAACTATGAGAATCGAAGTCGTGCAGACCGTAGAAGAAATCCGCCATGAACAGGTGGCTGGACGAACCGTTGTGGTCATCGATGTACTGAAAGCAGGCAGCACAATTGTCACTGCGCTCGGCCAAGGATTTGCTTCAGTGCTCCCCGTAGAAACCATCGGGCAGGCACAACTACTACGCAGAGCGTCGAATGTCGTCTTTGCTGGCGAGCGACACGGCAAAAAAATTTCTGAATTCACATACAGCAACTCACCTACTGAATTGTGCAGCCATAAACAGCCTGGACAACAGCTTGTACTGACGACAACAGATGGCACCATCGCGATCAATAAAGCAGCACGAGCTGCTCATTTGCTGATTGGCTGCTTACTAAACGCACATGCCTGCATCGAAGAAGCGCTGCGCCGACAGCTCGATATTACGCTGTACTGTGCTGGAACACGGCAGACCTTCGCCTTAGAAGACGGACTGGCAGCCGGACTTATGATCGAACACGCCCGGACGCTCCTGCCGTGTGTGCGCGTATGCGATCTCGGCACCGCACTTGCTGCAAGCTACACGCACTTAGCTCCGTCCCTTCCCGATCTTCTGCTTGAGACCACAACCGGAAGACGCATCGCAGGGCAGCAGGGAACTGCTGATGTGCTGTACTGTGCTAGATTAAATGCACTTGCAGTCGTTCCAATTTTACAAGACAAAAATTTGGTTACTGCTACAATCTCTCCAGTAAATTGAATGCTAAATCGATAGTATGCTAGAATACTAGAGAAGCTAAAAAACGAAAAAACCGAGCATTCACCCCTAAGCGTGTATGCTCGATTTTTGTGTTTTCCAAAAAGAGAGGGATATACTGTGAACAAACGAACAACGATGCTGGCACTTCTGTTAGCAGCCGCATCTTTTACAGCCGGCTGTGCAACTGAGACAGGATCAAAATCACCGGATCAGGCAACCACACAGCCAACAAACCAAAAGGACAGCAACAAAAATAACCAATCACAGCCTGATCCGCTTGCAGAGCAAAAAGTAAAAGCAGCACTCGCCACTACGGTTATAAAAACCGGTAGCGGTGTTCAGGAAGTGACAAATATGAATGATGTACTTGTTGTGGTGAACAAGAAGCGAACTATTCAGTCTGCTTTTGAGCCGTCCGATCTTGTACAACCAAACATCCCTTTCTCATTCGCAGAAAAAAGCCCGCGAAAAATGATGCGCAAAGAAGCAGCGAAAGCACTTGAAGAACTATTCTCCCAGGCAAAAGCTGAGAACATAGATCTACTCGGCCAATCAGCGTACCGTCCGTATTCGATGCAAAAAGCAGTTTTTACCCGCCTGATCAAAAAATACGGCACTGAGGAGAAAGCGAATGCCGTCAGTGCCTATCCAGGTCAGAGCGAACACCAGACTGGCCTTGCAATTGACGTCACAAGTAAACGCATGGGCAATACACTTGAGCAAACGTTTGGCGATACACCGGAAGGAAAGTGGCTTGCGGCTAATGCACCAAAATACGGCTTTATCATCCGCTATCCGAAAGGCAAAGAATCCGTTACAGGCTACGCGTATGAACCATGGCATATTCGCTATGTAGGCAAGACAGTCGCCCAAGAAATTACAAAGAAAGGTCTGACTCTTGAAGAGTACCTGTCACAATAATTACTTAACTTTGCCCGAACATTTATGCTATCGTACAATAAGAAATAATTAAACACGTGTTTATGGAAAAGAAAGGTGTGGAACAATGAGCGCAAAGCCATTTAATGATAATTTTTTGAAAGCTTGCCGGGGCGAGGAGCACAACCACGTACCAGTATGGTATATGCGTCAAGCGGGGCGTTATCAGCCTGAGTACCGCAAAATCCGCGAAAAATATTCGCTGTTTGAGATTACACACCGTCCGGAAGTCTGCGCGGAAGTTACCATGCTTCCGATCCAGCAACTTGATGTGGATGCGGCCATTCTGTTTGCAGACATCATGACGCCAATGCCAGCACTTGGAATTGATGTAGAAATTAAATCAAGCATCGGACCCGTCATTGCCAATCCGATCACATCCAAAGCCGATGTAGAAAAGCTCGGTACGCTTGATCCAGACACAGACGTTCCGTATATTCTCGATACGATTAAACTGTTACGTGAACAACTTCATGTTCCACTCATTGGCTTTGCGGGTGCACCTTTCACCCTTGCCAGCTATTTACTTGAAGGCGGTCCATCACGTAACTATTACAAAACGAAAGCTTTCATGCACTCTCAGCCGGAAGCATGGCATCTGTTGATGGACAAGCTCGGTGAGATGACGATTACATATTTGAAAGCACAAATCAAAGCAGGTGCCCAGGCTATTCAGGTATTCGACTCCTGGGTAGGGGCGCTTAATGCACAAGACTATCAAACGTTCGTGGCTCCGGTTATGAATAAGATTTTTGCTGCTCTCAAAGACGAAAACGCTCCAAAAATTATGTTTGGTGTCGGAGCAGGCCATCTGCTTACGGAATGGAATCGCTTGCCGCTTGATGTCATCGGACTCGACTGGCGTACAAGTATCCAGTCTGCACGCAAGCAAGGCGTAACCTGTACCGTTCAGGGTAATCTTGACCCAGGACTCCTTCTTGCTGACTGGGCACAGATTGAACAAAAAACAAAAGAAATTCTTGATCAAGGTATGGAAAATCCGAATTTTATTTTCAACCTCGGTCATGGAGTATATCCGCAAGTGCAGGTCGAAACCCTACAGCGTCTGACAGCATTCATTCACGAATACTCCGCCAGAAAGTAGCAGATGAAAGCAAGTAGCGGGAGGATTAAGAACATGACGAAACAGCGAATGGGACTTCTCGTGATGGCATATGGGACGCCGCACAGTCCCGATGAAGTGGAATCTTACTATACACATATTCGGCGTGGACGAAAACCTACCCCGGAGCTTCTTAGTGAGCTTATCGAGCGGTATGAACGCATCGGGGGGCTCTCCCCTCTCGCCCGTATTACAGATGAACAGGCGCATGCACTTGCTGCGAAGCTAAACGAGATGCAAGATACGATTACGTTCACAGCCTTTCTTGGACTGAAGCATATTACGCCGTTCATTGAAGACGGCGTTAAAAACATGCGAGAGGCGGAAATAAGCGACGCTGTTAGCATCGTTCTAGCTCCGCACTATTCCACGTTCAGCGCTCAGTCGTATAATGACCGGGCGCATGCGAAGGCGGCTGCACTCGGAAATATACGCATCCATTCGATTGACAGCTGGTATGATCAGCCTGCCTTCATCCGCTACTGGGCAGACCGTCTGCGTGAGACATTTTCTCAGATTTCGGAAGCAGACCAGGACCGGACGATTGTGCTATTCACAGCGCATAGCTTGCCAGAACGAATCAAGCAGATGAATGACCCGTATCCCGAGCAGATCGCACATACCGCTCGCATGATTGCGGAGAAGGCGGATGTTCGACATTATACAACCGCCTGGCAGAGTGCAGGCCGAACACCGGAACCGTGGCTTGGGCCAGATGTGCAGGATCGGATGCGTGAGCTACATGCAGAAGGCTATACAACAATGGTATTCTGTCCGGTTGGATTCGTATCTGACCATCTGGAAGTACTGTATGATAACGACATTGAATGTAAACAGATAGCCGATGAACTTAACATCCGCTATCTTCGTCCGCCTATGCCAAACACACATGATACATTCATCGAGGGACTCGCAAATGCTGTGTTGGATCAGATTGCAAAGAAAGAACGTGATGAATAATGAATCGGATGCATACAGTTGCGATCATCGGCGGTGGCATCACTGGCCTAACAACTGCTTACTATTTGCAAAAAACCGTTCGGGAACAAAATTTGCCCATCCGCTATGTACTGATTGAAGCAGAAGACCGTCTGGGCGGCACGATCATAACGGATTACACGAACGACTTTGTGATTGAACTCGGACCCGATTCGTTTCTGGCCCGCAAGACAAGTATGATTCGTCTTGCAGAAGAAGTCGGGCTCAAAGATGATCTCGTGCGCAATCATACCGGACAGGCGTTTATTCTGACAAATGGCCAACTTCATCCGATGCCAGGCGGTTCCATCATGGGCATTCCGACAAAGGTGGCACCATTTGTCACAACCCCTCTCTTTTCTCTTTCCGGAAAAATGAGAGCAGCCTGTGACCTGTTCTTACCACGCGCCCAGTCAAATGGAGCAGATCAGTCACTCGGCAAGTTCTTCCGTCGTCGCCTTGGCAATGAAGTGGTGGAGAATTTGATTGAGCCTTTGCTCTCCGGTGTGTATTCAGGCGATATTGATGACTTAAGCCTGATGTCTACATTCCCGCAATTTTATCAGGTTGAGCAAAAACATCGCAGTCTGATTCTTGGCATGCGTTCCACAACGCCAAAACAGCCGAAGTCAGCCGGTGACAAAAAGTCGTCAAGTGCTTTTATGACATTCAAAAGCGGCCTGCAAGCACTTGTAGAAGCACTTGAGAATCAGCTTGACCGCAACTGTATTCGCACCGGAACGAGTGTATCTAGAGTGGCACAGGCAGAAAGCGGCTACACGCTTCACCTGGCAGATGGTACACAGATGGACGCAGACAGTGTAGTTCTCTGTTCATCACTGCGTCCAACGCGGGACATGCTGTCGGAATATGACTTCTCTCATCTACTAGAGGAAATTCCGACTTCATCCGTTGCCACGGCTGCCCTCGCCTTTCCATTAGAAGCGATTCAGCAGGACATTAATGGTACAGGCTTCATCGTATCGCGCAATGAAAAGTTCACCATTACTGCCTGTACATGGACACACAAAAAATGGCCGCACACGACTCCAGCAGGCAAAGCACTACTTCGCTGCTTTGTTGGCCGTCCGTGGGATGATTCTCCGGTTCACCTGCCGGATGAGGAACTAATTGCAACGATTATGAACGACTTGAATAAAATTATGAAGATCAATCAAGAACCGGAATTTTACCGCATCTCCCGTTGGAAACAGGTGCGTCCGCAATATGTAGTCGGGCATAAAGCGCGGGTTGATCAGCTTGTTCATGAGCTTGATGGGAAGATGCCTGGTATGTTTGTCGCCGGTGCTCCCTACTATGGAGCAGGGCTTCCCGATTGTATTGACCAGGGAGAAGCTATTGTGTCTGATATCCTTCATTATCTTCATACTTATGAAGCTACCTCCCTGTAGATGTAAACCATAAAAAGCCCCCTGGTTGTAGAGCCAGGGGGCTTTTGTATCCATATATTATGATTTTAACTGTTGCTGGGCCATCTGTACGAGGCGCTTCGTAATTTCGCCGCCAACTGAACCGTTTGCGCGGGAAACCGTATCACTGCCAAGCTGTACGCCGAATTCGGATGCGATCTCATATTTGTACTGATCAAGCAGTTGAGCTGCCTGCGGTACAAGAAGTTTATTGTTGTTTGCCATGTTGTTCACCCCCTGTCTGGAAAGTACCTTTAGTGTCCGTCGTTAGAACCGTTTTATAAGGCGTACTTCTTTCCAGAGCAGGAGGATTTTCTTCTTACTGGATTAATCTTTGAATAGAAGCGATGCACCCGCAATACCCGGATGCGTCATCTCGAACGGATCAAGAATGAGATCAAGCTCTTCTTCTGTCAGCACGTTGTAATACAGGCACAACTCCCGTACGGACTTGCCAGACAGAATCGCTTCCCGTGCGATGCGTGCCGCTGTTTCATAACCAAGGTGCGGGTTTACTGCTGTAATAACCCCCACACTCTTATCCACATATTCCTTCATCTTCTCTTCATTTGCCGTGATGCCATCCAGGCAGTATTCCCGGAAGACACGGAAGCCGTTGTTCATAATGCTGATCGACTGCAACAGATTGAACACAAGCACAGGCTCCATAACATTGAGTTCCAGCTGGCCTGCTTCAGATGCCAGGCAGATCGTATGATCGTTACCGATTACCTGGAACGCGATCTGATTGATTACTTCGGCCATAACCGGATTCACTTTACCCGGCATGATGGAAGAGCCCGGTTGACGTGCCGGCAGTGTGATCTCACCAAGTCCAACGCGTGGACCGGATGCCATAAGGCGCAGATCGTTGGCAATTTTGGACATGTTCATCATACACACTTTGAGCGCGGCAGATACTTCTGTATACGCGTCAGTATTTTGCGTCGCATCAACCAGATGCTCCGCCCCTACAATCGGGAAGCCCGAAATGTCAGCCAGATGTTTTACAACGCTTTCAATATAGCGCGGATCAGCATTCAGACCGGTCCCAACTGCGGTCGCTCCCATATTTACTTCATACATATGCTGGCGCGACTGCTTGATTCGCTTCATATCACGTTCTAGCACACGGCGGTACGCTTCGAATTCCTGTCCGAGGCGTACCGGCACTGCATCCTGCAAGTGCGTACGTCCCATTTTGATCACATGGTCGAACTCTTTTGCTTTTTTACCAAATGTATCGTGCATCTCCTGCATCGTAACAAGTAGTTTATCCAGCATGCTCAGTACCGAGAGGTGAATCGCTGTTGGGAACGAGTCATTTGTCGACTGTGCCATATTAACATGTGTGTTCGGACTTAATTCAAAATAGTTACCTTTTTCTTTGTCAAGCAATTCAAGTCCACGATTAGCGATTACTTCATTTGTATTCATGTTAATGGACGTTCCAGCGCCCCCTTGAATCGGATCAACAATAAACTGATCATGCAGCTTACCGTCGATAATTTCCTCCGCTGCATCGACAATCGCTTTTCCAATACGCGGGTTCAGCTGGCCGGTTTCCATATTCGCCAATGCGGCTGCCTTCTTCACAATCGCCATCGCTACGATAAGAGATTCGTGAATGCGGTACCCGGTAATAGGGAAGTTCTCAATCGCACGCATCGTCTGCACACCGTAGAAAGCATGAAGTGGTACTTGTTTCTCACCAAGGAAATCTTTCTCTACGCGATAATTGTTTGTTTGTTCCATAGTCAGTAACATCTCCTATAATGTAATGGCATGATAACAAAATTCATTACCCCCCTAATCCTACCATAGTTTGTTCATTTACAAGTAAAAAAACCTGCTTTCTTTTATCTAAAAGAAGACAGGTTTTTTGGTTTATTTTTTCGCTTCCAGCTGCATCTTAGCCACCTGGGTTGCATGAGTTGCATGGGCGTCTAATTTATGGGAGGATTTCTCGATATCTTGCTGTACTTTGACTGCACCAAACACAAAAACAGCGAAAAATGCACAAGAAAGAAGGAGACTACCTACACTCTGCATAAACGTTCCTCGCTTCGAAAAAATAAGCAAAAGCGAAAGAATCGCAAAACCTAAAAAGACAAGTGTACAAAAGAAACCAATAAGACTAATCGGTCCCCACACCATTTCTCCCACCTCCAAGCATACTCTTTCTTGCCAACTTTATACTCAATTATAGGTATATTTACTTAAAACTCAATAGACAATATAAAAAAACAAGTCTATGTACCCTAAATTTTATGAACCAAGTGGATTCTGTATCGCTATGGATAATTGTCGAATCAACATAAAGCGGCGCAAAACATGAAAATCTTCTCGTGTGATTGACTGAATTTCGCAACCATATCGATATCCCTCATCCGCCATCGTTTCATTACGAATGATCGTCTTTGTTTTAATCTCCAGATCTTTTGTATCAAACGCTACATAGTATGCATGGTTTACCCGCAATCGTTCGCCTGATACAAAACCAAATCCCTGCAAGCTTACGTCAATGACACGCACACGTAGATCAGCCGGAATTTCATACACTCGCTCGCTGATATAATCATTCACATAAGCCGGCAGTTGCACAGGAATACGTGCTATATGGCGCCGATCATTTGGAAAGTGAGTATCGAATAAGGGGACAAATAAATACAGCGTACGCATTTCTTTTTTAATGATCTTCGTAGGAAAACGCTTTCCTGCGTACAAAAACACAATTGTACCGCCCACTGTATATCCATCTGTATCGGTAACTTCTAAACTAAGCAATTCACCTTCAATCACACTCATATTCCCAAATTCAAGTCTTCCCTTATATTCAAACTTCACTTGCTCCATGAGGGCACCTCCAAAACACATCAGGGACTTTTTTCTTTGTTTATATTCGATATAAGTAAATTTTACTATCGAAAGAAGCAAGAAGAAATGAATAATAAGACCTATTAAACGTAAGAATTTGTGAAAAAAGCCAGTACAGATTTAAATACATCTGTGTACTGGCTTTTGTCTCGAACATTATTCTAGTGTACGCTTGTAGCTGACTTCTGTTCGGTCGGGGAAGCCTCAGCGTTTGATCTCGGAACGCCGCCGATCCATATAACAGGGCGAAACCAGCTCGCCACATACACAACCAAACATGATACAACTGTAACAATGCTAAATAGCAAGAGAAATCCTGGTGTTGTTTTCCAAAAAGATTCCAGTTCATGATACGTGCGCTGAATCCAAACAAGTAAAAGCGGATGCAGCAAGAATACCAAAAAGGACTGAATCGCCAACCAGTCAGACAGCCGGGCCAATCGCCCGTGCACATCCCTCAACTTCATCGCTATACTCAAAAAGAACGCGTATGAAACAAAACAATAAAGCATGACAGTCGGCTTAATTGAAGAATCATACGTATGAGTGTAGTGACTGTCCAGCAGCAACAGCCCAAACGAAGCCACATACAGCACACCAAGCTGTACAGTCCGTCCGGCCAGTGCAGAAGTAATCGCCTCATTATGTTTTGCCACATACATCCCAGCGGCAAAATAAAACAGCCAGAGTGGGAAAAGAATGACATACGGCACGATCAGCCGAGGCAGATGGACAATGTGCAGCGCGTGAAAGTAAATCATCGTCTGCGAAAAAGCAGTCACAACAAATGTCACAGCCAAAAAGCTTGCCGTATGCTTTTTCAGCCATTTCCACAGCACTGGATAGATCGCATACAATTGCACCATAATCAGAAGGAAGTACAGATGGACAAATCCCGTTCCCCTTATCAGATCTGCCTTCAATACAGCCAGCCACTTCCCATACTGCCCTGCAATCACTGCATCGTGATATGTGTACAGCGTATATATGACGGTCCAAATCACATAGGGCGCCAAAATTTTACTGAAACGCTTCTTATAAAAAGAAGCCCACGATAATCGATCCCGATTCCGATCCACATAAAACAGTAAAAAGCCGGATAAAATAATAAATAGCGGCACTGCATAGCGCATCGCCTGGTTTAGAACATAAGCAGCTGGATTCGCAATCACATATCCCGATGTGACATGGATCATAATAACCGACAGAGCGGCAAATGATCGCATCCAGTCCAACTCTCGCAGCCTTTTTTGCATGGAAATGAAGTCCTTTCTACATGAAGAATACGATGTTACTATATCGAAAAAATAGCTGTAGGAGCAATCTTTTTCTGTGAAAATAAGCGGAAAAACTTGTGGCATGCAGACCATGTCTACGCTGGTTTGACTTTTCATCTGAAAGAGCGTATAGTTAGGTAACTCGCGCATAGGTGCGCTGGTATTATATGTCTTACAGTTCCTTCTCTTCTATTATACCCCCTTTTTATCACTTCTTTTTCTTATTCCTGATCATTCCATGTATAATCTTGTAGGAAACGGTGATACTAAGTATCGGCTTATATTTTTGCCATGCAATTCACACTGGCACGGTCATTGGAGCCGTAAGGATGAAAGAGAGGTAGGGCTTTCATTGTTTTGAGTTGTCAAAAGTACGATCCACTTCTTGATATATGAGTGTTTATTTACCCGGTAAATAGAGACCCTATATAAATAATAATTTTTTGGAGGTTCCTTTCATGCAAACAACAGGAACAGTTAAGTGGTTTAATGCTGAAAAAGGTTTTGGCTTTATCGAAGTTGAAGGCGGCAGCGATGTATTCGTTCACTTCAGCGCGATCACAGGCGAAGGATTCAAATCGTTAGAAGAAGGACAACGCGTTCAGTTCTCGATCGTTCAGGGCAACCGTGGACCACAAGCTGAAAACGTAGTTAAACTGTAAGGCTCAGTTATGCAAAAGGACGCTCCCCATTGGGGGGCGTCCTTTTCTGTGAAAATAGATAAAACCATTAATTTTTTACTTCGCTTTCATTCTTACGATAAAATTCATGGAACAGCTTAAGCAATGCCCGCTTCTCAATGCGTGACACATAGGACCGTGAAATCCCTAGCTCCCGCGCAATCTCACGCTGGGTACGCTCTTCTTCGTTGTCGAGTCCAAAACGACCGATGATGACTTCCTTTTCCCGTTCATCGAGAATATGAATGTGCTTATAGATTTTATTTTTTTCGATTTTGAGCTGAACAAGGTCTTCGATTTCATTAGCTTCCGTACCTAGAATATCGATTAGGCTAATTTCATTTCTACTAATGGGTTATCTGTTTTTCAAATAAACGTAGTTCCCTTTACTTGATAAAGGTATCTATCCGAAGGGACACAGCAAGTATACTATCTATATAAAAAAGCCCAACAATTCCCCATTTCTTATGAATCGGGTACATGTCAGACTTCTTGTTCCTTATCTTATTTCATGGTTAAAGCATTATGAATCATGGTTACCGCTTCCGCTCTTGTAGCCGTCTTATGCGGCTTGAACGTTTGATCTGGATAGCCCGTAACGATTCCTTCTTCTACTGCCTTGCTTACTGCTTTTTGTGCCCATGCAGAGATCGACGTTGCATCCTTGAATGACAGTTGTTTTCCTTCTGTACCGTTCTTCTTGATGTTCGTTAAAATGACCGCCATTTGTTCGCGCGTAATCGTGTCGTTGGCTCCAAATGTTGTGGCATTGTAGCCGTTGATAATTCCATTCGCGTATGCTATTTTGATCGCTTCTTTTGCCCAATGGTTCTGGATGTCAGTAAAGACAACACCCTGATTTTCTTTTGGTTGTAATCCAAATGCTTTTACGACCATTGCGACAAATTCAGCACGGGTAATCGTTTGGTTTGGTTTAAACGTACCATCTGGATAACCGTTAACGGCTCCGCTTTGTACAAGTTGTTGAATGCGCGCTTCTGCCCAGTGCCCTTGAATGTCTTTCAAAGCAGCTTTAGTTTCTTCCTTCTTTTCTGGCAGCCCAACAATCGTGAAGGTACTGAACTTATCCACCCAAATTGAAAGACCGATTGGATTTTTCTTCTCATCGTATTGAATTTCGCCTTTATCTACTTTTTTCTCGCCATCGCTATGTTCAATGAAGACAGCGAGAGAATGTAAGAACGCTTCCTGTTCCTTCACTTCGGTTGGGATGTTCATTCCCTTCAATGGAAGCGTGATTTTCGTACGACCCGAGAAGTTCGTCTCGATGTGTAACGGAGTTCCGATTACATTTCCATCCTTCGCCTGTACACTCAGCAATGTTTTTGTTTGTTGAATCTCGGTTTCTTTCGTTACAGGCTCAATTTTCATGTATACGTCTTTTTTACTGAGAGACGACACCGTTTCTTTCGGAAGTTCAATCGTCGCTTTATCTGTCACAACTTGAGCTGAGAATCCTTTGTCTGCCATGGTAGCCAATGCCTCTTTCTGTACATTCGCTACAATCTCCTGCGCTTCATTTCCTTTCAGATCAGGAATGGAGACAGTTACCTTGTTCATGTTATCTGTCGCTTTGGCAATCGCTTCGGCTGCTTTTTTGGAATCTAAAGTTACTGTATCACTCTTTTTCCCATCTGCTGTAACAGTTCGTGTAATCTCTACACTAGCTGCTTGTTTCCCTTTTTCATTCTCCCCGACTAGAACAGAAGAGGTTCGGGTGTTACTTGGAGTAGAAGAGTCTCGACCTCCACCTCCACCACCGTTAGAAGGCGGTGTCGATGCCGTCACCGTTACTTTCCCAACGTTTAGTGTCTTACTCATTTCCGTTGCAAGTGTATCCGTAAGCGAGAAATATTGCACATCGTTTGCGTTTGTATTGACGGTCAATGCCTTGTCGCCTGCTGTGGCTGTATTTTTAATCTTGAACGTTACCGTGAATAGTTTCTTGCCTGCACCGATCGGGCTGTCACCACCAGTACCGTCAGCCCACGCTGTTTTCAGCCAACCTTCCGTATTGTTGTAGTTCGACGAAAAGATGTCACCACCCGAATCTTCTTGAATGCTGACGACTTCCAGTGCACTTTTGTCAAAATCAATCTGCATCCCATAAGAACCGATAGCTGGCAATGCGCTGGTTGCCGTAACCGGCACCACTACCGTTGCTCCTGCTTGTCCACTTGCACTACCGATTCCTACGGTTGCTGTACCCTGTAATGATACTTTGCCTGATATGGCTGTCGCCTCTATCGGATCTACATCTTCTGTAACCGTACCAGACAGGCTCACTGGCGTTGTACCAGGAAGGGATGCTGTGTCTTTAATTTTGAACCGAATCGTAAATACTTTCTGTCTTTTATTAATAAAAAAATCGGTTCCAAACGTTGATGCCGTAACTTTCACTTGGCCATTTACTGTTTTATCTGGAGTAAAAATACTAGAAGTTGCTTCATCCTTTACCTCTACCGGCTCCAACGAAATAGAGTCATATGTTGTTGTAATCGTATAGCCAATAATCTCTTTTATGGGATTCACATATACCGGAATGTCAACGGTATCCCCAATCTTTCCTGTTACATTACCAGCTTCAATTGTATGGGTGGCAGTTGCTGCACTAACGACACCCATTGAGCTTAGGGAAAACATCATACACAACACCATCATCATCGAAATCAATCGGCGCAAAACAAAACGTCTTCCAGCAATTTTGCTATCTTTCAATTAGCCCACTCTCCCTTTCCCCGTGCAAATATCCAGAATGATTTTGGCGTCCAGATTATCGACTTTCCCATCACCATTCATATCCAGATCCATTTTTTGCTCATCTGTTAACGTGATTTTTCCCTGCGCATATTGGATGATGAGAAGGGCATCTGCCGGACTTATCACACCATCCCCGTTAGCATCACCTTTCGCCTTATAGTACGCCGTGTACGTAATATCGTCCGTTACTGGCGTTGCCGCTACTTGTGCGTTGCTCAGCTTTGTCGTTCCTCCATCACTACTCCATCCTGCAAATGTATAACCCATATTTGATGTTACCGTAGGCACCGACGATGGACGGTTCCCGGGTGCTACATTCTCACTTGTTGAGCTGATTGTGCCGTTCGCTCCCGCCTCATAGGTCACCGTATATACGGTCGAATATTTCATGACTGTTGCTTTAACACCGTTTCCCCCATCCAGATATGCTACATACGGTGTTCCATCTGGGGCAAATTTAATAGAAATGTAGTTAGAGAGACCAGCGGAGAATCCCTCCGTTCCTATCGACTCCCAACTTGACCCATTAAATTTCTTGACCGTTGCTTTATAAAGGTACTGAAGACCGTCTTGATACGCTAGGTACGGCGTTCCATCGGAAGCAATCGTAAGTGAAAGGAAGGACATCCTATCGGCTGAGAAGCCCTCCGTTCCTACCGTCTCCCAGCCCGATAAACCCGATCCAGTAAACTTCTTAACCGTTGCTTTATAACCGTTCCCTTCATCACCACCATACAGTTGGTACGGCCCATCACCATACGCTAGGTACGGCGTTCCATCCGGAGCAATCGCAAGTGAAGGCTTGGAAGCATAACCAGCGGTGAAACCTACTAGACCTACCGGTACCCAACTTGACCCATTAAACTTCTGAACCGTTGCTCTGTAACCATTCACCGTATCCGTATACGCTACGTACGGCGTTCCATTCGGAGAAATCGCAAATGAAAGATCATAGGCTTCACCCGCAGAGAAACCGCCAGTTCCTCCTACTCCTGCTCCTACTGTATCCCAACTTGAAGTTTGAACATTAAACTTCTTGACCGTTGCTCTAGAAGCGTTCGCCTGATCTTGATACGCTACATACAGCGTTCCATCCGGAGCAATCACAAGTGACGTGTAGTTAGCATAACCAGCGGAGAAACCTACTGGGCCTACCGGTACCCAACTTGATCCATTAAATTTCATGACCGTTGCTTTCCGACCGTTCCCCCAATCCTTATACGCTACGTACGGCGTTCCATCGGAAGCAATCGCAATCGAGGGGTAGTGAACTGCACCGTCGGAGAACCCTTCAGTACCTACTGTCTCCCAACCTGACCCATTAAACTTCTTGACCGTTGCTTTATTATTGTTATCGTTACTTTCCGTATACGCTACGTACGGCGTTCCATCTGGGGCAATTGCAAGTGAAGGGAAGTTAATTTGTCCGGAAGAGAAACCGGCAGTCCCTACTACATCCCAAAGAGTCTTAGCATACACTTGATTCGTAAACGGTCCCCCTATAAACGTTGAAAAGATGAAAAGAAAAGAAAGAAAACATACATAGACTGATTTGATTTTGAACATGAAATATTCTTACCTCCTTTTTTCTACAAAATTGATTTACAATTTTGTATTGTATCAGAGGCTTCTAAACAAATTCTGAACAAAACCAGATCTATATACTAAAAAGCACTGTTTACTTACTCAATTTATAATAAACTTAGCTAAACTCCTTCTATTCTCTCCGTAAGGCTTGGTTTACGACAAAAAGGACGCTCCCAAAGCGGGAAGCGTCCTTTTTGTTCTGGTCTAGCTTTTTATACCGTTTTCATTCTTCCGATAAAACTCATGGAAAAGTTTTAGCAACGCTCTTTTTTCAATTCGTGACACGTAAGACCGTGAAATACCCAACTCCCGTGCAATTTCCCGTTGCGTTCGTTCTTCCTCGTTATCTAATCCAAAGCGGCCAATGATGACTTCTTTTTCTCTCTCATCGAGGATGTGAATATGCTTGTAAATTTTGTTTTTCTCAATTTTGAGCTGCACCAGATCCTCAATTTCGTTTGCCTCTGTTCCTAAGATATCTATAAGGGAAATCTCGTTTCCTTCTTTATCGGTTCCGATCGGGTCATGAAGAGATACATCTTTCTTCGTTTTCTTCAAAGATCTAAGATGCATGAGAATCTCGTTTTCAATACAGCGAGCTGCATATGTTGCCAGCTTCGTACCTTTGTTTTTCTTATAACTTTCAATCGCCTTAATAAGTCCAATCGTACCAATGGAAATCAAGTCTTCACTGTCTTCTCCGGTGTTTTCAAACTTCTTTGTTATATGCGCTACCAAACGTAAATTGTGCTCGATCAGCATATTCCGCGCATACTTATCCCCTTCCGCCATCAAATCCAGATACCGATTCTCTTCCATCTCACTAAGCGGCTGTGGAAATGCGTTGTTCTTGATGTACGACACGAACATCATCATGTCTTTGAAAAACATAGTCAGCATTGCGAACAAGCTTGACATGGCGTCACCTCCGAGATGTTTTTCACCTTATCTCAGGGTATGAGCGCCCCGCCCAGTCCGTGCCTGTACGGTTCCAGCGGATGAGCCTATTTTTAGCTATCCATTACTGAACCAAAATTACGGGATTAAAAATTGTACTTTTATTATCTGCCAACCCATCTTTCGAATCATAGTGCACACTTAATGTTAAATTTTTTATTCCTTTTACCTCAACTGAATACTCCTTTGGAGATTTTCCACCTTCCAAAAATCCACTTTCTAATAATACCTTTCCATCCCCTTTAACAATAACCTTAGCTCGGTAATATGGATTGAACCAGCCTACATGCTCTTGATCATTTTGAAAACGAAAAGTTAATTTTTGTCCCTTTCCATCCAAATTATAAGTAACTTCGGGATTCGCTGAATTATAATTTTTGGTAAAATGAAGTTCTGGATTGCTAGAAATCACTTCATTTTCTTTAACTCCCTCTGTTTTATTAACCTCAGGTAAAACAAGAAGACTCATTTCTTTTGTACCCTTATTTATTAACATCTCCGTAATTTCTCTATACCCAGAATAGGCAGCCAATGTAGACAGACTTCCTTTTCCTTGAATTTTATCTTTAGGATTTGCACCTTTGTTTAATAATAATTTGACTGTTTCTATACTACCTGTGACAACAGCTTTCGATAATGCTGTTTCACCCAGTTGGTTTTTTATATTAATATCTGCTCCCTTGCTTAATAGCAAATCAATTGCTTTGTTATTTCCGTTTTCTGCTGCAGTCATAAGTAATGTTTTATTATTTGTCAGAGCATTAATATCCGCTTTTTTACTAAGAAAAGATTGTAACAAGTCAAATTTATTTTCATCTGCAGCAGCATAGTATAAGGCATTCATCCCCGCTCGGTCTTTAAGAGTAGGATCAGCCCCATTTTCAAAAAGCATTTTAGCAATACCAGAATGTCCGAGCCTAGTCGCTTCAGCTAGAGCTGTCTTCCCATCTGTATCCTGTACATTCGGGCTCATCCCAGACTTAATAAAATAATCGATAACCATTGTATCATTGTTACTTGCTGCATTTACAAAACTTGAATTTGTGTACTGGATATTCATTTTTCCAAGTTCTTCTCTTGCCTTTTCTGGGGTAGTTCCACAACCCGAAAGAAGAACAGTAATAACCATTAGGCTTAATAACGTTTTTTTCAATTTTTATCCCTCACTTAACGAATTTATTAAACCTAATTTTTTACTTTCCCCCCTTCTTTTAATCAATATTTGAGATTGATTTCACAAAGTTGATTTAATTAATTTCTTAATACAAAGGTGTCAATTAAACTAGTCATTTTATTTTTGCATTTTGTCCCATTTATCTTCATAAGTATATGGAAAAAAGGAGGGATTACTATTAGATCAGCAATTAGAATGATGAAATTCTTTTTAATATTTATTTCTATTTGTGTACTAATTTTAATCATCAATATCAAGATGAATTGGGGAATGACAGAAGAAGATATACAACTGGCATTTGTACCTGCATATATGGCACTCTTTTTCCTAATGAGTTTTTCAAATTTAAGAAAAGCATTCATGGAGCGACTGATTACTAGTAAAGACTACATATCAGTTATTTCTAAACCAATTGTAATAGGAGTAATCACCGTGTTTATTCTTGAAGGAACACGATACCTTCCTCTAATATTTAATGGAGATATCATTGGTATAGGCAGTGGACAAGTAAAAGATGATGGACATCTGTCCCGTTTTGCTAATTGGTTTCTAACATGTATCATAGCTCCATCAAATGAAGAATTTATAACACGTTTTTTATTTTATGATGGTGTGTGTTTATTGTTACTTTCAATGATAGCTCCTTTACCAAGAGAAAAAGTTAAAACTTTTAATGCTGCGCAGATGGTTTTATATAAGATGCTGAACTTATTTAACATTATGATAGAAATTTTTGTACAAAAGATATTTCAAAGAAGTAGTAAATTAGGGACATGCATCTATGTAATCGTTGCTTCAACTGTGTTTTCTATACTTCATAAACCTGATATAACAAACTTTCATTTATATTTTTTGGGTGGTGTCGTTGATTGGTTTTTCTTTTTGAGATATGGGCTAATAGCAAGCTTTTTAAGTCATGCTACATTTAACGCAAGTTCAGATATGGTACACAAAATTTGGATCGGCATGCTAGGAATAAATCAACACTAAAAGCTGTACCATAAGTGAAGATACTATTAAAAAACTACCTAATAAAACAAAAGGGCACAATATGCTAAGGAAAAATAAAATCAGCTTTCCCGTATATTGTGCCTTCCTGTATATATGAGAAATAAATCGTTGACTCAATTTTTGAGTCAACACAGTACTTCTAAATAAGAATTACCTACTTTCCAAACAGTAACCTCATAATGCCTAACCCTTTTTTCTTTTCTGTAAATATTTCATCTTCAACTTTTCCAACTTCCTCCTCATCAATATCAATCCAAATCTCAACTGTACCAGCAGACATATTTAATTTAGAAATTTGTACATTACTTACTATTCTGAAGTCCATAAACCGTTTTAACAAATATTCTAAATGACAAAAACAAGCAATATCTTGAGTAACCTCTTTTACCATATCATTTATTTGCATACGAAGTGAGTGGCTCTCATCTAGACTCATAATTAAACTTGGTGAAATTTCTAGGTTTAATTCGTTGATAGGATGCTTACATAAATTATTTTTTAATACCTGATTAAACTCTCCGATATTCAAATTAGCGGCTGAAAGTATAAAAACCGGAACACTATGCTCTTCTTGTAGCTTTTGTTGAAGCAATAAAGCATCTTCAGACTCTGGGTTAGCTGTGTTAACCACGATAACAAAAGGTTTATTTACAATATTTAAATCTTCTATTGACTTTTTTTCTGCATCAATATAAGCATATCGAGGAAAGCCTCCAAAACTTCCGTCAGTTGTGAATAATAACGTTATATGAGAATGGGGATATGGTGTTAAAGAGGCTTCACTCTGGAGAATTAAATTACTTATTTCCTCTTCACTTTTGACTTCTGGATATTTAGCTCCGTGTATCTTATGCTTAATCTGTTCGGTAATTTTCACATCTGTGGAAAAACCATTGATAGTAACAGATTGAAAAACTAAACTCGTTTTCTGTATTGTTTGCATTATTTTCCCTTTTCCAATCTCAGGAAGATAACTTATAATGTTATCCTTTTCTTGTTCGTCAGAAATATTTGAAAGTACATACAAATCAACAAAGCTTTTAATAAATGTTGATTTTCCTGTACGAGCAGGTCCCACGATATCTATGCATATAGAGTTGTTTAATTCCTCTACTAAGATTTCTTTCGATTCCACTTGATCCATTAAATGTTCTCCTTTAACTTAGTATCTTTTCTCTGACTAAATAGAGATATAAATAAGAAAACTCCCCCATGCTATCGTAAAAGACGACTAGAAAAACATGTTTCAAAAAATCTCGACTCTTTTATCCTCTAGAAGATCAAATTTTAAAATAGATGAAATCACATCATAAATACTCATATCCAACGTTGTTCGCATAGACATTTCCAGTACAAAAAATCATTACAAAACCAGTAATTGTAAATAAAAACTATACTCATAATAGCTCTTTTACCTTCAGAATAACTCTCGCTGATTCACCTCCTGATTATAAATATGTAAAAATATCTGCATCTAGGACAAATAATAAAACCTAAAAAGTAGGGTATTTTACCATCAACTCTTATACGATTAGCTCTGTAATCATACAAAGGTAAAAATGTTTAGATACAATAATGTATTACTACTCAATCAGATTATTTATTGAAAAAGCAAACACAGTATTGTCCTATAAATAGGCATTTCCACATACTCATTAATCAAGAAAAAGGAAGGAGACGGTTAATCATGTTTTTACTTTTACCTTATTTGTTAGCGTCAATAGGCTTTGGGTTCGCCATTTGGGGGAAAATTCTTTCTACTCCTATCAACCATTTAACATTTATACAATTATTACATGAAGCATCTTCACATGCTTCTTCCGTATTGACGAGCATCATAAAAGAAATGACACAGGAAAAATACGATATTTATCAAATGAATTACGATATCTTTTGGAATATAGAGCTACCAAGTATTTTGCAGTTAATTGCCACTCTTTTCGTAGGATCAGCATGTAGGCTTTTATATCAACAAATTCAAGATAATACACCTCAACGTCAGGATGTGGTGATAAAGTGGATCTTGTTAAGTATCATGGTTACTATGGCTTTAATTTTCTTCTATAATGGGGGAAAATTACTTCTTTTATCCCTTACCCTACTCATTGTTATGCTGTTTATTTTATTTATCCCATTCTTTTTGATCTCCTCTTTAAAATCTGAGCGAACCCGATGAGAAAACCTTCTTCTACTAACAAAGGGTACTCCCTCAACAATGAGAAATGCCTCCTTTCTTATTCTGCTAACACGAATTTATGTACTTTTTTACTATCCAAATGTAAAATGGAAACATTAGGATAAAAATAAGAGAGGTAACTATGAAGAAGTGCAAACTATGCGATCAAATACGAGAAGTGAATAAAATCGGTGTTTGCGGATACTGTATCGAATTTAACACACCCATCGAAAGAGTTGTGACCTACATCCATTTACCCGACACCAAAGATGGAAGGCTTGGCTTTAAATACAGGAAATCAGAAAAGTTTTGTGTAACTCCCAGTCGCGGTTACTCTGGACCAAATTCCGATAAAATAATTGGACGTTGCCATATTTATGATAGAGAAGAATGGACAGATCTAATTAAAGCCTACAGTTCAGAAGAGCGTAAGATTTATACACACGACGAATTTAAAGCAAGACACCCTAAAGCATACTGGTTGGATGATTATTCAAGATACATATCCCGCATCTTCGGTGAAATTCTTCAAGAAGATGAAGGGATAATGTGGGTAGTTTGTAAAGAACTCGTTCGCTTCAAGTGTAAAAAAGGTGATTTTGTTCCCTGGGATAGATAAAAAAGAAAGTTCTAGACATAGTCACACATTCAATGACTACAACCAGTATTTATACGAAACATAAGCAATAATAAAATGAGCCTGCCGAGAATCTTCTTCCAGCAGGCTTGTCCTTTTTCAACATACATGTTCTTATCCCAGGCTCAATCACCAATCTGGCTGCTCAACAATCACCTTCTCATTATTTCTGCTCAGCCGCTTCAAGCGGAAACTCGCCGAAATCACAATGTTTGCTGAACCATTTTGATATCATGTATTGTTCACAATGTCTTTGTTACATGCGAGACTAAACGTAAATTGTGCTCAATCAGCATATTCCGCGCATACTTATCTCCCTCTGCCATCAAATCCAGGTACCGATTCTCCTCTGCCTCACTTAATGGCTGCGGAAACGCATTGTTCTTAATGTACGACACGAACATCATCTTGTCTTTGGAAAACATAGTCAGCATTGCGAACAAGCTTGACATAGCTTCACCCCCGAGATGTCTTTCACCTTATTTCAAGGTATGAACGCCGTACCCACTCCGTGCCTGTACGGTCCTATGGGAAAATCCTATTTTTTACAATATCCATCCTATCAGTCCTTAACCATACCATCCAATCACTTTAGTTTTTTTAATAATGAAAACTCAACAAAGATTTTGCAGTGATCTCTCTATCTCATCTCTCTTCTTTTTCCAATGAACAACACCCTTCATATCTCCAATAGTCTCATAAAGAACAGCTAGTTGACTTTTTTCTTTTGGTGAAATATCAACATTAAAAGTTAACCGAGACAAAAGTTAAAAAGAACATCGAAATCGATGTTCTTTTTTGATGAAAATTAACTATTTTGTCTGTGATTTTCAGTGCTGAAATTGGGGAGATTTTATTTGTTTTTTAATGAAACTCCCCCCTGAAGAGAACGCGTTAGAGAAAACTCCAAACCTTTTTAACATGCTTCCTTCACTTTAGGCAGTTTACCATTGCAGGATTTCTTCGGCTTTGGTAGTTTCCCGGTTAGGAAAGAGTCCTTGTAGATGCACAAACAATTTTCCGCTTCCCTTGGCGTAAGGTTTTGAAATTCTACTGGCAATTCGTGTATATACAGAAACTTACGTCCTCGCACCGCTTTACGCCCCAATAGATTTTTCGCTCCGGTTTTGGCTCCCCGATGGATATACACCTTCTCTGGATGAAGTCCAAAAGCATATCCAATCCGATCAGCCGTATCGTACACCGTCAAATCTCCAATGCCCTTTATAGTAATGAGTTCCCTTAGTTCATCAAAATCCTTTAAGGAAGGTATTAGAGGGTAGATGGTCAGCAAATGTTGTTCCAGATTGTCTTTGGTTTCTCGCTTGATGCGTTTCTGATGGGACTGCGTTTTTCCATTGGATGCGATTGCCCTCCCGATTAAGTGGCAGAGTTTTTTGGGGTCGTTCCGAAACTGTGCATAGAACATTAGTTCATTCATTTGAACCTTCGTGAATTGTTTGCGTTGAAAATCGTTAACTACCTGATTTAAAAAAGTCATATTCCTTTTCCTCCGCTTCATTCTTCATTTTTGATATATCTCATGGATATGTGAAATTTCTTCGATATATGCATTTTTTTAAAACTGAGTCATAACTTATTAGTTTGTAAACAGTTTTTTAAAAAATTGGGGGGGTCCTCCTTTGTGTATGTATCTTATTGGAAACGTAGATTTTTTTAAAACAAGGCTCTGTTAAATCCTGTTGTTGTTGTTGTTTTTCTTATTCAACTACCATGGAAGAATGGTACATCTTCCATTATCTATGGCACTTCGACAGCAGAATGAATGGCTAACGGGCAGTTTTCTTCAATAAAGGGAAAATAAAAAAAGACAGAGACCTTTCATCTCTGCCTTTCTTTATTTTCAGTAGACCCACGATCTAATAACAGGAACTACGAACGGCTCATAGAGAAACTGCAAAAATAAAAATAGTAGCATCCCTGCAACTCCTCCAACAATTGAGCCATTGATACGAATCCACTGCAAGTCTTCGCCAGCTTTATCCTCGACAAACTTGTTCAATTCTTCTTTAGACAAAGCTTCTAATGCCTCCCGCACAATTCTTCCTACAATATGATATTCCGTATCAATCACACGATATATTACAGACTTGAGATGTTTTTCTACCCACTCCTTCTGTTCTTGGCTTTTCTTAAAATTATAAAGATATTCGATAATTTGTTTTGCAATCCATTCACCTGCCAAGGAGAGAGTTACATCTGTATCTCTTCCTTCTTCCTGCTTGCGTAACGGAGTGCTAATGCTTTCCACTACAGCTTTAATTGCTTCTTCTAAAGTCCCCTGTAATTTAACCTGCTTAACGATTTCGTTTTTCCAATTATTTACTTCATCCGTGAACTTTCCTTGCTTCTCGAGTCTCCCTACCGTTTCATAAAACACCATTTTAAATTGCCTTCTTAAAGGATCGTCGGGATCTTTCATCTTAACTAACAAAGAAATAAGTTCTTCACATAATAGCTGAGCAGCCGAGCCTGTGTTTAAGCCATCCACTTTTTCAACAAACTTTATTATAGTTTTTCCTACTACTCTCCTTATGAAACTATTAGCATTACCAACTTTTTCTTGTTTTAAACCTTCTAGCTCCTTCTTCATCCATATTTGAATTTCTGGCTTTTCTAAAAGTGAAATGATGTTATCAATGAAGTTGGAAGTTCGTTCATCACCTTTGTCACCATGCAAAAACCGCTTAAAAAAAACTTTTACTTGCTGAACAATATCTATGTCCTCTGCTTTATTCTTTATAAAATCCTCTATCTCTTTTGACACTTGCTCATAGTCTAATTTCTTCAGAAAAGATACACTGTGCTCTACAACAAAGTTTCCTAGGTATCGTTTAGCATTTGGTTCTTCTATCAACTCAATAAACCAATCAACAAAGTGTATATTGTCAAATTTCTTTTTAATAGCCGTCGGACTTAGTAAATCATCCGTCACCATTTTTGTAACGGAATCAATTAGCTTGTCCCGACTTTTTGGAATAAGTTCTGTATGAACTGGGAATCCTAATGGTTTTCTAAAAAGTGCTGTTACTGCAAACCAGTCAGCAATCCCGCCAACAAGTGCCGCTTCAAGTACAAAAAGTGTTGCTTTTAAAAGCATAGAATTATGAAAAACAAAGTGATTCAATACCAGAGCTATAACAAATGCGATAAACAAAAACGTAAGAACAACATTAGCTCTCCTACGATTCTTCAACTCCCCCACCTCTATACAAACCAGAATGTTATTACAAAAATAAAAGCGCCTACTAATCCACCAACAATAGAACCATTGATACGAATCATCTGCAAGTCATTTCCTACTTTAGATTCTATAAACTCGATCAGCATTGCGTTGGTAAAATGGTTTAAACTTTCATTTACCATTTTTCCGATATACCCATGTTCTTTATCAATCCACTGAATTACTTTCTGCTGCACTTTACTGTTAAGTTGATTCCTTCTTTCAACATTATCCTCAAACCGGGTTATTAGATTATTTACTTCTTGATTTATATCCTTGATTAAGTAAAAAACCCCTTCAGAATGAGTAGCAGCTACTTCTTTATATGTCTTGATAACTTGGGCAAGTTGTTCATGGATAGAAATTTTCTTTACGATTTCCACTTTCAGTTTTTCAATTTTATCTTGTGTGTTTTTATCTTCCTTCAACTTCTTAAGCCAGTTCTCAATATAAATTCGTATTTCCTTTCTCAGTACATGTTTATCCTCAAGGAGATTGCACCCCTTATCTTGAAGTAGTTGTGCTATATTAGCTGGCGACAAAGATAAAAACCAGTCCAACAGAATCTTATCTGTCAAAGTACGGACTACACTATGCTTCTCGTACTCACTTCTAACACGTTTAATAAACATTGTAAGTTCATCATGAACCTCTTTGCGCTTGATAATTCTGATTAATTCTTTACAGGTAAAATCGATAATTAGATCATCATATCCATGTTCAATTGACCATGCAATGACTTTAACAACTATTGGGGAAACCTGTGCTTTTTCTACACCATCCTTGATTAATTTTTCGATAAAAACACCCATTTCTTGAGGATGAATTTCATCTAGGAGGTTTTGAACAACCTTGTCTAATACCTCTTTCATGTCCTGCTTTCCACCATGCTCTTTTAAATAACGAATTAATAAATCAGCAATATCATATTCTTCTACTTTACTTTTTAACCGCTCCTTTGTTAGAAACTCATTTTGTACCATGTTTGCCATTTCATTAAAAATTTTCTCTCGATTCCTTGGAATAATCTCTGTTCGAAAAGAAATACCTAGGGGCTTTCGAAATAAAGCTGTAACACCAAACCAGTCCGCAATACCGCCAACCATAGCAGCGCTACATAGACTAGTAAAAAAACCTCCAGTAAAGCTATCTTTAAATGGGTAAGATAATAAAAGTCCAAAAAATGATATACCTAATACCACTGTAGCCTTATAACTATTACTTTTCTTCATTTAAAACATCTCCAATAGCTCTTTTTTTCATTTTTTGTTAGTAAATTTAAAGCAACACTCTCCTTTTTAATACAGGACTCTATAATTACAAAAAAACAGATATCAAATGAGATGGAACATTATGATAAAACGAAAAGATATTTACTTTCCCAGACGTAATATCGTCAATCTCAATATGTACAACCTGAGGATTTTCCATCCGACTTTGATTCCCTCGCCATTTTATTTTTTTGTGCGTATAGTTTGAATAAGCTTTTCTGATTGAAAAATTCGATCATACTTTTCTTTTCGAACCTCTTTGCTAGAAATATCATTTTTTACCCGCTTGAGAAAATCCATAAAGTCGGGATTTTCCTTAGAAATTTTGTTAATGGTTTCCCAATCCAAATCTGATGTAAAGCGCGCAGGAAATATGATCTCAGCAGCATCAGGATCTTCAATATCAAGCTGAATGATTCCAATACCAAATGCTGAAGAAAGCCTTTTGAGTTCGTTCATAAATTCCTCGTCCCTGGACAACTTTGATGCGACGAGATATCCTTCATTTGCCCAGGAGGAATTTGATACTGTTTGAAAAAAGCTCTCTCTCAGATTTGAAAAAGTAAGCTCTTTTTTTAGTTCGAATGAATACAGCTTAATCAGCGAACTCCCGAGAGCCATTCCAAAATCCAGTACTTCTGCTTCCCACTCTTCAATTGGAAATCGCACGCCCACTATATCGGGATGTAGCCATTGGGCATACGACTTTCTAGAAGAGCGTTCATGATAAATCGTTTTCGTATGCACTTGGAGATAGGAATCCGCAAAATAACTTAAAAACGGGTGCAAGTCCCGTTCATGAAAACGTGTTAATGAGGGTTCCTCCACTTTCTCTTTTTCAAATTCGGCGATTTGCTCGAGATCTGCTTTATTTATTAAATGACGTAAAAAGAATTTCTTCGGTCTGGAATCGATTTTAACAAAATCGGTTTTAGAATTATCACGCAGTTCGACATATATCCGGGCGCCTAATGTAGCCCATGGTGTTTTACCTTTACTTCCGACAAGTAAATCCAATCCATTTTTCTGGGCATATTCCCATATCTCTTCTGTAGTCATAGGGAATCCTGCTTCAGTTAGTATCTTTCGAGCTAATTCAATAAAAGATAACTTCTTCACAGTTGTTCCTCCAAAAATTTGCTTGCAGACTTGCTAAATTGAAATATAAAAAGCTATTTCCCACCCTTAATTTTACCATAAATCCCCGCTTAGGAAGGAATTACTATTAATAAAACGAATTACTACTAGTATTTTACTAGGAAGTAGGAGGTACAAGCGTGGGATTTTTAAAAAGTTTATTCTCAGGGGCAGGAGAAATTGTAGGTGGTGTAGTTGGTGGAGCGATTGAATTAGTAGGAGAAGCTACCAACAGTGATTTCATAAAAGAAGTGGGAACGGGAGTATACCATGCGACATCAAAAACAGGCGAGATTGTTGGAAATATTGCCAATGGAGCAGTGGATGTTATCGAAGGAGTGGTAACCTCCAACGAACGGCAAGTTGAAAATGGGTTCGATGAGATATTAGATACCGCTGCTGATACGGTATCTAATGTTGGAAAAGGCTTGGTTCACGTTGCTGAAACAAGTATAAATGCAATCGAAAATTTAATAGATGGAGATACGGATGCAGCAGTAGAGGCTGGAAAAAACCTAGCCAAAGTAGCTGCCGTTGGTATATTTGCTGTTGGCGTAGTAGATTTGGTTGATGGGGCAGACGGAGTGGTTTCCGCTGCAGAAATTGATCCTGCTGAAGGTCATGAAGTTCCAATTGTAGAAAACACAGATGTCCAATTACTTGAAAACCCAAATGAACATCACGTTTCTCCTCATTGGAGAACCTTACCCGACGGCACAGAAATATGGGTTGATGGTGATGGAGATTCATCTGTTAATACTAACGGAGGCTGGACACAAAGCAATCCTGATTATCGGATTAGCAAGTAAACATGTAATAAAAATGGACAAGCTTATTCATCAACAAGCTTGTCCATTTCTATTAACACATTGGTTTTAAAAACCTATATCATTTTCTTACCCCAAGCTCAATCGCTGATCTGGCTGCTCGACAATCACTTTCTCATTATTTCTACTCAGCCGCCTCAGGTGAAAACTTGCCGAAATCACGATGCTTGCTGAACTATTTTTACATCTGTTTGTGTTCACAATGTCTTTGTTATATGCGCTACTAAACGTAAGTTGTGCTCAATCAGCATATTCCGCGCATACTTATCTCCCTCTGCCATCAAGTCCAGATACCGATTTTCCTCCGCTTCACTGAGCGGTTGCGGAAACGCATTGTTCTTAATGTACGACACGAACATCATCATGTCTTTGAAAAACATAGTCAGCATTGCGAACAAGCTTGACATGGCGTCACCTCCGAGATGTTTTTCACCTTATCTCAGGGTATGAACGCCGCGCCCAGTCCGTGCCTGTACGGTTCCTCGGGATGAGCCTATTTTTTCACCACTTTCCTTATTTAATCAACGGGCAGTATAGTAAAAAAATTTTATGACTTGCTAGCTATTTATTGCGAACTTAAGTAAGTTAACCCACATATTTTGAAATAGATAATTTGACTATTTCAAAATATGTGGAGGTTACTAATGTTAAGTTTTCATGCAGAGCGACAAATGATACCTCATCCAATTCTTTTGGAGGCAAGACAAATTGCCTCAAATCAAATTTTAATGACGTATGATAAGCGGACTGATTTAGCGTCAGCAACAAACGTTTCGAATTATTGGATTAGAAGTAATATGGGTCCTGTTGGTATCGCGAGCGTAGGAATGAACGATGCACTAACGGCAGAGAACGCAATACGTCCCAATATGGCAATGATAACACCTGCTGACAATTCGAGGATGAGATACATCCTGACATTTAGGGTTAATGCAATGTCTGGTGTAATGTATATTGTGCTCCCTTGTTTTGTTAACTTAGAGGGAATGACTGGTTTTAGGGGAGAAAACTGGGGTCCCTTTAGCAGAAATATGTTTATTGGAATGTAATTCAGAAGTTAAACTTTCGAGTACCGATAGCGGAGAATCCATCAAAAGTGCTTATCATTAAACTCAAGGACGGAAAACGATAGCTCAATTTAACCGCCTTTACAGTGATTTTTTTATCGTCAAAAAACGAACAGCAAACGTTAACATAGACGCTTATCTTCACATAAAAAGCCTGCCGAGAATCTTCTTCCAGCAGGCTTGTCCTTTTATTTCATGTAACAAGCTTATCATCCCAGGCTCAATTGCCGATCTGGCTGCTCCACAATCACCTTCTCATTATTCCTACTCAGCCGCTTCAGGCGGAAAGTCGCTGAAATCACGACACTTGCAGCATTCCCTTGACATCGTTTTGTGTTGACAACGTCTTTGTTATGTCTTTGGAAAACATGGTCAGCATTGCGAACAAGCTTGACATGGCGTCACCTCCGAGATGTTTTTCACCTTATCTCAGGATATGAACTCCACGCCCAGTCCGTGCCTGTACGGTTCCAAGGGATGAGCCTATTTTTAAAAAATGCCCCTTTTATCTACCAGCTATAAAAAGGGTACCCATTATTATTCCTTATCCTTTTGATGAATAGCCATACTCTCTAAATCAATAACAAACTTTCCTTCCAATAAAACATCCAGTCCAATAATACCGTTGATTCCGAATCCTTCATCTAAATCACCGAAATCAATAGGAAAGTTATCAGCCTTAAATGATGCAAACTCAATTTCATCTACCGTCTTGCGGAACGAGTACTCTTCTCCACCAATCCCGTACATCACATTAATTTCATCGTCCGCTGTCGCAAAAATCCCCAAGTCAAACACTGCATCCGCAGAAATAATAGTGCGAGCAGCTCCTGTGTCTACAATTACATGCTCAAGTGTTTTGGTTTTCCCTTGATAGGTAATCGTAAAAGATACATGCAGCAAACCATCAGTGTACTCCATTTTCATTTAAAGCCTTCCCCCTGATATTCGGTTTGCGAATAATCTCCATTACAATGGAAGGCTTTGACGTATGATAAACAAACTGATCTCCTTTTGCCTTTAGTAATTCTTTTGTCGCTTCTCGTTCATCTTCCAACGGACGGACAATCGCTACTTCTTCTACATACTTTTTATCGGCTTCCACATGCGATTTCAGACACTGAAGTAAAACGAATTGGTTTGGATAGATTTCCTGAACTTTTTCCCAGCGCATACTTAAACCTCCTGTCCGTAGTTTTATATTTATTTTACCTTATGGGCTGTCTGCATCCAAGCAGGCTTGTCCTTTTATTTCATGTAACTAGCTGATAATCTCAGACTCAATCGCCGACCTGGCTGCTTCGTTGCTACTTACTTTACAATTCGGAAATAAAACTCAAGCGTCTCGTCCAAAATGCTTGCAACCAATTGGACGAAGTCAGAATAATCTTCTGTCACATGCGATTCATCCAACGCTTTATAGTAATCGAGCCTTTTTTCCTTTTGAATCACAATTGGAACATATCCTGATTTCATGAGTTCCAGGTTTAGAAGCAACCGTGCTGTTCGACCGTTTCCATCAATGAATGGATGAATCTTAACAAAAATGCTGTGCAGCATAGCTGCTCGTACAATCGGATGCAGCTCTTGTGCCTCTCCCTCATACCACTCCATCATCTCACGCATCTGCTCCGAAACCTGCAGGACATCTGGCGGGATATGCCGCGCACCGCTGATCAAGACATTTTCTCTTCGATACGTTCCTGTATTGTTTTGATCAATCCCCTTCAAAACAATTCCATGCAAATTCTTGATATGCCATTCCGAAAGCTGCTCTTTATTCCGCACCATATCTTCTAAATAAAAAATAGCTTCCCTATGGTTAATGACTTCCAAATGCTCACGAAGCGTCTTACCGCCAACTGTAATGCCTTCCAGCACGACTTTTGTTTCGGAAAGAGTCAGTGTGTTTCCTTCAATAGCATTGGAATGATACGTCCATTCTACAATTAAGTGTCCCCGAATCGTTTTTACGGTGTGGGATGAGAAAGGTCTCTTTTGATCCAGCTTCTTTTTTTTCTCATCAACCTGATTCAATAAAGGCATATCCATAGCAATCCCCCGTTCTCTAAATATGTCGCTCCTGTCTTGTTGTATTTTATTATATCTGGAAACAGACGAACAAAAAAGCTACCGACCTTTTTATAAATCGCTATCTTCGTCATACATGTTTATGAATAATCTTCAGTAAGTCAGCAAATCATCATACTCAACCCTATACTGCTTTCATTTTTAATAGCTATTACTTTTTATCACATCAAGCCATGTCTTCTCAAAACATATATAGTAAAATATACACATACATATTTTGTTAATTTCATAACTTATTAAGAATGAATTCTAGGAGAATTCGATGCTTGGAGAGCAGTTCGTCATCTCTGTCCATCGTTATCATTACGGAGGCATTATGTATAAATATAGCTTTTTGGAAAATATACTCTTTCCACCTACTTATTTAAAAAACAATAAGCTTAGATACAAACTAAAAGGAAAGACTGTGCTTATAACTGGTGCGAGTTCTGGAATTGGGAAGGAATTAGCTTATCTATTAGCAGATATACATACACATTTAATTTTAGTGGCAAGAAGAGAAGAGCAGCTTTCAACAATGAAAAAAGAAATCGAAATGAAAGCTGCCAAAGTAAGTATTTTCAGAGCAGACCTTAGAAATCAGGAAGACATGGAAGGTTTATTAGCCTTTCTTCATCACATGCCTGATGGTTTAGATTTCGTAGTAAGTAACGCAGGAATATCGATTAGGCGATCGATTAACCGTTCGTTAGACCGATATCACGATTTTACACGAACGATGGCGATTAATTATTTCGCACCTGTTCAATTGCTGTTGTCAATCATCCCTCTTCTTCAAAAAAATCAAGGACATGTAATTAACATATCTACAGTCAACGTTATGTTACTACCACTCCCCTATTGGGCTGCTTATCAAGCATCTAAGTCAGCTTTTGACACCTGGTTTCGGTCTGCAGCTCCTGAGTTAAATGCCATGGGGATTTCAACAACATCCATCTATCTGCCCTTGGTAAAAACCCCTATGATTATTCCAACGACAGCTTATCAAAAATTTCCTGCCATGTGCCCAACTCATGTTGCCAAAATCATTGGAAAGTCCATGTATACAAAAAGAAAAGTATATAAACCATGGTGGTTTATTTTTGGACAGTGGGCATCCATATCATTCAGGGGGATTTGGGAAAATTCAATGCCTAGGGTCTTGAGAAAAAAAAGGGGGGAATGATGTTGAAGTTCTTTACACTTCTATATGTTTTATACAATGTTCAAATGCTTTCTCCATCGGGATTGTATAGATTAATGGCTGTCCTCTACCAAAATGGAGTAAATATGATGACTCTATTAGCTTTTTCCGCTAGGTCTTATGCCGATAACATTGCACTAGTAGATGAGCATGAAACACTAAGTTATAAAGAATTGTGGCTCCAATCCGAAAAACTTTCCATAGTGTTGAAAGAAAACTACAAGCTTAACAGTGGTCAAAAGGTGGGTTTATTGTGTAAAAATCATGCTTCGTTAGTTAAAACGATTTTTGCTGTTTCTAGATTAGGAGCTGATCTCTATTTGCTTAATGCGGAAATGAGCAAGACTCAGTTTACTAATTTATTGATGCGTCATGATTTTGATTTTCTAGTCTATGATCCTGAATGGTATTCTTTCATTGAACAGTCATCTTATGCTAAAGATAAAATAGTAAGTTATCATGATACCTTACCAGCTATCAGCAACTTCCTTCAATTTGGTATGAATAGAAAGCAAGACCTGAAAAGAACCACATCAGGTAAACTTATGCTACTAACTGGGGGTACGACAGGACATGCCAAAGTAGCAGCCCATAAAGCATGCAGTCTAATTCAAGAACATCATGTGGAAGTCATAACGGTGGTACCGCTTATGATATATAAAATGTTAAGGCATAATCCAGAGGACTTAACATCCCTGCGCTGTATTGCTTCTGGGGGTACAGAGCTTAATCCCAAACTGGTTGAGGAGGTCACTAGCAAATTAGGAGATGTTTTATATAATCTCTACGGGACCTCTGAAGCAGGTTTAAATATCATAGCTACACCACAAGATTTGAGATATTCAGCTCAAACGATTGGTAAAAAAATAAACGGGGTTCGATTAAAAATAGTGGATAAAGATAAAAAAGAGGTTGAAAAGGGGGCAATTGGGCAATTTTACATTCAGAATAAATGGTCCATGATAAACAAAAGCCTTTCGTGGATTGAGACAGGGGATATGGGCTATCAAGATTCTAACGGGTATTATTTTTGGTGTGGCAGAGTGGACAATTTAGTTATCTCAGCTGGTGAAAACGTCTATCCGATTGAAATAGAACGGGTATTAATAAATCATCCTCAAGTAGAAGATGTAGCAGTCATAGGAATCAGTGATGAAATTTTTGGGCAGAGGCTAAAGGCATTTGTACTCCTGGAAAGAAACGCAAGTCTTACAAAAGAGGAGCTTTTTGAATGGTTACGCTTCAAGGTTGCAAGGTTCCAGATGCCCAAAGATATAACTTTTGTTGATCATATACCCTATACTCCTTTGGGTAAACTTGATAAAAAACAGCTTAGATAAAGCCTGTTGAGTTTGAAGATTATGGGAGTCTAGCTCCTTATCTAGAAAGGACAAGACTGCCGAGAATATTCTTCCAGCAGGCTTGTCCTTTTATTTCATGTAACTAGCTGATAATCCCAGACTCAATCGCCGACCTGGATGCTCCACAATCACTTTCTCATTATTCCTGCTCAAACGCTTCAGTTGAAAACTCGCTGAAATCACGATACTTGTAGTACTCTTTTGACATCGTATTGTGTTGACAACATCTTTGTTATATGCGCGACCAAACGTAAATTGTGCTCAATCAGCATATTCCGCGCATACTTATCTCCCTCTGCCATCAAATCCAGATACCGATTCTCCTCCGCCTCACTTAACGGCTGCGGAAACACATTGTTCTTGATGTACGACACAAACATCATCATGTCTTTGAAAAACATGGTCAACATTGCGAACAAGCTTGACATGGCGTCACCTCCGAGATGTTTTTCACCTTATCTCAGGGTATGAACTCCACGCCCAGTCCGTGCCTGTACGGTTCCAAAGGATGAGCCTATTTTTTATCCGCTAGAGAAACGGATTCTTGTCACCTGCATTGCTTTTTCTATGTTATAATCAACTTCGTACAAATAGATACGGCGTCAGCTCACCCCCGCCTGAAAGGGGGTGAAGCCCATGACAGTATACGAAGCACTATCTCTGATGATTGGTTGCGGCATGCTTGTTGCTACTATTTTCATCGCAGTATTCACTGACCATTGCTGTCATGAAGCAAGAAAAATAGACCTCCCTTGAGTCCGCAAAGTACTGGGAGGTCTATTCACTAGAAATACGAATTTTGAGCCGCTCCCTTGTGGAAAAGCGTCTATTTGTATCTCGACCGCTTGGTGGACCAACACCAGACTGTCTTCTTTATTGTTATCTTCTCCACATCTCTTTTAGGATTACAGTTTCAAGGCAAGGCATGTTGTTCCTCTTTACATCATCAATTTCTTTCTTAACTCAATTTGTCTCATTATACAAAATCTAATTATTTTTTGTCTTACAATTGTATTCATATTATGGAATTGAATGCCGAATTGTTTGTAGTCTAACAATCTCCCTTCTTCTGCTCTTCGAACAATGTTAGCTTCAAATGGAATAATTTCTTCATCTGTAATTTCTAGATTTCCTGTAATTTTATCTCCAATTTCTATGTCATACGACTTGTCACAAGAAATTCTTATTCCTCCTTCACTAATATCCAGCAAATTTATTTCCAATTCTTCATTTTCTATCCTCTCTCCTCTTGTTTTTTCTATATTCGCTACTATTTTTGAAGAAAGTGGTACTCGAAATGACATTCTACGTTGGATTCTTTTAATATTTTTCTCTTCTGGTTTTTGTAGACATAACAATGGTATTACATCATTAGTTTTATCAATAACTTTTGTCTTAAATCTATACTGGCATCCATTTGAAGGATAAGATATTATTAATACATCATCTATAAAAAAGGTTCTTATTCTCCCCGTACCTTCTTCGACTGGTAACATCACCAGGATAGCGTCTGACGTTACTTCTGATACAACTGTTTTTAAAATTTTATTATCTACTAAACCACTTTCTATATATATAATTTCATTGGTTTTAGGTAACATACCCTAATTTCTCCTCTTATTACATTCTAAAATTATTGTACAAATCATTTTCTGCAATGTTTCCATTCTTCCAACGAAACGTAAAAAGACACTTAGCCCAAAGCTTTATTCTCCTCTCTAAATTTAAGCGTAAGGAAGTGCGATCTGTTCTATATTTATCGATGAGCTTTTACTTAAATCAATAAATTCATTTCCTATTTTGACGAGTGGTCGAGCAGGTTCATGGGTATGAATCATTACAATTTTCCCTTTTCTCCCGTCTGAAAGAACAACATCACTACCTATAAGAATCATCATAATTTTATGCAAGAATAATCTGATTATTTTAGGATCTAATTTGCCAAACCGATCTTCTTGCATCTGGTTAATGACTTTATAAAAGGGAGCCGGTTCGTGATAAACACGCTTAGAAGTCATAGCGTGAAAAATATCAGCCACCGCCACAATTTTACTGAATTGATGAATTTTATCGCCTTTCAATCCAAATGGATATCCACTTCCATCTTCTCGCTCATGATGCTGTAAAGCAACAAGAGCGCATGTAGGAGAGATACCTGTTGTTTTTTTAAGCATTTCATACCCATAAGTCGTATGTTTCTTGATTACACCATATTCCGTAGCAGTTAATCTACCTGGCTTATTTAAAATCTCATCGGGAATTTTCATTTTTCCCACATCATGTAACGTAGCCGAAATGGTCAGCAATTTCAAATCAGATTCATGTAAATGTAGCCATTTTCCAAGTAAAGTAGCAAATACCCCTACTCCAATATTATGTCGATAGGTATAATCGTCTTTTGATTGCAGCATGGAAAACAATTGAACTACATCGCTATTTTCAGATGCTTGATGAATTACAGGGATAATATGGTTTCTCACTTCTAGTATAGGAATTTTATTTCTCTCCCGTACAAATTGAAAAATATCTTTCACTTGTAGGGTTGCTTCTTCAATCAGCTTTTCTGTTATCGTATCTTTTTGGGGAGCAGGATTATTTTCTTGTTCTAAAATGAAATCATGTTCGGTTAAAACGATATGATTATTCATAAGCAATACAATATGTTCTTTATCTATTGTGGTGTTTGCTGATAAAAGCAGTATGCCATGGTGATTAATAATATCATGTTTTAAACAAGAACCAACGAAATCAAAGTTAGACTTCTTTATATTCATCTTGACTCCCTTCTAAGATTAGATAATTATGTTTAACCTTCTCTAATCTCTTTGATATATTTGTTAATCCTTTGGATCGCCTCATAAAGCAGAAGACGTTCTTCCCAAGTGATAGATGGATCCATAATTTTATTTTTAATCTCTTCTTTTGTATGAATTAATGCCTCGACTACTGCACAGGAACTGAATGACTCCTTCATATATTACTTCTCCCTTATTCATAGCTCTCCACCTTCATTCCAAAAAATCACATAGATAATAAGGCGACAAGAAAATGAAGAAGAGTCGATTCTGATTCTTCTTCAAAAAAGGCTTTACTTCTACATAAAAATTATGTGTTATTGGCGTATGGCTTCAGGTTTTGATTTATAAGGAATGTGTAATATCGGACATAATGCACCCCTCCTTTTTTATCAAACATAGACTGCATAGTAGCAACTATAATCAAAGTGTACATTACTCCACTGAACAAATTCTAAACAAAATCCAATAAATGTAATGAAAACACTGTCACTCACTAGTTATTTTCATTTTTTAATTTTGAACCACTAGTGTCGCATTAATCCAATCTAAATTATCAGAATCTTTATTGATCCATAAAAAAATCCTTTATACTGGTTTATGCAGGTTGTTCCTGTACAATTCCAACATAAAGGATGATCTCATGGACAAGACTAAACCTTGAATCGACTTGTCCTTTTATTCAATGTAATCAACTTATTCCCCAAAGATCAATCACCGATCTGACTGCTCAATAACCACTTCCTCATTATTCCTGTTCAAACGCTTCAGCCGAAAACTCGATGAAATCACGATACTTGCCACACTTCTTTGACATCAGGTTGTGTTCATAATGTCTTTGAAACACATGGTCAGCGTGCTGATGATTACAAAGGGTGCATAAAAATCTCCTTATCTGGGATAACTATGAACTGACAAGGAGGTGGATATTATGGCGAAAATTGCAGTAGAACAATCATTGACAGCGGTGAAACAAGAACTTCAAAATCGCGGTCATCAAGTTGTTGACCTGAAAAACGAGTCAGATGCAAAAAATTGCGACTGCTGTGTGATTTCAGGTGCGGATCAGAATGTAATGGGGATACAAAATGTAGTGGCACAAGGGTCTGTAATCGATGCAAGCGGCCTAACAGCTGAGCAGGTTTGCCAGCAGGTAGACAACAGCTTCCAAGCATAATCGGTATAGCATCTATGTAGCAGAGAGGCGATTATATACAGCCTCTCTTTTTGATTGTATCAGTCGTGATAAAGGGAATAGGGAAAAATTCCGAAACAAAGATACACGAATTTCGTAATAAAGAATGAGCTTCTAAAAATACATATCTCTCATAGGAGGAATCACGATGATCGTTACAACGACCCCAACGCTTCAAGGGAAGGAAATTGAGGAATATATTTCGATTGTGGCCGGGGAGGCTATTATGGGCTCCAATGTGGTGCGTGATTTCATGGCAGGGATTACGGATATTATTGGGGGACGTAGCGGCGCTTACGAAAGCAAGCTAGCGGAAGGCCGAGAGATCGCAATCAAAGAAATGGTTGATAAAGCGCGGACGCTAGGTGCTAACGCAGTTATTGGTGTCGATCTAGATTTTGAAACGCTTCGAGATGGTATGATGATGTGTATCGCTACGGGAACGGCGGTAAGAGTCCGATAAATAAAGGAACGTGCTTACCGGTCAAGCCAGGTCTGTCTTTTGAGCAAACCTGGCTTATTTTTGTCCACGATGCTTACGCTACTGTTTTCCCTTCATCAGAAATAATCCGAGAAATATGGTTTCTCGTGAATAATCAGCCGCTCAAGCATTTTGACTGTGGCTTCATCTGCCTGACAACGACCGATCCGTGCCAGGTAAGACGGTCGCTTGTATCCCATTAGCATTGTCGTCAATGTTTGGATATCAAATGTAGCAGCCGGATTATCTCCTCCTTCTACTAAATTTCCTTTTCCTTGCTTATCCACCGTCAATGTAAAGTTCCCCTGATTCCACTCAAGTATTGGATCGCGCAGATTAAATGTTAATTGACATTCGGTTTCTTGAGACTGAAATGGATATTGCTCGATAAAAAGTCTACTATCTACAATACGGGCCATATAATAAGGGGCAATCGTCTCCTTAATATCACTATCATCCAATAAGAAAGCCAGCGGTTCATTTGTATATGTATACCCTTTGACATACGTCACCATTGAGAAGTGGGCACTAATAAAATTCCATAAACCCGTCCGCGCTTCTTCATTTACAAACACCATTTCTTTCATATGGAAAACCTCACCGGCAATCCAGTACATGAGATAGCCCATTGGCTGATCATTACTGTCATAATAAACTGCCGCTGTCAAATCATCCAGGTCCCACCGCAAATATTCTTCCCACGCCAAATCACTTCGGAGCATTGCAGCATGTTTTTGTAAAGCAAACCGCTGATAAACATCTTTTATAGCCGGATGCTCAATGCTTACGCGCTCCACATCACCGGACACCGTCTTCAATTTTGGAAGTTGCGTATCTTGAACTTCAAAAGACATTTTATCTGAAATAATCTCCCAGCCTTTCCGACGGTAATACGGGATCGAATACGGATACAGATAAGAAATCGATTGTTTCCGCTCACGCATATTTGTCAGCGCCTGGCGCATCAACTGATCCATCAAACCGAGATTGGCATATTCAGGATACGTGCCTACACCTGTCAATCCACCCATTTCATATATTTGTCCAAAAATATTTACCTGAAATGGGTACACGGCTAGCTGTGAAATTAGCTTATCATCATCAAACCACCCTAATACATCGGCCTGTTTTAGCACAGGTAGCTTAGCTTGTGCGATTTCTCTATTCTCCCAACCAAATCGTTGTAATTCCTGATTCGTTACTTGAAACACATAGCGCAGTAAATCGTTAAACTGCTCCCCATGTTTTGTTTCAACATTTTTCATTTTGAGTCTTTCTTGTAATTTATGGCGACTCATAAATATAACCTCCATTTTATCAATACCACGCTATTTCCATTTAGTGTGTACGAAATGATCTGCTTTTTATAACTAGTACTAAAAAACACACTCCCAAAAAGGAATGTGTTTCATCTGGCCTCATGCCTACATGTACCTGTACGGTTCTGCGTCATTAAACTATTTTTCGACGTATGTCCCATCATTTCATTAATCAAAACAAAGGAATACGTTTTACTTACGTCATCTTGCAATACACCTTCTAATGCCTTAAGCATATACAGGGGTGCGTCATGGTCGGCACCAAATGTTTCACCGCTATCATGTAGAACGAGTACACATCCCCCATGCAAGCAAGTCAGAATTCTTTTCTGTAGAACATTATGGTCAACCTGAATTCGCCAGTCTCCGGCCATTGCCGACCATAATACAAAGAAAAATTCTTTTCCCATTATAAAATCAAAAATGGTAAATAGCCCCCATGGTGGGCGATAATACATAGGTCTTTGCCCCGTGATACGCTCGATGATATCAGCTGAATGATGAATCTGTTGCCACAACTTCCATGGATTCGTAACCCAATTCGAACGGTGAACATAATTATGAATCCCAATTACATGCCCTTCCTCTTGCATACGCCGAATTATAGCAGGGTGCTTTTCTGCTTTTGATCCGACAACAAAAAACGTGGCCTTTACGTTATACTTTTTCAACAAATCCAGCAAATACGGTGTGTAGCGTGGATCAGGTCCATCGTCAAACGTAAGCGCTATTCCTCGTACTCTGTGCCCCTTCCGAAATGCGCCCATCCCCGTCATACGCGCCATGATACCCGGAATAACCGCATATAGTAACACAAAAACGAGTAGCCCATCCAGCAATAACTTCCCCATCCTGTCCAACCTGCCTATACTCCCTTTTTTATGATAACATCCAGTGCTCGAGAAGCTGCCCATTTGGAATGCAGATGCCGAAAGTTTCCCTTTATTTTTGCTAAAACTTCGGGACTTTCTAACATCTGAGTCAGATACCTGTGTAAATCCGCCTCCTGTTCTGCATACAAGGCCACTCCACTGTTGATCAAGAATTGAGCGTTGTCCTGTTCCTGACCAGGAAGCGGCTTATACAGAAGCATCGGAAGTTCCATCGCAATCGCTTCTGCTGTCGTTACTCCGCCTGGCTTAGTAATCATGAAGTCAGAAAGCGCCATGAGCTCATGAATGTAATTTACGTACCCTGTTACAAGTAAGACATGCTTTGAAACTGTCTGATATCGTTCTAACTCTTGCCGCAGTTTTTCATTATGACCGCATACCACGATAATCTGCAAAGACTGTGATACGAGCTCAGAAGATAAAAGCTTCGACAATCCTTCTCCAATAATCCCGAACCCTCCGCCCATAATCAGAACAGTCGGCCGTTCTCGATCGAGGTTGAATTTATCTCGAAGAGCGTTGCGATTATATGTCTTGCAAAATTCCGGTCGAACCGGGATGCCGGTTACACGAATCTTTTCATCTTCTACTTCCAGTTGATTCAAGGACGTACGAACAAACTCTGATCCTACAATATACCGATCTGTATAGGGATGAATCCAACTACTATGGTCCGTATGATCCGTAATTACCGTTACAGCATCCGCGCTAGTTAAACCTAGTTCCTTTACTTTTGAAATCATACAGGCAGCTAATGGAAACGTACTCACCACAATAGAAGGCTGTGTCTCCTGCAAAAGGCGGATCATACGCCATATTCCTAAGTGATTGAATGGTTTCATAAAAAGAGAAAACCGATTGACCGGACGTGTTTTTCGATAAATATATCCATATATAGAAGGGAAGTTTTTTACTCCCTCAATAAAGATACTTCTTCCAATGGAATGAAAATATGGATGTACACATTCCATAAAATCTACAAGAAGCGTTTCTACCTCAGGTATATGCAAACGGGCGGATTCTTGAATGGCATGAGCCGCTTGCAGGTGTCCATCGCCATAGTTTCCGGAAAGAATACATACTTTTTCTTTCCTTACTGCCTTCATGTTTACCATCTCCCAGGTTTTTCAAGTCATTTGTTGTTTGATCAGCATTCGAATTATTATAATGAAGGAGTATTAGGCAAAACTAAGAAATTGATTAGAATCTGGTAAAAAAAATTAAATTCTGCTTAAAGAAGGTTTTAATTTAATTCTAATCGTCTTTTTTAAAAATAGACCCATACCAGAACAAACAGAAAGGAAGGAACTCCATGTATAAAAAAGTCGTCTCTGTACTCATTGCAGGATTGATGTTGTTGTCCCCCGTATCCGTATTCGCAAAAGGGTTCAGCGGAGGACATTCAAGTTCCTACCACCAAGGCGGGGCGTCGAGTGTACACAACAGCAATCGTCTAACGCAAAGTCCAGCTTCCACTACGTATCATTCAGGCTATCGCTCTCCTTCTTCTCAGGTGAGCAATCACACGCAGCATTCTTATACAAACAGTAGTCACCAAGCCGATCCTCCAAAAAAATCTGGCGGATTCTTGTCCCATGCGGCCGCATTCGGAGCTGGAACTTTGCTTGGTAGCATGATTCATCCGTTTGGTGGAGCAAGCAGTATTGGTGCAGGTGGAACTTCAGGGTTCTCCTCTACAGGCTTGCTCGTTGATATCGTAATTATTGCGATCGGCTTTTTCCTTATTCGCCGTCTCGTATCCAGATAATCAAGCATACGAAGGAGTGAACGGTTATGAAGCTTTATTTTTCAGAACAAGATATAATTGATTCATGTTGTGTGTTTGCGACTCGACATCATGGTGGTCATCCACAGGACATCGAGGTCGATCTTCAGTTTGATCAACACAGAGGATTTAGTGCCGATATTCGCAGCCGTCTTACACATACGTTGTTCTATGAGCAAGACATCGTCGATTCAATCGCCTTTTATTTAGCTGAATATCACTGTTTTATTCCTGAACATCTGCGAGTTGATCTTACTTTTTCTGAGATTGAAAAAATTGGTGCTGAAGTCATTGTTGTCTAACAAGACTGTACAAAAAAAGAAGGGGTTATACGCCTCTTCTTTTTTGTTGAGAACTTATCCATAACTAGGAAGTACAATATGAATGGCTGTCCCTCCTTGATCGGTACGGCACACCGTAACCTCTCCTCTATGCATCTCTATAATCGTTTTAGCAATCGCAAGGCCCAGTCCACTACCGCCTTTTTGACGATTGCGTGATTTATCTACGCGATAAAAACGTTCAAAGAGAAAGGGAATTTCTTTTTCATCAATCCCAATCCCCGTATCTTCTACAATAATATGGACTTGATTTTCTTGCTTATAAGCTTTGAGTCGCACCTCCCCTTCATCCGTATACTTGCGTGCATTATCAAGAAAAATATCCAGAAGTCGGCGAAATTTCTCCCGATCCATCGCAATCACGAGCGAATCTTCCCACTCACAAACTAATTTCAAATGAGCAGGAAAAGCTGATGACCAGGCTTGTTGTACTTCTTCTAAGAGCGGCTCGAGATCCTGCACCTCTAAAATTTCTGCCGATGCAGTTCCTTCCTCCAACTTGGCTAGCAGCAGCAAATCGTCTACGAGATGGAACAGTCGCCCACATTCCTGCTTCATCGCCTGTATCGCTTCTTCCCGTATTTCTACTTCATCCTTTCCCCATCTGTCTAACAGTCGTAAATACCCATCAATAATCGTCAACGGCGTGCGTAATTCATGGGAGGCATCCGAGACAAACTGCTTCTGCTTGGCCAATGCAGCTTCAATTCGGTCCAGCAGCCCATTAAACGCATCCGTAAGGGCCGTAATTTCTTGCGCTGTCGATTGGAGTGATAACCGTGGAGATAAAGATGCGGCTTTCATCTCATAAATCTCTGTCATTAACCGGTTCAACGGTCGCAAACCCAAACGAGACAAAACATACCCACCTACACCAGAAATCATAATGGCTCCAACGGATGCTGTGCCAAGGATAAGGAGAAGAGTCCGAATAAAATGATTCAACGGCTTGGCATCTTCAAGCATTTCAAGCCGCAGCGGCTTAGCAAAACCAGGAACAGAGAATGTCCGATCTTCCCGAAACGCTCTCATCTGAATAATAAAATACGATTCGGGCTCAAATACTTTCGCAATATCGCTTATACTCTCCGGTCTCCATCTTGGTCCTCTTATTGTAATAATTTCTGTGCCATCTCCTGTGAAAAGAGAAACTGCCTGATATTCATTAACAAACTTACTAAGCATTTGCCGCAAATGAACCTGATTCAGCTTGGAATGGGTAGACAAATCCTCTGATATCTCGTTCGTTATCACATCAGCTTTCGACTGGAGCAGTTGGTGCTGGTGACGATAAACAAGCTGCATCGTTGCCCAGTAGACAAATAAATTCATAATCAACAAAAAGAAGACCATAGCAATCGTAAATAAAAAGGCCAGGCGTGATGTAAGAGAACGAGGCGTCCATTTTTTATACATATCCGTTATCCTTCTGTATTTCGAATGACATACCCTGTTCCTCGCACAGTTTGAATGATGCTTTCCTGTCCCGATGTATCGAGTTTGTTGCGCAAATACAGGACATACACATCCACGACATTTGTCTCTACTGCCGAATCATACCCCCATACAAGATCCAGTAGCAAATCCCGGGTCATTACCCGATTTATATTACGCATAAACATCGTTAACAAATCATACTCCCGTTTTGTTAACGAAATAGTTTCTCCGTCACGTTTTACAATTTGTGATTCGGTATTCACTTCAATATTTTTATACCGCAGTATAGAATCCACCCTTTTTTCCGTCTGGTTATCCGTACGACGAAATAAAGCCCGCATTCTAGCAAGCAATTCTTCAATTGCCAGTGGTTTTGTAATGTAATCATCCGCGCCACTGTCAAGTCCGGATACACGATCCAGCACACTCGTACGAGCGGTAAGCATAATAATCGGCGTATTTTTCGTCTGTCGAACTCGCCTGCATACTTCCACTCCATTCAAACCAGGAAGCATCAGATCAAGCAAAATCATATCCCACTCTACATCCAGTGCTTTTTCTAGCCCGTTTCTGCCATCATAGGCAATTTCTACACTAAATCCTTCATGCTTAAGTTCAAGCTCAATAAACCGGGCGATATTCTCTTCATCTTCAATGATTAGAATCTTCCTCAAGATTTCTCCCTCCTTTTTTTCCTCTCATCAAATTTTAATATATCTCTCAGCCCCTTCTTATTTTGTTATCTTATGCTCTTCTATACAGAGAAAAATAAGAAGGATAGAAAGCTATGAACCGTACCGTACTAACCCGTCCTGGGATCATCATGGCATTACTTTTATCGGCCATGATCGGCATTATATTTTTTATCAAGAACGGCTTTTCAGCTTCTTCCGTCCCACAAGTGCAGATGCGCCCATTTCCGTATCCATATCAGGCTATGCTTTCTTTTGCTTCCGATATTGATGGTACAACTCCTGAAGAATTTGCTCAATACCATCAGTTCTTAAACACGAAGTCCCATACACCTATGGGAACCGGATTAGGACTTGATGTTGGCGATAGTTTCTGGATGTATATGGATACGAATAGCTCTCATCCTTATTATGTGGACAATCAGAAGCATACGTCAAATGCAATTATGACCTATTTTACTGGAACAGATCGCACCAAGAAGAAAGATGCTGCCTTAATTAACCATTATTATCGTGCAGGCTGGATTGATTCTATGCATGGGTATGGTGATTTTTCACGTGTAAACCGTAATGAAGGGCTTTGTACGCGAGACCTTGCTATCGCAGCATGGGATCATCTGAATCAGGATGGTATCCATCCTGACATATGGATCAATCACGGGAATGAAGCAAATCGGGAGAACTTCGGGGCCTATTCTCCGTTCAGCTTTACTGCATATCAGCAAGGTGACAATAAATATTCCCCCTACTACCATACGGATCTAATCCGTAAGAATGATGTGCATTTCGTATGGAACTCAAGAGGAGACGCTGCATTCGGAGAAAAAAATGCCATCTTTCCGATCAGGCTGCGTGATGGACAGAACATATGGGGATTTCATCGCTATGCTTTTGACCGGACAAAACACGGTGTGAACTGGACCTGGGGACCGAAAGCTTTGTATATGCAACTAACACCAAAAAGGCTAGATGAACTGGTAGCTAGACATGAATATTCGATCATTGCCCAGCACTTTGGCGGTGGAAATGGGCCCTATCCGTTTGACAACAAGAACATTCAACCGCTGCGTATGCTTGCCCATTATCAAGATAGTGGCCGCATTCTAGTTGCACGCACTAGCCGTCTGCTTCACTACAATGTCGCACACAATTTTCTTACTTATTCGGTTACGACCACACAGGAAGGAAAAACAAAAATTCAACTACACTCCATTAAAGACCCGCTCTTTGGCTCACGTCCTGTAACGATAAACGATGTTCGCGGAATAACGTTCTACGTAGCAGATCCTCATAAAGTAGAACTTTTTATCGGTGAACATGGACTCGATCCAAAAGACGTTCAATATAACCCTCCGGACCAAACCGGAAAGCGAAGCATCAGTATTAAATGGTTCGCACCTGACACGTTTGATTATACGAAGACAGCGCCACAGGCACTATAACTACTCTGAAAGATGGAGGATCAGATATGATTAATGAATGGATACCATATATCCATATTGTCGAAATCATTCTCGTTATTGCACTCGTTTATTTTCTGTTTACTTCGCTATACCGTAAAAAAATGAACCGCACGGAAAAACCGGAAACAAAAAATTTCATTTTTTATGATGATTCAGGCCGTCGCTGGTCTTTGATAAAACGGCTTGGTATCGTGTTCGGGATCGCTTCGGTCCTTGTCTTATGCGTATTTGGTTTTAGCCTGAATTCAGATCCATCTCTTCCGCGGCTATCCTTTAATGAAAACAGCAAATTTGCTCTCATTAGCCCCATTATCGAAAAAATTAATGAGCGCTCTTTAATAGCGCAGCTAAAAGAAGAAGAGAAAAAACACCCGACTTTTCAGCTTGATTTTAAAAAGCATCATAAAGACAACAAAGTCCAGTCGTCAGGTCAAAAAGAAGTATACGGATTCTATGTAAATTGGGATGAAAACAGTAAAATCTCACTGAAAAAAAATATTCGTTCCCTGACTACCGTAATTCCAGAATGGTATCACCTTACTTCTAGTTTAACCTTACAAAAGGACGTTCAACCTGATGTAAAAAAATTAGCGGCGGATAATCATGTAAAAGTTATGCCGCTTATCAATAACTTTGTGAATGGAAAATGGGATGCTGCACTTGTTCACAACCTACTTGTTTCGCCCGAAAGCAGAAAGAAAGTCATTGATCAATTGTATACAGAAGCAAAAACGAATGGGTATTCCGGCTTTAACATTGACTTTGAATCAATCGATCCGAAAGATCAGGATGCTCTCACTGCTTTTATGGGAGAGTTATCTCATACGTTCCATGCTGCTGGTCTGCAGTTGACTGAGGATGTCCCGGCGAAAGATGACGCTTTTGATTACGGTGCGCTCGCCAAAGTTACAGACCGAATGATTGTCATGCTCTATGATGAACATTATCAAACAGGAAAACCAGGGCCGATCGCCTCTAGTTCCTGGTTTGAGAAATCATTAGACCAACTCGATATCCCACCTGACAAGCTGATCGTCAGCTTAGGAAGCTACGGATACGACTGGACAGAAAACAGCAGTGACCCTGCCGATGTCGTGACATTTGGCGATATTATGGATATGGCGAGCGCTTCCCATCTGCACATCCAGTGGGATCAAGCTAGCCAAAATCCATATGTGCGTTACAAAGAAGGCGAAGACCAACACATTATCTGGTTTTTAGATGGTGTTTCTTTGTACAATGAATGGAAAATGTCACATGAAAATGGAGCCAAGGGCGTCGCCCTGTGGCGACTTGGCTCAGAAGATCCGACTGTCTGGAATGTATTGAACCAGCCGGATCAATTTCAGTCACAAGTCAATACACTTCATACATTAACAAGTCCGGAACCTGTTCATTATTCAGGAGACGGTGAGATTTTGCAGATCACTTCGTCTGCCAAAGATGGAGAACGGGACTTTTCCGTGGATGAAGACGGAACACTTTCCGGAGAATCCTATACGACTTATCCCTCTCCGTTCCAGATAAGTCGATATGGTAAAGCGGCAGGTAAGCAAGTTGTTCTCACGTTTGACGATGGACCTGATCCAGAATATACACCAAAAATTCTCGATATTCTGGATCGGTATCATATAAAAGGCTCGTTCTTTATTGTGGGCGAAAATGCGCAGGTAAACCCGGATATCATCCGACGAATGTATAGAGAAGGCCATGAGATCGGAAGCCATACGTTTACCCATCCAAACGTGGCGGCCATCTCCCCGATACGTGCAAAAATGGAGCTAAATGCGAATCAGCGGCTGTTCCAGGAGCTGACCGGGCACTCCATGACGATGTTTCGTCCGCCTTACGTGGCCGACTCTTCTCCATCTACGCCTGAAGAGCTACTGCCGATTTTACGGGCACAGCAAATGGGCTATACGATGGTCGGGGAAGCAGTCGACCCGGAAGACTGGCAGGACCCATCTAGTGATGAGATTGTAAGACGTGTTATGAAAGAATTACCGGATGGGAATATTATTCTGCTTCATGACGCAGGTGGTGATCGCTCCCATACAGTCGAAGCACTACCGAAGCTCATTGAAAAACTACAGCATATGGGCTACACGTTTACGACGGTGCATCAATTACTCGGGAAGACGCCAAACGATCTTATGCCTGTTGTTGAACACACGGAAAGTCCGTTTATGACGTATGACAAAACTGTCTTCACAGCTGTTTCCGGATGGCAGAAAGGAATCGCCTTTTTATTCTATCTGTCCATCGGTGTTGGGATGATTCGCTTCCTTGTTCTGATCTATCTTGCTTCCAGACAGAAGCGAAGAAGTCGCGCCCGTGTGGTGAATATGAACTTTACTCCACCGGTCAGCGTAGTCATTGCAGCTTATAATGAAGAAAAAGTCATTGCGAAAACGATACATTCGATTTTGGAAAGTAACTACCCAGACTTTGAAATCATTGTTGTCGATGACGGATCGACTGACCGTACAGCGGAAGTAGTTAAAGAAACATTTAGAGAATATCCGTATGTCAAACTGATTTCCAAAGAAAATGGCGGGAAATCGTCTGCCGTAAACCGCGGATTCATGGAAGCATCTGGTGACATCGTCATCGCCCTTGATGCAGACACGCTTATTGCTCCAGACGCCATTGCTCTGCTTACCCGTCACTTTGTTGATCCGAATATCGCTGCGGTCTCTGGAAACGTAAAAGTCGGAAATACCCGTAACCTGCTAACTAAATGGCAGCAGGTGGAATATGTAACTGGATTTAATCTGGACCGACGCGCGTTCGATGAACTAAACTGTATTGCCGTCGTTCCAGGCGCCATTGGAGCATGGCGCAAAAAAGCGGTAGCCGAAGTTGGCTATTTTCAGGAAGATACCCTGGCAGAAGATACTGATATTACACTCACACTCCTGCGTAACGGGTATCGGATTATGTACGAGGAACGAGCTTACGCCTATACCGAAGCGCCGGAAGATGTCCGCAGCCTGCTCAAGCAGCGCTATCGCTGGACGTATGGCACCCTCCAGTGCTTATGGAAACATCGGGGTGCTCTCTTCAATCGGAAGCAAAAATCGCTCGGATTTGTTGGTCTGCCTAATATGTGGCTGTTCCAATACGTATTCCAGTTGATTGCACCGCTTGCTGACATTCTCTTTGTCATGGGACTGTTCGGCGTACAGCCACAAAAAACGTTATTGTTCTATGTTGTATTCTTCCTGGTTGATTTTCTTGCCTCCTTCTATGCATTCCGCCTGGAGGAAGAAAGTCCAAAACCACTGATCTGGCTGTTCCTGCAGCGAATTATTTACCGACAGTTCATGACGTATGTTGTCATAAAATCAATCGGGTCTGCGCTGCGAGGAATTACAGTTGGATGGAATAAGCTTAAACGGCTAGGAAGTGCAGTGAATAAATAAAAAGGGAGCCCACGCAATCCATTTTTTTGGATAGTGAGGGCTCTTTTGTTTACTAATTAATTAATTCCGTTTTCTGTAATAACCCTTTAATGAGAACAGCTCCTTGAGCACGTGTGCCTGTGCTTCCAGGTGTAACTGTCCCATTCGGATTTCCTTTCATGATACCGGCTTGAATAGCCTCTGCCACTTCATCTTTCGCCCAGCTAGAAACATGATCCAGATCAGAAATAGTTGGTGTTGATGCTTCAGACTTAAGTGGTAAGCCGAATTTCTTGGAAGCCCGAACTAATACAGCTGCCATTTGTTCACGTGTAATCAGTTCGTTTGGCGCAAATTGTTCCTGCGTTACACCTTTAAAAATGCCAGCCTCTGTAGCAGTTGTTACAACAGACGAGTACCAAGCGTCAGCGGATACATCAGTGAATGTTCTTTCATTTCTCGCTGTATGATCCTCTAATCCTAACGCTCGAACCATAAATGCAGCAAATTCGGCGCGTGTAATATTGTCATTTGGATGGAATTTCTGATCCCCCATCCCTGTTACGATCAATTTGTTCGCAAGAGCTTCAATATCTTTTTGTGCCCAGTGGTTGGATATGTCTGTGAATGTTTCTGTTCGCTCCATAATCATGATCGTGCCGTTTCTCGTCGTATGAATCTCTGCCTTCCCGTCCATAAATCTTGCTGGTACCGGATGTAGCTTTCCATTTTCTACAATCACAGCAACAGCTTTCATCGGGTTAATCTGTTGGGCTGGATTTAGCACGACCGATTGTGTAATAAACTGATTGCCAAACTTGTTACTATCCAACTTTTGATTATTCGCTGTCGCTGTTACCGAGAATTGGATTGGTTCTACTAGTACCTTCGCCCCCATTTTTTCAGCAAGGGCTGCCGCCTGTTGTGCCACTTGTACGGTTGGTTTTGTAATCGTGATATTTACTTTTACTTGTTCGGCCGCTACACCCAGCTTTTCTGCTACTTTTTCTATCTGGAGTGCTCTTGCCGGAAGTTGAATTGCTGCCTCTTTTGTTTGAATGGACAAACTTGCATTCTTTTCTGCTAGAGAAGAGAGGGCTTTCGCTGTTACCTCTACCTGAATAGCACTTGTATCTGGCAAGGATTTGGCAGACACAACTACGGACTCGCCCGATTTGATGACTCCTGCTACTTTCTCAAGGTACTCATTGGAAATGGTAAGCGTCGTCATGCTTCTTCCATCATCTGCTTTTTTGTTGCTCACCTGGACAACGTTCGGAATCCGATCTTTAATGACTCCTGCCTCCGTAATACTAATGTCAATACCCATATTCGGATTTGTAGTTGGTGTTGATGGGGTAGAATTCGAGTTGCCAGATGAACCACCATTAGAAGAGCCACCACCGCCGCCTCCTCCTCCACCGGAAGATGGCTGATTCACGGTTATGATGCAGCTAGCCGTCTTACTTCCATCTACCGTTGTTACAGTAATGGTTGTGGTTCCGGCTTTCAATGGTGTAATGACGCCATTTGCTACCGTTGCTACTGTTGGATCACTGGACGACCACAATATCGTTTTATTCGTCGCATCAGCCGGAAATACGGTGGCGGTCAATGTGCCCGTGCCTCCTCCTGCTGTTAAGTTGAGACTGGATTGATCGAGCAATACACCTGTAACACTGATCGTATCGGGGGTTGTTGTCGCCGCTTCCACCATTACCAAGCTGGTAGCCTGTTTGGTAGGGTCGGCTTGTGAAGTTGCTGTAATCGTTGTCGTTCCCACTTGTAATGGAGTGACTACACCACCTACAACTGTCGCGACATTGGGATTACTAGAGGACCACAGTATCGTTTTATTCGTTGCATCAGCTGGAAGCACCGTGGCGATTAATGTTCCGGTTGCCCCTCCTACTGTTAAGCTAAGACTCGATTGATCCAACGACACTCCTGTAACACTGATCGTATCGGATGTTGTTGTCGCCGCTTCTACCGTCACACTAATGCTGGCGGTTTTATTGGTAGAATTGGTGATGTTGCTCGGAAGGTTGGTTAATGTCCCGGAGACTGTGAATGTCTGCGATGTCTTTTGCGATGGGTCATACGAAGAACCCCCTACATCCCATATTACATCTACGTTTGCGGTGCTGTTGTCACTTAACGTCACGCCTACCTGAGCCGGTAATCCCAGTGCCGACACCGTTTTAGCACTACCGTTCGCGATTCCTGTTTTCGCGGTTGGGGTTGATACCGCTGTGATATCTTTTGTTGGTTCCGCATCGACCGTTACACTGATACTGGTCGTTTTATTGGTAGAATTGGTAATGTTGCTTGGAAGGTTGGTTAATGTCCCGGAGACTGTGAATGTCTGCGACGTCTTTTGCGATGGGTCATACGAAGAACCCCCTACATCCCATATTACATCTACGTTTGCGGTGCTGCTGTCACTTAACGTCACGCCTACCTGAGCCGGTAATCCCAGTGCCGACACCGTTTTAGCACTACCGTTCGCGATCCCGGTTCTTGCTGTTGGTGTCGATACCGCTGTGATGTCTTTCGTTGGTTCGGCGTCTACTGTCACGCTGATGCTGGCTGTTTTGTTGGCTGAATTGGTGATTGTATTTGGCAGGTTGGTCAACGTTCCCGTTACTGTAAACGTCTGCGGTGTCTTTTGTGATGGATCATACGAAGAACTGGCTACATCCCATATTACGTCTACGTTCGTTGTGCTACTATCACTTAACGTCACGCCTACCTGAGCCGGTAATCCCAGCGCCGCTACCGTTTTGGCACTGCCGTTCGCGACCCCTGTTCTTGCTGTTGGCGTCGATACCGCTGTGATGTCTTTCGTTGGCTCGGCGTCTACTGTCACGCTGATGCTGGCTGTTTTGTTGGCTGAATTGGTGATTGTATTTGGCAGGTTGGTCAACGTTCCCGTTACCGTAAACGTCTGCGACGTCTTTTGTGATGGATCATACGAAGAACTAGCTACATCCCATATTACGTCTATGTTTGTTGTGCTGCTGTCACTTAACGTCACGCCTACCTGAGCCGGTAATCCCAGCGCTGTCGCTGTTTTGTCTGTGCCGTTCGCGATTCCTGTTTTCGCAGTTGGGGTTGATACCGCTGTGATATCTTTTGTTGGTTCCGCATCAACAGTTACACTGATACTGGTCGTTTTATTAGTAGAATTGGTAATGTTACTTGGAAGGTTGGTTAATGTCCCGGAGACTGTGAATGTCTGCGATGTCTTTTGCGATGGGTCATACGAAGAACCCCCTACATCCCATATTACATCTACGTTTGCGGTGCTATTGTCACTTAATGTCACGCCTACCTGAGCCGGTAATCCCAGCGCTGACACTGTTTTGTCTGTGCCGTTCGCGATTCCTGTTTTGGCTGGCGGTGTCGATACCGCTGTGATGTTTTTCGTTGGCTCCGCATCGACCGTTACACTAATGCTGGCGGTTTTATTGGTGGAATTGGTGATATTACTTGGAAGATTGGTCAACGTCCCCGTTACAGTAAACGTCTGCGACGTCTTTTGCGATGGGTCATACGAAGAACCTGCTACATCCCATACTACGTCTACGTTCGTTGTGCTGCTGTCACTTAACGTCACGCCTACCTGAGCCGGTAATCCCAGTGCTGACACTATTTTGGCCGTTCCGTTCGCGATCCCCGTTTTCGCAGCTGGGGGTGATACCGCTGTGATATTTTTCACTGCAGGTGCATTAATCGTAAAAGAAGCAGTCGCCTGAGCAGTCTTCGGATTAGCGCTACCATTAGTCGTACCATTGTCTTGCACAGTGTATCGAAAACTTGCAGGCCCGTGATAATTTGCACTAGGCGTAAAAATTACATTCGATCCTGAGATGCTTACCGTACCACCGACCGGGCTATCAACGGAGGTTATCGTCAGCACCTGACCACTTTCATTAGCTGGTCCTGGAGAATCATTAGCAAGCAAAGTCGCAAACGGAATGGTACGAGCCCCGGAATCTGCCTCAATCGAAGACAATGAATCATTCACTGCAACCGGCGGGTCATTCACTTCCGTAACAGTAATGGCTACTTGTGCAGCATTACTGAGCCCACTTCCACTCGAATCCCATGCGGCTTGCACCTTAAAGCCAAATATACCACCTGTCGGGCTATTCGCATCTGGCGCTGGCGTAAACTTTAACCCAGCCCCTCCTTCCGCTACCGTGATGAAATTGCCATCATGAATTACGGTCGTACCATCGTTTTTATACAACGTCCCTCCCGTAATCCCGCTAATTTTAAAGTGTGTAACCGAAGAGCTATCGGCAACATCCTTAGTGATGATCAGTCCGCTTCCGCTCTGTGTGTCTTCCGCTGTCACTGTACTAGTGACAGTCGGTTGTAGAGCAGGAGGAATAAGTACAAGTTGTGGCCGCTTTGAAGCGTCTGGATAGGTCCTTCCGGCAAAGTTAAATTGTGCACCTGGCACTGTTTCCTGACCAAGTAACGCGAACGTCACTTTTTTATCTGTACTTATCTGACTATTAACAAAATTCGTTACATCAAATTCCCTCCATTGCCCCTGCGGAATATCTGTGCGCCCTATATATAAAGGCAGGTCCCCTGCATCCAATGGAAATGTAGTCCCCCATGAATCAATGCTAGAACCATACAGTGTAACAAATGGGATAAAAGGGTCCGATGGTGTTAAGTCTTGGTTCTCTGTGACAAAAAAACGGAACTTTGCCTGCCCCACAGAAGCGTTAATATCAGATAGATCGAATTGAACAGCTGATCTTTGCACACCATAATCGTTATCCGCTGAATACCCAACATAGTTTAATGGTTCATCAGGCCATTTCCCTCCAACATCCCATATTGCGTCTTGAGTCGGAGTCTTCGTTACTAGCGCAGCACTAGCCGGTCTGATGCTGACGATTTGAAAATTCAATACTACCATCAAGGTACATAGAAACATCGAAATACACTTTTTCATACTTCTCCCCCATCTCATCCATCAACTTCGTGACGGCCAAACTCCCTGGAGAGCAATAATAAAAGTAACGGCAACATACGGCTGCCTATTATTATGCGGTTGGCTTCCTCCCATCACTCCAATAGCCCCTGGATTCATCATCACACCAGACACTCCTGAATATATCTTATCTCCTGATCTGCCTCCAGAATTAGCCCATACTGCCTCCGTTGGATCTTTTACCGTCTGTTGCACAATGCAAGCAGCCGCATGACCGTGGGATGGCATCTCACTTGTAAGTAAGGTGACTGTATCCGCCCCACCCTTGCTTGCAAAGTCACGCGTCGTCAAGCCTGGTCCAGTCCCCTGATGCATCGGGACACGCCCACGCAGGTCAGGCAAAGCAAATGTTGTCTTGCCATCTCCGCCAAATTGATTGCCTAAAATCGAAAATAAAGCGGTATTTGTACTGATAGGCAACAACGTTCCATCACAAAATGCCCATCCATAAGGTGCAAATCTACCTGCAAACATACGAATTTCACCGATATAAGGATCCATAAGCTATCCTCCTTTCCTTTAATTTCGAGACGGATAAATCCCCGTTAGTGCAATGCAGAAGTTTACTACTGTATACGGCTGCATATTCGAATGTGCTTGACTCCCCCCGCTTTGGGCAAGAGCATGAGCATGCATTTGACTATTCGCTTGCGGCGCGTAATTAGTGGGTGTACTAGTACCCCATACGTTTCCAACTGGCGTATCATACAGTTTTTCTGATCCTGCGTACGCTTGATGTGTATGAGCAGGCATTTCACTAATCGTCAACGCATGAGCTTCTTCCCCGCCACTTTGACCGACAGCACTTATATTCGGCATCTGGGTCGGCACTCTTCCCTGCAAATTCGGCAGGGCGAATGTCGTCGTACCATTGCCTCCAAACGCTGTGCCGATAAGAGAATACAACGCTTGATTGCTATTGATAGACAAGAGCTGTCCATTACATAAAGCCCAACCTTGTGGCGGATAATTCATAGAAAACATACGAATTTCGCCGATAAATGGCTCTGACATGATTCACCCCCTAAAATATTTAAATATTCAGTCTTTTAATTCAGCGAAGGATACATTCCCTCTAGTGCAATAATAAAAGTGACAGCTAAAAACGGCATCATGTTATTATGAGATTGATTGCCTCCTATCGAACTAATTGCCGTATTTTTCATTGTGCTCGTCGGCTCACTTTTAGAATATTGATTAATTGAGCTAGTCGCCCAAAAGGCATTGTTCGGGCTCGTCGTCGTTCCATCAGCAGACTGGGCAAACACAGGATGTGTATGCTGAGGAAGCTGAGATTCGGTTACCGTTACGGTTTCCGTGCCACCTTTCTGTCCTAACACATACGTTGCGCTGGACAAAGAACTAGTGCCCATATGAATTGGAATTCTTCCTCGCAAGTCTGGCAAGGCAAATGTCGTCTGTCCATCTCCGCCGTATGTGATGCCAATAAGCGTAAATAACACTTCATTTCCACTTATCGGAAGTACACTTCCATCACAAAACGCCCAACCTATTGGAGGATAATTACCTGCAAACATACGAATTTCACCTATATACGGCTCACTCATCCTAGGACCTCCTTTCTTTACTACCTTGTAATTTTTGATTCGGACACCATTCCATAGCGAAGTAAGGAGGCTTTTCTTCTGTTACCTGAAATCCGAGTCTCGCATACAAATTACGCACCTGATTATTGTATAACACATGTAATCGCACACTCTTCCCTATCTCTTTTGCCTGCTGCTGAATATCGAGGATCAAGTGCGTGCCAATCCCTTTGTTTCGGTATGTGGCAAGCAAAGCCACATCGATAATCCATATCGAATCATCTGTTGTTTTTGTCATAATCTGACCAATGCGCACCTGATCAAACAGAATGATCATATGGTCAGCCCCATCATGCTGCAATGCATACGAACGCCTCTGCATATCGAATTGCATCCGAAGAAAGCTGTCTTGCTCTTCTTCGCTCCATCCAGTTACTCGTAGTTCCTCCTCTCTCGTCTCCTTGTACACTTGATAGAGGAATCCATCATCATCTGCAGTAATGTTTTGCCTAGTTATCATAATAGAGACACCACGACTACAGTACTGGTTTGAAAAATAGTCATACCTCCTCGTAGAAATCAATACATCCATTTTTTGTAAGGTATTTCCTGTATTTATTATAAGAGTCATATTGGTCATATGATAATAGGCCATTTCGAGCAAAAAAATACTCATTTCATCCAAAACATCTATGCCATAACTCCCTACTCCTGAAATCAAAATATACATGCACATAGACTCACTTCATACGATATAATACAAGCAAACGAGTAAGAAAGGTCGAATGGAATGTTTTATGAAGATATTCAGCCGCAAAAACTAAAAGATTTTCTGCTTGATCCTACGCACGATACGCTTTGCGAACTGCTGCTCTATAATACAGGTGAGACAGATTTCCTTGATTTTAAGGCGAAGTGGATTGATCTAACGAAGCTGGCCAAGCATATTCTTGCCATTGCCAACTCTGGTGGCGGCTCGATTATTGTCGGTGTCGGTCAACAGTCGGATGGAAGTTCATCGCTTGATGGCCTGTCCAGTCAGGATTTTCTCGACAAGGCCGACGTTGATAATAAACTCGGCAATTATCTGCCAAGCTGGGTCAAATACCGCACGGAAGATTTCATTTTTGATAAGCAGGCACTCGCTCCATTTACGGATAAAAAGTTCCAGGTGCTCATTATTGAATACGATCCGAAATACGTGCCGTATACATCGATCATCAGCCGGGGTGAGCTGCGATATGGAGCGATCTACATCCGGCAGGGTACGAAATCAATCGAAGCGTCAAACGAGAAACTGCTTGAGATCATTTTACGCAAGGTTAATGCAGGCGATGCGTATTCTACGGACCTAACGCTTATTGAGCATCTAACTCAGTTAAAATATCTATATGCAGAACGCAATCGGCAGGCAGATGACGACTACGAACGATTTATTGAACGGGTCATCGAACGGAAGCAACGGCGTATCGAGCAGGTGCTTGATGTGTACGGCATGACAGACGAATAATCATACAGCAAAAAGGTTGGAGCATATTGCCCCCAACCTTTTGAAGCATATGCGCCGATACACATCCGAGTTTCGTCCACATATTGATCACTCATCCTAATCTTTCTTCTTATTTCTTTCTGCTTTTTCACTCGACAACCACTCCATCGCAAGGTACGGAAATTTTTCACTCGTTATACAAAATCCAAGTCTTGCATACAAATCCTGTGCCGGATTATTATATAGCACGTGTAGGCGTACGACCTTCCCCAGCTCCTCTCCTCGCTCTTGAAGATCTCGAATCAAGCGTGTACCAATTCCCTTGTTTCGATATTGCGCAAGCAAAGATAAATCAATAAGCCAGATGGAATGATCTGTGATTTTGGTCATAATCTGACCGATAGGCACCTTATCAAGCTGTATAATCTCATGATCGGCTGCTAGATGTTGTAGCGCATACGAACTCCTCTGCATATCGAACTGCATACGAAGAAAGGCTTCTCGCTCTTCCTCGTCCCAATCCATTCCTACTAGCCCCTCCTCTCTCGTTTCCTTATATACTTGATAGAGAAATGAAACATCATCTGCCGTAACATTTTGTCTAGTAATCAAGCTAGTTTTCCTCCTTCAGGCTATATCTCTCGACTTTCTTGAAATCACGCTATCATAAGCTGAACACCTCCATATTACCAAATGCTTCTAAACATATTCTGAACATATTTTTGTGATTAGAAAAATAATGACACACAGCAAAAAAGATTGAAGCATATTGCTCCAACCTTTTTTTGATCACCGGCCTCGGTATTCGGTTGCCAGTGCGGTTAATTTCTCTTTCAGCTCTTGTTGCATATGCGTGATTTCCTGCTCCGCTGCCTGCCGCTTCTCTCGTCCTTCTCGCTGAATCTGCAATGTCTGTTCCAATGTGTCAACAAGATTTGACTGTGTTTTCTTCAAAGTCTCAATCTCAATTACCCCGCGCTCGTTCTCTTTGGCGATGTTAATCGAGTTCATCTTTAATAGCTCTGAATTACGCAGAAGCAGTTCATTCGTCGTATCAGTTACCTGCTTCTGTACGTCAAGCGCATGTTTCTGACGTTGGAGACTCACTGCAATCACAAGCTGATTTTTCCACAATGGAACCGTTGTTAAAATGGACGATTGAATTTTTTCGACCAGCACCTGGTTGTTGTTCTGTACAAGCCGGATTTGCGGGGCAGACTGGATCGTGACTGTGCGTGTCAAAATCAGGTCATGCACTTTTTTCTCCAGCCGATCGATAAGCTGGCCCATATCGTTTAACTCCTGCACATCAGCCGGATCAACAGATGCTTCTGCTTTCTGCTTCAACGCAGGCAACACTTCTGTCGCAAGCTCGGTCAGCTTCATTTTTCCGGCTACGATGTACAAATCAATCTCCCGGACGAATTCTCGATTTTTCTCGTACAGCGTATCGAGCAACTTAATGTCTCGTAAAAGCTGTTGACTCGCCGTCCCAAGCTGCTGTGTAATCGTTGCGACCTGACCGCCCAGCTTCTCATACTGCGCCAGCATCTTCTTGCCGGAATTCATCATGGAACCAAACACAGGCACCTTCGATAACAGTCCACTTTTGCGACCCGAAAGCGTCGTCGTATCCACTTCTTTCACTTTAAGCATTAATTCCGTGAGTGCCTGACCGACTTCACCGCCATCTTTGGCACGCACATGATCAAGAATCGTATCCGAAAACTGTGAGATCTCGTTTTGCAAAGCTGCACCGTACTGTAGCACCGCTGCACTATCATTCACCTGAATGGATTGGGCCAGATCCTCTGCTCTCCGACGCTCGTCTTCTGTCAGATGGGATAAGCTCCCCGGTTCCAGCTTTTCTGCTTCTGTAAGTGCGTGTTGTGTAAAGTCCATGGAATCCCCTCCTTCATAACGCCTGTGTAACGATCAGCTTAACACATATCCATTTCTTACTTTTATCGCTATTTTTACTGGCTTTTATTCATCGTCTCCAAAGTCAAAGCCACCGTCAAATAAATCCCCACCAAAATCTTCTGCCGCAGACTCTATTTCCTGCCCAATATCGCCAATTTCCCCGAGCGCATCTTCCATGAAATCCCCCATGATTTCGGAGAGAATCATGCCACCAAGCATCCCAACAGCCAGGCCGCCCAGTGCTCCGGCAAATCCTCCGTAACGGTTGGCGCCGTAGCTTTGATAATCATGGTGGTGTCCTCGGCCAAAGTAATCACGCACATGCATATACATTTGCGGATTTTCTATCATCCCATCAATCATGCCGCGCAGATGCTCGGCAAGTTCCTGCACATGATCTGCTGTCTCTGCTGGAATGTATACGTCACGGCGCAACTCCGTTTCGCGTCCGAAAGAATATAGATCAACTTCTAGCAGAAGACGGATGCCATCCGGCTCCATTGCTGCAACGAATTCTACTTCCTCGATCTGACCGCGCCACATCGTAGTTGGGGCAAATTCGAATTGCTGCGTGTAGCCATCAAATTTACGCGAGTTCGGCTTTTCCATTAGGCCAAGTAAGCGAAGCGCTTCGACTGTGTTAGCCAAATAATGCGGCATAAGCACATGAAGATAATCTCGGTCGCCACTGTCCACTCCACCCGCAATATCAAGATGTGTCGTGAAGTAGTACGCCACAGATGGTGCACTTACGAGCAAGTCTGGCGACAATGCAAACGAGAACGGTAGCACTTTGCGCTCGGATGCGCCGATAACAAACGCACCTGACATCGGAATGGTCGCTATACGGTGTACGTATTCTTTCTGTTTCGTCCGAATACTCAGCATGAAATCAACATCCAGCCGGTTAATCTTTTGCTCAACCGATCCACCTTCAATCATCAAATCACCCGTTACAGTCTGTCCCATCTCACAGCCGTCTTTATGCAAAACGAGATTCACTTTTGCAGAACCAATTCCGATCTTGGCCATAAACTTTTTAAACATAAAAGATTATATCCCCCTCGATCATAGTTTTCTCATTAATTTTTTATACGGGGTACTTGTCGCACAAGTTTCATTCTTCTCGAAAAATCTCATAGAACTTTTGAATGATTCCGTGCCAAACTGGTAGGAAGATGAAATGAATCCACGTATAATCAAGTTATATACATAAAGGAAAGCAGGGAGAAAGAATGAAAAAATGGTTGTCAGTGCTTACGGCACTAATTGTACTGCTTATGGGGATGATCCTGCCTGCATCAGCTTCTATTGCACCACAAGCACCCGATACATCCGCTTTTAAGCTGGGCGATGATATTTTACTAGAGAAGTATTCTCATCTCATTGACGGCAAGCGCATCGGATTAATTACGAACCAGACAGGCGTTAACAGTAATGGGGTCAGCATGGTAGATGTGCTAGCTTCCTATCCTGGCGCTTCACTTACTGCGCTGTATAGTCCAGAACACGGACTGGATGGCAAAGCAAAAGCCGGAGCGTATGTAACATCCTACACACATCCGACCCTTAAAATTCCGGTATACAGTTTGTATGGAACGACTCGCATGCCGACACCGGCTATGCTTAAAAATGTAGATGTGCTTGTATTCGATATGCAGGATATCGGTGCTCGTTCGTATACATTCATGTCGACGATGAACTATTGTATGGTGGCTGCACAAAAAGCTGGTATACCGATTGTCATTTTAGACCGCCCGAACCCGCTCGGCGGCACAATTGTGGATGGTCCAGTGCTAGAAGATAAATTCAAGACATTCGTTGGGGTGGACAATCTCCCAATGTCACACGGCATGACCGCGGGAGAACTCGCCTACTTCTTTAACCGAAAGATTAAAGCGAATCTTTCTGTCGTACCGATGGAAGGCTATACGCGCAATATGATCTTCCAGGATACAGGGCTGAAATGGGTACAAAGCTCGCCGCTTATGCCAAATATGCAGTCTGTATTCGGCTATAATGCAACTGGTCTTGGTGAAGGAACAGGTATATTCCAGGACGGTCCGTTCTCCTGGATTGGCGGCAAAGGCATTGATTCGAAAAAGTACGCGGCATTGCTGAACGGTGCAAAACTGCCAGGTGTAACGTTCGTTGCTGAAAAGCGCGGTAGCTCAGGCGGTGTGCAGCTAAAAATCACGAACTACCGCACATTCAACCCGGCACGCACTGGTATTTATGCGCTTGCGTATGCACATAAGCTTAACAACTTCAAAGTACCACGCAGCGGCAAGGAAATTGTGATGTTTGATAAGATTATGGGTACAGATAAGATTGGTCAGTACCTGTTGCAAGGACTGACACCGCAGCAGATCGAAGCAAAATATGCGTCGGGGCTGAAGAAGTTTAAAGAAGAGCGCAAAAATTATTTGCTGTATCAATAAGGTAGGGGAAGAGAGCGGTCCTAACAGGGCTGCTCTTTTTTGTGGAATCGAGTAACTTTGGTGGTGGGAGTCGAGAAGAGAGAAGCCGTTCGCTTTGGTACGCTTGCAGAGAAGAATAGACTGTCCGCTCCAGGAGCCCAGCGAACTCGCCCGCAAAAGAGGACCCCCGATGTTCTTTCACTGAAGGGTTGCGGGCAAAGGCCCGTTCGCTGTTCTCCTTCCGCTGGGTAACACGTACAGGCGCTCTCTTACTTCTCTCTTCTCTCCTCCCAACAAAGTTGAGATTCAAAAAAAAGACAAAGTCCAGAGTGTACGGCAAAGCCGTACTAAGATCTGTGCTTGCTGAGTGATGGATAACTGGCCCAACTGGCGGCAGGAGCGGAGAAGGGAGGCATCACGGAACGCCTGTACGCGCGTTGCCCAGCGGAAGGGATCTGGTGCACGGGCTTTTGCCCATAACCCTTCTGTGAACCTTCATCCTGTCCTTTTATGGGCGAGTGCACCGGAGCCCTGGAGCGACCAGATTTACTCCCCTGCCAAGCGTACCGAAGTGACAGATGCCTCCCTTCTCCGCTCCTCCACTACACGTTGAGCAGATCCAATCCTCAAAAACCTTGCAGATGAAAAAGGAGCGGTCTCAATCGTCACGTACGACTTTTGAAACCACTCCTTTATTTGTAGCACTTAGAGCGAAAGATACTCTGGTAGACGCTCATTCGTCAGACGATTGCCGATGATGAACGATCCGAACTCACCGAAGCGTGCGCTCACTTCATCAAAGCGCATTTCATATACGAGCTTCTTGAACGTGATCGGGTCATCCGAGAACAGCGTCACGCCCCACTCCCAATCATCAAAGCCAACGGAGCCGGTAATAATCTGGGTCACGCGACCTGCGTATGAGCGACCAATCATGCCATGGCTGCGCATCATGCCGCGACGCTCTTCCATGCTGAGCATGTACCAGTTATCGTTACCTTCACGCTTCTTGTTCATCGGATAGAAGCATACATGTTTTGTTTTTGGCAGGGCCGGGTACAGACGCGCCTGGATGGCCGGGTCCTGCATCGGGTCCGCTTCCTTAGACATATAGCTGCTCAGCTCAACAACTGAGACATACGAATAATCGCGAACTGTATACGAGGCAAATGCTGTTTTATTGAATTCATTCTCAACTTCTTCAATGTCTTCGAGCGTTGGGCGCAGGTGCATGAACGCGATGTCTGCCTTATGACCGACTACGGTAAATGCCGTGCTGCTTCCCTGCTTAGATTCTTCAATATCGGCCCAGTTGTTCATAAACGCCATCAGTTCTTCAATCGCTTCCTGACGTTCTGCTTCTGTAGCCGCTCCCCATGATGTCCAATCAATCGTCCGGAAATCGTGCAGGGCAAACCAGCCTTCTAGTGTATGTACTGCTTCACTCATGTTTGTCACTCCTTATATGGGTGCTTACTAGCTTGTCTAACCATTTCCCATTATAGCAAAACAAAGCGACGAACGCATATGTTCAACTGCTTTGCTTTTCTTTATACCAGTGCAGAGCCCGAAGCCCAACGATGCAGGCAATCAACCAGATTCCTCCAATCGTGAACCCGGCAATCACATCCGTTGCGTAATGCACCCCAAGATACACGCGGCTAATGCCGATGCTGATGCCAAGCAGAACAAGCAGGGCAGGAATACTATATCGCCAGATCGGATACTCATACAAATAGTACCAGACCAGGTAGGCAAGCATGCCATAAAAAATAAACGACACCATCGCATGCCCGCTCGGAAAACTATACCCTCCTGCCTCTACCAGATGCTCCACATCCGGGCGACTGCGGCGGAATATCTGCTTCAAAACATAGTTGAGTGCTCCACCTCCACCAAGGGCAAACGTTAACATGAGCGCTTCTTCCCGTTTCCGCCAGATCAAGAGCACGAGCACGAGCAGCACATAAATCGGAATCAGTCGAAACGCTGACCCCATGTTCGTCAAAAAAATGACATCGGCAGTGATTGCCTCACTATGCATCTGGTGCAGCCAACCATATATCATCTGATCAAATTGCACCGTTTCCTTTTCCAATACTTCATCTACAATCGCAGTTGAAATAAACAACAACAGCACGGCCAAAGCGGCCCCAACCGTGAGCACCACACTCAGGCTACCGCCTGGCGACAGCTTGTTTGCCATTCGACTAAGCGTCTGTTTCATTCCCTCTCCCTCCCTAATTCCAGCTATTTCTTCTCTGTCTGTGCCATTCGCGTGACAATCTCTCCAAACAGCTTCGTTGCTTCATTCACGCCTTTCGTTGGCTGGTCTGCCGCCAATACAGCGATGGCATACTTAGGATTCTCACGCGGTACGTACCCGACAAACCACTGATTATTGCGTGCTACCCCATTTACCCTGATCTGGGCCGTTCCGCTTTTTCCTGCCGCTTTCCACGGCAGGTTCCCTAGCATTTTCGCTGTCCCGTGATCCACTACCCCTTCCATTAGGCCACGCAACTTACTAGCTGTCTCCGGCGAGATTGTACCACCGTCAAGCGGACGATCTTCAAAGCAATAGAAAGTCGTGCCGTTCTGATAATTGATCGACTGGACGACTTTTACCTTTTGCTTTTGCCCGCCACCCGCGATAATAGCCGCCATGTTCGCAGCCTGTAACGGCGTCATCTGTACATCCCGCTGTCCGATTCCCGTCTGGATCAAAATACCTTCATCTCCAACTGGATGATCCTGCGCGAATACACGTCCTTTGTCTTCCCCATCAAATTGCCGGAACAATCCAAGCTTATAGAACGGCATTTTCTGCCAGCCGATTTCCTGATCCAGCCCAAGCTTACGGGCATAAAGTTGAAGCTTTTCTGGCCCGACTTTTTTTGCTACTTCCGCGAACGTAATGTTGCATGAATCCGCAAACGCCTCTGCAAATGTCAGCTCGCCGTGACCGCCTTCCTTCCAGCAAGCAAATCCGTACTTACCATATTGACCCTTACATACAAAATGATCATCGAGCTTAACCAGCCCTTCTTCGAGTGCAGCAGCCGCTACCACAATTTTAAAAATCGAACCGGGGGTCGTCTGCTTGATCGCAAGGTTCTGCCAGTCATTCGTACCTGGATTCGGACGAGACGGATCAAAGCTCGGCTTCGAGGCAACTGCAAGCACTTCCCGTGTTCCAACATCAAGTATGACGGCTGTACCTTTTCGAAGCGGAGACGCTTGTAGTGCCTCTTCTGTTTTTTTCTGTATGGTGCTATCAAGCGTGGTCATAATCGACAGTGGATAAAAGGAGTTTTGCGCTTCATTCATCCGAACATCAAGACCATTCAATGGATTGCCGCGCCCGTCTACATAATACGAAACCGACTTCTCCCCGACACCGGCAAGAAAAGGTTGAAAGGTGCGCTCTAGTCCTGCAACTCCGATCTTGCTGTTCGGATGAAGTGCACCGCTCTGTACATCATCCATGTATTTCTCCGCAATGAGCTTCGCGTTCTGTCCAATGTAGCCAATCATCTGGGGAGCGAGTCCATCTTTTGAATAGCGAGTTGTCACAGGAAGCGGCAATACACCCACAATGCCGAGTGCCTGTATGTCACGCGCTTGATCAGGCCGGAGTGCCACCACATTCCCTGGCCCATTCTCCCAGAACCCTGCGTGCTTTCGATCTTTGATCAGTCGGAATGCTTCCTCTGCTGTCATACTGAGAATATGTGCGAGCTTGCCAACTTTCCCACTTTCCTCAAGATCATACCGGACGAGCGGAAATATCGCCAGCCCTACTTTTTCTTCTCCGGTCAGCGGTGCCCCCTGTCGGTCATAGATCATGCCACGCCCACTGTTGAGCACCAGCTTCTCCCGGCGCTGGGCTACCGCTCGCTCGACGAGATCAACATGATGAGGGGAGAACATCCGCGTTGCCACAACCTGAATCCACGCCAGACGACTGACAATTCCTGTGTAGAGAAGCGTAAATAAAATCAACACAACAAAGATCCGCCGCTTCTTCCGCGAAATCGACATACAAAAACCCCCTTCTATTTCGACTCAGACTGTTATCATCAGTCTTGCCGAAACAAAAGGAGGCTTAAACCGTATTACTTTTTCTCTTTTCTCATCATATCGTGCTGTGCCACAGGACGGTCTACGTGCATCTTCACAACTTGCATCGCATGAGGAGCGGACTCAATAACCTCATCCTTGTCGTCCCACATCTCGCTAACAGTTTGCGTGAAACGGTCCATTTTCGGACCGAAAAATTCGATCGTATCACCAACACTGAATTTGTTGCGCTGCTGGATCGTTGCGATGCCTGTTTCTGCATTGTAATCCAGAACAAGACCTGCAAAGTCATACTGCGGGATGTCTTCGTTCTCTCCGAACAGCTGCTCGGTTTCTGTCGGTGTGCCATAGAAGAAGCCTGTTGTCATTGAACGGTGTGACGCTTTCCAGATTTCTTCCATCCACTCCGCATTCAGCTTGTAATGATCCGGGTCTGCACAATACGCATCCACGGCACGGCGATACTGGTTCGCAACGGTCGCCACATAATGAATGCTCTTCATACGACCTTCAATCTTGAAGCTGTCCACGCCAGCATCAATCATATCCGGCAAGTATTCAAGCATGCACATGTCTTTGGAGCTCATCGTAAACATCGGATCTTCCTCACCGAACATCGGCAGGGCTTTCTTGCCGATCTGTCCGAGTGCGGCTTCGTCTTTCGGCAGCGGTTCAAACATGTCATACTGCCAGCGACAAGACTGCGAACAGCCACCACGGTTCGAGTCACGCGCAGTGAAATGATTCGACAGCACACAGCGTCCGGAATACGAAATGCACATCGCACCATGAATAAACGCTTCGATTTCAATATCAACATGCTTTTTGATCTCACGGATTTCTTGTACGGACACTTCACGGGCCAATACGACACGGCTTATGCCTTCTTCTTTCCAGAATTGCACGGTCTGCCAGTTCGTTGTCGATGCCTGTGTACTCAAATGCAGTTCAAGATCCGGTGCTGCCTGTTTCGTACGTTGAATAAGCGCTGGATCGGCGACGATAATCGCATCAATGCCTGCACGTTGCAGGTTGCGCATGAAATCGTCCACTTGATGCAAGTCTTCATTGTGCGCGATGATGTTTGTTGCAACGAATACTTTTGCATTATGGGCGTGGGCAAACTCGGTTGCTTCCTTCATTTCATCGAAGGAGAAGTTATCCGCGTTTGCACGCAGACCCAGGCTTTGTCCACCGATGTACACCGCATCCGCGCCGTAGCGCACGGCGTATTTCAACTTCTCCAAGTTACCGGCTGGTGCCAACACTTCTGGCTTTTGCAGAATCGGCCCACGCGGTGTAATGATTTTACTTGTCATACTATTTGATTCCGTCATTCGGATCACCTCGATTAATAAACTTGCTCTTTAAAGAAGAACCCTGTCGTCAGTTCACGTTCATCCGGCTGGATGGCCTCAATCTCTTTCATCCATTCAGATAGTTTATCCCGGAATGCATCGGGATCTTCCATATACGTATCAATCGCAGCACGGTAGATTGCCACGACTTTGGCATTGTATGCCGCATCTTTCATAATGCCTTCAATCTTGAAGCTGTCAATCTCCGCATCCATCAGTTCGTCAAGATACTCCAGAATACAGATATCATCTGCACTCATAATATGGGTGCCGTTCCGATCTTCATAGATCGGATATTGAAGTTCATCCCGCTTCTCTTCCGTAATGAACAATCTGCGATCTAAGCCCGGACGCTCCAGTTCCTCACCTTTGTTCTTCTCGTAGTTCGTTACAAGATCACGACGAGAATGGAAAATACATGTCGGACCATGCACTTGCACTTGAATTTCCACTTCGGCATTTTCTTTCGTCTCGATGATCGCATCCATGTTCAGCTCGCGTGCCACAAATGCACGAGTCGCACCCTTGCTGCCCCAATAGTTCATCGTTTCATAGTTCGTTGTCAGCACTTCTGCGTTCCAGTGCAACGGCGCTTGCAAACCGACCTGACGCGCTGTAATCACTACAGCTGGATCGCCAAATACGACGGCATCGATCCCAATCTCATCAAGTGCCTTCAAGTAGTCCGGTAGCTCTTCCAGATCGGCATTATGCAGCACGGCATTCACCGATACATAAATTTTTACGCTGCGCGCATGTGCCAGCTCGACTGCCGCTCGAATCTCATCGAGTGAGAAGTTGCCTGCCACACGCAGACCGAAGCGCTCGTTCCCGATGCTTACCGCATCTGCACCTGCGTCCATCACCTGCACCAGCTCATCAAGGTTTGCAGCTGTACAGAGTAACTCTGGTTTTTTCACGATAAGTCCCCCCGTTTTATACATAACGCAAGCCCGTCTCCAATCGGCACGAAAGTCGTCTCCAATGCGGGGTGGGCTGCAAGAAATTCATTAAAGCTACGCAGCTTCGTAATCATGCCACGCTTGTTTTTCGGCACATTCTCATCGGGCTCTGCCACAATACCGCGAAACAGCACATTGTCGCAGATCAGAAGACCGCCCTTTTTCAAATGCGGGACGTACAGGTCGAAATACTTCCGATACTGCCCCTTGGCCGCGTCGAGAAAGATGCAGTCAAATTCCTGGGCATCTGCCAGACCATCCTGTGCATCCTGATGCAGTACCGTAATCCGATCGCTTACTCCGGCTTCTGCAAAATTGCGCTGCGCCCGCTGCACCATCTCTTCAGAAATCTCAATCGATGTGATGTGCGCTTCATCCGCTGCGCGCGCAAGCCAGATCGTCGAATAGCCAATCGCCATCCCGACTTCCAAAATGTTCTTTGGTTGATGCATCGTCAACAGGAAGCGAAGCATCTGTACAGCTGGAAGCTGAATAATCGGGATATGTTCCTCTATCGCTTCCTGCTCCATACGCGACAGCAGTTCATCACGCACGGGAACGAGGTGTTCGATATACTGCGTGACTGCGTCTGTGGTAATCATACGAATACCATCCTTCCTTCAAAACTTCTTTATAATAACATAATGATAGTGTAAAATCTATTTTTCGTTCCCTTTGCTACGTTCGATGTTTTTCAGATGTTCTTCGTACGTTTTCGCAAAATAATGCCCACCAGAGCCGTCTTTTTTCGTAACATAGAACAAATACTCATTCTTCTGGGCATTCGCTACAGCCTCGAGTGACTTCTTGCCTGGGCTTGCAATCGGACCTGGCGGTAACCCTTTCACTTTATACGTGTTATACGGACTCACCTGCTTCAAATCAGCAAAGGTAACCCGCTCTTTTTGCTTGCCGAACAAATACTGAACGGTCGCATCTGACTGCAGCGGCATCTGTTTGGCCAGACGGTTGAAGTAGACACCTGCGACAATCGGCCGCTCTTCATCGACACGCACTTCCCGCTCCACAATAGATGCGAGCGTAATCGCTTGATGACGCGTAAGATGATGCTGTTGGAACTTCGCATTCCATTCAGTGTTCCAGACTTCTTCTGTTTGATCCAGCATTTTATTGATCACATCATGTGCTGTGCTGCCTTTTTTGAACTCATACGTATCCGGGAACAAGTACCCTTCCAAGCGATACTTGATACGCTTGTCCGACTGGGGAATTCCTTTAAGAATCTCCTGTGTAAATACTCCCTGGTTTACCTCTTTCAAAAATGCAGCCTTGCTCACAATTTTCTTTTCTTCAAGGCGGGTAGCAATCTGCTCAATGGTGAATCCTTCTGGAATCGTCACTACATGATCATCTTTGTAAAATTCGCCTTTCTCCATTCTCGCCGCAATCTGCTCAATTGTATCCCCAACGGTCAGCTGATATTTCCCTGCTTTCAGTACGGGGGATTTTTCTCCGAACTTCAAATACAAAGAAAATATTCGACCATTTTTAATTACCTTTTCGTTTTCTAAAATCTGTCCAATCTCTGTTGTAGATGAACTCGGTGGAATCTCAATGATTTTCTTCTGCCCTTTGTTTTCTTCTACTGGTTGCAGACCGCTGTATACATAGTAGCCCATCCCACCGACAAGCACGGCAAACAACAGCAGAATTCCCCCCATAAGCTTCGCTATCTGTCGCACAACTCTCCCTCTCTCCTTTATGCACGAATTCCATCCGTTTATTATACACCAAAAAACCGCTCAGCACGTGAGCGGTTTCGGTGTTACATCATATCGTTAGTAACGCTTATACTTCCTCGTTATCGAGTTCGTTCATCAGCGTTTCAAATGTCGCTTCAACCTGTTCCCATTCTTCATCGTTCTCGATCGGGTGAAGCATGTCAGAGCCGTCATAGCGCATAAACTCTACTTCGTACTCTTCCTCTTCTTCCTGATCAGCCGGCACAAGGCAGAGATATGTGCGGTCTTCAATTTCGAAGATGTACATAATCAGGAATTCAATCTCCTGACCTGATTCTTCATCTGTAATTGTGATGTATTCCCCAACGTTTACTTCCATGTTTTCCATTTCCATACGAATTAACCTCCTATTTGTGGTTTGGCATCCATGTAATTTTGCAAAATCATTACCGCCGCCATTTTGTCGATGACTTGTTTTCGCTTCTTGCGGCTGACGTCCGCTTCAAGCAGCGTACGCTCGGCTGCCATTGTGGTAAGCCTCTCATCCCACATCACAACCGGAATGCGGGAGCGGTTATGCACGTACTCTCCGAATGCCTGGCACAGTTCTCCCCGAGGTCCAATCGTACCGTTCATGTTCTTGGGAAGTCCAACAATAATTTCCCCGATCTCGTACTGTTTTATGAGTTCTTCGAGACGGAGATAATCTTTTTTCTTGCCTTCACGCCGGATTGTTTCAATTCCCTGGGCAGTAAAGCCAAGCTCGTCGCTGACTGCCACCCCGATTGTTTTGTCTCCGACGTCGAGTCCCATCCTGCGCATACATGTGTCTCCTGCTCTTGCCTGATAATTGCTCCGGCTCGCTACCCCATGAACGGCGGCCTGGCCGGATACATAGCCCTGTGGAATTTAGCTACCGTGCTGGCGAAGATACGAACGGACAAGCTCCTCGATTAATTCGTCACGCTCTAGCTTACGAATCATGGTACGTGCGTTGTTATGACGCGGAATATACGCCGGGTCTCCCGAGATTAGATAGCCAACAATCTGATTAATCGGGTTGTACCCTTTTTCTTCAAGCGCCCCGTACACGCTGAGCAGTACATTCCGGGCTTCCGCTTCCACATCGTCCGGTTTAAATGTAAATTTCATTGTATGATCCATGGAACTCACTGCTAGCACCTCTTTCAAAGGATCTCTATCCTTTCATAATTCGCTTCGCTTCGCCAAATTCCTGTCCTAGTCAAAACTAAATTTGTTCGCGTACCCAGTTTTTCACGAAAGCGAGTGCGTCGGACAGCTGTTCTGGATTTTTACCGCCAGCCTGCGCCATGTCCGGACGACCGCCACCGCCACCGCCGCAACGTGAAGCCGCTTCTTTGACCGCTTTGCCCGCATGCAGACCTCGTCCAACGAGATCAGCTGTTACACCGGCTACAAGGTTTACTTTATCCTCTTTCACAGAACCAAGCACAACAACAGCAGAACCAAGTTTTTGCTTCAGATCATCTACCATGCTGCGCAAGTTATCCATATCTACACCATTTACTTTTGCAGCAAGGACGCTAACACCGTTGACGTCCTCTACCTGATCGGTTAAGGATGCCGCTTCGAGATTGCTCAACTTCGCACGCAGCGATTCGTTTTCACGCTCCATGTCTTTCATTTCAACTTTGAGTGTTTCGATGCGCTGTGGAACATTTGGTACGGTTGTTTTCAGCTCATCAGCAACGAATTTGAGCGTTTGAAGCTGTTTGTTCAGATACTCATACGCCATGCGACCCGTTACGGCTTCAATACGTCTTGTACCAGCGCCGATACCAACTTCGCTTACGATCTTGAACAACCCGATCTCCGCTGTGTTATGGACGTGGCAGCCCCCGCACAGCTCCAGGCTGTAGTCGCCTACCTGTACCACACGAACGGTATCGCCGTATTTCTCGCCAAATAACGCCATTGCGCCCATAGCTTTTGCTTCTGTGAGCGATTTATTCATAATATCAACCTGAATATTATGCCAGATTTGCTCGTTCACGTTTGCTTCAACTTGTTCAAGCTCTTCCTGAGTTACCGCGCCAAAGTGAGAGAAGTCAAAACGCAGACGCTCCGGTGATACTAAAGATCCCGCCTGATTCACATGTGTACCAAGTACGTCTTTAAGCGCTTGATGCAATAAGTGAGTCGCAGTATGGTTTTTCACAATATCCGCACGAGATGCCCGGTTGACATATGCAGCGACTGTATCGCCGATTTTGAGCGTGCCGGTCTCCACCAATACGGTATGTACGTTCTGGCCATTCGGTCCCTTCTGCGTATCTTTTACGTGTGCCTGTGTGTCACCTGCTACAAGTGTACCTTTGTCCGCTACTTGTCCACCAGACTCTGCATAGAATGGGGTACGATCCAGGATGATCTGACATTCAGCCCCTGCACTTACCATGTCAACCTGTTCATTTTCATGAATCAGCGCCACAACTTTTGCATCCGCTACGAGATTCGTGTAGCCAACGAACTCACTCGCTACTTTAATGTCGCCCAGAACGCCACCCTGAACCTGCATGCTGTTCTCATCATGGCGAGCTGCACGGGCACGAGCACGTTGCTCTTCCATCGCAGCATCGAAGCCTTCACGATCCACAGTCATGCCTTTTTCCATCGCGAAGTCTTCAGTGAGATCAAATGGGAAGCCATATGTATCATACAATTTGAATGCTTCTGGACCAGCAATTTGTGTCTGACCTGCCGCTTTCGCTGTCTCTACCATCTGCTCCAAAATGTGCAGACCTTCATTCAGTGTCTCGTGGAAACGTTCTTCTTCGTTTTTAATGACACGCTCGATGAACTCACGCTTCTCAAGCACTTCCGGATAGTATGCCTTCATGATCTCTCCGACAACCGGAGTTAGGCTTGCAAGGAACGGTTTCTCAATACCGAGAACTTTTCCGTAGCGAACCGCACGTCGAAGCAAGCGGCGGATAACGTACCCACGTCCTTCGTTTGATGGCAGTGCACCGTCACCGATTGCGAATACAACGGTACGTGCATGGTCTGCGATTACTTTGAAGGCTACGTCGAACTCTTCCGACTCGCCGTATTTTTTGCCGGAAATGCTGGCTGTTGCTTCGATGATCGGGAACAGAAGGTCCGTCTCGAAGTTATTATCTACTTCTTGTAGTACAGACGCTAGGCGCTCAAGACCGGCACCTGTATCAATGTTTTTCTTCGGTAGCGGCGTGTATGAGCCGTCCGGATTATGATTGTACTGAGAGAATACGAGATTCCAGATTTCGAGGTAGCGTTCATTCTCGCCGCCTGGATACAGTTCTGGATCACTCGGGTCATTGCCGAATGCTTCGCCACGGTCGAAGAAGATCTCACTGTTCGGTCCGCATGGGCCTTCTCCGATATCCCAGAAGTTCCCTTCTAAGCGCACAATACGCTCATCTGGTACTCCCATCTTCTTGCTCCAGATCTCATACGCCTCATCATCTTCCGGGTGAATCGTAACCGACAGTTTTTCTGGATCGAATGCAATCCACTCTGGACTTGTGAGGAGTTCCCACGCCCACGTAATCGCTTCTTCCTTAAAATAGTCGCCGATTGAGAAGTTACCCAGCATCTCGAAGAATGTATGGTGACGTGCTGTCTTTCCTACATTCTCAATGTCATTCGTACGAATCGACTTTTGTGAATTCGTAATACGCGGATTATCAGGAATCACGCGCCCGTCAAAATACTTCTTCAATGTGGCCACGCCACTGTTAATCCACAAGAGAGATGCATCATCAATTGGAATCAACGGCATACTTGGCTCAATTTTATGGCCCTTGCTCTGAAAGAAATCAAGAAACATCTGGCGAATCTCCGCCGAGCTTAAACGTTTCATATACATAACCCCTCCATCTATTATTTCAATATAAAAAAGCCCCCATCCCTATTCAGGGACGAGAGCTATCTTCTCGCGGTACCACCCTGCTTACCACATGCGCACATACGCAGGCAGTCGCCTTGTTGGAATAACGAATGCGTATGCATCCGGCGGAACTTCAATCGTTCCGCTCTCAGGAGCAGCTTTCAACGCCTCTTCTTCCGGATGCTCTCTCAGCCGTGGAGCTCCCTCTCTGGGGCAAGGGCTTGCGTCTACTTGTTCCCTCAACGATTTCTTCATTATTCAGCTTTTTACACCAAGAACTATTATACAAATCCTTACGATTCTCTGTCAATCCAGCTCTTCTGTCTTCTCCCGCCGCACCGTATGAATGACAACATGCTCAATCACAACTTTCAGACAAGCAACGACCGGAACTGCAAAAATCAATCCAGCAAGACCCGCAATCTCCCCGCCAATCGTTACCGCAAGAATAATAAACAACGGATGCAGATGCAATGAACGGCCAACAATGAACGGCGAGACAATATTGCCTTCGAGTATTTGAATAATCAAATTTACAATGACTGCGTACAATGCCACCTTCCATGAAATCGTCAGCGCAAATAAAATAGCTGGCACTGCCCCAAAAAATGGGCCGATATACGGAATTATATTTGTCACTGCGACAAGCAGCGCAAATACTCCGGCGTACGGCAGACCAATCAGGAAATAGCCTACATATGCTAGCACTCCAACTACCGCACATACAATAAGCTGACCGCGAATGTACTGGCCAAGCGCATAATCAATATCATGCAGAATGCGCCGCGCCGTTGATCGATGGCGTGGTGGAACGAGCAACAGTGTTCCTTGCTGCATCGTCTTCATGTCCTTAAGCATATAAAACACAATAAACGGAATCAGCATCACCAGCAGCAGACGATCCAGCCAGTCATCCACTTCTGTAAACAATCCTGCGACATAGCTATTCACCGCAAGCTCTATTCGCCTGAGTCCACCTGTCAGACCGCTGTGTAGCGGAAACGGCGAGTCTGCCTGCTGAATCTGTATCTGTCCAAGCCACTCTCGGTATGTAAACACAAGCTCCGGCAGCTTCCCTGACAGTTCACGGGATTCCCGCATAATCACTGGACCGCCGTTAATAATAACGAACGCAACAAATAACAAAAATAACGTATAAATCAAAAAAATCGCCAGCCCGCGTGGAAAATGATGATTCGTTAAAAAGGTTACCACCGGGTTAAGCAAATAAGCGACAACCAACCCGAGAAAAAACGGAGTCAGCACTTTTTTCACAACCATACATACCGCCAGAAAAAACGGGCTTACCTGTCCCGCTAAATAAACAATCCCTACTATGAGCAGCGCCGTGACCGCTCCATACAACCAGCGGCTTACAAGCAACCGTCCCATCCTGCTTCCTCCATCTCTTCCTTACATTCATTCTTTCAAGTTTGTCCAGCCTCTTGTTCCTTTATGTAACAATATTAACTGAATCTTTATATTTCATTAACATCAGGACTAAACTCCTGCGCTATCATAAAAACAGACAATACATAAGCCTTAGAAAAAGGAGAGAGAACGAATGTTGGTAACGGATATTCGAGGCTTTCGGGTGCTGACCCTTGAGGGAGAAATTGATTACAGCCGCTCGCGAGCTGCCGCAAAAACATTATTTGCGGCCATTACAGCCGACCACACGCGCTACATCCTTGATACGACACAACTTACAGGTGTAGACAGCACGGGACTCGCCCTTCTGTTTTCCTTTTGCAAAAAGTGCCACAGCCAGGGATTTGAAAGCCGTGTCGTAACCGGTCAGACTTCATGGTCTAGACTCCTTCACTTTTCCAAACTGGACCGGGTGCTCCATCTGTATGACACACTAGATGCTGCATTGGACGACGACATCCCTGTGCTATCTCCTTCTCTGTCCATTCTGGATTACTAAAGGAGCAAGCTATGAAAAAAACGATGACGCTACAGACGCGTATGATGCTGATGCTGGCCTTAACACTCGCCGGTGCCTTTCTTACCCTATATTTCTTCATTGATCGAAGTTCTACGACTTCCCTACGCACCGCCACCCTGCAGGGAATGGACCAGGCTGCACATGAAGCCGCGATTCTGATAGAGAAAGAAGTCGCTGCCAAACAAAATTCATTGTTCCAGCTCGCCCGGTTTGCGGTAATTCAGGCGGTCGATACCCGACCTGACCGCGCATTTGAAGCCGGGCGTTTTCTTACATCCTTAAAAAACAACGAACCAGAGTACGAGTCGATCTACATCGCCTCTCCAACTGGTACCATTCTCGCCGGCTCAAGTGGTTATTTGATCGGCAAGACGTTCCCGGAACCATCGGTGCTTGAGACGGTTGCCCAGACGAAAAAAAGTTTCGTCAGCCCACTCACCAAAACCGAAGATGGAACACCAGTGCTCTATTTTGCCGAACCGATTAACGGCGGACGCAGCATTCTGGCCGCAGCAGTCCGGCTCGACGTACTTGGAAGCCATATTAAAGAAATCAAGATGGGTAAGACCGGCTATGCCTTTCTTGTCAATAACAAAGGGCTTGTGCTCGCCCATCCAGACGCGAAAAACATCGCCACCCTTGATCTCTCAAAATATGACTTCGGGCGTACCATGCTCAAGCAACAAGAAGGAACGTCAGAATATACATTTAACGGCATAGAGAAACTCATGGCCTTCCATCCGGTCAAAGGAACAGGCTGGGTCGTTGCTGTCGCAATGGAAAGCGCAGAAGCATATGCGCCGATTCATACGATGCGCCTCGTTATTCTCAGTGTCTCCCTTGTGTCGCTGCTCGTGCTGCTCACCATCCTCTCGTTCCTCATGCGCCGGATGTTTGTACGTCCGATTACCGAGATGGAAGCAAGCTTCCGCGTAGCCGCTGAAGGGGATCTTACTGTGCAGCTTCCTGTCAAACGTCAGGATGAGATCGGGCACCTAGCAGACGGCTTTAATCACATGACAGAAGACTTGCGTTCTCTTATTCAGACGATGCAACAATCATCCGAGAATGTATCCTCAACATCCGAGCAACTGGCGGCGGCTGCAGAGGAAACCGGAGCCACCACTGGACAGGTCGCCCAGACTGTCAAGCAGATCGCTACAAGCATCGAAGAGCAAACAGAAGCGATTATGCATGTAAATCGCGATATGAATTTAACACGGGAAAAAGTCGAACATACGACAACCATGGCCGAAGAAGCTCTTACTATGGCAGCTCAGACAACTCGCGCAGCCGTGGATGGTATGGAAGCGGTAAACGACGCAATCAATCATTTAGATATCGTCTCCCAAACCGTTACATTCGCAACCGAGGCCATTCAAAAACTTGGTAAACGTTCAGAAGAGATCGGAAGTATCGTGGGCGTGATTTCAGGAATTGCCGACCAGACGAATCTACTGGCCTTAAACGCTGCAATCGAAGCTGCCCGAGCCGGACAGCAGGGAAAAGGGTTTGCTGTCGTAGCCGATGAAGTACGCAAGCTCGCCGAGGAATCCGGGAAAGCGTCACAGGAGATTGTACATTTAATCGAACACGTACAGAGTGAGACAGCCGTCACGGTTCGCTCTATGGAAATGAATGTAGAGCAAGTGAAACATCAGATTAATATGGTACACCGTGGCGGAAGCGCCCTTGAAGACATTGTGCATAAAACAGAGCAGACAAAAGAAGAGATGGAAAACATTACGCACATGCAGCAGGAACTACAGGGATTGATCAAAAATCTGCACACCCAGATCAGTGTCATTACAGATGTAAGCCAGGAGACATCAAGCGGCCTTACCCAGATTGCGGTCGCAGCCGGACAGCAAAGCACCTCAGCCGAAGAGATGGCATCCGCTATCGAGAATTTATCTCACCTTGCTACCGAGACACATGAGAAAGTGCTGCGGTTTACCGTATAACATAAAAAAGGTGTAGACTCCACATGGAATCTACACCTTTTTGTGTTCTACCGCGCCATAGCGCGAATGGCACGGCGACCAGCTCGCTTCAAGTAACGAGCCGACATATTCGTCATACCAGCTACATCCATGCTACGCATGAGACGTCGTCCATAGCCAAGCATCTGCCATGTCCGACTGCGTCGCTTCCGACGCATCATTCCCATCGCTACGGCAAGTAGTGCAACTCCGATCCATAAAGAACGACCCACGGCACTCACTCCTTATAGGTTCGTTTCAAATGGTGGCGGGCAATCATCACAAAACAGGTCATTCAGCGAATGCAGGCTACCGTCTTCTTCCACCTGGAAAACAGACGACACTTTGCTGCCTGCTGTCGTGAACTCAATACAACAGTTCCAACAGTAATACTGATTTGTCCCGATCTTACCGATGTCCTTCGACTGGCAGTTGATGCACGTCATCATACTTGAATCCTCCCAAATGTAGGGGCGCACCGTCTGTTATATTCTCTACAACAACAGTGTCTTCCCCCAGCGTGATACGCTGTGTGTCCCGAATCATCCTGCGGCCATCCAGCATATCGGACAGAAAACCATCCGAAAGCTCGTACCCTACTATTTTGCCCGCATGTGGCTCAATATAAACATCCGCCACAAATCCAAGATGACGTCCACACGCCGTCACAACCGATTTGCCTTTCAGCGGAGCTCGCCCCGTGCGAAGCATCTGCCACATGGAGGAAGAATCAAATGACGTGATCGCTTCTGCACCAATCATGATGCAGTCTGTGCCAAACGAAAAAACTGCGGATGCCGGAACATAAGTTCCTTTATGAAAGAAGTTTTTTTCTTTCAATAAAAGCCCCATATACTGCCACTGTTTATTAAACAGAAGGTCCTGGACAGAGCCCACCTCTTTGCCCGTCTCCCGTCCAATAACAGGAAGTCCAATGATGTCGCGTGCGCGCTGCATGACGATCATCTCCTTCCGTACTTGTAGTATGGAACAACGAGAGCAAGCTATGCCCGGACACATCTTCCAGTGCTACTGCTTATTCAATTCAGCAAGCGCATTCTGGGCCAGAATGTGACTCGGATTGACGGCAAGTGCTTTCTCGAACTGGGCCTTCGATTCTTCTGTGTTGTCGAGGAACGCATACGCTACCCCAAGATTGTACAGTGCGTCATCATGCTCCGGTGCCAGTTCAATTGCCTTAAGGAAGTCCTGCTTTGCTTCTTCAATATGACCAAGGCGGGCATACGACATGCCTTTATTAAAGTACGCTTCCACATCACCTGGCTGTACAGTAAGACACGCTTCAAATGACGCGATCGCTTTTTCCAGTTGTTCGCCCTGCATGTATGACATCGCAATCATAAAGTCAAGATCATGATGATCCATGCCTTTTTCTTTTGCTTTCTCAAACGATACACGTGCGGATTCATAATTGCCGATATTAAAATACGAATTGCCCAGACCATAATAAGCCAGCTCCAGCTGCGGATTGAGTTCAATGGCACGGGTAAACCAGCGCACCGCATCATCTTCATGTCCGGTCGCTGCGAGAATGTTGCCGATGTTGCAGTACGGATGTGCGTAACTTCCATCTGTCTGAATTGATTTCTCAAACAGTGAGAGCGCTTCTTCAAAATGCCCCTGTGCTAGTTCCTGCAGTCCAAGATCATTGTAGTCTTCTGCCGTTTTCTTCACGTTTTCTACCCCCTTGTTATCCTCTTGCCTGTATGTCTAAATCATAGCAGAAAACGCCGCATCCTGAGTAATGCGGCGTCAATTTACCTGCTTTATTTTTGTACAATGCGCACAATGCGGCGAGCCGCTTCTTCTACCTGCTCCACCGTATTGCCATAGCCAAAGCTAAAGCGAATCGCGGATGTAAGTCGTTCTTCCGATAAGTTCATCGCACGTAGCACATGAGAGATCTCAAGCGAGCCGGATGTGCAGGCCGAACCACTGGCCGCTGCGACACCCATAAGATCAAGATTCATGAGCATCGCTTCTGTTTGCGTTCCAGGAAAGCTCACATTCAAAATATGCGGCATATACGCTTCTACATGTCCGTTCACCACGTACGCAATACCCGCTTCATCCCAGACCGCAAGCATCGCACGACGGTACGCTTCATAATCAGCACGGCGCACGTCTCGCGTCTCCATCGCTAGCTGTGCTGCACGGGCAAACCCGGCAATGCCTGGCACATTTTCCGTTCCGGCACGGCGCTTTTTCTCCTGATTGCCCCCATATATATGTGGCTCAATCTTTACATTACGGTTCACGTAGAGCATACCTATGCCTTTTGGTCCGTTGATTTTGTGTGCCGATACCGAAAGCAGATCAATCGGAAGCGCTCGTACATCAATCGCTTCAATGCCAAAGGCTTGCACCGCATCCGTATGAAAATACACGCCCTGCTCCCGTGCCAGATGACCAATTTCCTCAATCGGCTGAAGTGTGCCCACCTCATTGTTGCCGTACATGATCGTAATAAGAACTGTATCCGGTCGAATCGCTGCTGCCACATCAGCTACGGCGATTCGACCGTACGAATCAGCTGGCACATATGTAATCTCATAGCCGAGCTGGGCAAGCCGCTCACATGCATGCAGCACCGCATGATGCTCAATCGCACTTGTAATAATATGCTTCCCTTTCTCTGCCTGTGCCGCCGCCACACCAAAAATCGCCATATTATCCGCTTCTGTACCGCCCGCTGTAAAGATGGTTTCAGCCGGCGTAGCATTCAGGCTACGTGCAATCGCCATACGCGACTCATCTAGCACAAAGCGTGCCTGTTGGCCAAACCGATGCATGCTTGATGGATTGCCGTACAGCTCCCGGTAATGTGGTAGCATCGCTTCGACAACGTCTGGATGCACCGGAGTCGTAGCCGAATGGTCGAGATAAATCATGTCCATACATCCTGCTCCTTTTAAATATAAAACATATACGAATCGAGATTGTCGTTCCCTTTGAACGAAATCAAATCTTGCAGTGTGGTCGTATCCAGCACGTCGCTGATGCTGTCTCGGATACGCATCCACAAATCACGTTTTGCTGGATCTTCCTCTTCCTCAAACTCAACCGGACTAATCGGACCTTCGAGCACCCGGATCACATCACCGGCTGTAATTTCTTCCGGTGTACGTGCCAAAATATAGCCACCGTACGCGCCACGAATGCTTTTTACAAGCCCGGCGTTACGCAACGGCGCAACGAGTTGCTCCAGGTAATGCTCGGATAAGTCATGCTTCTGGGCGATTGATTTGAGCGACATCTGGCCTTCCCCATAACGGCGTGCCAGTTCCATCATAATCGTCAGACCATAGCGGCCTTTGGTTGAAATCTTCAAGTACATCCCCTCTTCTATGTGTTTTTTGTATTCGAGCGAATCGTTTGTAAATACTGTTTCATATGCCGTTCATAACCAATTTCTTTTGGTTTATAGAAGTCTGCCCGTACTCCGTCCGGCAAATACTGCTGCGATACATACGCATTCGGATAATCATGCGGATATACGTAGTCTTTGCCGTACCCAAGTTTCTCGGCTCCTTTATAATGGGAGTCACGCAGGTGCAAGGGAACCGAACCGTGACCGCTCTGCCGTACGGTACGCAACGCATCATTGATCGCGGTGTACGATGCGTTGCTTTTCGGTGCAGACGCGAGATACGTCGTCGCCTGTGCCAGTGGAATACGTCCTTCCGGCATCCCAACCAGCTCTACCGCCTGAAATGCGGAAATGGCCACCTGCAACGCCCGTGGATCACCATTCCCTACATCTTCGGACGCCGCGATCACCAGACGGCGAGCAATAAAACGCGGATCTTCTCCAGCATCAATCATACGCGCCAGCCAGTACAGTGCCGCGTCCGGGTCCGAGCCACGAATCGACTTAATATAAGCTGAGATTGTATCGTAATGATTATCTCCCGTTTTGTCATACCGGACCGCGCGACGCTGAATGGAATCAACAGCTACGTCCAGCGTAATCCGAATGCCACCATCTTTATCGCGCGGGGTAGTTGCCACGGCAAGTTCCAACGCATTCAGCAGGCGGCGACTGTCCCCTTCCGCATAATGAATCAAATGCTCACGTGCGTCCGAGTCAAGCTGTATGGATAACTCTCCATATCCGCGCTCTTGATCAACCAGCACCCGGTCAATAACATCGCTTAAGTCTTCCTCTGTCAGCGCCTGCAGACCAAACAACTGGGAGCGCGATAGAAGCGCTGCGTTCACTTCAAAAAACGGATTTTCTGTAGTCGCTCCAATCAACCGGATCGTACCATCTTCCACATACGGAAGTAGCGCATCCTGCTGCCCCTTGTTAAAGCGGTGAATTTCATCCACGAACAGCGTCGTTCCCTGGTTATACATATCACGCCGCTGCTTCGCTTCCTCAACAACACGACGAATGTCCGCGACCCCAGCAGTCACGGCATTCAGGTCGGTAAAATCGGTTTTTGTCGTGCGTGCAATGATTCGTGCTAACGTTGTCTTGCCTGTACCGGGTGGCCCGTAAAAAATAAGCGAGGATACTTGATCGGCTTCAATCGCCCGGCGCAGGAGCTTTCCTTCTCCAAGGATATGTGCTTGTCCAGCAAACTCATCAAGTGTACGCGGTCGCATTCGATCCGCCAGCGGCTGACGGTGACTCACTCCACGCTCTTTCTCTTCCTCATGGGCATATGAGAACAAGTCCACAGTCCCCTCACTCCTTACCCTGTCACGTTCTAATCGTCGCGACGCACTTCAATTCCTGCTTTATCCATCATATCGCGGATAATCACGCTTGTCATGATCAATCCAGCAACAGATGGCACGAATGCTACGCTTGCCGGTGGGCGAGTCGCTTTACGAATCGGTGAATCTGGATTTTGCACCACCTGCTCCAGCACATCTTCCCGTTGCATAATCGGTGCTTCTGTCGAATACACAACCTTTACACCTTTCCGAATGCCTCTCTTCCGCAATTCACGGCGCAACACCTTCGCAATCGGATCGTATGACGTATCGAACAGGTCGGCTACCTGGAACTGTGTCGGATCAAGCTTATTCGCCGCCCCCATGCTACTGATAAGCGGAATGTTGCGCTCACGGCACTGCAAAATTAAATGTAGCTTAGCGGATATTGTATCGATTGCATCTGCTACATAGTCAATCTTGTGTGCAAACAACTGCTCATACGTCTCTTCATTATAAAACATTTTAAGCGTTACGACTTCACATTCCGGGTTAATCGCCGCAATGCGCTGCTTCATGACTTCAACCTTCTCCTGACCGACTGTTTCTAACGTAGCTGGAAGCTGACGGTTGCAATTCGTAATATCTACATCATCTTTATCAACTAAAATCAGCTTGCCGATGCCAGTACGAGCCAGTGATTCCATGGTAAACGAGCCAACACCACCTGCTCCAAGCACAGCAACCGTGCTGTTTTTAAACATCTCAAGTCCTTCGCGTCCAACGACGAGTTCTGTTCGTGAAAATTGGTGCAGCATACAATTCTCCTTTGTCTATATCAATATACGTCTACTTGTATTATGTACCTAATCCAAATCATACATAAAAAAGCCCGCATGACAAAGACTGTCTGCGGGCCGAACGTTCGATTGCTACGCAAGCAAAGAGCCCCAAAATGCCGTGCGCCGGTGTTTTGAACCTGCTCGCGCAGGTGGGCAATCTACCCGGTAGCTTGCAGGTCCGCTACTTGGTGGCGGCATCTGTGCCTTACCGGAACTCCGATCTCCCGTAATAACTCTGTTGGTACAAAACAATCGGGCATTCACGTACATTGCAGGGCTCTATGCTGTTTGTGTTTCTATCTTACACAAAAAAGAAAGCGATTTCAAGCGGTAGCTTTGACCCAATTTTTATTTTGTTTCTTTTTTCGGCATCGATACACGAATCGAGAGTTCTTCTAGCTGCTTCGTATCGACTGTTCCTGGTGCATCGGTCATAATATCGCGTGCGCTTGCTGTTTTCGGGAAGGCAATGGTGTCACGCAAGCTTGTACGGTTAGCGAGAATCATCACAATGCGGTCGAGACCGAATGCCATTCCACCGTGCGGCGGTGTGCCGTATTCGAATGCGTCGAGCAAGAAGCCGAATTGCTCTTGCGCTTCTTCCTGACTGAAGCCGAGTGCTTTGAACATTTTTTCCTGTACATCACGCTTGTAAATCCGCATGCTTCCGCCGCCGATTTCATAGCCGTTGAGCACCATGTCGTACGCTTGCGCACGAATTTGACCTGGCTCGCTATCGAACAGCTCCACATCTTCTGGACGCGGGCGTGTGAACGGGTGGTGCAGAGCTACATAGCGCTTCGCATCTTCATCCCATTCAAGCAGCGGGAAGTCCACAACCCAAGCAAAGGCAAATTTGCTCTCATCAATCAGACCGAGCTCTTTACCAAACTTCAGGCGAAGCGCACCAAGGGAATCTGCGACAACTTTTGCTTTGTCGGCAACAAACAGAATCAGATCGTTATCTTCTACTTGCATGCGGTCTTTGATTTGGCTAACTTCTTCTTCCGAGAAGAATTTCGCGATTGGTCCTTTAATTTCGTCGTCTTTAAACGCCATCCATGCAAGACCTTTCGCACCATAACGAGCCGCAAATTTCATCAGTTCATCTACATCTTTACGTGAGTAATGGGCGCAGCCTTTCACGTTGATGCCTTTTACTTGATTGCCTTTTTTGATTACACTGCTGAACACCTGGAATCCGCAGTTTTCTGCGATATCACCAATGTCTACAAGTTCCATACCGAAGCGCAGGTCCGGCTTATCCGAGCCATAGCGATTCATCGCATCTGCGTAAGTCAGACGCTGGAACGGTGTTTCCACTTCAACACCAAGCACTTCCTTGCAGACAAGCTTCATCATGCCTTCCATCATGGATAGAAGCTCTTCCATGTTGAGGAACGATGTCTCAATATCGACCTGTGTGAATTCCGGCTGGCGGTCTGCACGCAAGTCTTCATCACGGAAGCAACGCGCGATTTGGAAATAGCGCTCATAGCCTGCTACCATAAGGAGCTGCTTGAAGAGCTGCGGCGACTGCGGCAGGGCGAAGAATTCGCCTGGGCTCACACGGCTCGGTACGAGGTAGTCACGCGCACCTTCTGGCGTGCTCTTCGTCAGGATTGGTGTTTCCACTTCCAAGAACTCACGGCTGTCGAGGTAATCGCGGATAATCTTCGTTACTTTATGACGCATTTGCAGTGTTTTGTACATCTCCGGACGACGCAGGTCAAGATAACGGTATTTCAGACGTACTTGCTCGTCTACTTCGACCCCGTCTTCAATAAAGAACGGCGGTGTTTTCGCGGCATTGATGATTTCAATCTCATCAACCTGTACCTCGATTTCTCCTGTCAGCATGTTCGGGTTAACTGTCTCGGCATCACGCTCAACTACTTTACCTTTGACGCTGATTACATATTCGGTACGTACTTTGTCGCCGATTTCATGTGCAGATGCATTAAATTCCGGGTTTAGTACTACCTGTACAAGACCTGTACGATCGCGCAGATCGACGAAAATAACCCCGCCCAAGTCACGGCGCTTCTGTACCCAGCCGTTCAGTGTAACTTCTGTGCCTACATCAGATTTGCGGAGCGTGCCGCAAAATACAGTTCGTTGTTTGAATTCCATCTCGATAACTCCTACTTTCTTTTTTTACTTGCCACAGATTTTCTGCACATGTGCTATAAGTGCATCAAACGGTACTTCCTGCTGCTCGCCGCTGGCCATGTTTTTGACCATGGCTGCCTTGCGTGCTAGCTCGTCTTCCCCAATAATGACGACTGCCTTCGCTTGCAGACGATCTGCCGCTTTCAACTGTGCTTTCATCTTGCGGCCCATAAAATCCTTGTCCGCCGACAAGCCGCCAGCACGAAGCTGGTCAAGCAACTGGAATGCCTTGCTTTCTGCTTCGTCACCCATCCCAATCACAAAACATTCTACGCCCTGCTGAATCGGAAGCTCAATGCCCTGCGTTTTGAGAGCGAGCAACACGCGCTCAATGCTCATCGCAAAGCCAATGCCCGGCATATCATTGCCCCCGACCTGCTCGACGAGTCCGTTGTAGCGTCCACCGCCACAGATTGTACTGACCGCGCCGATACCATGCTCCATAATTTCAAAGGCAGTATGTGTATAGTAGTCCAGACCGCGCACAAGATTCGGATTCACATTGTACGCGATACCGAGATTATCAAGGTGCTGTTTCACCTTTTCAAAGTATGTGCTTGATTCCTCATTCAAGTAATCAAGAATGACAGGCGCTGTTTTCATTAACTCGTTACCAGCATCCTTTTTGCAGTCCAGAATGCGCAGCGGGTTACGTGCAAGACGAGACTGACAGTCTGCACAGAACTCCGCGATATGCGGCGTAAAATGCTTCACAAGCGCATCGCGGTGCGCCTGACGGCTTTCTGCATCGCCCAGGCTATTCAGCTCGACATGCAGGTTCTTCAGGCCCAGCTCTTCGTACAGACGCATCGCAAGCGCAATCGTCTCGGCATCAATCGCTGGATCGTGACTGCCGATCGCCTCCACTCCGAACTGGGTGAACTGGCGCATCCGGCCCGCCTGTGGCCGCTCATAGCGGAACATCTGGCCGATATAGTACAGCTTGACCGGCTGATTTGCAAGACCGAACATTTTGTTCTCGACATACGAGCGAACTGTCGATGCTGTTCCTTCCGGGCGCAAAGTCAGACTGCGATCTCCCCGGTCCGTGAACGTATACATCTCCTTCTCCACGATGTCCGTTGTTTCGCCGACACCGCGCTGGAACAGTTCGGTATGTTCAAACACCGGTGTGCGAATTTCCGCATAATTGTAGCGGCGACAAATATCCCGCGCCGCATTCTCAATATACTGCCACAGCTCAATCTCGCCCGGCAGTACATCGGCTGTTCCTCTTGGGACCTGGATCATATTTTTCCCACCTTACTATTTTAGAAATTAAAAAATCTCCCGCCACTGACAAAATTGTCAGGGACGAGAGATTGGTTACAATTCCCGTGGTGCCACCCTACTTGGATTCAAAAATCCCACTCGAAACTCCCATAACGCAGGAGAGGCGCCGTATGTTGCCATCGGTCTTCCAGGTTGTCATTCATCTGAACTGCGTGGAATGCTTCCAGCCTCAGGCATTCCTCTCTGTATCGCAGGGCTTCCAGACTACTTTGTGCCCTTCATTAGATCAATATTCATTGTTCACAATTGTTTTTAGGTTACCTTTTTCGACACCATTTGTCAAGAAAACAGCTCATTCAATGCCTCAATTTTTGCTTGTGTATAATGCTCGTACGAATCATTATATGCCTTCGGTTCTTTCGGATTGGCAAAACGAGTAATGACATCGGTCTTTGGGTGTACCCACTTGCTCGCCGCACCGCAGCCGAGTCCGATAATCGACTGCACTTCTTCCATAATCATGATGTTATAGATGCTCTCCTGACCGGGGATAGCATAGCCAACGTTCTCAAGATTGCCCAGAATATTTTTCTGACGGTACAAATAGTACGGCACATAGCCATGCGCTTCGGTCCACTGTTCAGCCCGCTGCATCATATCACCGATTTCTTCGCGACTCGCCACTCGGTATTTGTCCTTGTTGCGCGTCATCTCACTCGCTCGCTTGAACGACAGTGTATGGATCGTCACGGATTCTGGCATCAGTTTCGCAGTTTCGCCAAGCGTATACTCGAATTCTGGCACGCCTTCACCAGGAAGACCAATAATAAGATCCATGTTGATGTTATTCATACCGGCCTTGCGTGCCAGCTTGAATTTCTCGATTGTCTCTTCCACGGTATGATGGCGGCCAATTGCCTTAAGCGTTTCTTCAATATATGACTGTGGGTTAATACTGATGCGATCGATATTCCACTTGTTCAGTACGGCAAGTTTCTCCGGCGTAATCGTATCCGGTCGCCCGGCTTCCACTGTGATCTCCCGCACTTTATCCATATGAGGAAACGAATGGTACATCTCTTCATACAGCATATCCATTTCTTCAACCGTAATACTCGTTGGCGTCCCGCCACCAAAATAAATCGTCGTAATGCGCATGTCTCGCTCTTTTAGCCAGCGTCCAATCTCACGCATCTCATAATGAAGTCCCCCGAGGAACGAATCAACAGAGCCTTGCCGTCCGTTAATCGCATACGCCGGGAACGTACAGTAAGCACATTTGGTCGGACAGAATGGGATGCCAATGTAGATGCTGACTTCCCTGCGCAGATCGTACAAATCCGGCACCATCGCCCGCTGGCGGTCGACAATCTGCTGCATAAGATTTATTTTTGCATCCTGAATGAGATAGTTCTCACGCAGATGATGATGAGCCTGCTCCATTGGAATTCCATCGCGCACGCTAGCATGCAAAAGCTTGGTTGGGCGGATACCTGTAAGGATGCCCCATGGCTGCTCAATCCCCGTATACTCCTGGAGGACATGGAGAAGGGAATGGCTGATGACTTGCCGTACCTGCCTTCGATGCTCCTTGCTCCCCCTCTCCACGGTCACTGTACGACTATAGCGATTTTCGTATATAGGAAATTCTCCTGCTACTTCGAGGACGGAGTAAGACATGATTTTCTCTTGCTCCTCTTTCAGTTCAATCGAAATCGTGATATGAGCAGGTGTTTCTTCTGTAAATACGACATGCACGTCTTCAAAAAATAAATGGATAATATGGTCAAGGGATCGGTGAAAAACCTCATCAACCCCGGCTACTCGGATAATCATATGGCACTCCTTTGTTTTTCATTTGTTCGATGTGCCCCTACTGTACACGAATGCAACCCGCACCTTTTTCGGATGATCACACTCATCCTGCTCCATTTACTATACCAAACAAAGCACTGTTTTTCTATTTCATCAAAATCGTTTTCGCTACGAAGTGATCCGCAGGCTGAGTCATCATCATAAAATTAACAATATCTTCAAATTCCCCTTAGAAAAATACATTATAATAGGTATAATGTATTATACTTAAATTCACATTAGAAAGAAAAAACTGGAGGAGAGACTATGCTTGGAACACTTCGCTTCAAAATCATTGTACCGATTACCATCCTTACCGCACTTGTTATTATTTGTATTTCTACTCTTGTATATAATCAAACCGCTAGCACCCTGGAATCTCAAGGTAGAGCTACGGCAGAACTAACTCGCATTAGTTTTGAAAATGCCCTGACGGCACGCAAAACAGCAGAAGACATTATGAATAAGGAGATGATCGGCCAGGCGACTATGACTTCTCTCCTTATGAAAAAAGGAACGAATTTCAATGAAATTACCGATCTTGCGAAACGTGCGGGCATCGACGAATTCTGGATTACCGATGCCACCGGTAAAACTGTCCTGACCAATGTCGGCCCAGCTGTTCATCTTGATTTCAGCGCCGAGCCAGGCAGCCAGGCCTACGCGTTTATGGATTTAATCTCAGGCAAACAAAAAGAAATGTCTCAGGCAGCGCAAGTCCGCAACTTTGATGGTCAGGTGTTTAAATATGTCGGCGTGCCCGGGTGGAATGAGCCGCGCATCGTACAGGTGGGGCGAAAAGGACAAATGCTTACAGAATTGGACAACCAAATTGGTGCTTCTCCTCTGCTAGCACGTATTAAATCACAGCTTAGCGATCAAATCGTACTCGCTGCCCTTATAAATAAAGATGGAAAAGTGGTCGCGGCGAGTGAAAAGTCATTTTCTCAAATACCACCGGCTCTCTCTACTCTCATGAACCAAGCAAGTAGCACTACCACGATCAAGGAAAAATCTGATTATTACCAAAATAAAAAAGTGACGTATTACGCTGCGTCGCTATCAAATGGACAAAAAATGGTGGTTGCGATTTCGAATGAAGTGCTCACCCGCATCTTCACCCTCAGTATCGCATCCGTTCTCATCGGGATTGTACTCGTTATCGCCTTTCTTATCTGGCTTGTCTCCCGTACATTACGTCCCCTGCATGTCATGGAACAATCATTGCTCATGCTAGCGGACGGAAAAGGTGATTTAACAAAACGCCTCCCGGACAACACAAATGATGAAATCGGTCGAACAGCCCGCGCATTTAATCAAATGCTTGATCATATCCAGCAGCTGATTCGTCAAATCCAGCAGTCTTCCGTTCAAGTTGCCGCTTCATCTGAGCAATTAACGGCCAGCGCCGAACAAACACGTTCCGCCAGTGAACAGATTGCATCCATTGTTCAGGAACTCGCTGCTCAATCCGAACAGCAGACAAAAGATATGGAGACCGGAGCCCACGACGTACAGAACATCTCGAAAGGCATGGAAGGCATCTCTCAAACGACGGGTTCTATTCTTGATACGATCGGCGTGACCGTCACGAAAGCTACCGAAGGAAATAACGCCATTCATCAGGCGGTTACCCAGATGAATTCGATTAATGAAACGATGGCCACGCTCGCAAAAGGCGTACAAACACTCGCAGACCGTTCTAATCAAATTAACGAGATTATTGAGGTGATCACAGGCATTTCTGCACAGACGAATCTACTCGCTCTCAATGCAGCGATTGAAGCAGCTCGGGCAGGAGAACACGGTCGCGGCTTTGCGATTGTATCGGATGAAGTACGGAAACTGGCCGAACAGTCTGCCCATTCCGCTCAAAAAATTGCCGAGCTGGTTTCGGGAATCCAGCAGGAAACGGCACAAACCGTTCAATTCATGACAACCGCTATTTCAGAAGTACAAGAAGGGATTACGGTCATCCATACAGCCGGTCTTTCTTTCACCGAGATTGAACAGGCAATCCGTCAGGTAGAACAACAAACCGCAAAAGCGACTCATGCGGTCCAAACCATTCAAGACCGATCCAGGCATGCTGTCGCTTCCATTCAGACGGCACATGATCTTATCGAACAGGCTGCCTCACGTACCGAACAAATCTCTGCTGCTACAGAAGAACAGCTCGCAACGTTCGAGGAAACAAGCGCTTCTGCCGCCTCTCTATCCAGAATGGCAGGCGATCTCGAAGCCTCCGTCAAAAAATTTGTTGTGTAGTACATTCACAATTCATCGGGACGTGATTCGTTTTACGAGCCCGATTTTTCTTTTTCTGCGTATTTCTTTTCGCATTTATCTTACTTATCGTTTATAATACTAGTAATACCAGTAACGTAGTAGGATAAATAAGGATTAAAATTAAGGAGTCGTGTTCCATGGAAAAGCTTTTGTTTCTTTCTAAATTCATCCGTTCCCCTCGTACGATTGGCAGTATCGCACCCAGCTCTCGTTTTCTCGCCCGTGCCATGACACAGCCGGTACAATGGGAGACAGCACGGAACATCGCTGAGCTTGGAGCTGGAACCGGCTCGTTTACTCGCTATATCTCCCGCCTGAAAACACCGGAATGCCAGGCGCTTATTTTCGAACAGGATAGCACGATGCGCAACGCTCTTGCAGCCGACTATCCGGAGATGCATCACTATCCGAATGCACGTACAATGAGCCACACAATGCGTCTTCACAAAATCAATGGATTTGACTACATTCTATCCGGGCTTCCGTTCATGAATTTTCCGCAGGAGCTGCGCGATGAACTAATGGACGAAGTGGAACGTTCACTAGCACCAAGCGGAACATTTATCGCGTTCCAGTATTCGTTGCAAATGAAAAAGCAGCTAGCACAGCGTTTTGATGACATTCGCATTACATTTGTGCCGCTTAATATATTTCCGGCTTTTGTATATATATGCAAAAAAACGATCTAAAAAAAGCCAGACAGCATAATCACTGTCTGGCTTTTTTCGTACGGTTTAGGATTTACTTTCTACAATGAAAGTAACGGGACCATCATTGACAAGAGCCACATCCATCATGGCGCCAAAGATCCCTGTTTCGACGTGCAGACCGCGCTCACGGAGCTTCTCATTAAAGAAATCGTACAGCGGCTGTGCCTGATCGGGACGAGCCGCTTCACTGAACCCTGGGCGTCGTCCTTTGCGCGTGTCCCCATACAAAGTAAACTGAGACACAGAAAGAATCGCGCCGCCTGCCTCTTCTACAGAATGATTCATCTTGCCGTCTTCGTCTTCAAAAATACGGAGCTTGGCAATCTTGTCTGCGACATATTCCACGTCGTCTTTCGTATCAGTATGCGTAATGCCAACAAGCAGGACGAGGCCGGATTCGATGCGGCCTACTACCTCGCCCTCTACGGTTACGGACGCCTGTTTGGAACGCTGAAGTACTACTCGCATGTTTCTCTCCTTGTTGTCTCGCTACGTATTCAGCACGCGACGTACAGAGTAGACGTCGCGAATTTTTTTGATGCGCTCGACTACTTTATGCAGGTGGTCAAGGTTTTGAATCGCAATCGTCATATTGATTTTTGCCACTCTGTTTTTATCGGTTTTACCGGATACAGCGGTAATGTTCGTCTTCATATCCGCAACAGTCGCGAGCACTTCGTTCAGAAGGCCACTTCGGTCATGGCCGGTAACCTCAATGTCGACATTGAATTCATGCTTCATATCCGCATCCCATTCAACCGAGATGAGACGTGCCTGGTCGTCTTCACTGCATGATTGCAGGTTTGGACAATCCCCACGGTGTACAGACACACCACGACCACGCGTAATGAAGCCAACAATATCGTCACCTGGCACCGGATTGCAGCAGCGGGAGAAGCGGATCAGCAGATTGTCGATCCCACGTACGCTCACGCCGTTGTCCGGACGCTTGCGCGGCGCATCGGTACGAATCTCTGCCGTGTTCGGCATCATGTCCTCCCGCTCTTTACGCAGTTTATCCGTCAGGCGAGTCGCAATCTGTGCGCCGGTAATGCCGCCATAGCCGACCGCCGCAAACATATCTTCTTCTCCCTGAAAATTAAACTTGTTCGCAACTTCAAGCAGGTTCTCTGCTGTCATGATCTCTTTTGGCTCAAAGCTGTTCCTTTTCAACTCAGCTTCGACCATTTCACGGCCTTTCATGACGTTTTCTTCGCGCTTCTCTCTCTTGAACCACTGCTTAATTTTGCTTCGCGCCTGTGTGGACTTCGTAATTTTAAGCCAGTCCCGACTCGGTCCATAGCTGTGCTTCGATGTTAGGATTTCAATAATATCGCCTGTTTTGAGCTGGTGATCAAGCGGCACAATTTTGCCGTTCACTTTCGAACCAATCGTCCGGTTACCGACTTCAGAATGAATTCGATAAGCAAAGTCCAGCGGCACTGATCCTTTTGGCAGCTCGATAACATCGCCCTTCGGTGTAAATACAAAAACAAGATCGGCAAACAGATCCATTTTAAGCGATTCCATGAACTCCTGGGCATCGCGTGCTTCCTGCTGCCATTCTAGAATTTCACGGAACCAGGATAACTTCGTCTCAAATGTCGCTTCCTCAGAAATATTCTGTCCTTCTTTGTACGCCCAGTGTGCCGCGATCCCGTACTCAGCAATACGATGCATCTCGGCTGTGCGGATTTGTACTTCCAGCGGCTCTCCGTTCGGGCCGATCACGGTTGTATGAAGCGACTGATACATATTCGCTTTTGGCATAGCAATGTAATCTTTGAAGCGGCCCGGCATTGGCTTCCATAATGTATGCACGATTCCAAGCGCCGCATAGCAATCCCTGATATCATCGACAATAATGCGCACGGCGAGCAGATCATAAATCTCGTTAAACTCCTTGTTCTGCTTCACCATTTTACGGTAAATGCTATAAATATGTTTCGGACGTCCGGAAATCTCGGATGTAATAGAAAGTTCTTTCAAGCGCTCCTGCAACAGATCAATCACACCATGAATGTACTTCTCACGCTCCGCACGTTTTTTCTTCATTAAGTTTACGATGCGGTAATACTGCTGCGGGTTGATGTAGCGGAGACCCGTGTCTTCCATTTCCCACTTGATGGATGCGATTCCAAGACGGTGCGCAAGTGGCGCGAATATTTCTAATGTCTCATCAGAAATCTGGCGTTGCTTTGGTTCCGGCAAATACTTCAATGTCCGCATGTTGTGCAGGCGATCCGCCAGCTTGATCATGACGACACGTAGGTCCTTCGCCATAGCGAGAAACATCTTACGGTGATTCTCGGCCTGTTGTTGTGCTTTGGACTTTAGTTTAATTCGGCCAAGCTTGGTAACACCTTCTACAAGATTGGCTACCTCTTGACCGAAATTTTCGGCAATTTGCTCGCTCGTAACTTCTGTATCTTCGACAACATCATGCAGGAAGGCGGCTGCTACGGTAACAGCGTCCATCTGCAAATCAATCAAAATACCAGCAACGGCAATCGGATGGATAATATACGGCTGCCCGGACTTTCGAATTTGTCCCTCATGAGCTTCTCTGGCGAATTCATAGGCACGGATGAGAAATTCAATGTCTTTTTGCGGCAGATACGTTTTCGCTTTGTCTGTAACCTGGTCGATCGCGGTTTCAATCGCCGTTTCGATGCTCATGAATCTTGTCTCCTTTAACACTCCCCTGGAATATTACCTTTTATTATGTTAGAACGGGAAACGGAGGTCAAGAGGAGCTTTTTTCTGGTTTGATATTACACAAAGTGTAGTGGAGAAGCGTGGAAGGGAGGAGCATTCACTTTGGTACGCTCTTCAGTGAAGCAGAACTGTCCGCTCCAGAAGACCAGCGAACTCGCCCACAAAAGAAGCCCACGATGTATATACATCGAAGCATTGTGGGCAAAAGCACGTTCGCCGCTCTCCCTCCGCTGAGGGGTCGCGTACAGGCGTTCATTGCTCCTCCCTTCCACGCTTCTGCATAGCTTTTGTGTTATCTGAAAGAAAAAATCATCACTCTTTGCTCCAATTGATTTTAAAAGAGCTTCTTTTGCAACTGCAAAAGAAGCTCTTTTTACTGTATATCCAATACCATATAGAAGTTATAACTTTGGCTTGTATCAAAGTTTGTGCAAAATGGGTTTTATACAAAAGTTGTCGGGAGTGGAGAAGGGAGACGCCACGGAACGCCTGTACGCGACTGCCCAGCGGAAGGGAATAGGCGAACGGGCCTTTGCCCACAACTTCTTTGAATACGCATCACGACTTTTTGTGGGCGAGTTTGCATGTTCCCTGGAGCGCCCTGTTTTTGCTTCCCTGTAAGCGTACCGAAGTGACAGGTGTCTCTCTTCTCTACTCCCCCACCAAACTTTGTACAAATACCAATCTGCCCTACGAAAGCCTGACTATCAAGCCTTTTGTTATCCTTAGTACTGCACTAGCGTGAAGATATCATAATCACTGTCAATCTTTTCACGACCGCCCACATATGTCAGCTCGATCAGGAACGCAAGACCGACGATTTCACCGCCGAGCTGCTTCACGAGATCAATCGTCGTCTGGATCGTGCCGCCTGTAGCAAGCAAGTCGTCTGCAATCAGGACACGCTGACCTGGTTTGATCGCGTCTTTGTGCATCGCAAGCGCATCTTTTCCGTATTCGAGTGTGTATTCTGCCTGAATCGTTTCGTACGGCAGCTTGCCTTTTTTACGAACGGGAGCGAAACCTGCGCCGAGTTCAATGGCAAGCGGGCAGCCGATAACGAAGCCGCGTGCTTCGGGACCAACTACGATGTCCACCTGTTTGTCTGCTGCGAATTTGGCCATTTCTTGAATGGCCGCTTTGTATGTTGGGCCGTCCTGCAGAAGAGTGGTAATATCTTTGAAGCGGATGCCCTCTTGTGGGTAGTCGAGGATCACGCGAATCTTTTCTTTAAAATCCATGAGTAGTTATCTCCTTATTTGGTGCGCTGTCCGCCATATGCGAGCGCAGAAATGCGCACAGTGATTGGTATGAGGAATATAGTAATTCAGTTTCTACTTCGAGTGCCGACTGCTGCTGCCTGTAAAGCGTGGACGCTGTCAGATCTTTTTTGGCCGGGTTTGCCGCTAAGCGGTATTCTCGTCCAGTGTCCTCCAGAAACGCAAGCTCGGTAAAGACAGACAAAATGAATTGAGTGGCAGACGGTGTCAATTTTTTCGCCTGCGCAAGATGCTTCACATCAGCATACGCCACTGCTTTATGCTGATATACCGTTTTGTACACGTCTTTAAACTGCTGATGCGTTGGAATAGATGGCAAAGACGTCGGCTCTTCTCCAAACAAACAGTACAGACGATCTACGTCTGGATGTCTGGCAAGTGCTGTCTCCAGTTCTTCCCTGGAAGCAGGTAGATCGTACAATACAACCTGTGTATGTGCATCTCCTGCTGTCACAAGATTAGAGAATGTCGGGAGAATGCGGGAGAATGCCTGCTGATTGTGCTCCCGGAACGCCACTATACGCACCGGCTGTCCTGCTTCTTCAAGCAGACTCAGCTTCTCTTCTTTACTGCGTGCACCTCGCCAGTCAAAAATCTGCATGCCCGGTACACTAATATCTTTCAGGATAAACTGTGGGCGGCGGGTATTATTCCATTCATTAACAGATAATTCGCCAACCACATTCACTTCTCCTTGTGTCGGCAGTTCCGGCACGATGTCGGCCATTTTAAATCCGATGCCGTCGAGCTTCACGCCATCCTGACGGAACTGACATTTGATATGATTCTCATCTTTGCCAATAATACGCAGATCGGCAATCTCAACACCTTCCATGACAATGCGCGGACTCGGGTTGCCGATGCCGAACGGTGCCATACGCTCAATCTGCTCAATCGTCTGGAGATTCGCTTCTTCGAGTGTACAGACCGCATCCACCTTCGTAATCGGGATATAATCCTCGTCTGTTAGCCATTCCTGTGCCAGTGTATTCAAGCGACGGCGCAGCGCGTCCACGTTCTCTTCCGCAAGTGTCATACCAGCTGCCATCGGATGCCCGCCATAATGCGGCAGGATGTCCGCGCATTCGGTCAGTGCCCCGTACATATTAAACCCCGCAATGCTACGGGCCGAGCCTTTGGCCTTGCTGTGTTCCCGGTTGATGCTTAATACGATGGCTGGACGGTAGAAACGCTCTACCAAACGAGAAGCGACAATCCCGATGACCCCTTCATTCCACCCTTCTTGTGCGACGACAATGACATTCGTCTGCTCATCCGGCATGGCCAGCACGAGCTGTTCCGCTTCGGCTGCAATCGTTTCCACCAGTTCCTGCCGCTCCTTATTCAGTTCGTCAAGCTCCTGTGCATAACGCTCCGCTTCTTCTGGATTGTTCGTAATAAACATCTTCACAGCACGATCTGCTGTCTCCAGGCGACCTGTCGCATTAATACGCGGCCCCATCCCGAAGCCGATATGATACGCTGATACTTTGCCTTCGATGCCACATACTTTTTTGAGCGCCTGGACGCCCGGATTCACTGAACGGTCGAGTGCTTGCAGACCAAGTCTGGCAATCAGCCGATTCTCATCCACAAGCGGCACCAGATCGGCAATCGTACCAATCGCTGCGATCTCCAGCAGATGATGCGGAATATCGTCGAGCAGCGCATGCGCGAACTTGAACGCGACCCCGGCACCTGCGAGCATATCGAACGGATACGGACAGCCTGGCTTTTTCGGATTAATGACCGCGTATGCATCCGGAATTGTTTCTGGCGGTTCGTGATGGTCCGTAATAATCAGATCAATGCCCAGCTCTTTTGCTGTTTCAGCTTCCTTCACCGCACTAATCCCAGTATCAACCGTGACAACCACACCGAATCCGTTCTCCGCTGCCTTGACCAGCGCCTCTTCATTCAAACCGTATCCTTCTGTAAAACGATTCGGTATGTAATATTGAAACACAGCGCCTGCCATCCGTAGCGTGTGCACCATAATGCTTGTACTTGTCACGCCATCGGCATCATAATCGCCATAGATTAAAATCGGCTCCCCAATCTCAATCGCTTCACGCACACGGGCAATCGCCTTCTCCATACCATCAAGCAGGAACGGGTCATATAAGTCTTCGGCACTTCCACCAAGAAACCGCTCTGCCTTCTCAGGTGTATCGATCTCGCGCCCAACGAGCAGATGCGCAAGCAACGGGGAAATGCGTAATGTCTGTGCAAGCGTTTGTACGGCCGCTTCGTTATTTGCTTTCGTCTTCCAGCGGGTTTTCGATTTAAGCACGTTTCTCCCACCCTTCTTAAACACTTGTTCATTATACAGGACACAAGAAAATAGGGGCAACTGCTTTTGGGGTTGTCTGGCTCAAAAGTGCGGTGGAGGAGCGGAGGAGGAAGGCGCTTTGTCACTTCATTACGCTTACAAAGAAGTAGAGACTGTCCCCTTCCGCTAGGTAATCGCGTAAAAGCGTTCCACAGCACCTTCCTCCTCCACTCCTACCCGAATTTTGACAGACAACCGCCAAACAATAGGAATATTGGGCTTCGCTATGCAGGTAAAAAAACAACTAATTCCTTTCGCTAAAGCCACCAAATACCGTGTGAATCATCCCTTACGTTGAACGAGCTTTTGTAAATCCAAACGTTGTTGGGAGGGGGGAAGAAGGGATGAGTAAGAGAGCGCCTTTACGCGACTACTCAGCGGAGGGAGAACGACGAACGGGCCTTTGCCCGCAATCCTTCGGTGAATCGACATCGTAAGCTTTCTTTGCGGGCGAGTTCGTCGAGCTCCCAGAGCGGACAGCCCCCACTTCCCTGCAAGCGTAATCAAGCGAACGGCTCATCCCTTCTCTCACTCCCACCACTACACGTTGTCGATTCCACAAAAAAATAGCTGCCCCACTCGCTCATGGGACAGCTTTTGTATACGGCTATTCTACTACGCAACCTTTTTTTGCTTTTTAAAATCACGTTCACGCCATGACACCCAGATCTGACTGGCAATGAAGATGGAAGAGTATGCCCCGAAGATCAGGCCGATGATAAGCGCCAGCATAAAGTTGCGGATGCTCTCCCCACCGAAAATATACAGGGCCAGTGCGCAGATGACAACTGTCAAGACAGTATTAATCGAACGCGCCAATGTTTGTCCAATACTATAATTGACCAGGTCTTCAATATCCTGAGTCGATTTCAGCTTCGCGTGTTTCAAGTTATCGCGAATCCGGTCAAAAATGATGATGTTATCGTGAATCGAATACCCGACGATGGTCAAGATCCCCGCAATGAACGGCAGATCGACTTCAATTTGGAACAGGCTGAAAATCGTGATGACGAGGAACACGTTATGCAGCAGCGCCAGAATGGATGAGAACGCAAAACGGAACTCGAAGCGAATCGTAATGTAGAGCACAATGAACACGGACGCAATAAGAATCGAGTACACTGCCGAACGCGCCAGCTCACGACTGATGATCGGATTTACGGTACTTTCCTGTAAGGAAATGTTTTTTCCATACTTATCCTGCACAGCTTTGGTCAACTTCGCAAATTCATCCTTGTGAATCGGCTCCGCAAACTGAATAACCGCCATATCCTTCTTATCTCCAGCTGTCGTTACACTCCCCGTTTTAAGCCCTGTCTTCTCGACGATCTGCTTCACTTCGTCTTCCTGGAACGTTTTACCGATTTGCACCTGCACACGCGTTCCACTCTTGAAGTCAACGCCAAGATTTAATCCCATTGTCAAAAGAGAGATGATCCCGGCTACGATCAGAACAAGTGATACGATAAAATATTTCTTGCGGTGCTTAACAAAGTCAAGCTTGTACTCATCAAACTTCTGATTATAATTCACGAATGTCACGCTCCTTTACCCCATAATAACCGGGCTTATTGAACAAGTTGGAGCGCACGGCCAGATTGAGCAGAAGCCTTGAACCTGCTACTGCTGTTACCAGGCTGACCAGAATACTTAAAATCAAGGTAATCGCAAAACCACGGATGGAGCTTGAACCAAACCAGAACAGTACAATCGCCCCGATAATACTCGTTACATTCGCATCCAAAATCGTACTCAACGAGCGTTTGGAACCGGCACGCATCGCAGACAAGTACGACTTGCCGCTGCGCAGCTCTTCTTTAATCCGTTCATACATAATGATATTCGCATCGACTGCCATCCCGATCCCAAGGATGAACGCTGCAATCCCTGGAAGCGTTAAGGTTGCATGCATCAGGTTCTGCATCAACATCAGGAGATAAATATAAGCGACCAGTGTAATGCAAGCAATTACGCCCGGCATCCGGTAGTACACCATCATGAACACAAGCACGATAGCTGTCCCGATCAGACCCGCTTCTACACCGCTATGCAATGCTTCCTGACCAAGCTTCGCACCGACACTTGTGGAGAATACTTCCTTCATCTGAACCGGAAGTGCCCCAGCATTCAGAATCGCCGCTAGATTTTTCGCTTCTTCAATTGATTTCTGACCATCAATCTGGGCTACACCGTTCGGAATTACACTTTGAATCGTCGGTGCTGTAATGAGCTCCTGATCCAGGTAGATTGCCATAGGTTTGCCAATATACTTCTGTGTTACGTCCGCAAATTTCTTCGGATCTTTGAACTTCAGCGACACAATCGGACGCTGATATTGATCGAACGCTCCTTGCGCTCCGTTCTCCGCCAGGTCGCCACCATCCATCAGGATTTTGCCCTGAGCGTCACGGAACGTCAATTTCGCTGGTTTACCAATCAAATCCCGCGCCTTCTGCTGGTCAGTAACACCGGCAAGACGCACGCGAATCCGGTTCTCCCCTTCCGCCTGAATCTCAGGCTCAGATACACCGAGAACATTCACACGGCTCTCAAGTGCATGCACCGCATCCTGAAGCGTCTGCTTCGTTGCTTTCTGTTTCGGATCCAGCGGTGCTACTTCGTACAGGATTTCAAACCCTCCGCGCAAATCAAGGCCAAGGGTTGTATTCATTGCTACTTTTTTGCCGGTCATTGCCACTGTGCCGAAAATGACAGCAGTAATGATGAGCAAGGTAACAATGCGACTCCACTTAATCATCTCCCGTGTTTCCTCCTTTTTCAAACCAATACACTCTATTATAAGCGTCTATAAATTTTACTGTCAATTTTTCGGCAGAAGAGGAAAAATGGAAGACTTCCATAAAATTCACATCTCACCTTTGAATGCCCGCATCGTCATCCAGTTCATCAGACGTCCCGGCTTCAATGATAGGATGTCATTCACAACCCGGTGCAGTGGGGGAATCTCCTTATATTTCTCCGATACACAGTTCCAGATCTCCTCAGGTGTTATGTTCTCATATCCGAGCAGGTGAAACTCTTGTATTTTCAACTCGCATATGTACATGATGTCTTGTTCGAACGGCTTTTTCTCCATCGCGTTGTCTCATCCTCTCGATCAAAGTCATGTTTGGGGTAGGTACATGCATATGTTTAGGCAAAGATTCTTCCATTCTAAAGCGAGGCGTTTATGTCATGAGCAAACAAACATTTATGAAAGGAACTCTCATTCTTGTTCTGGCCGGTCTCATCGTCAAAGTTCTGGGCTTCGTGAACCGGGTTATGCTAGCACGCATCATCGGAGCAGAAGGACTCGGGCTATACCAGATGGCCGTTCCAACCTTCATACTAATTATCTCACTCGCCACATTCGGTCTGAACATCTCCGTTTCCAAACTGATCGCCGAAGCCGATGTTGCGGGTGACCGAAAACGGGTACGTGCCATCTTGCAGCTCTCGCTCGCCATTGTATCTGTCCTAAGTTTTGTATTTACGACGATTATGATTGTCGGTGCATCCGTGATTTCCCGCTATTTTTTAACGGACGAGCGTGCCTTCTATCCACTGATCGCGATTGCGCCGATCGTACCACTTGTGGCGATTTCATCTGTGTTACGCGGCTATTTCCAGGGGCGACAAAATATGACTCCTACCGCCTCCTCTCAAGTAGTCGAACAGATAGTCCGCATGTTTACGGTCATCATTCTCGCCAACTGGCTCATGCCCCGAGGGGTTGAATATGCTGCGGCAGGTGCGATGCTCGGCGTGGTATGTGGTGAAGCTGTCGGTATGGCCAGTCTGTTATTTCAGTTCCGTCGCCAGCGACTGCCGAAGCCTGTGGGTAGTGTGGGACGCTTTCGTGACTTGCTCGCGAATCATCGCGATACACTGCGCAGTCTGTTTGCCATCTCACTTCCCGTCACAGGGAGTCGGCTCATCGGCTCGCTCACCTTTTTCATTGAGCCGATTATCGTATCACAAAGCCTGGTCTTAGCAGGTCTGTCCGCTTCTGCCGCCACGAGCTTCTACGGTCAGTTAGCCGGGATGGCGATTCCACTTCTGATCTTTCCGACTTTTATTACGTATTCGCTTTCCGTTTCGCTCGTTCCTGCTGTGGCAGAAGCAGCCGCCCAGAAAAACACGCGCCTCATTCACCGCCGCCTCTATCAATCAGTCCGCCTAGCACTTGTGATTGGTGCACCGTTTGCTGCTCTGCTGTATGTATTTGCCGAACCGCTTGCGGAGCTTCTCTACCACGACAAGCAGGTCGGTCATTTCCTGAAGTTGATGGCACCATACTCCCTGTTTTTATATTTTCAGGCACCGCTACAGGCGGCACTTCAAGGTCTAGATCATGCAGGGGAAGCGATGCGGAATACCATCATTGGAGCAGTTCTAAAAACACTTGCGATTTTTGCGCTGGCATCTCGGCCCGAACTCGGCGTGGATGGAGCTGTGCTGTCTGTTAATATTAGCATTCTATCCGTAACCCTTCTTCACTTCTACAGTATCAGCCGTCTGACCGGCTTTACAATCAATCTCACCGATACGGTCAAAGTGCTCGGGAGCATCATCGTCATCGGCTATGCTGCCTCATACACCGCGTCATACAGCATCTCTCATGCCATCTCGCTCGTCACGGCGATCAGTGTATCCATTGCAGCGGCCTTCGTTTTGTACACGCTGCTGCTAATCGGGCTTGGCGTCGTCGGCAAACAGGACGTGCAGCGCATTCCGTGGATCGGACGAACGCTTGCTTATTTCCTGCCCCGCCGCTAGATTTGTATGTGCCCCAAACAACCTGCACATAATCCGGCAGCTCGGCTCATATAGTGATGACAGAAAGCGAGGTGTTGTGCAATGTGGAAAGTGGGACAGGTAAAACTGCCGATGCTTGCCGGGTTCGTCTATGCGCTTGCAATCGTACTGATCGGAGCACTCGTAACATCAAGTATGCTGGCGTTCTCGGACACAAAAGAGTCTTCCTTGCCGCTATACGTCTATATGGTAAACGGGTTTGCTCTGTTTATCGGGGGATTCGTCTCCGGGAAACGCAGCGGCGAGAAGGGCTGGTATTATGGCGGACTGACTGGACTCTTGTATTTTTTATTCATGCTGCTTGTGAGTTTCCTTGGATTTGATGCCAAAATGGGAATGACGCAGGTGTATCAGTTACTTATGGCACTTGCCTGCTCAGCAATGGGCGGTATCATCGGAGTAAACATGTCTGAAAAAAAATAATGCTTTTTCTTTTCTTTTTTCGTACAATAGGTACAGAAAACACGGATCAGACTGAAATAACATTCAGCGATCGGTGTTTTCTACGTTTTCGGGGGCAATATATAGATAAAAATTACAGGAGAAAAACATGGTTACAAAATTAAAGCGTTTTTTGATTGGCAGACCGATGAAATCCCATCAGTTAGCCGAAGAGAAGTTGAGCAAGTTAAAAGCGCTTGCTGTTCTATCTTCTGATGCTCTGTCTTCTGTCGCATATGGGACGGAGCAAATTTTGCTTGTTCTTATCACATTGGGAGCGGCAGCACTCTGGTACTCCATTCCGATCTCGATTGCAGTTCTTGGACTGCTGACTATCCTGGTTCTATCTTACAGACAGACGATTTATGCCTATCCATCCGGTGGTGGCGCTTATATTGTGGCTAAGGATAACCTGGGTATATCAACTGGATTGGTGGCCGGCGGTTCTCTTTTGGTGGACTATATCCTAACCGTAGCCGTAAGTGCTTCGGCTGGAACAGATGCAATCACGTCTGCCATTCCCATACTTCATGACCACCGGGTTGCCATCGCAATCCTGATGATTCTGGCACTCACACTGCTGAACCTGCGAGGCATAACGGAATCTGCCTCTATTCTCATGATACCGGTGTACTTATTTGTCGTGGCTGTTTTCATTTTGATCATCGGTGGTGGATATCAGTGGGCGACGGGGCATGTCCAGCAGGCAATACCTTCAACATACGGCACAGCTGTACATGGAATTACGCTATTTATTCTACTGAAAGCATTCAGTTCCGGTTGTTCTGCACTTACAGGTGTTGAAGCCGTATCAAATGCCATCCCTAACTTTAAAACACCTGCTGAACGAAACGCAGCCAAAACCCTCATGATGATGGGAGTAATTCTTGGAACGATGTTCATCGGTATCAGTCTACTAGCCTATGCGTACGGTATTGCACCAAAGGCTAATGAAACCGTAGTGTCACAAATTGCATCTGCTACTTTTGGGCGTGGAATTGTTTATTATTTTATTCAAACGGTAACAGCCGCAATTTTATTCCTCGCAGCCAATACGGCCTTTGCAGCTTTCCCTCTTCTTGCTTTTATGCTGGCTAAAGACCGATTTATGCCGAACATGTTTACGGTACGCGGTGACCGACTTGGATTCTCGAACGGAATCATTGTACTGGCGATACTATCTGCAATTTTAATCATAGTCTCTGGTGGCGATACCGAAAATCTAATCCCGCTATATGCAATTGGTGTATTCGTTCCGTTTACACTGTCACAGGCTGGCATGATGAAACGTTGGATCACAAAGAAACCAACGGGCTGGATCGTTCCGTTCACGATTAACACAATCGGTATGCTGACGACTCTGACCATCAGTTTAATCTTTCTCGTAACCAAATTCTCACAAGTATGGCTGATCTTCATCTTTCTTCCAACTGTTATTATGATTTTTAAGAAGATCAATCAGCACTATCGTGATCTGGCTGATGAATTACGGATTGACATTGCGACAGAAAAGCCCGCCCCAAAGGGCAGTGTAATCGTCATTCCCGTTGCAGGTATTACACAAGTGGTACGGAACTCGATTAGCTATGCTCAATCGCTTACTGATGATGTGGTCGCCGTATATGTAGGGTTTGATGATGAATCCATTAAGAAAATGCAACGAAAGTGGGAAGAATGGAATCCAGGTGTCCGGTTAATCGTATTGCGTTCCCACTATCGTAGCATCGTACGGCCCTTAATGAAATTCATTGATACGGTGGAATGGAAAACCGCAGCCACAGATCATGTTACTGTACTCGTTCCGCAATTCATTACAAAGAGTCGCTGGCACAATTTACTTCACAATCAGACAAGTCTCTTGTTGCGGGCTTATCTATTTGCACGACAAGATGTTAAGATCGCTACCGTTCCGTATCGTTTGAAGAAATAAAGAAAGATAACAACCTCTGCAACATGAAAACGGTGGCCCGCTATGGGACCACCGTTTTGTTTTACTTGCTCTCTTCTTCTTTCTTCTCAAGAGACGGAGCCGCTGCCTTCTCACCGGCTACATTTTGTACCGCTACTTTATCAAACGTCAGCTTATTGCCACCTGCGTTCAGTACGACTGTACCTGCTTCTTCGTTAATCAGATCAATCGTGCCATGCAGGCCACCGATTGTTACAACTTTATCTCCTTTTTTCAGCTGACCGAGCATAATATTGCGTTGCTTTTGACGCTTCTGATTCGGACGAATCAGAAGGAAATAAAAGATCGCAAACATAACTACCCATAGTATAATCGATTGTGCTCCCTGTCCCATTGTAATAAAATCCTCCTTTTTTCACTTAATGTATAGTATATTCTTGTCCCAACGCATTGCGTCGGATTAAAACCCTCGTGTTTCCGTAATGCCATAGCGAGCAAAAAATTCATCCCGGAAATCGCCCAGACGGTCTTCCATAATTGCTTCTCGCACCTGCTCCATCATTTTGAGTAGGAAATGGAGGTTATGAGTTGTCGTGAGACGCACACCGAGAATCTCATCACAGCGGATAAGGTGACGAATGTAAGCACGTGTATAGTTACGGCACGTATAGCAGTCACAGTTCGGGTCAAGCGGCGTAAAATCATTCGCATACTTCGCATTGCGAATCACGAGACGTCCCTGACTTGTCATGCATGTGCCGTTGCGTGCGATTCGGGTCGGCAACACACAATCGAACATATCAATACCGCGAATCGCGCCTTCAATAAGCGCATCTGGAGAGCCAACCCCCATCAAATAGCGCGGTTTGTTATCCGGCAGAAGCGGCACCGTGTAATCGAGCACTTCATACATCAAATGATGCGGCTCACCTACACTTAACCCTCCGATCGCATAACCCGGGAAGTCCAGCGATGTAATATCACGCGCACTCTGCTCACGCAGGTCGCGATACATGCCGCCCTGTACGATGCCGAACAATGCCTGATCATGTGGACGTTTATGCGCTTTCAGGCAACGCTCTGCCCAGCGGGTTGTCCGCTCCATTGAGGGGCGCACGTAATCTTTTTCCGCCGGATATGGGGCGCACTCATCGAACGCCATCATAATATCGGCGCCGAGCGCATTCTGAATCTCCATCGCCTTCTCCGGACTGATGAACAGCTTCTCGCCACTCAGATGAGAGCGGAATGCGACTCCTTCTTCATCAATCTGGCGCAGATTGCTCAGGCTGAATACCTGGAATCCACCGCTGTCTGTCAGAATCGCGCGATCCCAGTTCATGAACTTGTGCAAGCCGCCTGCTTCCGCAACCAGTTCATGGCCCGGACGCAGGAACAGGTGGTATGTGTTGCTCAGAATGATCTGAGCGTTCATCTCTTTTAATTCTTCCGGCGTCATCGTCTTGACGGTTGCCAGTGTACCAACCGGCATGAAGATCGGCGTATCAATCGTGCCATGTGGCGTGTGAAGCTTGCCGAGACGGGCGCCAGTCTGTTTACATGTCTTAATTAATTCATAGCGAACTGCCAAGGTGTTTCCTCCTGTTTCCTACAAAATAAGCATCGCATCGCCAAAGCTGAAGAACCGATATTCCTCTTCTACCGCTTCCTTATAAGCACGCAGAACATGTTCACGTCCTGCAAGTGCACTGATCAGCATAACAAGCGTCGATTTCGGCAAGTGAAAATTCGTCACCATGCCATCAATCACGGAGAACTCGTAGCCCGGATAAATAAAAATCCCCGTCCAACCTTCTTCGGCCCGAAGTTCCCCGTTATATTTCTTCCCGATCGTCTCAAGCGTACGGCAGGACGTTGTCCCCACAGCTATAATACGGTTACCACGCGCTTTCGTTTCATTAATAATGCGAGCGTTCTCTTCATTCAAGCTATAAAACTCGCTATGCATCTCATGCTCTTCAATCGTATCCGCCGATACCGGACGAAATGTCCCGAGTCCGACATGAAGCGTCACGAATGCAAGATTCACACCAAGCGCTTTGATTTCTTCTAGATAGTCTTCCGTAAAATGTAAGCCCGCTGTCGGCGCCGCCGCAGAGCCACTGTGCTTCGCATACACAGTCTGGTAGCGCTCACGGTCGGATAGTTGCGCCTTAATGTACGGTGGAAGCGGCATCTCGCCAAGTTGATCAAGCAGTTCATTGAAGATGCCATCATATTCAAACTTCATAATCCGGCCGCCAATGTCCGTGCTACCGAGGCATTCCGCCACAAGCAGTCCATCCCCGAACTGAATGCGTGCTCCCTCCCGCACACGCTTGCCCGGACGCACAAGCGTTTCCCACTTATCGTCACCAAGCGGTTTGAGCAGAAGCACTTCAATATGCGCACCCGTTCCTTCTTTCACGCCAAAAAGCCGGGCAGGGATGACACGTGTATCATTTAACACAAGCGTATCGCCGGCTTTCACATATTCCTTTAGGCCAGTAAACTGCCGATGTGCTACCGCACCGCTTTCCTTATCAAGTACGAGCAGGCGCGAGCCTGTCCGGTCTGCAAGTGGATTCTGGGCGATGAGTTCTTCCGGCAGATAAAAGTCAAAATCTTGAACGTTCACGTTCGATCCCTCGATTTCTTTGTAGCCTCAATAGGTGTAACGGTTTTAATCATACCGATTTTTGCCGCCTTATGCAAGAAAAGGCGCGGATTATTCCGCGCCGTAACCGCCTATTGCACGAGCCGGGCCATAATAGAAATCAAGGATGTCCTGATATGTCATGCCTTCCTTGGCCATCTGTTTGGCTCCCCACTGACTCATCCCGACACCATGTCCCCAGCCGCTACCCGTAAACGTCACAGACGTAAGCGGTGTACCTGGCTGTGAAGCAGAAGAATTTGTCGTTGTAACTGCTTCCTTCACTCCTGAAGCGCTCTGCACATAGATCGGTCCTGTTACCTGTTTAGTTGCATTGCCACTCGTCACCATAACTGCATTCGGATTCGCAATGGTGCCATTTCCATCAATCGTCATCAATGATTGAGCCACCGACGTTCCGCCTGCTTGATTTCCTCCGTTCATCTGTACGCTGTAACGCATGCTTTTCAGTCCAAGTACGGTACGAGTCGCGTCTTTTTTCAGGTGAACGACTCCCTTATCTCCCTGAATAGCTAGATCAACCACTCGTCCGGACTCATCCGTCTGAGCTGTCACACCTGTAATCGTACCCGTCGCTGGCTTCATGCTTTTAATCTTACTCTGAATGTCGGCTGCTTTTAATGTAACCTGCCAGCTTTTATGCGGTGAGATTGTACTATCATACGGGTCCGGTTTGGCTGTCAAGTATGGAATTGGCGAGCCATTCCATACGTTTTCCGGTCCCTCTGTATATCCGCCATTACTTGCGCTGTACAGAGCATCGATTAGTTTACCATCGTGCATGAGTACCTGTCCGGCTGTTTCCGCGACAGCCGCATTCGAATTCGCTCCTTCAATGTTAGCCCCTTCATAGGCCTGATATTTCACTGTGTCGTTGATGAGGGGATTCGCTTTCATCTGACGCATCGCATATGTACGTGCTGCAACCGCTTGCGCTTTGAGTGCTTCTCGTTCCCATGAACTGCTCATCTCACGTGGTACAACACCACGCAAGTAATCTTCCATGTCAATATTGTTGATCGAAGCGATCGTCTGGAGTACGCCTTTCGTACTCAGACTGAATTCCATCGCGTCCCGATAACCGTATGTACTTTTCTTTCCTTTCAGTTGTACCACAGCTTGCTCGGTATTTGGTTGTGTTGGTTCCACGATAATCGATGTGGAGCTTTCTGTGAGCAATTGTGGCAGCAAACCGTCTTCATATAATCGTAGCTTTCCTGCCTCTATCTTTACGTAGTAGTTTTGTCCGGGAGTCAACGTAACTCCTGAATTGCCTTGAACAGTGTATGTATCGAGCACAGTAAACGAAACTTTGGTCACAACCTCGGAAGCAGCAAGTGAGAAAGGCGTTGTAACTTCCACTCTCACCTGAGGTTCGTCGGCGAAAGCAACATTCGCACTCACCGGAAGCAAAAGCCCCATGCCAAGAATTGCAGGTAGTACTTTTCCCAGTTTCATAACTCTCCCACCCTTTCTCTTTTTTTCTTATGCTACCATTCTAGCAAAAAATGAGAGAGAAAGGGGGGCAAAAAGTTAAACACTTCTATGAACGATTAGATTTCAAGCTGCGGGTTACGTGCCTGCATACCTGCTAAATTACGGTTGAACTCTTCTGATTCCTGCGGCAAAAGCTGTACGGATGTACGAACTTCATCCGCCTTCTCTGCTAATACTTCTGCGATACGCGCCTGCAGATCGGCACATGAAATCGTAACGCCAAGCAGTTCACTCAGAGACGCCAGTGTGTCTGGCTTCACATCGGGGTATGTGTCGCCTTCCACCGAAGAAATAGAATAAAATCTCTTCACCAACTCCGCCCGTGCAGTTCCGCCTTCATCGGCCAAAAGAAACGCTTGCACCGCCACTGCTCCACGCCGCCTGCGCTGTGCCAGACCGCCAAATTTCCGGCCATCAATACTTACATCAAAATCTCCTGGACAGTATGAGCCGACTACCTCTCCGGTATCCACTACTGCTCCATACGGCGCAAGTAACAGGCGAATAAACTCAACCATTGCTCGATATCCAGCATGAATATCCGCAAAAGCATCCGTCGTCGGCAGAATAAGCGAAATATTGAGCACTCCCTCATCTAGCACAACAGCTGCTCCGCCAGAATTACGAACAATCGGCGTATAGCCGCACTCTTGCAAATAGGCAAGTCCATCCGCAAGCCGGGTAAGCTTCGTATCCACATTGCCAAGCACAATGTTCTGGTGATGTACCCATGTGCGCACAACCGCCGGGCTTGTCCCCTGCTGGACAGATGTACAAAGTGTATCGTCTATAGCGAACGAATACAGAGCGTGAAACGACGGATGTGTTTTCGACTGGTCTACGAGCCGCCAGATATGTTGGCCAAATAATCCTTCTGTTTGCATACAACTCCTCCTCATTAGTGACTGTAAAGAAAAACGAGTGACCGTGTAAAAGCCCTCGTTTTCCCTACATTATCGAAATAAGCGGATGACATACATAATAAGCGACAGCACAACACTAAGCACGATACATGTGACAACCGGGAAATAGAAGCGAAAGTTTTCCTTCTCCACGACGATGTCACCTGGCAAACGCCCGAGATTCAAAAACCGTCCCCCTACCTGCCAGAGCAGGCCGATGACAATCAAGATCACCCCACCAATAATGAGCAGCTTTGCCATTGGATTCATATCTCTGGCATCTCCCGTCCGAAATATTGATAGGCGTGCGGCGTCACAATGCGCCCTCTTGGTGTTCGCTGCAAAAAGCCAATCTGCATGAGATACGGCTCACACACATCCTCAATCGTTGTCGCTTCCTCACTGATCGTCGCCGACAGCGTATCAAGCCCGACTGGACCTCCCCGGAACAAATCCATAATCGCAAATAGCAGCTTATGATCAATGTCATCAAGTCCGAGTCGGTCCACCTGAATGCGCTCCAATGCTTCCTGTGCCACCACATTGGTAATAATGCCGTCGCCCTGCACTTGAGCAAAATCACGCACCCGCTTCAACAATCGATTCGCAATCCGTGGTGTGCCACGGGAACGACGAGCAATCTCTTCCGCTCCCTCGCCGCGAATCTCCACGTCAAACAGTTCCGCCGCACGCAGGACAATGTATGCTAACTCCTGTACCGTATAATATTCAAGCCGACTCACCACGCCGAATCGGTCACGAAGCGGAGCCGACAGCATCCCCGCCCGTGTCGTCGCCCCAACCAGGGTGAACGGCGGTAAATCAAGGCGTACCGACTTCGCCCCCGGTCCCTTGCCGATGACAATATCAAGCGCATAATCTTCCATCGCTGGATACAGCACTTCTTCCACGCTGCGCGGCAGGCGATGAATCTCATCGATGAACAGTACATCCCCCTCACCAAGCCCGGTCAATATCGCCGCCAGATCCCCTGGACGCTCAATCGCCGGTCCCGATGTCGTGCGCAGGTTCACGCCGAGTTCGTTAGCGATAATCATCGACAGCGTTGTTTTGCCCAGTCCCGGTGGTCCATACAACAGTACATGATCCAGCGCTTCGCTGCGCATTTTAGCCGCTTCGATAAAAATCTTCAAGTTATCTTTAATCTGCTTCTGACCGATGTACTCTGCCAGATAGCGGGGACGAAGGCTGAATTCCATCGTGTGTTCTCCGGCATCAAAAGAATTCGCCGACACCATTCGTTCATCCACCATACTCCCCCCTTACTTCATCACAAAAAGCTGTAGTGCTCGCTTAATAATTTGGTCTGTTGACCCGAGATCGGTCCCGTCTTTTTCCATCTTCTTCATGACCTTCTGAATCTCTGTCTGGCTGTAGCCGAGCGCAGCGAGCGCTTCCATGGCTTCTTCTTTCGGCTCTGCAAATGCACCAAACAAATCCTCTTGTTCAGCCGTATCCGGCATACCTTCCACACGCGTAGCAACTGTAAGTACCGGCATTTTTTTCAATTTGTCTTTCAGATCCAGAATAATGCGTTGTGCCGTCTTTTTCCCAATGCCCGGAAAGCGTGTCAGAAAGTCAATATCCTCATGCGCAACCGCACCGATGATCTGCTCCGGTGTTCCAGCCGACACCATCGCTAATGCTCCCTTCGGCCCGATTCCTGATACATCAAGCAGCTTGCGGAATAAGTCCCGCTCTCCCCGCGTCGCAAATCCATACAGATGCATCGCATCTTCCCGCACATAATGGTGCGTATACATACGGACTGTCTGCCCTTCTCCTTCGCGATAGCGGAAGGGATTCCCCATAAATATGCGATACCCTACTCCATTAGACGCGATAACAACCGCATCCGTCTCGACGTAAGCAACCTGTCCCTCAATAAAATCAATCATGCTTTTGATTCCCTTCCCGTTTATTATCCTCCTATTGTACACCATAAGAAAAAACACGAACATACTTTCTTTCCCACAAAAATACGGCGCCTGGCTAGTGAGCCATGGTCGCCGCATCGTTCTCTTTTGTATTCGCAAACTCTTCATACGTAGATAAGATAGAGTGATATTCCGCTTCATCATTCACCCGAATGCCCTGGCGCAGCAAGGTAAGTTCTTCTGTCGGAAGAGTGGCTTCCAGCTTTTTCGTATCAATTTGAAAAAACGTCTGCATCACTTTTCCATCTTTCGGGAGACCATCAAACAGTGTCAAATCACCATTCGTATTTATTCCAAAGTACGCCCGCTCTCCGCATCCGGGAGCCAGTGCATCTACATTCTGCCTAAACGTATATTTATTTTGCTCATTCGAAACAAGCGTCCATCCCGAATAACGCTCTGTGAGCTCCTGAGCGGATGAAACGAATTCGCGCCTTGTTTCCTCTTCCATTTTGCCGCACAAATAGGTACGCTGTAATAAAACATCAACCGCCTGTCGGGCTGTTTCCTTCCCTGTTAACTGCTCAATTGTACGGTAGCCATACAGCAAGCTGCCGCCGAATATAAGCCCAAGCAAAACAGCAAACGCGACAATAGTCCACCAGTGGCGGCGCGATATATCTGGCGTTTTTCGATTCTGCATACGCATCCCTTCTTAAACAAAGACAGTTTTTACTTCCTATCTTGTCCTAAAAGGGATTTTTTTATACAGGGTGACAAATCGCCCGCCTATGAATATGATGTACCGTACTTTTGAAAGGGAGGAAGGTCCATCATTATGAAAATTCACGTTGTAAAAAAAGGCGATACCCTGGGGAAAATCGCGCAAAGATACAACCTTGACGCTGATACACTTAAGCAGGTAAACGGACACATCAAGAACCCCGACAAACTGGTGCCAGGCCTAAAAGTAAAAATTCCAACGGGAAGCACAATGCTTGTTTCTGATCTTCCAGCTTCACCACACACACCGAAACCGAACACCAATACGGTTTCTAATCTGGAGCTGACTGCGGTATCTGCAACCGATGACTTCAATGATATTCGTGGCGAGAAATATTTCAAAGAAAAGCCCGTGAAAGAACAGCCTTCTGTTGTGCTCCCTATTCCACCTGTCGTATCACCAGTAGAAATGCCGCCCATCATGGAGAACCCGCCACTACCTGTAACTCCACCGGCACCAGTAAAGCCCATAATGGAGAACCCACCACTACCTGTGACTCCACCAGCACCGGCACCAGTAAAGCCCGTGATGCCAGTAATGCCACAAATGCCTGTGCAATCTATGCCGATGCCACCGATTATGCCGCAAATGCCTGTGCAACCTATGCCGATGCCAATAATGCCGCAAATGCCTGTGCAATCTATACCGATGCCACCAATTATGCCACAACCGCCAATCATGCCAGAAGCACAACCAGCACCGCCTGCAGCGAAAAAGCCCGCAGTCAAACCAGCTCAGAAACCAGCTATGCAGCCACCAATGCCACAAATGCCAATGTATTGCGGACCAATGATGCCCATGCCAATGATGCCAGGCTGCAGCCACATGCATATGATGCCGTCTCCAATGCCGCAACCGACTCCATACATGGGAACAATGTCACCCTTTCAGCCGACAATGCCACTGACAACACCGGGTGATGGCAGTGAAATCATGGCGGATATGATGGTACCACCGGGATATCCACCGATTACAGGCAACATGATGCTACCTCAGGCACAGCTACCGATTACCGATAATATGATGCTACCTCCGGGGCATCCATCAGTTACAGGTGCTATGATGCTGCCTCCGGGGCATCCACCGATTACAGGCAACATGATGCTACCTCAGGCACAGCTACCGATTACCGATAATATGATGCTACCTCCGGGGCATCCATCAGTTACAGGTGCTATGATGCTGCCTCCGGGGCATCCACCGATTACAGGCAACATGATGCTACCTCAGGCACAGCTACCGATTACCGATAATATGATGCTACCTCCGGGGCATCCATCAGTTACAGGTGCTATGATGCTGCCTCCGGGGCATCCACCGATTACAGACAACATGATGCTACCTCAGGCACAGCTACCAATTACCGATAATATGATGTTGCCTCCGGGACATCCACCAGTTACAGGTGCTATGATGCTGCCTCCGGGGCATCCACCGATTACAGACAATATGATGCTCCCACCGAGTCATCCGCAGATTACAGGCAACATCATGAATCCGTATGCACCAAGCACATTCCCACCATATACGCCGTACGGATATGATTGCATGCCATATCATCCGCCGATTGCACCGACATGGGGCAAAAAGAAAAAAGGCTGCGGGTGTAAACGAGAAGACAGTTCCTCGCTTTCTACAGACTAACATCATGCAGCGGGGCATCTATACGCCCCGCTTTTTTTCTGTAAAAATAGATGGGGAGAGAAACGATAAGGGTGAGAACACTTAAGGGCGATCTCAGGAGGATCACATGGAACAATCACTAGTCACAGCCATTGAGCAAATGTATAACTGTCGTGTTACCCGCCTGTGGGTACGCCGTACCGTATGGCATTGCGAAACAAATCGTGGTACATGGATTATAAAAGGGTATGATGATTTTTCCCTGGCTGCCTGGGTGACTCGTCTGGCTGCCCTGCTTCATGGACGAGGATTTACGAATGTTGTGCGCTACGTCCCGACTATTCAGCACGTTCCTGTTTTTAAATGGAACGACCGCTATATGACCGCAATGGAACACTTGCCTGGCCGTAATGGAAGCTATTTTCACCGTGCTGATATTATGCGGGCTGTTCAAACACTCGCGCATTTCCATTTACTTTCAAGTGGCATTCCATATGGTCCACCGCCTGAAACAGGGGTACCTCTGCTCGCCAAATGGGAGAAGCGGCTAGAAGACTTTCAGAATGTGTGTACACAACTTGAGAACCAGGAACTTCCCCGGACACGTCTGACCCAACTTGTTCAATCAAATGCATCTCATATTCAAGAGGAAGCGAACTATGTACTTACGATCGCTCGCAACTCTCTACTTACGCAAGACTACAAAGATGCGCTACGCGACCAGCGCATTTCTCATAAGGACCTGGCAAGTCACAATTTCCTGATTCACGATAAGCGCACATCGCTCATCGATCTTGATGCAGCAGGATATGATACACCGATTGTCGACCTTGTCCAACTGCTAAATCGTGCGCTTGTTCTACAATACTGGGATATGGATGTGTTTGAACAGGCGATTTCCGCATACCGCGAGATTCGCCCACTGACAGAAGAACAGATCGCACTTATTTTTTTACTTGTACGCTTTCCCGATAACTTCCTGCGTGAAGTAAACGGGGTATACGACAGTGGATTGAACCCACATGTAAACCGAGTCGAATATTATGTGTCTATTCTTCTGAAGGGCAAGAAACGAAGAGCCTCCTTTTTTTCTGGATATGAACGTTTCCTGTACCAAGCTTCTCACCAAGCCTGAAGAGAACAAGAATACAAAAAACTCGCCTGATTTTTAACCACAGGCGAGTTTTTTGCGTGGACTTCAAAATTTATTTGCTGGTTTCTGCTTTCAAATAAACCGGATACGTCCCAAGCACACGAATCTGGCAGCCGAGCGCCTCCATCTCCGCAAATGCACCTGGCATGAGAATATCATCCATTTTATGATCAATGTCAATCACAAAATGATAGTTGCCAAGCCCCGTCTTTGTTGGACGTGATTCGATGCGTGAGAGATTCAGGCGGCGCCATGAGAACGCGGCTAACACCTGATGAAGCGCCCCAGGGAAATCAGATGGCAGCGTGACAAGAATCGTCGTCTTATGCATGTCTGATTCTGGCAGCTCAAGCGGATTGTTACTCACCACAACGAAGCACGTAAAATTATGCTCAGACGAGTCTTCAATATTTGCCTCCATCAGATCCACCGGATATGAGTACACCGCCTGCATCGGACAAATTCCGAGCCACGGCTCATTCGGATGCTCACTTACGATGCGTGCCGATTCAGCTGTGCTGCTTGTATATTCAATCTCTGCATGCGGCAAGTAATCGCGCAGAAAGTTGTGGCACTGCGCAATTCCCTGCGGATGCGACATGACTTTAGTAACCTCTTTGTAGTCGATACGCTCCGGGCGTCTAGCGCTGACAAGCTGATGAGAGATCGGCAGAATCACTTCAGCTAGGATTGGCAGATTCACCTTATGAATCATCCAATCAAGTGTTAGATTAACCGAGCCCTCCAGCGAATTTTCCCACGGCACAACCGCATGCGTAACTTTTCCATCCACAGCGGCTTCCATACAATCCGGAATCGTACGGCATGGCAGAAACGCGTCGCTTTCTTCCCGGAACAAATACCGGGCTGCTTCCTCTGTATTCGTGCCGCTCGGACCAAGAAACGAAAATCTTCTCTGCATATACAGGTCCCCCTACCGTGTCACACCGGACAAGCAGGCTTCCACCTGAACACCTTGTGTATCCGGAATGAGATTCATCACCGTACAGGCAATTCCCTGCTCTGCCAGAGCGTTCACCATAAAAGCTTCGAGTTTTGCTGTCGAGTTCCGCTGATCTACGAGGGCAATAATTGTCGGACCTGCTCCCGACAATGCAGCGCCTAGCGCACCATACTTCGTCGCATCTTCAATGATCGCCTCTAGACCCGGTACAAGCGGTACACGGTATGGCTGGTGCAGTACGTCTTTCATCGCAGACTTCAACAGTCCAAGCTGTCCGGTCGCAAGGGCTGCGACAAGCACACCTGTATGACTCGATGTATGCACGACATCATGGCGACTGTACATAGAAGGCAGTACATCACGCGATTTTGATGTCGAAAGCATAAAATCAGGGATGACGACAAGTGCGCCGAGATGCTCCGGTACCGGCAGGCGCACATACGGCACATCGTCTTCATCCATCAATGCTACGATGATACCGCCAAATAAAGATGCCCCCACATTATCGGGGTGCCCTTCCCGTGCGGTGGCCATGCTGAACAGCTCATCCGTCGTAAACGGTTTGCCTGCAAGCTCATTCGCCGCGACAAGTGCGCCCACAATCGCGGATGCACTGCTGCCAAGACCGCGCGTAAGCGGCACATCGCTATCAATATCAATGATAAGCTCTGGCACAGACAGACCTGCTTGCTCGAACAGATCCGCCGCTACTTTGTAGATTAAGTTTGTTTTATCTGTAGCAATGCCTTCGAGCTGTGAACCGTGAAGGCGGATGATTGTCTCATCCGCCGCTTCAAAAGAAATCGTGGTGTACAGTTGAAACGCCATGCCAAGCGTGTCAAATCCCGGACCGAGGTTGGCGGTGCTAGCCGGGACCTTGACCGTTACCTTTCCGTTCTGCACGTTTATACCCCCGCTCCCTGAGCGATGATGCCAAGAACGGCTTCTTCTGTGCTTTCCACGACAACCGGCTCGATACCTGCGGACTTGATCGCAATGTTCGGGTCTTTCAAGCCGTTTCCTGTCAGGACACATACGACTTGCTGGCCTGCTTCGAGCTTGCCAAGCTTACGCATTTTAATAATACCTGCAAGAGATGCCGCAGAAGCTGGCTCTGCGAAGATGCCTTCCATTGATGCAAGCTTGCGGTATGCCGCTACGATTTCATCATCAGTTACGAAGTCGATGTGACCGTTTGATTCATCACGTGCTGCAAGCGCCAGATCCCAGCTTGCCGGTTTTCCGATGCGAATTGCAGTCGCAAGCGTCTCTGGGTTTTCGATCGGCTCGCCTTTTACAAGAGCAGCAGCACCTTCCGCTTCAAAACCGAACATACGCGGCTTGCTTGCGATTTTGCCTGCTTCGTAATATTCTTTGAATCCTTTCCAGTATGCAGAGATGTTGCCTGCGTTACCAACCGGGATCGCAAGAATGTCTGGTGCTTTACCAAGTTCGTCGCAAACCTCAAATGCCGCTGTTTTCTGACCTTCCAGACGGTATGGATTCACCGAGTTCACAAGTGTGATCGGGTGCTTTTCTGTAATGTCACGCACGATTTGTAGCGCCTGATCGAAGTTGCCTTCGATTGCGATAATTTCAGCTCCGTACATCATCGCCTGCGCCAACTTGCCAAGTGCAATGTTGTTGTTCGGAATGAGTACGATACAGCGCAAGTTTGCACGTGCCGCATACGCTGCTGCTGCAGCGGACGTATTACCAGTAGACGCACACATAATGGTATGGCTGCCCTCTTCTACTGCTTTCGCTACCGCCATAACCATGCCACGGTCTTTAAAAGAACCAGTCGGATTCAATCCCTCATATTTAAAATAAACTTCTAAATCCAATTCTTCCGACAATTTTGGTGCAAAAATAAGCGGTGTATCCCCCTCATGCAGCGTGAGCCGAGGTGTTTTCTCTGTCACCGGTAATTGATTTGCGTAACGTTCGATAATGCCTGCCATTTTATTACTCCTCCCCGCCTTCTACCCGATAGAGGCTTTTCACTTCGTATACACTGTCTATTTCTTCAAACAGCTTGCGCACATCGAAAATATTTTTTCGGGACGCTTGATGCGTAACGAGAATAATTTCCGACTGCTTGCCATCATTGTACGGCTGTTGAAGAACTTGTTCTAAGCTTACATCATGATCGGCGAGAATGCGAGTGATTTGCGCCAAAACACCGCGTTTGTCATCGACAATCAAACGGAGGAAATATTTCGAAACGATCTGATCGTCTGTTTTCAGATGCTTTTCCTTATATGGAGCTACACTGCCACGACCATTAACGCCAAGCTTCTTGTTTTTTACCACCGTAACAAGGTCAGACACAACGGCTGTCGCAGTCGGAAGCTCCCCTGCGCCTGGTCCGTAGAACATCGTCTCTCCTACCGCTTCGCCGTGTACATATACCGCATTAAACACGCCGTTAACAGACGCAAGCGGATGACTGCGTGCTACAAGCGTAGGCTGTACACTCACATCGATAAGTTCCCCGTCGCGCTGTGCAATACCGAGCAGCTTAATCTCGTAGCCAAGCTGTTTCGCATGAGCGATGTCTTCTGCTGATACACGAGAGATGCCTTCGCAATCTACATCATCGAGGTTCATGTCTACGTGGAAACCAAGCGTACCGAGGATCGCCATCTTGCGTGCTGCATCGTGTCCTTCTACGTCTGCGGTCGGATCAGATTCCGCATACCCAAGCTCCTGTGCTTCTTTCAGCACTTCTGCGTAATCCGCACCCTCTTTGCTCATCTTGGTCATGATGTAGTTGGTTGTTCCATTTACAATCCCCATCATTTTTGTGATGCGGTCAGACGAGAAGCCTTCTACAAGCGCACGCAAAATCGGAATGCCGCCCCCTACGCTCGCTTCATAAAAAACATCGCAGCCTTTTTCCTGTGCTTTGGAGAGGATTTCTGCTCCATGCAGCGCCATCAAATCTTTGTTCGCTGTAACGATATGTTTACCGTTCTCAAGCGCCTGCAGCATGTATTGTTTCGTTGGGTTGATGCCACCGATTACTTCCACGATTACATCAATATCCGGGTTCTCGACCAGATCAGCCGGATCAGTTGTCAGGATGTCATCATCTAAGGAAATATTACGTTCTTTTTCTGCATTTTTTACAAGCACCTTCGCAATCTCAATTGCCAGGCCCGTTTGCTTCTGCAAGTCTTCCTGATGCCCCTGCACGATACGAACTACGCCAGTTCCGACTGTTCCTAATCCCATTAAGCCTATCTTGACTGTGTTTTCTCGCATTATATCTCTCCTCTTTTCTTTCTAATTAACATATAAGTACAGACAGACGTTATCCTCGGCCGACAATCGCGGCACGACGGACCCCATCCAGTGCATGTAATTCTTCCAAAAACTCTGTCGTCGACTGCGACAATTGCGCTGTGTCAATCGACATCGCTACGTTTGCCATTCCCTGTAGCGGAATGGTTTGGTTTATCGTTAATACATTACCGCCCCGTTCAGCCACGAATTTCAACACGTTCGATAACACGCCTGACTGGTGCTCCAGATACAGGGACAGTGTAACAATCATGTTCTGCATCATGGAGTTAAACGGAAATATGCTATCCTTGTATTTGTAGTACGCACTTCGGCTTAACCCTACACGATCCACGGCTTCATTCACGGTATCCACCGCTCCGGAATCAAGCAGTTTCTTCGCTTCAATCGTTTTGGCAATCGATTCCGGCAGCACATCCGAGCGGATCAAATAAAACTGCTCCTCCCTCTTTTCCATACAAGTCCTCCCGGTAAAAACAAATGTTTATATACAATGGACAGTATACCTGCTTTTTTGCAGCCTTACAAGGGATATTTGTTTATTTTTCAAATTTTATGTATGTGTAAAGCGATAGTTTGTGGTGGGGAGCCGGGAGTGAAAATGATCGGCACTACGTACGCTCTGCGGGGAAGTATAGACTGTCCGCTTCAGGAGAGCTGCAGACTCGTCCGCAAAGCGCTTCCGAAGGCATGCTAAAGAAGTAGATTGCGGACAAAAGCCCGTCTGCTTCTCTCCTTCCGCTAGGTTGTCGCGTACAATGTTTCGCTAATTTCCACTCCCGTCTCCCAGCGCAAGCTTTCGTTTTTATACTTCACTCTGTTTTGAATGTCTAAGCTCCGATGAAAAACAACTACTACAAAAACAAGCCAGCTTCGATGTGAGCTGGCTGTTCTTTATCATGGTTCACTTTACGCTTTTATGAATTACAAACTCCTTTTCTTCCTCTTGCGATAGAGAAAAACAAGGAAAACCAACACTACAACCAGTATAACAAGTAGACCACCATTCGGATGGATATAGTGTTCTGCTTTTTTCCAATCATGCCCCAATACTCTTCCCAATGTGATAAAAGTAAAAATCCACAATACCCCTCCTGCATACGCGTAAAGAGCAAATTTACGAAATCCCAAACAGGAAATACCTGCTAAATAAGCAGTAACATGCCTTACGCCAGGAATGAAATAGCCGATAAAGAGCAGAAATGGACCAAATTTATTGAAGAGTGCTTGCGTACGCTCTATTTTCTTTTCTGTAATGTGAATCTTAGGACCAAACTTTTTCAGGAAAGGGCTACCTAACTTTATCCCCAACAAATAGCTAATCGTAATTCCAGTGAGCGCACCTATAACAGCGCTTACTACTGACAGTGCATACAGCATCTTTCCCTGATATATGTTATAGCCTACATACGTCAGCACAATTTCATCAGGCAAAGGCAGACCAACAATGCCTCCTACAAGAGCGAGTACAATTCCAAAATAACCATAGTGAGCAAGTAGGTAATCTAACTGATGTTCCATGTGAAAGCCGCCCCTTAATCCTTTTTCCTCTATGTTATTTACTACTTTATTGGCATTAAACACAATGGTAACGTCTACGTATGAACAAATCAAATCTTAACCAGAAACCATCCTGTGTTTTTTCATCCACTAGAAGGCGAGCAGCTCCATTCTATTGTCCATTTTTCATTTCATTTTCCAACTTTTCTATACGTTTTTCTAATAATTCTATTTTGTTATCTCGCTTTCTAAAAGGCTTGCGAATCAGAAAAACTAACAAGCTAATAGGCAGTACCACAAAAATAAAAAGCATTATTACCTGAAAGATAAGTGTTCCAAATTGAATGTCCACATGACACCTCCTTTTTTTACATATTTTATCATATAATGTAAAGGTGTGCTGATAGATCAGATAATTATGCAAGAGAGCACGAAGTAAAAACTTGGACGTAATCGGGTTGTATACCTGATGATTATGTATGACGCCAATCAAGGCGTCTTTTCATTTTGCCAACAAAAAGAGGGTATCCCCATCAATGATGAGAACACCCTCTACATTACATCTATGCGATTACACTGCGTCAAAAAGCAGGCACAGATCGCACTTAGTTTAGCAATGGATATAACAAAGTATGTCAGGAGACGGGAAGAGAGAATCAAGGAACGCCTTGTATGCGCTCTCCCCAGCGGAAGGAGGCAGGCAGACGGGCCTTTGCCCGCAATTCTTCCCTGTCATACTTCCCTGGCCTGCACTTTGCGGGCGAGTCTGCATGTCTTCTGGAGCGGCCAGTCTCCGCTTCCCTGCCAAGCAACCCGAAGTGACAGGATTCTCTCTTCCCGGCTCCCTCACCACACTTTGTTTATACGACCATTACTACATTACATGCAGATATGCGCCTACTCCACAAACTCAAACTCAAACTTGCCAATGACCACAATATCGCCATTTTTCGCGCCTTTTTTACGCAGGGCATTGTCCACGCCCATGTTTCGCATCGTACGAGCAAAACGCTGAATCGAATCGTGGCTGTTCAGGTTTGTCATCTTAACAAGCTTCTCTAACTTCTCGCCTTCCACCACATACGTCTCGTTATCGCGGCGCACCGTAAATCCTGGTCCTTCCTGCTCTGCACGGTACATGACGGTTGTCTCTTCTTCCGCTACCTCTTCTACATCCGGCAGGAACGGAATCTGATCAAGCTTGTCGGCTACCGCATACATTAGCTCGCGAATACCCTGATTGGTCGCGGCCGAGATCGGGAAGATTGGCACATCGCCTACCTTCTCCTTGAATTCAGCGAGATTTTCTTCTGCATCCGGAATGTCCATCTTGTTCGCGGCAATAATCTGCGGGCGATCTTCAAGTTTCCGATTGTACAGCTTCAGCTCTTCATTGATCTGCACGTAGTCGGTATACGGATCACGTCCTTCAGAGCCTGCCATGTCCACCACATGAACAATGACACGCGTCCGCTCTACATGGCGCAGGAATTGATGACCGAGGCCCACCCCTTCATGCGCCCCTTCAATCAGACCGGGCAAGTCTGCCATTACAAAGCTACGTTCCTCATCAATATCTACCACACCGAGATTAGGCGTAATCGTTGTAAAGTGATACGCCGCAATTTTCGGGCGGGCTGCTGATACAACAGACAGCAGGGTTGACTTGCCGACGCTCGGGAACCCAACCAGCCCGACATCTGCGAGTACCTTCAGTTCGAGGCGTACATAACGCTCCTGACCTGGTTCGCCGTTCTCCGCGATCTCTGGAGCAGAGTTCGCCGGTGTCGCAAAACGAGTATTGCCCCGGCCACCGCGTCCACCACGGGCGATTACCGCCTGCTGGCCGTGCATAACAAGATCCGCAATAACTTGCTGCGTATCGTCATCAATCACTGTCGTTCCTGGTGGTACCCGTACGACCATATCGTCCGCACCTGCGCCGTGCTGGGACTTGGTCCGGCCATTCTCACCGCGTGTTGCTTTGAAATGACGCTGGTAGCGGAAGTCAACAAGTGTCCGCAATCCTTCGTCCACCACAAACACAACATCGCCGCCGCGCCCACCATCGCCGCCAGCAGGTCCTCCTGCAGCTACATATTTCTCGCGACGAAACGCAACCATGCCGTTGCCGCCGTCGCCGCCTTTTACGTATATTTTTACGCTATCTACAAACATGCTGATTCCACCCTTATCTAGACTTGTCCGCTTCTGCAGTGAACGGGATTATACACTCAATCACAGACTCTTCATCCGTATGAATATCCATCACAAACTGTCCGCCAAGTGCTATTATCTCCTGCTCCATTGCTACAAGCGCCTGCTTCATTCCCGCCGCATCCAGACGTCCGGCATAATCAGCGACTCCATGCAAACAGTCCCCACTATACGTCAACGTCAGCAAAAGCGTATTCGGTTCTCCATTCATCTGTGCATGCTGTCGATATGTCTCCACCATGCCCAAAATACAGTTCCCGAGATCCGGTCTGTCCAGCAGCGAGAACGGGGCCGGAATCTCGACGTCAAGCACCACTTCCTTGTGCAGGGCGTTAAATGAAAGCAGATACGTCACAAGAGACGGATGGGCAAGACGCGCGATAAGCGTATCCCGATTCGCCTCTTTAATGACACGATACATATATTCTTCACATAAATCGTATTTTTGAAGCTTCAAATATCCGAGCAGAACCTGGATATGGTTCAGCCAGTCATGCCGCTGATGATTGATAACTTCGATCAATTTATTCATCCGGCTTCTCTCCCTGTCGGCTTTTCTCTCCATTATATCACTCTGACACGATGGGAACCATACTCACGCAAAAAGGCTGCCGACGTGAGTCGACAGCCTTATGTCAGGCGCTCTATTACGCTTCGTTTGCTACTGGCTCGATAACCACTTGTTTGCGGTCACGACCAAGACGCTTGAAACGAACGATGCCATCTGTCAGAGCGAACAGCGTGTCGTCGCCGCCACGGCCTACGTTCGCACCCGGATAGATCTTCGTACCACGCTGGCGGTACAGGATGTTACCCGCTTTAACGAATTGACCGTCTGCACGCTTAGCGCCAAGGCGCTTCGAGATTGAGTCACGGCCATTCTTTGTACTACCTACCCCTTTTTTAGAGGCGAAGAATTGAAGGTCCATTCTTAACATGAGATCCACCTCCTCAATATTTACGTGTGTCCTGTATGCGGACATATTTTCCGTTGCTCATCTCCACTGCACGAAGCGAGGCAATCATGCCTTCGAGGAGAAGCTGCACCTTCTCCGCCGTATCCGATTCATACTCGTCCGGAACGGTAACATGGAGAAAGCCGCTCTCCCCCTGCTTCACAGGCAGGGCGATGTTCAATACCATTTCAATCGCATTGACTGTGCCGAGCGAGATTGCAGAAACAGCGGCGCATACCAGATCGCGACCGTATTCGGCAGACCCGGCATGTCCACGTATCTTCATCTCGTAAATCGACTCATCTGCGCGTCGTTTTACTTGTACCGTAATCATTACGCATTGATTGCTTCAATAACAACCTTTGTGTACGGTTGACGGTGACCTTGCTTACGACGGTAGTTCTTTTTCGCTTTGTATTTGTACACGATAATTTTTTGACCTTTACCGTGACGTTCTACTTTCGCTGTTACAGTTGCTCCTGCTACGAGCGGAGCACCTGCTTTCACACCGTTTTCACCGGCTACGAGCAACACTTTGTCGAATGTTACTGTCTCACCTTCAGCTGTTTCGAGCTTCTCGATGTAGAGTTCAGTACCTTGTTCTACTTTGTATTGCTTGCCACCTGTTTCGATAATTGCGTACATAATTGCACCTCCTCCATATACTCAGACTCGCCAATATCCGGTGCAGCCTCTGCCGACTTGGTAACCTTAATTGAGCGGTTGGAGTCTGCTTGAGGCGTCAAGCACACTAACCAACAGAAAATAGATTATCACAATCTGCCAGCAAAAGCAACCATTATTTCCTCCCAAGCTGGGTAATACGATAGCTCTGTTGATCAAGCAATTCATTCGGACAGCAGCGTACGTCAAGGCCACTTGCCCGTGCAAGCTCGTCCCGATGCGGCGCAAGAAACGCCAACACATGCGGATGGACTTCCACTGTGACGGATTCATTCCGATCATCTCGTCCATGAGCAATCAACTCGCGCTCCAGGGCGCCAAGCAGTGTTTCTTCGGACAAAATGCGGCCCCGGCCATCACAGGACGGACAGAGACGTAGCAGGGTATCCGAGAGTGTCTGATGCTCTTTTTTACGAGTCATCTCAAGAAGTCCTAGTTTCGTAAAGCCGAGCAGGTGTGTTTTTGTCCGGTCTTTCCTAAGCTCCTGGCTCATCGCATCGAGCACACGAGCCCGATGCTCGTCCTGTTTCATATCGATGAAATCAATAATAATGATGCCGCCAATCCGCCGCAGGCGAAGCTGACGAGCAATCTCCCAACACGCTTCCACATTTGTTTTGACAACGGTTTCTTCCAGATCATGATTGCCAGTAAATTTACCCGTGTTCACATCAAATACCGTCATCGCTTCTGTTTGATCAATCACGAGATATCCGCCGTTCTTGAGCCAGACTTTGCGGCGGAGTGCTTTCTCAATTTCGCTCTCTACTCCATAATGAACAAACAAATCCTCCGGCTCGCCATACAGCTTAACCCGATCGGTAAGCGAAGGGCGATAGTGTGCTAGCAGCTCCCGAATTTCCTGATAGCATGCACGGCTGTCCACTACCAGCTCCTCCACTTCTTCACTCAGCATGTCACGCGCTACACGCGAGATAAGGTCCATATCCCGATGGACGAGTACAGGCGACTTCCGATCTTTCGCCTCATCCCATGCCCGCTGCCACCGGGCACGCAAAAAGGCAATATCCGCCGCAAGTTCTTCCCGACTTGCCCCTTCTGCAAGCGTTCGAATAATTGTGCCTTCCCCAGGCCCCAGTGCTTCGGCTGCGATGTTTCGCAGACGCGTGCGTTCAGATTCCTGCTGAATGCGCCGCGAAATCCCAATGTAGTCCACTTCCGGCATAAACACACCGTACCGCCCTGGCAGCGACACCTGCGTCGTAACACGCGCCCCTTTTGTCCCGAACGACTCTTTACTCACCTGCACCACAATTTCTTGCCCCTGTGTTACCACTTGATTAATCGCAGGCTTGTGCTTGCCCTCCTCGCCTGGTGAAAGACAGTCATCAATATATAAAAATGCATTTTTTCCCGTACCAATATCGACAAAAGCAGCTTGCATGCCGGGTAGCACATTCTCTACCCGTCCCCGATAAATGTTGCCGACGATCCGATCTGCTTCCGGACGTTCCAGGTAGTATTCCATCAGCCGCTTCTGCTCGAGTATCGCGACCCGCGTTTCCCGACCCACACCGTTCACGACAATTCTTCTCAACGCCGTTCCCCCTCACAATCTAAACATCCTGCTTCCCATTTTAGCGCAAAAGCTCTCGAACTGTACAATTTCTGAGCCTGGCATCAAAAAAAGACGCCAGCAGCTTCTCTTCCGGCACAAAGCCACTTCGCTCTCCCGTCAGCCAAAAATGATGATACCGATTCCGTCGCAGTGTACGTACCGCTTCATGCACCCGCATGTCTGGCTCAATTCGCACCGGCAGAATGGCCAGCCCTTCCGCATAGCGAGAAAGACGGGCCTGCCTAGAAAGCAGAAAACGTAAAAACAAATAGGGCCGCTGTCGATAATCCATCACATTGTGGAACAGCAAATAAAACGACACCGCCATGCCGTTGAGATGGGGGACAGGCTGCGTACTGCTCCAGTACAATAGCACAAGTGCCCCCAGCACACTTCCGTATAACGTCACATCCATAGAACGACGGTACGAGATAAAAAAGCTGTACACGATCTGCAACAGGCGACCACCGTCCAGGGGCCAGATGGGCAGCATGTTAAATACTGCAATCACCATATTGCTGTACACAAAAAAAGCCGTCCACACAGACGACCATATTCCCATATATTCCAGAAGCCAGCCGAGTAAGATCAGAGCGGCATTCACTGCCGGGCCCGCCAATGTGACCACGATTTCTTCCCGCGCTCGCGTTCCCCCCCACTCATCCATTTCGGCCACACCGCCAAACGGGAGCAACTCAATTTTGCGAATGCGCCAGCCATACAGAAGCGCTGCTATGACATGACCTGCTTCATGCAGCAAAACAAGTACAAACAGTGTCACGACCTGAACGAACTGTCCGGCGAGAAGTGCCAGGAGCATGAGCGCCCAAAAAACCGGGTGGACGTGAAACGCAATGCTAGTCAAAGCGCACCACGCCCTGCGGATCAATGAACTGCCCGTTTTTCTTTACTGCAAAATATACCGGCCTTACTTTGCTGTCCGCTGTTGCTGCACGCCCAATCTCTTTCTGCACTTCAATCCAGTCGTTCTGCTTCACACTCACACTGCCAAGCCCGGAATACCATGTCTCCACCCCTTTTGCATGCTGAATGATTACCGTATTCCCAAGGCCCTCCTTCTGTCCCGCAAATGTCACCCACCCCTGATCAACTGCGCGAATCTCCGCTGTACCGGGAGTAAAAAATACGCCGCTCCCCTGTTCTGCAAATGTCTGGATGACCTTGCCGGAAGAAGGAGCTTTCAACAGGAGTCCCTGTGATTGAAGTACAGGCTTTGCTTCGTTGCCCGGAGCGCCGACTGCCGGAAGCAACGTTGGTACCGCTCCAAATTTTTGCTCATACCAGGCAGACATAGCTCCAAAATCATAGGAACGGTCGAATACTTCCCCCAGCACGGCCCGGTATTTTTCTGCTCCGGGAAATGGAACCGTCTGTATAATGTACGCTGTGCTTAACACGAACAAGGAGGCGATGATCTTAATCAACCATTTGTCCCCACGGCGCATCGGTGCAGGCGGCGTTCCTGAATGCTTCTTCTGTGGTCGATTGCCCGGACGGCGGACTGCTGGAATATAGCGTTCACCCGGATACCTGGAGTATGGCTCTCCTGCGTGATCATATCGCCGATACGGTTCTTCATGCTCATGATACCGCTTCAATGCCTGTTCGTATCGCTCGTCCCGTTCATATGTCAAATCGTCCTGGTAACGCTCACGATACGCTCGATCCACTCTATATGAATCATGCTCATCCTCTTCGTAAGGGCGAGACATGTCCTGCTCATCAAAAAAATAGGAAGAGTACGTATCCTCCATCTGCTCCCGCAGGCGGCGTACCCTCTCTTCCCGGCGGCGTTTGATACCGTCTGTATCATAAAATGACATACGCCCATCCTCCTCTCTTCCTTGTCCGTTTCGTAGTACAAGTGTATGAGAGGAAAATGGGCGATATTCTTAATCGAACATAAGCTTTTTACGGCGCATCCCGATGTTCAGCACAAGCCCCATGACAAGGAAGTTCGTGACAATCGAGCTTCCTCCATAACTGATGAACGGAAGCGGAATCCCCGTGATGGGCATCAATTGAATGGTCATGCCGATGTTCTCGAAAATCTGAAACACATACATTCCGATCACACCGGCTATGACATACATACCAAACGTATCTTTAGCCTCCATCGCAATGCGCACCATCCTATATATGAAAAAGAAATACAGGAAGATTAAAATACTTGAACCGATAAAGCCGAGCTCTTCCCCAATAACGGTAAATACAAAGTCACTCTCCCCAACCGGCACCCAGCCATTACGTGCCTGGGTTCCCTGGTTAACTCCTTTGCCGACAAGCTGGCCGGACCCGATCGCCGTCAATGACTGGCGAAGCTGGTAGCCTTCCTTCTTGTATTTCTCGTTATATGGATCTAGCCAGGACGCAATCCGCATCCACTGGTACTCGTGCATAATGTGCTGGGTAAAAAACTGCTGGTGATACGTAAAAATATACATCAGCGATCCGAGAAAAATAGCCACGATCGTACCCATAATGGCAAAATACCGGATTGGCAAACCCGCTACGATTAATATGCTGAACAGAATGCCCATGAAGACGAGTGCTGTGCCAAGGTCCGGCTGAATGAAAATCAAAAAAGTCGGCACACCTACGAGCAAAAGGACACGAAACAGATGACGGAAATTCCCAATACTTTCTTCCAACTCATCTATCTTCGCTAAATACCGGGCGACCGCCACAATGGTAAAAATTTTCATCAACTCAGAAGGCTGAAAGTCAACCACACCCAGCTGATACCAACTGTGCGCACCACTTTTTAAGGGAGTGAATAACACCCCGATAATCAGAACAAGCCCGAATCCATACAGCGCATACGCCCCATTGCTAAACAAATGATAATCAAACAGCAAAATCCCGGTCAGAACAAGAAATCCAATTCCGTACCAGATCACCTGCTTCCATTCGTAGTTGGCTGCAATCGTCGCCCCAGAAATCCCGATAAAACTAAAAATGCCAAGGCACATCAAAAGCAAAATCAACAGCCAATCTAAATTCCGTATATATTTCTTGTCGAACTCCATGGTCGTCTATCCTCCGATGCGTACACGCACCGCCCTATTTCATCCCAAACAGCCGCTTAACCTTTTTGAAAAATCCGTCCGGCTCGTCCATGTTTAAAAACGGAACCGAATCGCCAAGCATACGGCGCGCGATGTTCCGGTATGCGATGCCTGCTTTTGCTTCATGATTCATTGCGACGGGCTCCCGTAAATTCAAATGCTTGATTACTTCTTCATCATCCGGCACATAGCCAATCGGGTCCACCGACAGCATCGCCACTACATCTTCCACATCGAGCATATCGCCGCTCTGTGTCATATGAGGACGAATGCGGTTGATGACCAGATATGTCATCGTAAGATTCTCTCGTTCAAGCAGACCAATCACCCGGTCTGCGTCCCTAATAGAAGAAATTTCCGGCGTTGTGACGACAATCGCCTTATCTGCGCCCACTACTGCATTTTTAAATCCCTGCTCGATGCCTGCCGGACAATCAATCAGCACAATATCAAAATCTGCTTTCAACTCATCCACAAGTTTCTTCATTTGTTCCGGCGTGACGGCGGACTTGTCCTTCGTCTGCGCAGCTGGAAGCAAATACAGCAAATCATCAAACCGTTTATCCTTAATCATTGCTTGATGCAGCTTGCAGTTGCCTTCCACTACATCCACAAGATCAAAGATGATCCGATTCTCCAACCCCATAACAAGATCTAGATTACGCAGGCCAATGTCTGTATCAATCATGCATACTTTCTTGCCCAACTGAGCCAGCGCTGTCCCAATATTCGCTGTCGTTGTGGTTTTGCCGACTCCGCCTTTCCCTGAAGTCACTACAATGGCTTCACTCATGAGGATTCCCCCTCTTCTCTATCTCATATGACAAACTGCCCGAGATTAGGCCGTATTCTATGAAGCTGGCTCATCGGTGCTTTTATAAGATGATTGTCTTCTAAATAGACAAACTCCATTCGCTTGATTTGTTCCGCTTCCAGTGAATCAGGGAACAACACATTTGCAATTCGTACCTGGCTTGGAATGAAGTCATACGCAACGATAATTGCCTCTCCGCTCCCTTCCGCACCCGCATGTACCGTTCCCCGAAGAGAACCCAATACATAGACACTACCTGTACAAACAACAAGCGCTCCCGAATTCACATCTCCAAGCAACAGAAGATCCCCGTTATGCCGGATTACCTGACCAGAGCGCACAGTCCGCGAATAGATCTGCATCTGAGCGGACAACTTGTCCTGTAGCGCTTCCTCTCTAGTAATGACATCAGACTCCACTTTTCGCACAACCAGATTGCCGCGATGGCGTAGAATCTCCCGGACACTCTCCTCCTGCTCCGCCGTTACATAGCGCCGCCCGAATTTGAGCACAACACTGATGATCGGGCCACTCAAAATCTGCTGGTGACTGTTATGCACTTTTTCTTGCAGCTCATCAAGCAGGTCGCTAAAGGCGCAAGCATCATCAAGGTGAAAGACAAGTCCATCTTTCGTCCCTTTTATCCATACATTCTGCTTTAATTTTACCATATGCCAGCCTTCCCCCTACCTCCTTGTCTATTCGCTGCAACGCACATTTTTTCCTTCCTTTCCTACACAATCTCCTTCTTGAGAAGAGTCCGGTTCAGGATATAGCTGAAAGGTCGGAACACAATAAGCGTGAACAGTGCACTACACACAACAGTAGGCAGAATCTCCCTCATAAACAAATTCAGCAGACTCATGGAAGCCAGATTAAACAAATCATAGATTTCATATGTAATCCACTCATGTAACGCGGTCAGCACGATAACATCGACCACGGCAAGTATAAAGTTCTGGTGGAAATAACGGGATGTAAGACCAGCTAAATACCCCATTACCCCCATCGTAAATACCTCTACCCCAATCACCTGCGCATACAGCACATCATACAAAAGGCCGAAGAAAAGGCCGAAGATAAGCCCCTTTCTCCGGCCTGCATACAGTCCGATCAGCACAATTCCGGCCAGGGTAAAACGCGGCACGACAATCCAGCTCGCTCCCCATGCGTCCGGAGCGAACACCTGGGCCACCGTACCTTCCAGTATAAAAAAGAGGAGCATTACCGCATAAAGCCATCCATTCCTCATTGCGCCGGTCCCTGCCCTTCTCCTGTTTGACTGCCGGACTTTGGCGTCGGATTATTGGCAACAGGTGGCACAACAAAGCTACGATTCACAACGAATACATGCTCTAACTGATAAAAGTTCGCCAGAGGTGTAATCCGCGCCGTCTGTGTCAAGCCATAATCCCCTTCACCAACAGAACTAACCTGGCCAATTACTAACCCGGCTGGCATTACGCCGCCCATGCCGGACGTCGTTACGTACTGTCCCGGAGTAATTTTCAAGTCTTTTGCTTTCGGGATTTTCCGCATAATCAGCTCATGCCTATCCAGATCATAGCTTTCAATGACCCCATAGATCGCCTGCGTTCCCTGAATCACGGCAGCAATGTGATTCTCCTCCTCAATATCCATCAGAAGCTCTACCTGCGAGGAGAACGTAGATACAGACTGCACCCGCCCAATGAGCGCTCCATCAGACGAAAGAACCGCCATGTTTGGTGCAATCCCATCATTTTTCCCTTTGCTGATTGTCAGCAGATTGTTCCAGCGATCCGGCGTACGTGCGATCACATCTGCCGCCACTGTATCGTACTTAGACAGCTTGTTATCTTTAATATCAAGCATCTGGCGAAGCTCCCGGTTTTGTCGCTTTAACTCGTCTACTTCTGTCTTCACGCGAGCATACTGGTCCTGATTTGCCTTTAGCTGTTTATTCTCCTCGTACACTGTAAAAATATGCCGAACCCCACCAGCAGCGCCAGACATCATCAGAGCCGGCTTATAAAAGATGCCCTGTACGAACGACGACGTGTCCCTAAGAACTCGCTCCGGCCAGGTAGCAAAAGGGCGCTCCTTGATGGTAGCACCCATAACGACGATCAGCACGATCAGGCCAATCAATATTGCAATGAGTCGTTTATTGCCAAAAAAATTGATCACCCGTCAACACCCGCTTATCGATTGCGTCCGGAACGCTGAGTAATGCCTGACTTTGATTTAAACAAATGCAGATTCTCAAGCGCGCGTCCTGTCCCAATTGCTACACAGTCCAGCGCGTTCTCCGCTACGATAACCGGCATGCCAGTCTCCTGAGCGAGAAGCTTGTCCATGTTGCGCAGCAGCGCACCGCCGCCTGTCAGAACAATACCACGGTCCATAATATCAGCTGCAAGTTCTGGTGGGCTTTTCTCCAGCGTAATCTTCACAGCATCAATAATGCTCGTTACCGTTTCACTTAATGCATCCGCAATTTCCTGCGCCGTAATTTCAATCGTTTTCGGTAAGCCTGTGATCAGATCACGACCGCGAATGTCCATTGTTTCCTTCTGTTCAGGTGAAATCGCAGAACCAATCTCCATTTTAAGGATTTCGGATGTGCGCTCCCCGATCATCAGGCTATATTTCTTCTTAATGTATTGAATAACCGCTTCATCCATCTCATCGCCTGCGACACGAATTGACTTACTTGTTACAATACCGCCCAGTGAGATAATCGCGACTTCTGTTGTACCGCCACCGATATCAACCACCATGCTTCCCGTCGGTTCCCATACCGGAAGATCAGCGCCAATTGCTGCTGCGAACGGCTCTTCAATCGTGAAAGCTTCCCGTGCACCCGCAAGCTTCGTCGCATCTTCTACCGCACGCTTCTCTACTGCGGTAATGCCGGATGGCACACACACCATAACATTCGGTTTGCGTGAGAACAGTCCACGGCTTTTTTGCGCCTGCTCAATAAAATAGCGCAGCATCGTTGCTGTTGTTTCAAAGTCTGCGATTACGCCATCCTTCATCGGGCGCACCGCCACAATATTACCTGGCGTACGGCCAATCATGCTCTTCGCAGAATTACCTACCGCTTCAATACTGCCGGTATCCGTACGAAGTGCAACCACAGACGGCTCACGCACTACAATTCCTTTAGATTTTGCATACACTAACGTATTAGCTGTTCCCAGATCAATACCCATGTCTCTATTAAAGCTACCAAACATTGGTGTGATATCTCCCTTCATGCTACAGATCGAATCTGTCATACGACAACTATAAAATTATACTCGAATGGCCCTTATTTTCAATCAGGAAAAAAGCACCATCATGAGAAATGTCCTTTTTCTTTTAAGCTATAAAACTGTCCATCCCCTATAATAACATGATCGAGCAGTTCAATCCCAAGTATTCTGCCAGCTTCTCGCAAGCGGCGTGTTACATCAATGTCTTCTTTGCTTGGAACGGGGTCCCCGCTCGGATGATTATGAAGACAGATCACAGATGCACTGCTGCGACGAATGGCTTTGTGAAATACTTCTCGTGGATGGACAACCGATGAATTCAAACTTCCAATAAATACGGTATCTTTTCCGATAATTTGATTTTTCGTATTCAAGTACAGACAGACAAAATGCTCCTGTGTGTGATAACGTAGCTCCTCCATCATCACATCCGCTACATCTTTCGGTGAACGAACTGCAACGCGGCTGAGTGGCGGAAGTGCAATGCGACGTCCAAGCTCCAATCCAGCAAGAATCATAAGTGCTTTTGCGCTACCTATCCCCTTAATCGTAGTCAACTCTTCAAGCGAAACGGATTTTAACCCGCGCAAGTCACCGATCTCGTATAGCATCCGCCCAGCAAGAGCCAAGGCGGATTCCTGCTTCGTTCCCGTTCTGAGCAGCACAGCGAGCAGTTCTTCATTCGATAGTGCAGCAGGCCCGAAGCGCTCCATGCGCTCTCTTGGCCTCTCCGCCACCGGTATATCACGCAGCATCACACACGACTCCAACGTCTTATCTGGATGCATGTCGATCTTCCCCCATTCCGTATAAAATCCGGGGGTTCTCGTTGCTGTACATGATGTGTACGCCCCACAGGCGCTATAAGCACCTAGAGTAATTGTACACCAAATTCTTCCAAAAAGTCACTGACCAATGACACAGGCAGGCCAACAACTGAAAAATAATCGCCGTCCATATTCTCTACAAGCGTTGCACCGTATCCCTGGATGCCATAGGCCCCCGCTTTATCCATCGGTTCGCCGGTAGCGATATAGCGACGGATGCGGTCTGAGGACAGCGGTCGCATCGTAACATGAGTTGCCCGGAAGCCGACCTTTTCTTTGCCAGTCGCTGCTTCTACAATGCATATCCCGGTATATACGGTGTGGGTTTTCCCCTGAAGGCTTGAGAGAATGCGAAATGCGTCAAATTCATCCACCGGCTTACCGAGAATCTCACCGTCTAGCACAACGACGGTATCAGAGCCGATCACAAGCGCTACTTCTTCTTCTGGCTCCGCAAGAGAAAATGCAACATCACGGGCTTTACGTCGAGCTAGAATGGTTACGAATTCTTCCGGAGAGACTCCACCCTCCACTACTTCATTCGCCACACTCGGCTGTACGGTAAACGTCAAACCGAGTCCTTCAAGAAGCTCTTTGCGCCGCGGTGATGCGGATGCAAGAATTAAAGAGCGTTGTTTTGCCTTTGCCAACATCATTCACCTGCTTTAGCCAAAAAATACAATTCAGTACGTTCATATGCCTCTTCTTCCACGTAGACACATATTGTATTATAGTGTAACAAAGTCACAGGGACATAACAACAAAAAAAGGAGGTCTCCCTCCCTTCTACTGCTTCATAGAATTTTGCCACAACTTCGAAGCTTCCATCCATTTCATCATCGCTTCTTCTGCCTGCCACAAATACGTCCGGTTCGACTGTGAGCCAAACTGCTTCATCGCTGCTACTGACGTCGTTGCTTCGTTCAATACTGCCTGAATGAACGGCTTCTTTTTTTCTTCTGTAACAGCAAGCAGACTTCGTCCCTTCTCAAGCAGTTGCTGATGAAGCTCGACTGCCCGCTGCATCCGTTCAGGTGCCACCTTCCCGTCTCTAAATCCTGTACCTGCCATAGCTGACAGCTCTTTAAACAGAGCTGCCTGTACTTCTCCAATCTTTGTGATGTTCGCAACTTCTTTCGCGGCCAGCCCCTCCGGCACCGTAATCGCAACCGATGAAGCGGCTACAGATTTCTCTTTCACATACACCGCCTGCCCCGCATCCCGATACATTTGAGCAATGGACACCGCATCCTCCTTGGAGATCCCCATACCGAGAAACACGGCGTACTTGCCGCCATCTGCTACTTGATATACCGGCCAGCCTTTCTGCTTATAGGCCGCCTGCTCCTGCATCGCCCCTTCTTTTGTCGTAAAAACTCCGCCCTGTACCATGTAAAGCGAAAGCGCAGGGAAGGCAAGCGCTACTGATTTTGTTTGGGCAGCCGGTACGACCGCTTCAGCTTTCGGCTTCGGAACAGAAGCAGCCGGGGAAGGGACCTGCACATCGGATCGCACAGCTGTCGATCGAGCTGGCACAGGTGGCTGTTTTTTTTCCGGAACAGCAAGCATCTGTAGAGCGGCATAGCCAAACAGCAGGCCAACCGCAATTGCTCCTCCAACGATTCCAGTGATCCGCATTGCGAATAGCCGATGCATGTTTCTATTTCGATTCCGTTTTTTCCCTCCCATGAAGCCGCTTCTTCCAACCGCTTCCTCTACATACGGTACAGTTTCGACTTCATACGGTATATCGGTTTCAATCGGAACTGGCTCTATAACAGGCGCCGTACTTCCGTCTGTCAGCCGAGAAACAGGCGCTGTATTCAGCGTTACTTTTGGATTTTTGCTTTCCGTGTCCTTCCTGGACGCTTCGGGGACGGGTCGAGTACGAATCGTATAGTCTGGACATTTGCTCATCAAAAGCGTCTCCTTCCTATTACTCTTTGCTTGTCCTTCGCTATACGATATGTTCCACCGCTCGTGTTTATGTATAAAAAAAACCGCGCAATGCGCGGCAGGTTGTACTTATTCAGTCGGGTCTTTCTTTCCGACAGCAGCCGGCACGACTGGCTCCGGTTTCTTATCAAGCAACGGTGCATACTGGGGTGCGTAGTAGCTTGTCAATTTGAGAGACGCATTCAACTGCTGGTCTTTCGGAATCACAAAATCATCTTTTCGTGGGGAAGTAAACGACAACTCATCAACACGCAAGTAACGCGAGATATTTTGTAGTTCGTTAACAAACGTGTAAATATCAGAGTAATTTCCTTTCACCGTAAGCTTCATCTCTACCGCTTTCAGCGTTTCAGACGGAAGTGCCTGCTCAACAGCCTGTACATTCACAGAAGGCTTTACGTCATTTTTAATAGACGCTGGTTCTTTTTTCGTGGTCACATCGAGCTTTTCTTCAAGCGACGTCTTCTTGTTCTCTTGCTCGTTTGCAAGCGGTGTTCCGAACAGTGCTGCTAGCTGCTTTACGTTCACGTCTTTCCCTTCCTCAAACGAAACGGTCACAATCTGCACACGACCGATACTCTGTAGATTGCCCAGATCAAGCACAAGCTGATCGGTATACGGTTCAACCGGGATGCGCTCGGCAATTTTTTGCACTTGCTCCTGCGGCGGTTTGCCATCTGTCTGTTTTTGGTTGGATGATATGGCGCTCACTTTGCTTTTTAGCGTCTCTACACGTACTAGAGCCTGTTCTTTCTCCCTCACAGCAGGCTGATAATAAAGAAAGTAGTAAACAGCAAGCAGTACGAACAGCAAACTGAATAAGATAAGAATCGACTGACGCTGCTTTTCTTCCATCGACTATCCCTTCTTCCGCACAACATTCTTCTCATCAATTGTTACCGCAACCAGCGTAAACTCCGCCCGATAGCGCGGCTGTACCTTGCCTCCTACTGCTTTTACTAACGGGGAAGGCTCTTCTTTGCCATTCCATGTAACCGGAAGCGCTGTAATGCTTTTCATAGTAGCACTCACCATATGAGGTGACTTCTGGAGATGATGGACATACGCTGCGATATCTTCATACTTCTCAAAATATCCCTGGACAGTAATCTGTCCATTCAACGTATACTTCACCTCTGTTAACCGACTGTTCTCAGGCAGACTTTGTGCTAGCTCATCGAGCATAACGGTTGGTGGATAAAACAATTGCTTCATTTTTTCTGAAAGATCGGCATACTGTTGCCATGTAGCCGGTGATTGATCTGCACTTTGCTTTTGCTCGGCACGCGACAGCATCTTCTCCTGCTGCTCAATCTGCTGAGACAATGCTCCTTGTTCCTGTATCGCACTATAGTGTGCGTACCCGGTTACAATCGTACCGACTCCCCAGACAAACGAAAGGATGCCCACCGTCAGTCTATGCGTGTTGATTTTTGGTTTTTTCGGGGGAAGAAGATTAATCTCAACCATGCCGCTCAACCTTTCATTGATAATCCGATTGGAATTGTATAATCTTGAATGTCGCGGTCTTCAAAAAACGGATGAATAATATGGTCAGCCGGAAACAGGCTAATATCAATCCCCGACAATACTCCGCGCATAACTTCGATCACTTTCTCGGCCCCAGCAAACGTGCCGGTAATACGGATCGTTCTAACACGTGTCCCATCATTTTTTATCGTGAACTGATAAAAATTAAGAACACGCTCCACTTCACGTGTAGCCTCGATCGCAAATGCTTCGAGACCTTCTGGGATATGTGCCCCCGCCACCGACTGATAATTGGACAGCGTAAGCGGGATGCTACGGATGAACTCAGGAACTCCTTCCTGAAAAAAGGAGACATTGATCACATCTGTACCAAACTGCATGTACATCATACACGATTCATTGTCTACTCCTGCCCGCATAAGAAGGCGGTGCAGTGCCAGTGGCTCAATATCGATTGCATGAAGCGACAGATCAAGTCGATCAAAAAGTCCGGTATACTCTTCAATTATACCACCTGGAGCGGCCACTATCAGATAGTTGTCGAGCCGTATCGTCTCTGTTTGACCTTCCTCATTCTCTCTCTCTTCTATCACTTCATCTGGAAGCTTATAATAATCAAAATATGGATTGGTAAACGGCAGGTGCACCGTTGAAGAAAGCTCCATCTCCAGAAGCGGTCGCACTTCACGGGCTGGCACTTTTGGAAGCGGAACCGTCCGCACGATGACCATGGAAGTCGGGACCGATACACTCACTCGTTTATGCTTCAGGCGTGTGTGCCGAAGCCCGGCGCTAAGACGAGCTATTGTTTTCTCCATATCAACAATCCGACCACCCTCTACACAGCCGGACTCAAGCTCAATCAACCCTGCCTGTTTGACCTGAACCCGATCCCCCGTCGTACGTACTTCCGCGTACCGCAGGCCGGTATCTGTCAACAGCATGCCTACCGAACCGGTAGGCTGCCGGAAAAATGGAAGCTTCATATCCTTCCTCCTTACCTGTACACAGGCAAAATCATACTACAAAATGACCGTCACCAGAACAGACTCCAGTACCAGTCAATCAGATCATAACCGAAAAAGACAGCTAACACGCTTCCAAGCGCGATAAACGGGCCGAACGGAATGGCAGTCTTGCGCCCTTCCGTCGCACGTCCCGCCACCATCATGAGCAACCCGAACAGCGTACCGAGACAAGTGGATAGCATGATGACAACTAGCAGACGCGGCCAACCAAGAAACAACCCGACGACTGCAAACAGCTTTACATCTCCCAAACCGAATCCGCCCCGTGCAAACATAGCGATAATATAAAAGATGCCAAATCCAAGCCCCGCGCCAATAAGATGCGATTCATACGACTCATTCGGGTGAATGAAGAAACGAAGAATAAGTATCGCAAAAAACGCCGGAAATGTAATTTTATCCAGAATAAGAAAATACGCCAGGTCCGATACCGTGACAATAACGAGAACGGAGATGAACAGCAAAACCATGCCTGTTTCAGGCGTTAAGCCAAATACTTGATACGTCACCGCAAATAACAATCCAGTTATGAATTCCATGACAGAATAACCGGGTGGGATTGGATTCCCGCAGTATCGGCAATGTCCCTTATTCCACATATATGATAGAATCGGCACCAGATCGCGTGCCGCTAACGTACGATGGCAGTGCGGACAGTAGGAACGTGGTCGTACGATTGACTCCCCGTTCGGCATTCTGAGTCCAACAACATTGAAGAACGAGCCTAGTATCAGCCCATATAAAAAAAAGAATCCTGTAATGATAGAGCTGATCACCACGCTCCTCCTCCCTGTTTATTAAGAATGTGGAGAGAAAAGAGATGAGGGGGAGAAAACATAAGGGCGATTAGCAGGCGGAAAAGGCATTGTCTTTTCCCACCTTACCATCATTCTTGTGTTTTCTCGCTCTTCTCTCCTCCATTTCACACCATACTTCGTCTTACTATGTTTAAGGAGTTGTTCCTGATTATTTATTATCCGCTACACCTAGCACTTGACTTCTGGTGAACTGATTGTACTCCTTAGCATCCGGATTCGGATTATTTGATACTTCTGTAGAAAGCGTAATTTGCGGATTTCCATTATTGTAAACGACAACAATATTGTTACCGTTATATCCATTACCTGTGAACGGGTTTTTTGGAATATCCTCCAAGCATCTGTTTTGTACCAGGACAGTTGCTGTAACACCACTAGCATTAGTTGTCTGATCTGGATGATCAATATAATACAACTTCGCTGCATCAAGAATCATCAGTGCATTAGACTGATGCGCCTTTGCTTTCTGCTTCTCAATAATCCCGCTAATTGAAGGGATTGCAATTGCAAGAATAATCCCCAAGATGACAACAACCGCCAATAATTCGATCAGTGTCAAACCTTTCTGATCTTCCCTCAAACGTTTGAACATAACACACTCCCCATTTCTTCTTTACTGTTGATCAATTCGGTTAAAAATCTCAAACATCGGTACCATGATAGATAGAACAATCGAACCGATGATAACCGCAAGTACGATAATCATAACAGGCTCAATGAGCGCTTTAATGCGCTCAACCGAGTTCTCTACTTCCGCCTCGTAGAATTCCGCAATCTTCTCTAGCATCCCATCCATTGCGCCGGTCTCCTCCCCGATCGCAATCATGTGACTTACAAGCGGTGGAAAAACCTTCTCCTGCTTGAGTGGTTCAGATAGCGGTCGACCTGCTCGCAAGCTGTCTCTTGATTTGGCGATTGCCTGCCCGATCACCCGATTATCCGCCACATTCTCCACAATCGTAAGTGCCTGTAAGACCGGCACGGAACTCGCAAACAGCGTGCTCATCGTCCGGCTCAGCCGCGCCAGCGCCCCTTTTTGCAACAGCTTGCCGAACACCGGGATACGTAGTTTCATATAATCCGCCCAGTATCGTCCTCGCTTCGTACGAAAAATCAACCGCAGGGCAATATATAGGCCGAGTATAGCCAGTACATACATGTACCATGTTTCAATCATGCTATTACTAACGGCCACGACGCTTTTCGTAATAGCGGGAAGTTCTGCATGCAGCCCGTTAAACATCTGGACAAACATGGGCACCACATTTGTCAGCAAATACAAGGTAACTCCCACGGTAAGTCCCAGCATCGTAAGCGGGTAAATCATCGCAGATTTGAGCTTCTCTCTCGTATAATGCGACTTCTCATAAAACCCGGCCATCCGGTCCAGTATGGTTTCCATACTACCGGACGCCTCAGCTGCTTTTAGCATGCTAATATACAATTCATCAAAAATACGTGGATGCTTTGCGCATGCTTCCGAAAGCTGCCGTCCCCCTTGAATCTCAATCTCAATATCAAGCAGCACCTGACGAAGCCGCTTACTCTCACTCTGCTGGGCAAGAATATGAATACTTTCTACAATGCCAACACCCGCCTTAATGAGTGTTGAGAGCTGCCGCAAAAACACAATAAAATCTTTACTCTTAACTGGACGAAACAGCGTGATCTCCCGTTTCAACACACCTTGCTTCTCTTCACGAATCACGGAAACATACAGTCCCTGCTGCTTCAGCTCCGCAAGTGCTAACAGCTTATTTGCCGCCGTAAGCTTGCCCTTTGTCTTGACTCCATCCAGCCCGACTGCTTCATACGAAAACAACGGCATGTTACTCAAAAGCCCTTTCATTCAGATGGTGCTGTACCGCCTGACGTGCGACGCTCCCCTGACCCAGCAGTTCCTTAATCGACATCTCCATCGTGTGCATGCCAAGCTCGCGACCTGTCTGCATCATGCTTTTAATCTGATGCACTTTCTCCATGCGAATCAAGTTGCCGATGGCCGATGTATTCACCAGCACTTCTGTCGCTGCTACCCGTCCGCCCCCCACTTTTGGGAACAAACGCTGAGAGACAATGCTGACCAGAACAGATGCCAGTTGAATTCGAACCTGCGGCTGCTGACTCCCTGGAAATACATCAATGATGCGATCAATGGTCTGCGGTGCATCCGATGTGTGCAACGTTGCGAATACGAGGTGCCCGGTTTCCGCTGCCGTAATCGCCGTACTAATCGTCTCCAGATCACGCATCTCCCCAACTAGAATGACATCCGGGTCCTGTCTGAGCGCTGATCGAAGCCCGCTCGCAAAATTATTCGTGTCAAATCCGACCTCCCGCTGGTTGATGATTGAAAGCTGATGCTTATGCAAATATTCAATCGGATCTTCCAGCGTAATGATATGCTTGCGCATCGTACTGTTAATATAGTCGATCATTGCCGCAAGCGTGGTCGATTTCCCGCTACCCGTCGGACCTGTAACGAGTACAAGCCCCTGTGGTTTGCGACAAAGCGTCTTGAGTACTTCAGGCAACGCCAGAGAATCAAGTCCTGGAATACCCGATGGCACAACGCGAGCTACCAGACTGATACAGCCGCGCTGATGATACGCATTAACACGAAAACGCGATACTCCCGGCAGGCCGTATGAGAAATCAAGCTCCCCCCGTTCGATAAACGACGCGTACAGATTCTCTCGAATTAGCTCGCGGGCCATCAGTTCCGTATCCTGCGGTGTAAGCGACGGAATATCAAGCCGTCTTAATTCCCCATCAATCCGGAAAACGGGAGCAGATCCCACCGTGATATGAAGATCAGACGCTTTCTTCTCACAAGCGTACTTTAGCAATTTCTTAATATCAATCTCGCTCATTCTTCATTACCCCTGATTATATTTTACTACTACTTAGTACCCATATCATTAAAAATTTTTTATTTTTATTCCGTAGCACAAACACGCAATACTTCTTCCATCGTCGTAATGCCCTGCGTCACTTTAATCAGCCCATCATCAAGCAGCAAAATCATGCCGTTTTTCATCGCATGACGGCGCAGTTCAGAAGCAGGGGCTCGCTCTGCAATCATACGGCGCATCGTATCATCAAGCGAAAAGATTTCATGCAGCGCCGCTCGCCCCCGATAGCCGGTAAGATTGCACGCGGCACAACCTTTGCCACGCCACAGCTTCTCAACCTTAACACCGCGCTGAGCAAAGATGGCTTGCTCATGCTCATTTACCGGATATTCATCGCGGCACTCCTTGCAGATACGGCGTACGAGCCGCTGCGCCATCACTCCATTCACAGACGATGCGATCAAAAACGGCTCAATCCCCATATCACTCATACGAATCACACTGCTAATCGCATCATTCGTATGCAGTGTGCTCAGTACCTGGTGGCCGGTAAGCGCGGCCCGGATGCCAATCTCAGCTGTTTCGGTATCGCGCATTTCCCCGATCATAATAATGTCCGGGTCCTGCCTGAGAATCGAACGCAGCGAAGAGGCGAACGTCATGCCGATAGCTGAATTGACCTGAACCTGATTAATTCCTTCAAGCTGGTACTCCACCGGGTCCTCTACCGTGATAATATTTACATCCTCACGATTCAAATGATGAAGCACCGCATACAGTGTCGTCGATTTTCCGCTTCCTGTCGGACCTGTCAGCAGAAAGATGCCATTTGGCTTTCGAATAATCTCACGAAAGGCGACCAGATTGCGCCTTGTCAGGCCAAGCTGATCAATTTCCATCATGACATTCGTTAAATCCAGCAGACGCATTACCATTTTCTCCCCGAAAACCGTCGGCAGCACTGAAACACGAATATCGTATTCTTTATACGCAATCCGCAGCTGCATGCGTCCGTCCTGCGGCACGCGCCGTTCCGCAATGTTCAAGTTCGCCATAATTTTAAGACGGGCAGTCAAAATCCCGTGCATATGACGGGGCAGCACCCGCTCCGTACGAAGCATTCCGTCAATCCGATAGCGAATCCGAACGCCGTCATCCTGTGGATCAATGTGAATATCACTCGCTCGAAGCTGTGTTGCCTGCTCAAACATCTGATTTACAAGGCGGACAATCGGTGAATCCTCATCCATTACTTCGGCCTCTTCCACATCCGATGCCGAATTTATATTCTCCATGAGCTCTTTTACCGAGTCCTGCATGCTATATATGCGATTAATCGCCCGCTGTACTTCATCACGCGTAGCAATGACTGGTTCGATCGCAAATCCCGTACTCATCCGCAGTTCATCAATGGCGAAATAGTCCATCGGATCAACCATCGCAATCGTAAGTCTGTTGCCCTCTTTTTTTATCGGGATCAGCATGTTGCGGCGAGCGACCTCTTCCGGCACAATGCTCGAAAGAGATGGATCAAGTCGGTAGCGGAACAGACGAACATGTGGGATACCCAGTTGGAACTCCAGCGTCTCAATTAGCTGCTGCTCCGTAATATATCCGGTCTGAAGTAGATGATCCCCCAGCTTCAGCTTTGATTTTTTCTGCTCTTCTAGCGCTTTTTTCAACTGCTCTTCTGAGATCATGCCGCTCTCAATCAGGATATCACCAAGACGTTTCCGCGCCATCGAAGCACCTTCCTCTCCTGCTAATCCAGATAAATGACATTATCTTTCACTCTGATTTTTGTACTTCCGTTTCCCTTGTCTGGCACAGGCGCTTTTTCTGTCGGTGGGGTAGTTGGAGATGGTGTCGTGCCTGACACCGCTTTTGAACTCGAAGAAGTCTCCGGGTTGGAGGCAGGCACAGAATTCGCCGCCTCCCCTTCCTTCCGCACACTCGATGCGATAATGGTCGAGAGCGGTACGTAGTAATCCACTGAGACCCTCTCTTTCTGAAGCGTACCGGCTTCGTCGTACCACGCCACATTCACACTAACACGCGTACCAACCGCTCCCTGGCGAATGATGCGCTCCTGTCCATATGGAACGGTATTGTCCGCCCGCACAACGGTATCCTGCGGGATTTCCTGAACCGCACTTGTGCTTACAGCGGCAGGTATGCCTTTTTGCTTGCCTCCAAATAGCGCTACACGTAGCTCATTATTTTTTACGACCGCATATATGTACACCGGCTTGTCACTTCGGTTTGCAATCCGTAAGTCTTTTTCTTTACCATCTACAAAAGCATCTAGCCCAGGTGATGCATACTCCACCCTTTGAAGATGCGCGCTGCGTGTAACGATGGCAAGCCTTCCCTGAAGTGCACTGTAATACAAGGCTGAAGCGACCTGAGAGGCTCCGCCGTTCACACCATCCTCCGGTCTGTCTGGCGGTGCAGCTACCGGAATATACCCCTTACCTGGATTAAATGGTCCAGTACGCGCATTAAAGGAGAATGTTTCCTGTGGTTTGATCACAGCCCCGTTCAGTAAAGAGGCAGCTTTCTGCACATTATCAAGCCGTGCAGCTGCTCCACCAAGACTAAGGCGCTGCTCACCAAGCAACGCTTCCACCCCGGCAAGATCATTCCTGGTAAGCTCCGGTTTGCTGCTGTCCACCTCAAGTGGAACATGTAGGTGCTTCTGGTAATACGAAAGCTCGTTTGTAAGTGCCGTCATTGTTTTCTCTATATCGAGATGCCGTCCTTCTATTTCCGGTATAATCCGAGCATTCTGGCCCGTAATTTCTACCTGGGCCGGAACAGCCGTCCGATTGATCGTCTGCTCCATTCCTCCTAGAATATTGGACGCTTTCTCCTTATCAAAAGTTACCCGCAACGGCAGACCAGCGGCTGGAGACGTTCCCCGCCAGCTTTTCCACCATCCGAGCATACCAGATCGTTCCTCAGATGTACGCCTAGCGTCCTCAAGCGTTCCGGCAATATCATACCGTACACCAATCTCTTGTTGATCGATCATACGTTGTCTCGTGTCAATCGTCAGGATCACTTGTTCCTTTTGAATGCGATTTACAAGCTGCTGAACTTTTTCCTGGGCTTGTTTTTCAGTCAAGCCGCCCAATGATAACCCCGCTACTGTCAATTGCGGGTCATAATCACCACCCGGATCGACTTCTCCGGCCACCCCGGACACTGACAGAGCAAGCAGGCTTACGATCGTCAGCTGAGCAAACAGCAGGATAAGCATTGTTCTTGTTTCTTTGCCGCGCAGCTTCTCAAGCACGGTGCCATCCTCCCTCTTCCGTAGGATCATCATCTGCCTTACTCTTCAGGCGTTCAAATGATACACCCTCTTCTTGTAATACATCACCAAGATGAATAAAATAGTCCTTCTCCTTCTCGTCAGCTTCTTGTTCCAAAACAGGTGCTGGCGAGCCGTCTTCAAACTCAAATGCAAGATGAGATTCTGCCTCTGGCACCTCATCTTCTAGTAGAGAAGACTCTTCCTGTACTTCTTCCTTTTCTATTATCAGTAGTTCTTCTTCTTTCATCGGTAATTCCTCAATAAAATGTAACTCTATCATACTATGAACTTCATCTGCAGAGGCAGGGAACGCTGTATGATTCAATAGATCGTGCATTTCTTGCTCCACCGATACAGGCTTATCAGCAAACTGTAACAATTCCGCCGCTTTATGTTCCTCCTCTGCTTCCACTTCTACTTCATCTTCTGGTTTCACAACATCCCTATCATCCTCTATCGGAAGCGGAACATGTATCCACACTGCCTCTTCCACTTCCACAAATGAAAACGTAAGCACAAGCACAACAGAAACAACTGCAAGAAGCACAACAACCATGAGTAGGCCAAACCATGCTGTGAGAAACGGTGCTGCTGCACCAAGACAGACCGCGATTCCAAAGGCGATATATCCACGTTTTATTTCTTTTAACTTGTGGCGCGAAAGGATACTTAATAAAATAGTCAAAAAGACATATAGGAGATAATATCCAGTTAGTCCTGCTAGGTTCATCGTATCACCCATTTTCAAAAAAATTCTATGCGTTTCTTGCTAAATATAATATAAAGGAATGAGGAAAGGAAGGGTGACAGGTGATATGACACAAAAAGAAAAAGGCTTCACCCTGATTGAAGTCGTTGCAGCTCTCGTCATTTTCTCGATCGCGATTCTATTATTCAGCAATTTTTTTGTAAAAGGCTACAGTCTTTCCAAGAAGCAGGATAATCGGATGATCGCGCTGAATCTAGCACGACAAACTGCCGAAGAATGGAAAAGCGAAGCAGGTATGGTTACGTCATCCACTACAGTCAATGGAGTGACAATTGAGGCAGGCACACCCGTTACATATGACGAAATAAAAAAGTTCAAAGGGCAGACCATTACAATAAATGCAGGAGCGCCGCTCAGCATTAACGGACGCAGCTATTTACAAGAGGTAGCAATTAGCGCTCTTGATCCAGATACTGCCCACCAGCTTTTACTGCTGACCATTACCGTACGTGATGCGAATCACCCAGACGATGTACTGACTGTGCTGCACACGGGCGTTCCGGAGAAAGGGTGAGCGCGATGCGACATATACATGTGCCACACGATGAACGCGGGTTGACTCTAATTGAAGTGCTAGCAGCACTGACCATCTTTTTTGCAATTCTGTTGCCGCTCACCTCGGTCTATACGAAAGGGGTTTCCTTGTACGCCACCACCCGGACCCAAACCGATCTGCGCAATGAAGCGGATTTTGTACTGGGCGATATCATGCGTACACTGCGTGAACATCGGGAGCCAGATAACCCGGTCAATGGTAGTCCGGTCTCTTCATTTGAACTGGAGAACTATCCGTCTGATTCAGAAGAGACACTAAGACGAATCTTCTCTCACAGACTGGCAGGTGGCATGATGGATGAGACAGCAAGATCTGCTGTCCAAAATGCTGCACTTGTCTACTATCGCAGCGTGAAGCTTGTGTCCCGTGATCCAAATAACCAGGACGAGGAAAAAATTACGCAATCGTCCGTCTCCCGCGTCGGCTACGTGCTATCCGAAACGCTGCCAGCAGGTACAAACGGACTGTATCAGCGCTTCCCGATCCAGGATGACCGCTATCTCATTGATGGCCTGTTTGAGATGACCACAGATGGCAGCCAGAAGCTGATCGTCTATTTACTCATTGCACCGAGAGGCGAGCAGATCACAACAAGTGATGGGGAAATAACTCAATTTCGCACCGTTGAGGATGTAGAAGCAGAGTTGAATCGTCTGAGGGACGCAAACGAAAACAAACTCCCAGGCTACATTCACCTGGTTCGCACCGAGTTTGCTGTGAATGATTTGATAAGAGGGTGAGTTCATGATACAACATCGGGAAAAAGGTGCCGCACTACTAACCGTTCTATTTATTCTCATCTTGCTTACCTTGCTTGGCTTTTCACTGGCTTCCTACATGATGCAAGGAGCAAAGCAACGGGCAGTAGCAGATGATGAAGTCGAAGGCAAAATGCTTGCTGATACAGGACTAATGTATTTGCAATCGTATATGGAGAAAGAAGCAAAGTTCGGAGCAGACGGAAAACCGCTCGCTGATCATGACGTACTGGCCTTGCTAGATAACGTAGCCAGACGTAATGATCCCCCGGATATAAAAAATATAAACGCTCAACAACTAGCCTACCAAGTAACCTGGCTTCCTCAAAGAGAAGTACCAGGTGATCAAGGTGGTTTCGGCATTGCCTATGTCTCAAACGACGCAGCCGCAAGCGGACAGAATGATGTGATTGGTGCGGTGACAGACCCAACCAAGCCAAGCCAGCCGTATGTGCGCAAGCTGCGCCTGTATATTGTCGGCATTCCAGCTCGGGCTGCAGCAGACAATAGAAACGGACAGAAGCGCGTGCTGCTGACTGCGACCGCGTATATCAACACCATCGATGCTCCATTCCGCTTTGCGGTCAGTACGCCGGGAGATTTGCGCTTGTTCGGTGGAAGTAACATTATCGGAGATGTCACGGCTGGTAATCTCGTAACAAGCACCCAGCACCTGTACAGCCAGAATGGCGTCTGGCAGATCGATCCTGGAAACAGCGGCACGCAGTCGTATATCGAAGGACGCGCTGTATTCAATAACCAGGCAGGAAAGCTTTATCAAGTTCCTTCACTGCCTACAGCGGGTGGAACCGATAAGCCAAACCTCGACTCTACGACCAAAAATGAAATAAACGATTTCTCGCGCTCTTCGCTGGCATCGCACAGTATTTTTACGCCACATGCGCTACCAGACAATGAGACCGTGTTGAATGCAAAATCAACCACGCCGTATATTCCAGGCTATGATATTCCGACTTTCTCTCGTAATGCAAGCCTGAAACAGAAATTATCACTTGGCAGTATCGCTTCCTATATGGCCAAACAGGAAACAGCCAATGGAATCAATTCTTTCTCAGTGACAGAACCGGCAGTTGACCTGATAAGCGGAATGAACTCAGGTGATCCTGCCCGCTACAAGACACGCCCGCTTGCCCTTGAAGTCCCTGTCAACGATAGCGATGCACTCGAACCAATTGATATCAGGCAGACAACCGCAGATGGGAAGCTTGTGATTGCCTCCGATTATGCGAAAGACAGCGCAGCCATTCCGCTTACTGTTCGCTTGACTGGAAACAGCCTAATCGGAAAAGCAGACCGGATTTTTGTCGGCCCAACCGATTCTACTAAGCTCGCTACTGTAGAGATGGGACGTACCGGCTCATTCAAGCAAACACCGGATGATTCAGGAGAGCCGTTTACTTTTGATGGGGTGATCTACATTCATGGCAATCTTGATATTGTCGGGGATATTAAAATCAACGGAGCAATTTATGTAGACGGGGATGTCGTCATTCGGGAAGCCGGAAATATAGACTCCGATACTGGGAAGAAAAACAATCTTGCCATTATTTCTACCGGCAAGATTACTCTCACCGATCGGTACCTCGATCGGGATAACCCGGGTCAAGTGGGAAAGTGGACAGATACTTCTACCAACGGTAAGGCTTCACCCATACTATCTGCCTTTCTGTATTCGGAAAATAATCTGGAGCTATACTCGCATGACTCCTTCAACTGGATTGTCGGCGGACTTGCGACAAGTGCCAATTATATTGAGCTAAACACGAAGCGGGAAGATTCTCAAGATGATAAAACGGGCGGGGCCGCCCGGCTGGTTGTCCAGTTCAACCGCGGCATTTTTGAACGACCGACTCCTGGCCTTCCGGTTGGAAGCAGCTACTCGCTTGATGTGTATGACGTGTATTATTCACCGCTACCGGATGAACTCCATCTAGTCTTCTAACAAATACATCACTCTACGACAAAGAAGCTGTCCCAAAAGCCAAAACATGGCGAGCGGGACAGCTTCTTGTCTACATTGCTACTTTAAATTTTCTTTTGCCTTCACATTGAACGGAAGCTGTACTGAGAATGTTCGGTCTTTTGCGATTGGTTGACCCAGAACGGTAACCTGAAGTTTAGCTACCACATTTGCATCTAGCGTATACTCACCTGATGTTCCAGCTGTCTTGAAAAGCTGACTCGTTTTAATCGCTTTATTGAATGGCATTATGCCCCCAGTTGGCAGCACTAATTTACTCCTAAATGGATTCGCACTACTCCCCTTTGTTTGAACCGTATACGATCCATCTATAATTGTAATACTTGCTCCCATATCCTTTAAGTCGGCTGGTATGTTTTCTTCATATGAAACCGCAATCTGAGCCGCCCTATTCTCAGATGCAGGCACCGCACTCGCGGTCACTTTCAGGAAATCATCCGGTATAGGAATGTTCGGTGCTCCTATAACGCTGATATGCTCCTGGGCAGATCCAAGCCCACCTGGCTGAACGGCTGTGATGTATATGAGTTTTGCAAAGTCTCCTTTCGGTACGATAAACTCATACGTTTTATCTGCCGATGTCGGAATTCCGTGCGCAAAAGCATCATGTAATGTAGTCCCTGTCTCATATGGAGGAATCGTTGTATCCTCGGTTCGTTTAAACCACTGCGTTTCCTCATTTGCCGCATTGCTAGGGACATCAATAATATTTTTTGTCGGTTTAACCTTGACGATCGCGAATTGATTATCGATAATTTTCGCCTCTACAGTAAATTCCGGAATCAGCATATTCTTACTTACCGTAACCTGGCACTGTGCGTATGCATGACTGTCTGCTACCCAGGTTGTAATGATCGCGGTTCCTTCGCTGGCTGCTGTTGTAAGCTTTCCGCCCCCGTCAACTGTAACAACAGCCGGATTGCTCGACGACCAGAGCAAATTTTGATTTGGTGCTTCTGGCGGTGTCACTTTCGGGACGAGTGTCGCCGATCCGTTCACGTTCATCGATATGGTAGAACGATCAAGTGTCACACGCATGACGTATACCACACACGTGGCTTCCTGTCCGCCGTCCGCGGTTTTTGCTGTAATCGTAGCTGTCGTACCTGGCATAAGAGCTCGAATGGTCCCATTCTGATCGACTGATACCCAATCCGGGTGATCACTGGACCAGCTAACTTTTTTATTTGTTGCATTTACTGGAAAAACATTTGGCACCAGTGTTGTCGTATTTACCGGTTTAACTTTCGGCTCATTGTTTGGCGCTGTATCTGTTGTGAGTTGTACATATGGTGGCAGGCTAATTCCTTTCACAGGCACTGGTATCACCGTAACTTCACACGTATCCGTTAACGTTCGGCCATCCGCCGTTTTGATCGTAGCCCGCAGTATGGCTTTTCCCGGATTTAATCCCTTAATAACCACCGTTCCACCTGTCTGACTCGTAATCTCCGCTATCGTGGTGTTTGACTGCCAATCCCATACGACATTCTTTGCCATGCTCGCATCCGGTGTTACATTCGCAAACAACGTCTGCATATCGCCAACCTGAATCGTGGTCGGCTTCGGACTAATCTGAATGCCGGTTACGTCGGACTCCGCATTCAGGATGAGCGCCGGGAATTTTGCTTCTACATTCGGTGTTTTATCGAGATCCGTATATGAAAGCTTCGAATCGGCAAGCACATACTTCTCGGCTTTTGTCGGTTTTACTTTCAACTCAAAAGCAAGTCCGTCACCGTCCGCCTTATACGTCCCATCTGCTTGCTTTCGGTAGACAATATTATCGAATGTTTTCGTTACCGTATAGCCAGTATTCACCGTTCCCGTACGACTAAATCCTGCGGGTACAGTTACTTCCACACCTGCTGGGAACGTCTCTCGGAACTGGATAGATGTTACCGGCATCGTATCAACACCGTTGGTCAGTTTTTCGGTAATCGGAAGTGGCGCTACTGTATAATGAACAGATGCTTCCTGTCCGGCTGCCACTTTGATCTCACGTTCTCGGTCAAGCACAAGCTTGGCGATAATCTTTTTGACGTTGACCGTCAAAATAACTGGCTCCGCCTTTGCTCCTCGCTTATCATTCGCTTCAATTTTGATCGTGAGCTTGCCACCGTTTTCCCTGATAGAAGCAGGCAGCTCGGGTAGCACATATTTCATGACAGTTCCGGTGCGGACATCCGTAAAACTGCTTGGTGCTTCCGCATTCTTTGGCGTAATATCTTCACCTTTTTCATTGTAGATGGTTACTTTCGTATCCAGGAACTGATCAGTCAAGTCAAAGTCTTCTACCTTCCAGACGATTTCAAGCGGATCGATTGTCCGAATGCTATCATTGTTTTTCGGTGTATACGCCGTAATCTCCGGACTGTGGTTTGCCCCGATAAAAGCTCGGTAAATCGTATTAACAAACAAGCGCTGTTCCTGATCCGGAAAATTCGTATTCGTATGACCGGTACCAGAATAGGTGACACTTCCTTTGGAATACGTGTAGTAATGGTTCCAGCTATCATCCTGGTCCCGCTTGCTACCGATAATGTTATACCACGGCACAACCGTTTCATCTTCCAAATCGAGTGTGTAATATTGATTATGCGTTGTATTTACCGCTACATTATCTCCAAGCTGGAATGGATACTGATTGATCATCCCGTCATTCATTTTCTTCGTAATTTTGGATGTATTCGGTGCACCATATCCAAGGTCAGTCATCGGTGCAATCTGTCCAGTATCATACATAAAATATTTCACCCAGTTGTTCCCTGTCCTAAAAATCGTATCGTGTGTAAACATAACGCCCTGTCCAGTGGCGATGAATGTTTTCACCGCTTTGGCTGCCTCTTCGCTTATTGCTGCATTATTATACGAATCGGCAAAACCAAAAATGAGCATGTCGTAGTTCCCGTTAAGGTTTTTATATTCGGTATTATTAAATTCGCTCATCGATTTCACAGTTATTTTAATCTTGTAATCGGGATTGTTCGGATCATTGAGGTAGTTAGCTTTCATGTTATTTGTATTTAATAGACTACTAGCCAGATTGTTATCTTGGGTAACCTGGAGTGTCCGCACTTCCACGGCACGGTCACGGAAACGGAAGACACCCGTTTCATATGTTTTCAAATGCGTATCCATATCCTCAATTTCCAGCTTCCAATAACGCATCCCGGAATATCCACGCGTTAGCGTATAATTCAGTTCTCCGGTTGCCGAAGAAAGCGGGACAGACGCCAGCATCTCAGACGCTTCATACTTCTTGTCAAAGTTCATATCAAGATAAAGATTGACTCTTGCCTTATGCGAGGCAAATTTCTTATCATAATCCCCGATCTGATAGCCAAATGATACAGTATCTCCCGGCTTATATATGGTAGAGGATCCTTTCATATAATCATCCGGCGTTTTAGTCATTTCCACATGCGGTCGCTTTAACGTATTGATATCTATCGATTGAATGAATGCTAGCGCATCTGCCGCTTTCGTTACCACTTTCACGTTTGCGACTGGATTTGTTTTATACGTATAGAAGTTAGCCTTGAGCTTGCTCGCATTATCTTTGAAAATGTCTTCATGTAATACGACCGGCTGTCCTTTTTCAATAAATTTTTCGCGAATTTCTTTTGCTTTCAGATTCGTAATATCATTCATAACTGCTTTCGTATCGTGGTCTTTCCCCTGTACGCCTTTTGTCGAGTATGGGCCACTAGCAATACCACTAGCAATATAAATGACGTCATACTTGCCATCCAGCTCCTCCCGCAACGCTACAAACTTTTTCATGCTTATTGTCGTTACTACATAGCTGTTACCCAGATTACCTAGTTCAGAAGGCACACCCGTTTCTTCTCCACTGCTGTCTACATTCTTCTTGTCTGTAATCTCAAGCACACGTATCTTCGTCGTGTCGTCTGCCCAAATGTAGCTGATCCCTGCAAGCAGTCCACCTACGATCAAAAGCACCGCCATCATCAAACTTAGAACCCGTCGTGACAATCCCCTCATTCTTCCTCCCCTGCCTTTCTTTATCAAAGGACATACTACCTATATCATACGACAGAAAGCCTCCCTGTGCTATATAGCAACCAGGAAGGCTTTCTACATTTTTCTACTATTTTTGTTCTAAAACCGTCACAAACTGTTCCGCAACTTTCCAGATATCACCTGCGCCCATCGTAATCACCAGATCCCCTGATTGTGCCAGCTTCTCAAGCTCGGCTACTACTTCTTCTTTCGTAGCGATATAACGGGCTTTTTCATTGCTGTTCTGACGAATGAGTTCAACCAGTTTCGCAGCACTTACACCTTCGATTTCCGGGTCATTGGCCGGCGAATAAATATCGACAATGATCACTTCGTCCGCTTCCTTGAACGCTTTACTGAACGCATCCAGCAGGAAGAACGTACGCGTGTATCGCTGCGGTTGGAAAATCGCCACAATGCGACGATTCGTCGACCGGGATGCTTCAAGCGTCGCCTCGATCTCTGTCGGATGGTGAGCGTAATCATCCACGACAAGAATGTCGTTCACCTCTCCAATCACCTGGAAGCGGCGCTTCGCTCCCCGAAACGCGATAATCGTCTGAACGATCGCTTCAAATGTGAGTCCGGCTTCGAGACAAACTGCTGTTGTAGCAAGCGCATTATACACATTATGCATGCCCGGCACGGACAGCTTCATTCTGCCCAGCAACTGCCCTTTATGCAGCACATCAAAAGAGACAGTTCGATCACCCGGTTCAATGTTGGCAGCCGTATAATCCGCATTGCGTTCAATGCCGTATGTAAGGAACGATACGCTGCCCTGTTGTGCGTCAATCATTTCACGAACATATCCGTCATCGACACATACAATCGCCTTTCCATCCGCTTTTACTTGCGAGAGGAATTGGCGGTATGCTTTTTTCAGATTTTCAAAGTCACTGTCATAGTTTTCAAGATGGTCCGGCTCGATATTAGTTACGACCGCGATGTGTGGGAAATATTCAAGGAACGTGCCATCGCTCTCATCCGCTTCGGCTACGACATACTCTCCCGCTCCCGCGCGCGCATTGCTACCAATGTCCATAATTTCGCCGCCAATGATGTAAGTCGGGTCCGCCCCGGCTTTTTCCATCACAAGCGCAATCATCGAGGACGTTGTTGTCTTACCGTGTGCACCCGCAACCGCGATCCCTTTCTTCTCATTGAGCAGACGGCCGAGCATTTGAGAACGGTGAATAAGCGGGATTGCCTGTTCTTTTGCCGCTGCCAGCTCCACATTGTCTTTTGGAATGTCGGTGGAGTACACAACTACATCGGCGTTTGCGACGTTTTCCGCCCGATGCCCGATGAATACGTGCGCCCCTTTTTTCTGCAACTTGTCTGTCAGTTCTTTGCGTGCCACGTCCGAGCCTGTTACATGGCAACCCATGTCCAGCATCACCCGGGCGATGGCGCTCATTCCATACCCGCCAATGCCGATAAAATGAACGTGTTCACGTTTCGTTGATTCCTGCTGTCTTTGTTCCTGTGTGTCCATCTTATTCATCACCAGCTTTCCTAGTTTGTTTCCATCCGTTCCGTACATCCGAAATAAAATAAAGAGAGCCCGCTGCCAGAATCACATCCTCCGGCGCAGCATCGACACAGGCCTCTTCCCATGCTTCTATACCGTTTTCGTATACGTGCACCGGAATCCCTGGTACCGCCTGCCGGAATGCGGCCGCGATTTTCTCTGGTTCCGCTGCCCGTGGATGACCCGTGCGTGCCACCCATACTTCTCCGCAGGCAGGGGCTAGTTCCGCCACCATCTGCGAGTACTCCTTGTCGCCAAGTGCTGAGAACACAAGTCGAATCCGCTGCCCCGGATAGTAGTCATCCAAGGTCTGTTTTAATGCTTTTATCCCATCTACATTATGCGCCCCGTCAAAAATCATGTCAGGTTTTTCCGCCACACGCTCGAAACGCCCTGGCCACGTAGCACGAGCCAGACCGTTTCGCATATGATCGTCATCGACATACAGCGCATAATAGCTGCGCAGCACCTGAAGTGTCATCAGTGCTGCGGCAGCATTGTCCGCCTGGTGGGCACCATACAGACCAAGCCCACTGTTTTCAAGGCGACCAAACGGACCCGTGAAGGTTAGATGTTCCCTTCCCTCTGCCAGTTGACGTTCCGCTGTATACTCGCATCCGGCACGATACATCGTCGCCTTCCTTGCCTGCGCCGTCTCTTCTAACACAGCGAGAGCATCTGGGTGCATGCGGCCCATAATAACCGGGACACCACTTTTGATGATGCCAGCTTTTTCCCGGGCAATGTCCGCTCTTGTTTCGCCCAGTATATTCATATGATCCAGTCCGACGTTCGTAATAATGGAAGCCAGTGGATGCACAATGTTAGTCGAATCCAGTCGTCCACCAAGACCTGTTTCCCAGATGACAATATCGGGGTAGGTAACCGTGGCGAAATAAAGCAGTGCCAGCGCGGTCACGACTTCGAATTCAGTCGGTGTCCCCACTTCATGGTTCCGCATCTCTTCTACAATCGGACGAATTCGCTCAATTAACCCGAGCAATTCTTCGGTTGTAATCGGGGTGCCATTGTAGCGAATGCGCGAGTGAAACGTTTCAATATAAGGTGACGTAAACATTCCTGTATCCTGTCCTGCTTCTCGTAGGATCGCATCCAGAAACGCCGCCGTTGATCCTTTGCCATTCGTGCCTGCGATATGAATAAACTTAAGGCGACGCTCGGGATGCCCGAGCGCCTCCATTAAATATTCCATACGTTCAAGACCCGGGCGGATGGAGAATCGCTCCAGTCCACCGAGCCATGACAGCGCCTCATGTAGCGCGTGCTGTTCCACGTTCGATCACCCTCTGAGTTCCTGGATACGGGCAGCTACTTTCGCCTGCTTGTCCAGGTAATCGGCTTCTTTGGCACGCTCCTGCTCGATTACTTGAGCCGGTGCTTTTGCTACGAAGCCCTGATTCGATAGTTTCTTCTGTACGCGTTCCACCTCAGCGTCCAGTGCTTTTAATTCTTTTTCAAGACGAGCGATTTCCTGCTCGATGTCGATCAGACCTGCAAGCGGCAAATAAAGCTCCGCCCCTGTTACAACAGCAGACATCGCTTTGTCTGGCGCGGTAATATCCGTACCAATCGTTAACACTTCTGGATTGCAGAAACGTTCGATATACGGTTTGCCACTTTCAAGGTGTGCCAGTGTTTCGGCATCATTCGCTTTGACGATCAGCTCGATTTTTTTGCTCATCGGCACATTTACTTCCGCACGAATGTTGCGCACGCTGCGGATGATGCCCATGAGAAGCTCCATCTGCTTCACCGCTTCTTCATTCTCAAGCGCAGCATCTGCCTGTGGCCATTCGGCTACGATCAGACTCTCGCCTTGATGCGGCAGGTGCTGCCAGATCTCTTCTGTAATAAACGGCATGAACGGATGCAACAGACGCATTGTACGGTCAAGCACGTACGCAAGAACCGAACGAGTTGTTTTCTTCGCTGCTTCGTCATCGCCATACAGCGGCAGCTTCGCCACCTCGATGTACCAATCGCACAGCTCGTCCCATACGAAGTTGTACAGTACCCGGCCCACTTCACCGTATTCAAACGTATCCAGCAGGCGTGTTGTATCTTTGATCGTTTCGTTCAGGCGATGCAAAATCCATTTGTCCGCAATGCCCAGGTTTTGCGTAATATCGATTTCGTCATATGTGAAGCCTTCCATGTTCATCAGAGCAAAACGGGAGGCATTCCAGATTTTATTAGCAAAGTTACGGGAAGATTCTACACGTTCCCAGCGGAAGCGCTGGTCATTCCCCGGCGTGCAACCTGTTGCCAGCATGTAGCGCATTGCATCCGCCCCATACTGCTCGATGACTTCCATCGGGTCAACCCCGTTGCCAAGCGACTTGGACATTTTACGCCCTTCCGCATCGCGTACGAGACCTGTAATGAGTACATGTTCGAACGGCTTCTGATCGGTAAATTCAAGCGCGGTAAAGATCATGCGTGCAACCCAGAAATAAATAATATCATAACCGGTTACGAGTACATCGGTCGGATAGAAATGCTTCATGTCTTCTGTTGCATCCGGCCAGCCAAGTGTGGAGAACGGCCAGAGTGCGGAGCTGAACCATGTATCCAGTACGTCTGTATCTTGTGTTAAATGCTTACTGCCGCATTTCGGACATTCAGTAATGTCTTCGCTCGATACGGTCATCTCACCGCATTCGCAGTACCATGCCGGGATACGGTGGCCCCACCAGAGCTGACGAGAAATACACCAGTCACGCACGTTCTCGATCCAGTGCAGATAAATTTTTTCGAAACGGTCTGGTACGAACTGCACACCTGTATTGGACTTCTGTGCTTCAATCGCCCGTTCAGCAAGTGGTCCCATTTTTACGAACCATTGGGTGGACAAATACGGCTCGACAACCGCGCCACTGCGCTCACTATGACCAACCGAATGCATGTGCTCTTCGATTTTGAACAGGATTTCTTGCTCCTGCATATCACGCACGATGTTTTTGCGGCACTCAAAGCGGTCCTGTCCCTGGTATGCGCCTGCGTTTTCGTTCATTTTGCCGGATTCGTCCATAACAAGAATTTGCGGCAGGTTGTGGCGCAGACCGAGTTCGAAGTCGTTCGGGTCGTGAGCTGGTGTGATTTTTACGGCACCGCTTCCGAATTCGCGGTCTACATAGTCGTCCGCCACAATTGGAATTTCGCGTCCAACGAACGGTACGACAACGTTTTTGCCGATCAGATCTTGATAGCGTTCATCTTCTGGATGAACCGCAACAGCCGTATCACCAAGCATCGTCTCTGGACGAGTCGTTGCGACTTCGATATACCCACTTCCATCTACAAGCGGGTAGCGCAGGTGGTAAAGCGCCCCCTGTACATCTTTGTATTCTACTTCAATGTCTGAGAGCGCCGTGCGGGTAGCCGGGTCCCAGTTAATGATGTATTTGCCACGATAGATTAAACCTTTTTCATACAGGCGGATAAATACTTCACGCACCGCACGGGACAATCCTTCATCAAGCGTAAAACGCTCGCGGCTATAATCAAGCGACAGCCCCATTTTGGTCCACTGCTTGCGGATTATGCTCGCATAATGTTCTTTCCAATCCCATACTTTCTCTACGAATTTCTCACGACCAAGATCATGGCGGCTAATGCCTTCTTCACGCAGCTTACCTTCCACACGCGCCTGCGTTGCGATTCCAGCATGGTCCATCCCTGGCAACCAGAGTGCATCATAGCCCTGCATGCGTTTGAAGCGGATCATAATATCTTGCAGTGTGTTATTTAGCGCATGGCCAATATGTAGATTACCCGTAACGTTCGGCGGTGGGATTACGATAGTGAACGGCTTCTTATCCGGATTGCGCTCCGCTTTGAAGTAGCCGTTGTCGCGCCAGTACGGATACCATTTTGCTTCCGTCTGTTTCGGTTCATATTTGGTTGGCATTTGCAATTCATTTTGCTCGTTTGACATCTATACATAACCTCCTGCTTCTTCTTTCTAAAAATAAAAAAGCCCCTCATCCTGCAAAGGACGAGGAGCGTATCTCGCGGTACCACCTTTGTTAGCTCGCGCAACACCTGTACATGTTCAAGCACGCGAACTCTCTTACATTACGATAACGGGTAAAACCCGGTATGCCCTACTCGAATCGTTCGGGCACACGGCTCCAGGGCTACCTTCTATCATTACATCCATGCGGCCTTCCACCTTTGGTCCGCTCTCTGGTATGGCATCATGATATACTCTTCCCCTTCAACACCTAATGCATATTCACTTTACATGCATTATCCATTGTACCCAGTTCGCCGTGAAATAGTCAATACACGCCTTATGGTTCCACGCACCCTTCGTAGGTTCCTGCGTATACTGAACTCAACAGTTCCTATGAAAGAAGGTGCCTCTCATGTGGAAAAGCCGCTGGCGCTGCCATCCCTGGTATATTAAAATCCGCTTTGGCGCCCTGCAGCTGCTTGTGCCGTTCATCGTGTTTCAATTCGTTCGTACTGTCATTCTACCGACTTCCGTCGATGTCATTCTGCTTGCTCTTCTTTCCCTGCTATATGCCGCCGTTCTGCTTGATTGGCTATAGGCCGCATCCCGATCGGGAGCGGCCTATTTCTCAATAATCTCAAATGCAAACTGCTGCATATCAAACAAACGCGTAAGCTGCCTGCGCCATATATGCGCCCATCTCGCCGTTTCAGATTGGTCCACTTCCGCTGTCTCCAGGCAGTTTTTCGCCACTCTCATCATCGGTTCCGGATACAGCAGATAACAGGAAAGAAGCTGTCGTTCCGTTTCTGACAGCTGTCGTTCCGCTTCATACGCACCCAACCAGCGACGGCCAAGTCGAACATTCCAGCCCGCATCTTCTCCACAGTGCCGCACACAAACTGTCAGATCACGTACAGCTCCATCATACCCCGCCCGCTCAAATCCTGTGAGGTACAACTGCCGCCTATTTTGTCCGGTCGCCAGGACATAGCCAGAACGCAGTCGTCCATGGCAAAGAACATGGGGAATTTCTCCGTCCGCTGACATATCGGATATCGCACGCTCAAGCCGCTCAATCGCTCGTTCCACCATGGACATCACATACGACTCACTTTCGCATACAAGTAAGCCGAATGCTCCACCCTTCTGATGACGGACATACTGGTGAGCCAGTTCTCGCACAGCATTCATTCCATCCAGCCATCGCTTTCGAACCACGGATGGTGCCAGCCCGGGCGTGCTCGCTTCCTGGGCGGCAGCCGCACTAACCTGATGAATCTGTCCAAGCTGGCGCATCACCTGCCGCTCCCAGCCAGGCACATCCCGCACAGAGCAGACCGGCTGTATCCAGGGCTGCAAAACATACCGGCCATCTGCTACCGAAACGACGGATTCTCCATACTTGGTTATCCCATACGGAATGACCCTTCGAATGCCTGACTGCCGCAACCGTCGTAACCAGCCGCCCGCAAAGACAAGCTGCTCCTCCGATTCCGTCTGTCGACTCAATCGAAACATTCCCCGGTTCGTTTGAACCTTCCAAACATGATTTCCTTTCGCTTCTACGTCAAGCAGCGTAAGATCATATTCGTATAAAATATGACGGACCCATTCCATCAGCCCGTCTCCTTCCGCCTTCGATGCATCTCGCCGAGCAACTGCTCCCGCTGTACCTGTTTGACAAGAGCATCTCGAACTCGTTCGTACAGGTCCGGCTGAAACGGTTCTTCTATTGCCGTAAGTACAGCATATGGATAGGCAAGCAGCGCCTCCACGTAATTCCATTCTGCTTCCGTCATCGTCCGCTGTGCAAAATAAGCATCGAGAAATACTGCAACGCTCTCCATCCCATCGTATATAATGATTTGCTCCAGCAGCGATACCGTGTCCTCATGGCGCGGCACAAGCACCGGATTGTGCAATCCCGTTACGTACCATTCCCCTTCCCAGTACACAAGCGAAGACAAATCAACAAAAGCGAACGAAAGCGGGAGAACCTCTTCTTCCACTCCGCTTCCTTTGTACAGCTCTTCTGCCCGCCGTATCCGTTCGCTACTGCGTGTAATATTGTACATGAGCCACCGTGTATCTTTGGTGGACGGCTCCGAAGCAATCTGATTAATGGCCGCATGAATGTTCCTACATGCACTATGAAGACGAGTCGCCGTAATCATCCCTTTTTTGCGGTAACGCCCACGATAATAAACCGTTCTCTCATCAAAAAACGCATGAATCTGCCCAAGAACCCGACCGATGATCCGATATCCTTCCTGCCGCAGCTGGTCGTCATCGAGCCAGCTCTTCTCCTCTTCCCACCAGTCAAACAATGCGCAACAACCGATGCTATCTGTAATCCAGTGCGCACCGGAACGAGTCGCCAGGTACCGCTGAACAGAACGAAATCCTGTCCGTACAAGGTACTCGCGCCAGCTATGTGACCAGCGCAGCAAATTTTCATCCGGACAGTACAGCACCGCCTTACAGCCCCTGTCCGTCTGGATTATCCATCCGCCGTCTGCCTGCTTTACTTCGTCGATACTAAAGGGGTATTCTTCGAGATGACTGCGGAAAATTTCTGCATGCAGATTCATCTTTCTCTCCCCTTCCACTCTATCCTCTCACAGGAATATACAACACTTGCCCTCTGGCTACAGTAGAATTCGTATGCAAACCATTCGCTTCCGCTACTTCTGCCGCAGTAATGTTGTAACGATCAGCAATTTCTTCAAGCGTTTCGTCCTTCTGTGCAATGCACATCTTCAGGCGAGCAAATGTCTCCTCCGTCTTGTTCATGAAATTCGTTAAATACAGGGCATCTTCTCGCAACGCACGTGCCGCTTTTTCTTCTTCTGCCCGGGCCTCTCTCTCTTGCTGGCTAATCCTATTCTCTTCCGCCTGTACTTCCTCAGCGCGTTTTTCCGCTTCCGCAGTTGCTGCAACCGATGATAAAAGTCCGGTTGTCACTGTTACCGGGTCCCGCCTTGTTCCTTTGAGCGTAATGGATACTTTTGCATCCTCTGGCTCCTCATCACTTTCCGGGTCCCGATCTCCTTCTAGTTCCGATCCTAGCTTCATCTCTAGGTCCCGGTTCGCTTCTGGTTCTAACTCCGGCTCTGGGTCCCGCTCCGCTTTTAGCTCCAGCTTTGGCTTCAGCTCCGGTTTTCTCTCTACTTTTAGCTCTGGCGCTGATTCTGTCAGCATCTCTTTTTCTTCGCGTACCAGTTCTCCCTCTTCTTTCACATCTGTTATATCGTCTTGCAAGGCTGGGGCATCCGTCTGCTTTCTACTGACTTCTTTCACTAACTCAGGCGGTACTTCCGCAGCCACTTCTGCCCTGTCCGGTTCCGACTTTACTATGATTTCAGATGCTGGTTCTGGCGTAAATGAAATCGGCTCTGGTACTATTTCCTGCTTCACTTCCGGTTCTTGTTCTTCTTCCTGTACGGGAGGCTGTATGATCTCTGCCGAAACGAGTTCAATCTGCGGATTCGGGTCTGGATCGGACTCCTCTTTCTGAACTGCCTGCACGGTCGTTACATCCTTTTGCAAGGATGGCGCATCCGTCTGTTTTCGACTGACTTCTTCCACTAATTCAGGTGGTACTTCCGCAGCCGCTTCTGTCCTGTCAGGTTTCGGCTTTATTATGATTTCAGGTATTAGTTCTGAGACTGGTTCAGGTGCTGGTTCTGGCGTAAATGAAATCAGCTCTGGTACTATTTCCTGCTTCGCTTCCGGTTCTTGTTCTTCTGCCTGTTCCTGAAGTCCCTCCTCTTCCGTCTCCTGCATCGGAAGGGTATACTCAAACGATGTCGGTATCACATGAGTCTCCATTTCAGGCTGCCGGACCGACGTTTGTTGAATTCCATTGAGGACAAGCTCAGCTGTAATGGTCAATTTTCTTGCGGATTGAATATCATAATCAAATGCTGAGATCGCCGCATACAAGTCGTCCATTGCGCTGATCTTATCGCGAGCAATCCGAATATGAACTGGAATTTTTTGTTCAAATGGGGTTGTTTCGCTTTCTGATGGGAAATCATCCGGATCCATAGCAAATGGATTAAACACAACAGAATCGACGTATCCTGTCAGTGGAACGCCGTTTTCATTTTCAGGAATATCAGGGAACTTAGGTGGACGCCCGGTGTACGTGCCTTCGAGCTTCAAATATCCAGAGACAATGACTTCATCCACTACTTCTTCAATGTGAATGTTCGGTGTTAATTCTATTTCATCGATCTGTTCGATTTCATTCTGATCCTGGGGAATAAAGATCGAATGCTGCACCGGAAATGCCAGAACGGCTTTACGATTGTTCTGCATGATACGTATTTCCTCCCTCCTCGTAATGCTTTCTGTAAAATATATAGAGAAGGAAAGGCGGATATTACAAGAAAAAAAGGACACGATGCGATAATAGAGCGCACCATGTCCTTTTTCATATGATTATTGTTCTACTGTTTCCGTCTGCGTCAGAATGCTAATGATCTCATCTGCTACATTCTCACTCAGCGAAAGCTGCGATGTGAAGCCTACGCAGGAACAGTTCATCTCACCAAGAATATACGTATCGTTACCATTCTCGTCTGTATCCAGAATAAAATCGGCTGTCCAGATCAACGGCAGGTCATATCCGCCCAGACGCTCCGTAATCATCGGTAGCGTCGACATAAACGAATGAACCAGATCCGCCCAATCTTCCGGCTCATCGTAGCGATACTGCGCTCCAGAGAAAAGTGTCGCTGAGAAAGCATCTGCACTATCCGCCGGCTTCTTATGCACGACGTTAACCGGAGTCTTATTGAGCATGAGCAGACGAATCTCGCCTTCTTTAATACGCGGTAGGAATGGCATATCTACCAGCATGCCATTCTCCCCTACAATATACTGCTCGCAGAACGTCATGAACGCTTCGAGATCGTGCTCTTCCACATGGTTGTCTTTTGCTTCTGTGCAGCGAACGGTTGCTGTGAGCGGCACTTCAGAAGCATCACCAATCTCACTGATCAACTGCACTCGCCAGATTCCTTCCCCGGTCGATCCCCGATTCTGCTTGAGAACACGCTCGCCATTCTTAAGCACCTTCGGGAAATTCTCCTTGAAGGAGTCAATGTCATAGTAGGCATACGTATCTTCCGGTACGAGCGCTGTTTCGCGCAGTTTGACAAGCGCATCCTTGGCACCATATCCAATCATCGCTTCCGGATGTGGCATGCCTTTCACACCATGCTCACACAGGTCGCGTAGCATCTGGAAATAAATAGCTTCGCTCTTTAAATTTCCCGGATTAATGCGGCTTACATACGCATCCGCTGACTTGGCTACCTGTTCGAAAATCTCATCTTTCTTCTCATCGGAATAAAAAATCACTTCAGCAGTCCAGCCACGCGCCTCAAGCGATTTGACCATTGGCATTGTATCGGCACGGTGTCCATCCGGTCCTTTATCCGTTCCTCCTACGACTTCGAAAAAGACAACATGTTTCTTCATTCGCAACTCTCCCTTTTGTAATGTGTTGGATAAGTATGAAGGCATTGAAGTCTAGCAAGATGAGAGACTCTAGATGCGCACTTCTTTCTCTATCTTCCCATACTTTCTAGCATTAATAAATAGAAAAGTGAAATAATTCACAAATAGTTCAATACTAATTTTTGGGTAGTAAAAAAGGAAGAGGATTACATCCCCCTCCTTACATCTATCCATTTCATTTACAGCTGTTTGAGTGCATTGTAGTTCGCTTCAATTGTCCGTTCAATATCTTCGTCTGTATGAGCAGTTGAGAGGAACATCCCTTCAAACTGAGATGGCGGCAAAGAAATGCCTTGATCCATCATCAGACGGAAGTATTTTGCGAACCGATCCATATTAGATGCTTTCGCTGTTTCATAGTTCACGACTGGCTGCTCTGCAAAGAACACACCGAGCATAGAACCCACACGGTTCAATTGCACTGGAATACCCGCCTCTTTCGCATTCGCCGCAAATCCTTCTTCAAGACGAGCACCGATGTCTTCAAGTCGCTCGTACACACCTGGCTTGCCAAGCTCAGTCAGCGTCGCAAATCCAGCAGCCATCGCCAATGGATTACCGGACAGTGTACCAGCCTGATAAACTGGGCCATCCGGTGCGATCTGGCGCATGATTTCTTCCTTGCCACCATATGCGCCAACCGGAAGTCCGCCGCCGATCACTTTACCCATCGTCGTCAAATCCGGTGTAATGCCAAAACGTGACTGTGCACAACCACGATGAACACGGAAGCCCGTCATAACTTCATCAAAAATCAGAAGCGCACCGTATTCAGTAGTTAGCTCACGCAAGCCTTCATGGAAGCCCGGAACCGGCGGAACGATCCCCATATTGCCCGCAACCGGCTCAACAATTACAGCCGCCAGTTCATGGCCGAACTTCTCAAATACCAGCTTAGCACTTGCCAGATCATTATACGGTACAGTGATCGTATGCGTTGCTACGGATGACGGTACACCCGGGCTGTCCGGCAAACCAAGCGTAGCAACACCAGAACCCGCTTTAATCAGGAGACTGTCGCCGTGACCGTGATAGCAACCTTCAAATTTCATAATTTTATCGCGTCCTGTATAGCCGCGTGCCAGACGCAGGGCACTCATCGTCGCTTCTGTTCCGGAGTTTACCATACGGACAACTTCTACAGATGGCACGATATCACATACGAGCTTGGCCATATCCGTCTCCAGCACAGTTGGTGCGCCGAAGCTTACGCCATATTCGAGTGTTTTCTGCAATGCCTGCTGCACAACCGGGTGACAGTGCCCAAGAATAAGCGGTCCCCAGGAACCAACATAGTCTATGTATTCATTCCCGTCCACATCGTAAATTTTGGAGCCCATGCCGCGCTCCATATAGACTGGATTCATTCCAACTGATTTAAAAGCACGGACCGGGCTGTTTACACCACCTGGCATATACTTCTTCGCTTCAGCAAAGCTTGCTACTGATGTTTCATATCCTTTATGCATGCCGCTTCCTCCTGTTCTGTTCCGTTCCTAGTTCTGTTCTTTCAGCCAGCGTGCCGCATCTTTCGCAGAATACGTGAGAATCATATCTGCACCCGCACGTTTTAGACCGGTCAGCATCTCAAGCGTAATCCCTTTCTCATCCACCCAGCCGCGCTGTGCAGCCGCTTTGATCATCGCGTATTCCCCGCTCACGTTGTACGCTGCTACCGGAAGATCAAAGTTATCCTTCACTTCACGGATGATGTCCATATAAGCAAGCGCCGGTTTGACCATCAGCATGTCAGCGCCTTCTGCCACGTCAGATGCTGCTTCGCGCATTGCTTCCAATCGATTGGCCGGGTCCATCTGATACGTTTTGCGGTCGCCAAATTGTGGAGTCGAGTGCGCCGCATCACGGAATGGACCGTAAAACTGAGACGCGTATTTTACTGCGTATGACATAACTGGCACATTGATGAATCCGGCGTCATCAAGACCCTGGCGAATCGCTGCAACAAACCCATCCATCATATTCGATGGCGCGATTACATCTGCGCCCGCTTGTGCCTGGGAGACAGCAGTCTTCACAAGCAATTCAAGTGAAGAATCATTATCGACATATTCATCGTGAATCATCCCGCAGTGGCCGTGATCTGTATACTGACACAGACATGTATCGGCCATTGTGACAAGCTGCGGTGCCCACTGCTTTACTTTACGCGTCGCTTGCTGCACAATCCCGTTCTCTGCATACGCCTCTCGGCCACATGCATCTTTCTCATTCGGAACTCCGAACAGAATAACCGATTGAATGCCCAGCTCAACTACTTCCTGAATTTCTTCTTCCAGACGATCAAGTGAATAATGGAACACACCTGGCATTGATGAGATTTCATGCTTTACGTTCTCGCCTTCTACCGTGAAGATCGGATAAATCAAATCGTTCGTATGAAGATACGTTTCGCGTACAAGATTGCGCATCGCCGCTGTTGTGCGCAGGCGGCGGTGACGTTGAAAATAAGCAGACATCTACTTTTCCTCCTTTTATGAGTTCCATCCGGTATAGTGGATGATTGCATCCAGCAGCCCGTCGATGCTGTATTCAACCGGCATAACATGGGCCATAAGCCCGGCCTCTTGCACCGCTTTTGCTGTCACCGGTCCGATGACGGCGAGCTTCACACAATCCAGTGCCTTACGCGCCGATTCGTCAAGTTCGGACAACAAATTTCGCACCGTAGACGGACTTGTGAATGTAATCATATCGATTTGCCCGGCATGCAGTAGCCGAACAAGTTCGGTTATATTTTCCTTCGCCTTTACCGTATCATACACGGCTGCGTCTGTCACTTCCGCCCCGAGCCTTACAAGCCCTTCCGGCAGCACGGCGCGGCCAATACGAGCCCGGGCCAATAGCACCTTATCCCCCTGATGAATCACACCGGCAAGCGAAGCAACGAGATGCTCCGCCGTGAATGTATCCGGCATATGATAGACAGGAATCCCTCGCGCCTCAAGTGCCGCAGCTGTTTTCGATCCGACTGCCGCAATACGTGGCGGAAGGGGAATATGTGTCAGTCCAAGCTTCTCCTGCTTATCAAAGAAAAAAGCGACCCCGTTTACACTGGTAAAAAATAGCCAGTCAAAGGAGTCAAGCTTCTGTAAGGCTTCATCAATCAGGCGAGAATCAGTCGGCGATACGGTACGAATCACCGGACAGGCAATCGCTGTACCGCCAAGCTTCTCAATTCGCGTACTGAAATCATGCGCCTGATTCGCCGCACGCGTGACAACGATGCGCCGTCCTGCTAGCGGGTAGCCCGGTTTCATGATTCATTCGCCTGCTGTACACGCGCTAAAATATCCGCAGCCCCTTGCTCTTTTAGACGAGCAGCAAGCATATGTCCGATCTCTTCTGGACTCTCGCCACTCATTGTTTCTTTCAGAACGATTGCACCTTCCGAATCTGCTACAAGGCCAGTCAATGTGATACGATTACCTTCCATCGTTGCATATGCTGCAACCGGTACCTGACAGCTTCCTTCAATCGTTCTCAGAAAAGCTCGCTCTGCCTCAGTCGCTTTGCCTGTTGCTTCATCGTGCAAGCGTGCTAGCAAGTTGCGAACGTCCACATCATTCTCCCGACATTCAATCCCAAGCGCACCCTGCCCAACAGCTGGGAGACTTTGTTCAATCGGCAGAAACTCCGTGATTTCCCCGTTCCACTGCATGCGTTCAAGCCCTGCTGCAGCCAGAATGATCGCAGAGAAATCTTCCTCTTTTAGTTTGCGTATACGTGTATCGATGTTGCCGCGAATCGGTTTAATAACAAGGTCCGGACGCTGTGCTTTTAACTGAGCAGCACGACGCAAACTACTTGTCCCTACAATCGAGCCATCTGGTAGTTCGGCAAGTGTCTTCCCATCTTCACTAATCAATACATCCCGTGCATCGACACGCTTCGGTACGCAGCCGACCATAAGCCCTTCCGGTAGCTCTGCCGGCATATCTTTCATGCTGTGCACCGCCAGATCAATTTCCCCGTCTAAGAGGGCTTGTTCAATTTCTTTGACAAACAATCCTTTACCGCCGACTTTCGACAGCGTTACATCCAGAATTTTATCTCCTTTGGTGACAATCTTCTTGATCTCAAATTCAAATGGGAGTCCAAAACTTTTCAATTGTTCAATCACCCAGTTTGTCTGCGTAAGCGCAAGTGCGCTCTGACGAGAACCTACAATAATTTTTCTCATGTTCGTCACAATCCTTTCTAAAGCCACTGATGAAATGAAGATACAGAACCAGAAATCAGATAATTTACGAGAACAAGCATAAACGTTCCTGCATTCCATAGTGCCAGCTTACGTCCTGCCCAGCCGTATGTGACTCTCTGGTACAAATACAGCGAGTAGGCAATCAGCACGCCGACAGACATTAACACTTTCGGGTCAATCCAAAAATCTCCCGGCACTTTAAGGTGTGCCCAAATCGTGCCCAGAATAATTGCGAGCAAAAGAAGCGGAACACCGGCCATGTTCAGTCGATACGAATACAAATCAAGCAAGCCCAGTCCAGGAAGCCTGTGCAGCCACTTGTTCCACATCTTCTGCTTGAGCATCCGGTCTTCTACCAGATACATAAGCGAAAAAATAAACGAGAGCGAGAACGCTCCATAGCTTACAAATGCGATGCTAACATGAATAAACAACAACTCCGAGGTTAACCGTTCAGCTACCATCGGCGATGCATTCTGATTCGCAAAAAAGTTAATCGCCAGCACCGAAAATCCAATTACATTGGTAAAAAAAACAAGTAGGTCAATTCTAAAAAAATAGTTAATCACAAGCGACATCGTGACAAGAATCCATGAATAGAAAAAGAGCGTCTCAAACAACGTCAATACAGGAAAGTATTCTTTCTCCATCATACTGATACCAAAAAAGACGCTTTGCAGCGCCCAAACAACAGCAAGAAGCCAGAAGGCTGTACGGTTCACCTTCCGGCTGCGATTTATAAAATCCGCAAAATACAGCAAAATGCTGCAAGCATAAATGTAAATGATGGCGTCGTAAATCAAGCTTTCATGAAGCAATGGACATAACTCCTCTCCGCAGGAGCAACAGGATTATCGTTCTTTCTAAAAAGCTTCCTGACCTGTCAGCACACGGCGGTGCCGCAGTGGGATGTATGATTCTTTTGCTTCTTCTATTGGATGAGCCATTTCTTCTAACTCGTTCTCAAGTGCGAACAGCCGAATAAACATCTCAAGCGCTACATCACTTTCTGGCTGACCGGCCATTTCTTTTATACGCACGATCGGATCATGCATGATCTGGTTAATCAGACTCCGGGTCTGCTTGTTGATCATACGCACTTCCTTGTCCGTCAGATCCGGACATTTGTTCTCAATGTTGCGCATCGCTTCCTGCTGGTGAGTAAGCAGTTTCTCGCGCAACGCACTGATCAGTGGCACAACACCAAGTGTGCCAAGCCATGCCTTAAATGCAACAAGCTCTTCTCCGATCATAACTCCAATCTTCTCGGCTTCACGGGCGCGTTCCCGCATATTCGCTTCTACGATGCCTTCTAGATCGTCAATATCATATAAATATACGCCATCCAGATCATTGATCGCCGGATCAAGGTCACGTGGCACAGCGATATCAATTAGAAACAACGGGCGGCCCATCCGCTTACGCATAACAGCGGCGATGTCCTGCTTCGTTACTACATAGCCGTCAGCACCTGTTGAGCTGATCACAATATCAGCTAGCACAAGCGCTTCAGCAAGGCGGTCCATCTCAATCGCTTTCCCACGGAATTTCTCAGCCAGTGAAACAGCTCGTTCATACGTTCGGTTCGCCACAAGCACACGAGCAGCTCCATTGGCATGAAGATGCTTCGCCGTCAGCTCACTCATTTTACCTGCACCAAGCACAAGCACGGTCTTGTCCGTAAAATAGCCAAACACTTTTTTGCCAAGTTCAATGGCCGCATAACTTGTGGATACCGCATTCTTGTTGATTTCTGTTTCGGAATGCGCGCGCTTCGCTAGCGTTACGGCCTGCTTAAACAACATATTAAATACAGTCCCTGTCGCATTGTTCGCTTGCGCTAACTGGAATGCATCCTTTACCTGACCGAGAATTTGTGTCTCCCCAAGCACCATGGAATCGAGTCCACAGGCTACACGGAACAGATGCTGCACAGCAGCGTCATTTTCTTTTACATATAAATGATTTTCGAACTGTTCGCGTGATACACCAAACCATTCAGACAAAAATGTCTTCATAAAATGGCGGCCGGTGTGAAGCTGATCCACAACTGCATACAGTTCTGTACGATTACAGGTGCCCACAATTACACACTCTAATATGCTCTTGGTGTGCTGCAGTGTACGCAGCGCTTCAACCTTGTCTTCATCCGCGAAAGCAAACTGCTCCCGAATCTCGACCGGTGCTGTGCGATAGTTCAATCCGATAGCAAGAATGTGCATGTCTGACACCCCATCCTACGTTCTTTATACTCGTTAATGCGGTGCTGGCTTTCTACCAGTTCTCTCCGCATGTCCGCTCTTTATCTACATCGATTTATTATAACACCGAAACAGAAAGCGTCCGGATTCTAAATGTGAAGATTTTTTGAAGCCGCAACTTTCTTCTCACATACACAAGCATTATAACAAAAAGCAGCACAGAAAACAAAAAGGAAACCGGAAGCGCTGGAAAACATGTCCGTTTCCTGTACGCTTCTAGTTTCCTTCGATGAACTACTTTTATACATCAATATGCGTTTTAGGCTTTAACTGCTTCATGTATGGTGTCTGGCGAATTTTCTTCGCATTTTTCACTGCCGCTGCATGAAAAGCAAGTTGACTATGAATCCGTTTTTCATCTGGTTGTACCTCTACGCGTGTATAAACGCCGCTTGAATTGAGGACACGTGCTTTTACATTGTCTTGCAGCAGTACGTCCAGAATCTTTTTGACTCGTTCTTTCAAAGACGCGACCTCGATTGGAAACATGATTTCTACCCGGCGTTCCATATTTCGTGTCATCCAGTCCGCGCTTGCCAGATACATTTTATCATCGCCACCGCTTTGGAAGTAGAAAATACGTGAGTGTTCAAGGAAGCGATCCACAATGCTAATAACCCGGATGTTCTCACTTACACCTGGAATACCCGGACGCAGGCAGCAGATTCCCCGAATAATCATATCAACTTTTACACCGGCAGCTGACGCCTTAAACAGAGCATTAATCAGTTTTTTATCCGTCAGTGAATTCATTTTTAGAATGATTCGTCCCGGCTGGTCTGGTGTACTTTTCGCAATTTCGTTATCGATCAGCTGTAGGATTTTATTTCGCAATCCATTCGGAGCCGCTTCGATTTTTTTAAACTTTGGGGGCTTAGAATACCCTGATAGATGATTAAAGATATAAGAAGCGTCAATGCCAAATGGCTCCTTGCATGTAAACATACCAAGGTCGGTATACAACCGCGCCGTTGAATCATTATAGTTGCCGGTGCCAAGGTGGACATACCGCTTCAGGCTCTTTCCTTCTTGACGAACAACGAGCGTAATTTTGCAATGTGTCTTTAACCCTACCAGCCCGTAAATTACATGGCAGCCTGCTTTTTCTAATTTTTTAGCCCAGACAATATTATTTTCTTCATCAAAACGTGCTTTCAGCTCGACAAGCACCGTAACCTGCTTGCCGTTCTCCGCCGCTTTGGCAAGCGCCCCTACAATAGGCGAATCTCCGCTTACCCGATACAACGTCTGTTTAATCGCCAGCACATTTGGGTCTTCTGCCGCCTGCTTGACGAAATGAATCACCGGATCGAATGATTCGTACGGGTGGTGCACCAGAATATCTTTATGAGCAATCGCTTCAAAAATGTTATTTTCTCCGATGAAATCTGCCGGCGGCTGGGAAGCCAGCGGAGGATAGCGAAGATCGTTATACCCTGCAAGCTGAGAAAACTTCATCAAAAACGTTAAATCCAGCGGCCCTTTGACTTCATAAATGTCACTTGGCTCAATCTCCAGTGATTCCTGTAGGATGCCCTTCATATACTCATCCATCTCTTCCGTTACTTCCAGGCGAACCGCCGCTCCCCAGCGCCGCTTCTTCAGCTCTTTCTGAATTTCCTTAAGAAGATCTTCTGCGCCTTCCTCATCAAGTGTCATATCTGCATTACGCGTAATCCGAAACGGCTTGACCGCACAAATTCGATTGCCTTTAAACAAGAAGTCAATATAATGGCAAATCACATCTTCTAACAAAACAAATTGCTTCTCTTCTGTTGTCGTACTTGGAAGCTCGATATAACGCGGGAGCACAGATGGAACTTGTACGACCGCAAACAAAATTTTGTTCTTGCCATCGCTTTCACTCTCAAGTGTGACAGCAAGATTTACACTCTTATTTAAAAGCATCGGAAACGGACGACTTGCATCGACTGCCATCGGAGTCAGAACCGGATAAATTCGATCATAAAAATACGTGCGCAAGAACGCCTCCTGCTCCTCGCTCAAATCATCCGGCTTCACGAAAGAAATTCCATTTATCTCCAATTGAGGAAGCAGGGCTTCGTTCCAGATGCGATACTGCTTGGCTACCATTTTATGCGCCTCTCGTGACATCGCTTCAAGCTGCTGACGTGGCGTCATCCCCGCCTTGTTCTCCGGAGTCGTAATACCATGTTTCTCCTGATCCTTCATTGATCCTACACGAACCATAAAAAATTCATCCAGGTTCGAACTTGTAATCGCCAAGAACTTCAGACGTTCTAAGGCAGGAGTTGCTTCATCCTCCGCCTCTTCTAGTACACGATGGTTAAATGCAAGCCAGCTTAATTCCCGGTTGATGTAATAATCAGTACAATCTAGATCAACCTCTTCTTTCGGCATATCGGTTTCCTGTGTCATCATCGTATCCGCCATACCGTTCACCCTCTTCCCTTCTCATTCTCTTTAACTATATTCTACCCACCGGATTACCAGTGGGAGTCTAAACTGTTTTCTGAATTTCTTCCGGTATTCTTCAATCGCCTGCAGTTCAAGTTCAGGGCGGCTCCCCCCTTCACACAGCAGCACGATTTCATCCCTGATGCGCTGAACACGAACGGCCTTCACCTGCCCACTTTCTGTCCGGTCAAGCGCTCGTGCCATGGTAAGCAACACACCGAGGGTATCGGCCATCTGCATGTCCGCTTCTGACAGAAGCGATTCGTACGGAGCTGCCAGTTCCTGCAACCGTTTCGTTCCCTTATATGACGCGATCAGTGCCGCTAGAATACGCTCCCGGTGGGTTAAGCCCGGTAGAAGTACATGGATCATCAAGTAAAAGGTGTGACGGTGCGACTCGCGTAGATTGATGCTCCGTCCTATGTCATACAGCTGTGCCGCGACATCGAGCAGTTTGGATTCGGGTGCCCCATATGAATGCAACTCCAACTTCTTTACTCCCTCAAACAAGCTCAATGCAAGCTCTCTTACATGCCTTGCATGAGTACGATTCACCTTGTAATTATTCATGAATACGTTAACACCATGTTGGACTACATCCTCAAGCAGTGGCTTCTGTACCCGTTTTAGATATGATTCCAGATGCACACCGTCGCGCAATCCTTTATTACTTGTAACAAACTCAGTCGTACCTATATGTTCCATCACCGTTTTAATCAACAGCACACCGGCTAGGATAATATCAGCCCGCTCCTTAGAAAGCCCTTGAACAGACTGCATACGCTCTGGGGCCTGATCAAGCAGAAGATGAAACACGCTGTCCACTTCATACTTACGCATCGGGTAATAATGAAGGCTCGGAAATGGGTACCGGATCATCATCTGATGAATCTTACTAAGATTCCGTGCTGTTCCGCCCATTCCCACAAGAGGATGAGACGAATTCATTAGCCAGTCATGCCGGACAAGCTCCGCACGTACATACTCGATCATCTCTTTCATTTCTACTTTTCCAGGGATAGAACCGCGAAAAAACTCCCGGGTAAGCGTCACAGCTCCGAATGGAAAACTGTAGCTGTTTATTAGCTTTCTGTCTTTAACGTTGACGATCTCTGTGCTCGCACCGCCAATGTCGATCGTGAATGCATTCGTGACCGGAGTCGTGTTTGCAACTGCTAAATATCCATAATAAGCTTCTTCTTCGCCTGATAACACCCGAAAGCGGAATCCTGTCTCTTGATAAATACGTGTTAGAAATTCCGTCCGATTTTTGGCACGACGTACTGTAGCAGTCGCTACCCCAATCACACGTGACACAGCACGTGCCGAGCAAAGCTGGCGAAACTGGCGCAGGACAGCCAGCACTTCTCGTATACCTTGCTCTGTAATACATTGTTCTGCATCTACATATGAGCTAAGACGGATGGTCTGCTTCATATTATCTATTTCATAGAAAGCACCGTCTTCCTCTTCGTAATACATGACAATCCGGACTGAATTGGACCCCATATCAATGACTGCATTATAACTTCCCATATGCATCCAACCTTACCTGTTTTTTATCATTATAACTAGTTTACTAAATTCATGTTAAGAAATGTTAAATATCAGGTTAAGGTTTATGAATTTCTTTTTTTGTAATCGCTTACAAAATGTGATTTACGTATGAAATCGTTTGACAATTGTATGAAGAGATGTAGACTGTCCGGATAAGAGCGCTGCATCCTTTGCCAGCTGGTGAACACTTTCTACTTTTTCTTCCATCGCTGCCGCGCCCCGTGTCATCGATTCGGTAAATTGTTCTGCGATATGTGTTAACGTCTCAATGATTTTCTCGATTTCTACACTTTCTTCAATCAAGTGATTGGATAGATCGTAATTCAAGTCTACCTGCTCCTGTGCACGCTGTGCTGCCTCTTCCATACTACGGATGGAGTCTCCAGCCACATATACAACATCACGACCGCGCTGAATGCTTGTTACGCTCGCTGATGCACGCTCGCCTGCTTCCACTGCCTGTTGCCTTGTCACCTCTAGCAGGCTACGGATATCTTCCGCAAAAGTCGATGTGCTTTCTGCAAGCTTGCGTACTTCCCCTGCCACAACTGCAAATCCTCGGCCTGCTTCTCCCGCACGTGCCGCTTCAATCGAAGCATTAAGGGCAAGTGTATTCGTCTGCCTGGCAATCTGTGTAATGGCCGATACTTTGTTCATAATCTCATGCGTGCTATGCGATAGCTCTGAAATTGTCTGGACAGACGCTCCTACTGCTGCCTCAATCTGCTTCATCTGCTCTTCAGAATCTTCGACAGCTCGCTTCCCCGCTTTGGCACTATCGGATACCCGGAAAGAAAGCTCACTCGCATTCTTCGTATTGCGCTGCATTTTATTAACTTCTTCCATCATCTCGGTAATCATCGCCCGTACTTCTTCAAGAGAACCAAGCTGTGTCTCTGTGCCTTCCCGAAACGTCTGCATCATATGCGACATCTCTTCGAATGTACGTGCTAACGCAGTGGATTCTTCCGCCTGATGGTTGCTAACCGTACGGGTCACTTCTGCTGATGCAGCAAGTTCATCAATCATAGCACGTGTACCGATAATAATTTTGTTCAGTTCATACCCCATCTGCGCGAACTGATTCCGTCCCTTGTGGGCAGCTGATACTGTCAGATCCCCTGCTGATATGCTTCGCGTAATCTGATACCATTCTTTCAGCCTTGTATTAATCTGTATATAAATAAACGCAGCCAGTCCCATGCCACACGCTATTGCCATAAGTAGCCATGGCCATACTGTATGGATGAGCTGTCCACTTGCCAGACCATATACACTTCCGAATACAGTCGGCAGAATTCCAAGGCCAAATATAGCAGGGGCAAGAAATGGTTTATGCATAAGGCGCCCCATACGCAAGTTGTATCGCTTGCCATTATCAAGCGTAACGATCGGGCATGATGCATCGACAAGAACCTCCCCTGTGTTGCGTGGGTACAACTGCAGAAGGGGGATATCCGTCTTCGCTGCCTTCACCCCTACCTCATCTAAAAAATGTGTGCCCTCCCGAAGTCGATTCGTATGGATTCGTCCCTCACTATCCACATCAACTAACACAAAATACTCATCATGACCCAGTTCTTCATCCATGACGGCGCGAACGCGGTCCGCGCATGATTCAAGCGTGCCTGCCTGCCGGATGATATCTCTGATTCTGCCCGCCACCCGTTCTACTTTTTTGAGTCCGGCACGGGCACTTTTCGTCCGCAGCATTCTGCTCATCCGTTGCGTTCCTCCCTTTTTTATCCACCATATGTTACTCATTTCGTCAAGAGCCCATTTTTCACCTGCTTCTCTGGTCTTATTTACTGAATATTTTTTCTATTTATTTCACTATGTATATTTCGCTATAATAGAAATTATTTTAAGGGTGTGAAGATGTGTATGAAAAAATCTATGCTTGCTGACAGCATCCTGCTCACTGTGACATTCATCTGGGGCGCAACGTTTGTCGTAGTGCAGAATGCCATTGCGACGCTTCCACCGCTTACGTTTAATGCGGTGCGTTTTTTTATGGCTGCTATCTTTCTGTTTGGTTGCCTGCTGTTATTCTATCGCAGCCAACTCGCACAAATAAATGCACGACTGCTCGGCGCAGGCATCTTAATTGGCATATGGCTGTTTCTCGGCTATGCATTTCAAACCGTGGGGCTGTTGTATACCACATCAGCAAAAGCTGGTTTTATTACGGGCCTCTCTGTTGTACTCGTACCGATGCTTGCGTTGCTAATCCTCAAACAGAAACCGCGTGTTCCAGCGGTGATCGGCGTGCTGGTCGCAACAACAGGACTGTATTTGCTAACGATGGGAGATTCTCTAGCAGTCAATCGTGGGGATATTCTTGTATTCTTTTGTGCCATATCATTTGCACTACAAATTATTTTCACCGGGCGCTATGCGCCACATTTTCCATCGCTGGCACTTGCCTGTATACAGATTTTTGTCGTCTCGGTGCTGAGTGGCATAAGCGCACTCATACTGGAAAACTGGCAGGTTGCTCTTTCTTTTAAAACATTTACTACGCCTACTGTATACATCGCTCTGCTTGTTACCGCCATTCCAGCAACAGCACTTGCCTTTCTCGCACAGACAGAATGCCAGAAGTTTACGACAGCGACTCGTGTAGCGCTTATTTTTGCGATGGAGCCTGTATTCGCAGCAGCGACTGCTTACTTCTTTAATGACGAGCTTCTGACATCACGTGCCCTTGCTGGTTGCATGCTAATCTTTCTCGGCATGATTCTCGCAGAATTCCCGTTCAGTTCGGTGGCAGCACGCTGGAAGAAACAAAAAACAGTCTCGTCCTGACGTATGCCAAAAAGCCGAAGCAAATGCGCTTCGGCTTTTTACATGAATCGTATTACATCTCGTCTTCTACCTGCTGTTCCTCTTCCGGCTGAACTTTTGGCTTGGCCTTCGCCCGTGCGAGGATCGCTTTCCATGCTTCGTCTTTTCCATGCCCGTTTTCAGCAGAGAACAAAATCAGTTCATCAGCCGGGTCCATGTTAAGCACGGTACGCACTTCTTTCAGATGCTTCTGCCATTTGCCCTTCGGAATTTTATCCGCTTTGGTAGCAATGACTACAACTGGAATCCCGAAGTGCTTCAAGTATTCATACATGGCCTGGTCGTCTTTCGTCGGAGAGTGGCGAATGTCGACAATTTGCAGAACAGCCCGCAGCGGCTCTCGCGTCTGAAGGTACTCCTCCATCATCTTGCCCCATTTTTCTTTCTCCGTCTTGGAAACTTTGGCATAGCCGTATCCCGGCAAATCTACAAAATATAAGTCCTTGTTAATCAAATAATAGTTCAGCGTCTGTGTCTTCCCTGGCTTCGACGATGTCCGTGCCAGATTTTTGCGATTGATCATCTTGTTAATAAACGATGATTTCCCGACATTAGAACGCCCTGCCAAGGCGAATTCTGGCAGGGTGCCATGCGGGTACTGCTTTGGAGATACAGCACTGATTACAAATTCAGCCTGTGTTACTTTCATGAATGAGCCACCTTTTTTAACAGCGCCACATCAAGTACCTGATCGAGATGTTCAACCGGGATAAACTTGAGATCCTGACGCACACTTTCTGGAATATCATCAATATCCCGCACATTATCTTTTGGCATGATTACTGTTTGCAGCCCGGCACGGTGAGCAGCTAGCGCTTTCTCTTTCAGACCACCGATCGGCAGTACACGTCCGCGCAGCGTAATTTCTCCGGTCATGCCTACTGTACGCGATACCGGGGTATTGCTTAATACGGACACAAGCGCTGTGGCCATCGTAATACCTGCAGATGGACCGTCTTTTGGGATTGCACCTTCCGGAACATGAATGTGAATGTCATTCTTCTCATGGAATTCCGGATCAATCCCAAGCTCCTTAGAACGGGAACGAATGTAACTGAACGCAGCCTGGGCAGACTCTTTCATTACATCGCCAAGCTTACCGGTGAGCGTCAATTTGCCTTTGCCTGGCACAACAGATACTTCAATCGTCAGCGTATCCCCGCCTGCTTCCGTCCAGGCCAGTCCTGTTACCGCCCCTACCTGATCTTCCTGCTCCGCCATGCCATAACGGAATCTCGGCTTACCAAGCAGATTTTCAAGCGTATTGCCTGTCACAACCACTTTCTTCTTCGTACCTGCTACGATCATACGAGCGGCTTTGCGACAAATTGTCTCCATCATACGATTCAGATTGCGCACCCCGGCTTCACGTGTGTACAATCGAATGACTTTACTAAGTGATTCTTCATTGACTTGCAGTTTGTCACGACCGAGCCCATGCGATTCCATCTGCTTCGGAAGCAAGTAATCCTGACAAATTTTTAGCTTCTCAATCTCAGTATAACCTGGAATATACAACATTTCCATCCGGTCAAGCAGCGGACGTGGAATCGTATGCACCGCATTCGCGGTTGTAATAAACATAACCGATGATAGATCGTATGGCTCTTCAATGTAGTGATCGCTAAAAGTATCATTTTGATTCGGATCGAGCACTTCGAGCAGGGCAGCACCCGGATCACCCCGGAAGTCCATGGCCATTTTGTCAATCTCATCGAGTAAGAAAACGGGATTGACTGTGCCTGCTGTTTTCATCCCTTGAATGATACGACCCGGCATCGCTCCAACGTATGTACGGCGGTGACCACGAATTTCAGCTTCATCCCGTACACCGCCAAGCGAAATGCGAACGAACTCACGATTAAGCGCACGCGCTACGGAACGAGCAAGTGATGTCTTCCCGACACCAGGTGGTCCAACCAGGCACAGGATCGGTCCTTTCAGCTTGTTCACAAGCTTTTGAACTGCAAGATATTCAAGTACTCGCTCTTTTGCCTTTTCAAGACCGAAATGATCTTCATCGAGCACAGTCTCTGCATTATGCAGATCAAGATTGTCTTCCGTACGTTTCGTCCACGGAATGGCAAGTAACCAGTCGATGTACGTGCGAATCACGCTGCCTTCCGCACTGGTCGAAGGCATCTTCTCTAGCCGTTCAAGCTCACGTTCCACTTTGGCCACGATATTCTCCGGCGCACCAGACTCGTCCAGCTTGCGGCGTAGTTCCTCTACCTCACCTGCACGCCCTTCTTTGTCGCCCAGCTCTTTCTGGATGGCTTTCATCTGTTCGCGAAGGTAGTATTCCTTCTGCGTTTTCTCCATCTGCTTCTTGACGCGCTGCCCGATCTTGCGCTCAAGTTCGAGTACTTCCCGCTCATTGTTCAAAATGCTAAGCAACTTTTCCAAACGATCTTGTATAGCAATTGTCTCAAGAATGTCCTGTTTGTCGCGAATTTTGAGCGGCAGATGAGACGTAATAATATCCGCCAGGCGTCCCGGTTCGTTAATGTCGGCCACTGACGCAAATGTCTCAGGGATAATCTTTTTAGAAAGCGTAATATACTGCTCGAAGTTAGCTAACACCGTACGCATCAGCGCTTCTATCTCTGGTGTTCGCTCCTCGTTCTCATCAACATAGGAGACCTGAACTTCAAAATACTCCTCTTCTTGCAAAAACTCTTCTATTCTAGCACGCCCTGTTCCTTCCACAAGTACGCGAATCGTTCCATTCGGCAGCTTTAGCATTTGCTTTACGCGTGCTACTGTACCAATTACGAAAATCTGATCCTTCTCCGGTTCCTCTATATGTACTTCTTCCTGTGTGGATAAAAGAATCAAGTTATCATCAACCATTGCTTTTTCAAGCGCTTTAACGGATTTGGCGCGCCCGACATCCAGATGAAGTACCATTCCTGGAAACACAAGCAGGCCGCGCAATGGAAGAAGAGGGATTTGTCTCTCTTTTTCATTTGTTCCCATCTACTCTACCTCCAATTTTATGTATCTTACTCCATTAAATGGGGACTCCTACAGCATTTTACCTTCGTTTTATTGTATCGTATGTGCCCTATAATGTCTAATCATGCAACACTGGACAATGTTCACTAAAAGGCAGGAGGATTGAACACTTCGTTCGGCTGAAGCAACGGGACTTCTGCGGATTCCATCTGTTCTTGTGGTATAAACGCATATTTGAATACATCCTCCATCTGTTCAACTGCAATCACACGAATGTCTTTCATCGCTGCAAAAATATCCTGCCAGTTCTCTTTTGGCACAAGCACTTTTTTCACACCGGCATGGCGAGCTGCTTCAACTTTAGCCGCCACGCCCCCGACAGGCTTCACCGTTCCATGAATCCCGATCTCACCAGTCATCGCCACATAGTTATCCACCGGCTGTTCAGTAATCGCCGAATAAATTGCCGTAGCCATTGCAATGCCCGCTGAAGGGCCGTCTACTGGTGCACCTCCTGGAAAGTTAACGTGCAAAACATAATCATGCGTAGCGATCCCGTAGCGACGCAATACCGTAAGCACATTATCCAAAGAACCTCGTGCCATGGAGCGACGGCGTAACGTCCGCCCCTTACCTCCCATTTCTTCTTCATCGACGACTCCGGTTACCGTTACCGTTCCTGCACCTGGTACTGTTGCTTTGGACGCCGTTACTTCAATTTCAAGCAGTGCTCCCATATTCGGACCGTATACAGCCAATCCGTTTACGAACCCGACATACGCACCACCGAGCACTTTTTTGTCAGATCGTGGTGATTTCTGACTGCTGTTTACTACCCATTCGATATCAGAACGCGTAATGCATGAACGTTGCTCGGTAATGGCCAAGCCAGCCGCAATTTGTACCATGTTAACAGCTTCCCGTCCATTTGTCGCATAGTGAGATAAATACGCAATCGCTGTATCGTCTGCGTCCATCTTCATTTTCTTTACGGCTTTTCTAGTGATTTCAACCACTTCGGTCTGCGTTAAAGAACGGAAGAAAATTTCGAGACAGCGAGAACGAAGGGCAGGTGGTAATTCCTCCGGCGTCCGTGTCGTCGCACCAACCAGACGAAAGTCAGCAGGCAAGCCATTCTGGAATATATCATGAATGTGCTTCGGTATTTGCTGATTCTCGTCGCTGTAATACGCACTCTCAAGCACTACTTTCCGGTCTTCGAGCACCTTCAGTAATTTGTTTAGCTGAATCGGATGCAACTCCCCGATCTCATCAATAAATAGTATTCCACCGTGTGCTTTGGTCACAGCTCCCGGCTTCGGCTGCGGAATCCCTGCCTGTCCCATCGCGCCAGCCCCTTGATAGATTGGGTCATGCACAGAGCCAATCAACGGGTCAGCGATGCCACGCTCATCAAATCGAGCTGTCGTCGCATCAAGTTCGGTAAAGACCGATTCGAATGTGAATGGAGATCCAGGTTGTCTTTTTGCTTCTTCCAGAATGACACGGGCGGCCGCTGTTTTGCCGACACCAGGTGGACCATATATCAGTACGTGCTGTGGATTCGGCCCACACAGGGCGGCACGTAGCGCACGAATGCCATCTTCCTGGCCCACCATATCGGCAAGGCTTGCCGGGCGCGTTTTCTCAGCAAGCGGCTCGGACAATGAAATCGAACGAAGCTTGCGTAACTGCTCCATCTCCTTGCGTGATTCCCGATCAATTGTTGTTTTGTTATTGCGCTGGTTTTTCAGCAAGTTCCAGAAGTATGTTCCGATAATCACGGCAAAAAACACCTGAATAAGCGTGAATATTATTGTCCAGTTCATAGTTTCCTCCCACATGTAAAAAATACGATTTCTCACATTATCTTAGGTGTATTATTGCCGAACCGAATCGGGAATAAACGGAGTGAGCTATGTGTGGTGCCAGTTTAAAAAAGAGTGGTAGCCAGACTAAGTATGGTGATTGGAGCAGCGGAGCGGAAATCCTGTCACTTTGTTACGCTTACAAGAAGTAGAGACTGTCCGCTCCGTAAGCCCGGTAAACTCGCCCGCAAAGTGCAGGCCAGAGAAGCTTCTCCTAGAAGATTGCGGGCAAAGGCACGTTTACCGTTCTTCCTCCGCTATGTAGTCGCGTAAAGGCGTTCCCTGATTTCCGCTCCGCTGCTCCAAACGTAACTTTGTTCACTTCCATTTTAAGCACATCTTACATATGCTTTTGCTTTATAAAAACAAAAGAAAAAAAGCGTCCCACATGCGATGGGACGCTTTTCTCTTCTTTGATTCTTCTTGCATAAGGTTGAAGCGTAAGTTTTTAAGGAAATAGACAGCAAACTGTGTTGGGAGCGGGGAGAAGAGAAAGTAAGGAACTGTTTTATGTGCTCGCCCAGTGGAAGGGGGCTGGCAGACGAGCTTTTGCCCGCAGGCTTCTATGTGAAGCTGCCCTGGCTTGCGCTTTGCGGGCAAGTCTGCCGGACTCCTGGAGCGACCAGTTATCGCTTCTTTGTAGCACATAAAGAAGTGACGCACTTCTCTTCTCCCTGCTCCCCCACTACATTTCGCTGATCTCGTTCTTAAAAAACTATGCTGCAATTACGCGCTTGCTGTTTTTGTCTTTGGTGATTCGATTTTGCCCTGATTGTTGTACAGCTCAGGGTTGCTCTTTTGTTTGACGGTCTCTTCGGTAATGACGCACTTCACGATGTCATCACGGGACGGCAGGTCAAACATGATATCGAGCATGATGCCCTCGATGATAGAGCGCAGACCGCGCGCGCCCGTGTTACGCTTGATTGCTTCTTTTGCAATCTCGTGCAGAGCACTGTCTGTAAACTCAAGCTCGGCTTCGTCCATTTCCAGCAGCTTCTGATACTGTTTAACAAGCGCATTTTTTGGCTCTGTCAAAATACGAATCAGTGCTGGTTCATCAAGTGGTTCCAATGTTGTAATGACCGGAAGACGGCCAACGAACTCCGGAATAAGACCGAACTTAAGCAGGTCTTCTGGAAGTACCTTTTGCAGGAACTCGCCGGATTTCATATCTTTTGTACCGGATTCAATATCTGCTCCAAATCCGATGACTTTCTTACCAACACGACGTTTGATAAGCGATTCAATACCATCAAAGGCACCACCGACGATGAACAAAATGTTCGATGTGTCGATTTGAATGAATTCCTGGTGCGGATGCTTGCGTCCACCCTGCGGCGGCACACTGGCAACCGTGCCCTCCAGAATTTTCAAGAGCGCCTGCTGTACCCCTTCACCGGATACGTCGCGTGTAATCGACGGATTTTCCGATTTGCGGGCTACTTTATCAATCTCATCAATGTAGATGATGCCACGCTCAGCCTTCTCTACATCATAATCAGCTGCCTGAATCAGCTTGAGGAGAATGTTCTCCACATCTTCTCCAACATAACCAGCCTCGGTAAGCGATGTTGCATCCGCAATCGCAAACGGCACATTCAAAATGCGCGCCATTGTTTGCGCCAGCAGAGTTTTCCCGCTACCTGTCGGTCCAAGCATGAGGATGTTGCTCTTCGCAAGCTCTACATCATCAATTTTGGAGCCGGTATTGATGCGCTTGTAGTGATTGTATACCGCTACAGATAGCGCTTTTTTCGCCTCATCCTGGCCGATGACATAGTCATCAAGGAACGTGCGAATTTCCTTGGGCTTCGGAATTTCTTTGAGGTCAACTTCCTCTTCCGTGCCCAGTTCTTCTTCTACGATTTCAGTGCATAGTTCAATACATTCATCACAAATATATACACCCGGACCGGCTACGAGCTTACGTACCTGATCCTGAGATTTGCCACAAAATGAACATTTCAGCTGACCTTTTTCATCGTTGAACTTAAACATGGACTCACCCCTTACTTTTGTTCATTACGGGTGATGACTTCATCAATTAACCCGTATTCTTTCGCTTCAAGGGCACTCATAAAATAGTCGCGGTCGGTATCGCGCTCGATTTTTTCGAGCGGCTGGCCGGTGCGGTCTGCGTAGATTTGGTTCAAGTTCCCCTTCGTACGCAAAATCCAATCCGCGTGAATTTTGATATCTGTCGCCTGGCCGCGAATGCCACCAAGCGGCTGGTGAATCATGACTTCACTATGCGGAAGCGCATACCGCTTACCCTTTGCTCCGGCCATCAACAAGAACGACCCCATGCTAGCAGCCATGCCCATGCAAATCGTCGACACATCCGGCTTGATGAACTGCATCGTATCATAGATTGCCATGCCGGACGTAATCGATCCGCCGGGAGAGTTTATGTATAAGCTGATATCTTTTTCCGAATCCTCAGCTGCCAGGAACAAAAGCTGAGCAACAATCGCATTTGACACATCATCATCAATGGCAGACCCAAGTAGAATAATCCGGTCCTTTAGGAGACGGGAATAAATATCATAGGCGCGCTCGCCCCGGTTGGTGCTTTCAACAACATAAGGTATAACGCTCATTACTTATACAGCCCCCCTTCAAAATTATGTATGATTGGTTTGAAAAACAAGGCACGAATTATCGTGCCTTGTTCTATAGCTGAAAGGTAAGTATACGATTATTTGCTGTTTGCTACAAGAAGATCAATCGTCTTACGCATACGAATGTCTTGGTTCAGGCTTGCAAGTCCGTCACGGCCTGCGAAAATCTTGCGAAGTTCGTCAGCGGAACGCTTGTATTGCTCAGCCATCACATCAAGCTCAGCATTAACATCTTCTTCAGTTACTTCTACTTTTTCCGCTTCGCTAATCGCTTCGAGCACAAGAGATGTGCGAACACGCTTCTGTGCATCTTCACGGAACTGGTCACGCAGTTTTTCCTCATCAAGGCCTGTGAACTGGTAGTACAGGTCAAGGTTCATACCTTGATATTGAAGGCGCTGTGCAAAGTCATTCACCATATGGTTGATTTCTTGTTCAACCATAACTTCTGGAATGTCGATTGTAGCGTTAGCTGTTGCCTGCTCAATCAGCGATTCTTTTTTGAAGTTTTCAGCGTCTACTTTTGCTTTTTCTTCGAGTTTATTCTTAATGTCCGCTTTCAATTCATCAAGCGTGTCGAATTCACTTACATCTTTCGCGAATTCATCATCAAGCTCAGGAAGGTTTTTGCGTTTAATTTCGTTTACTTTCACTTTGAAAACAACCGGCTCACCCGCGAGGTCTTGTGCATGATAGTCTTCCGGGAATGTGACGCTAACGTCCTTCTCTTCGTCCTTCTTCATGCCGATCACTTGATCTTCGAAGCCTGGGATGAATGTGCCAGAGCCGATCTCGAGCTGATAGTTCTCAGCTGATCCGCCTTCGAATTCTTCCCCTTCTACAAAACCTGTGAAGTCAATGATTGCGAAGTCGCCAGTTGCTACAGCTGCATCGTCTTCGAGAACAACCAGTTCAGCACTGCGGTTTTGCATCGCTGTCAGTTCTTCTGCAATCGCTTCATCTGTTACAGCGAAATCTTTTGCTTCTACCGCAAGACCTTTGTAATCGCCAAGTTTTACTTCTGGCTTAACTGTAACAGTCGCTTTGAAGACGAGCTTTTGGCCTTTGCCCATTTGCTCTACGTCTACTTCCGGACGGTCAACCGGATCAATGCCTGTCTCTTGTACTGCTTCGGAATACACTTCCGGAAGGATGATGTCGAGTGCATCCTGATAGAGCGATTCGATTCCGAAACGCGCTTCGAAAATCTTACGCGGTACTTTGCCTTTACGGAAGCCCGGTACGTTAATTTTCTTTACGACTTTGTTAAATGCTTGATCAATTGCTTTGTCAACCCGAGTTTCTTCCACTTCAACAGTGAGAACACCCTGGTTATTTTCTAACTTTTCCCAAGTTGCTTTCATTTATGCTTTCCCCTCCTAAGATCCTATCAACAAATACACGTGCTACTGTTCATGAAAAACCGTACACTATGTACACCTGCCATTATAACCATTTCATTATATCATAATCAAATGGGTTTTCAACTGACCGGTGACACTTTCCATCCGAAGGCAAATCACCCACCAGATATAAGACCTGGCACCGCCTGAAGCTCCTGGTAACAGCGACTTACCGCCTGGCCGTCCACATCATATAGGTCTGCGATTCTCTCTACGGTTTGCCCTGTTCCGAGCAACTTTGTAACCGCATAATGAAGGGCCGAAGCCCACACACCTACACCATGTGCGTCAACATCTGGCACAAGAGGATAGGCCATAAAAAAGTAGGTTGTCCACAACTGAAGAGCAAGCGGCAGCACAGAAGCATCGTGTGCTTCAGTCACCCGCTCCAACTCATGCATTACCGCAGCCTGTCCCACCGGAAGTTCGCCGTCATCAAGCGGAACCTCACTGATGTCTACAGTAAGCAGACGACCGAATTTCCGGACTCCAATCATCCCCGCCTGTCCCTGCTCTTTGAGCGCACGCAACGCCAGTGTCTTAGCGACCGGATCGCCTCGCTCTCCTTCTATATACGAACGAAGAGCCGTAATGGTTGCATCATCGTAAATATATGTAAGCTGTTCAACTGCCGCAAGCTGTTCAGCCACCGTACCAGCATGCAGCATCGTACACAGCCGTTCCGCATACCCTTCTTGCTCATCGAGCCTACGCAGCACCGATGCTTCTACCATCTGGAACCGTCTCTCCCCGGATCCGGGAAACAAAACGACATTGTCTTGCTGCTTTTTATCCACTTCCTTCATGACAGGCCGCCTTCTCCATAAGCAGCCTGCAAACGATACGTGCCGCCCAATCCAGCCTGCCGCGTACCATCAAGCGCATAAAATACGACTTCCACTGTGATACATGCACCGTCTGTCTTCCCATCAAGTACCGCGTACGTCGCAATCGGGTGCGAACGTGGCAACAGTAAACTTCCGGGATTCAAAAACAATACGCCATCATCTTGCACACAAGTTGGCACATGCGTGTGTCCGAACAGCACAAGATTTGCGCCCGCCTCAAGAGCCCGATAGCGCAGCCGCATCCCGGTCTGCTTCACCCCATACGCGTCTCCATGCGTCTGCAAAATAACAAGCCCGTCCTGTTCCGTTATAAGCTCCTCTGGCATCACTCGATCCCGATCACAGTTCCCCTTTACATAAACAAAATCAGGTTCTTCTGCAATCGGATAGCATGCATCACCACAGTGAAAAAAACATGCCTCTCCATGGCGTTCTCGAATGGCTGCTAGATGCTCCATACTGCCATGTGTATCACTTACGACAACGAGCTTCATGCGAACCGCTCCGCAAGCTCTGCTGTAAGCTTCCGTACGGCAACACCCCGATGGCTCACTGCATTTTTCTCATCAGGTGCAAGCTCGGCCATCGTCCTCTCTTTCTCTGGCAAATAAAAGTACGGATCATATCCAAATCCATTTGTTCCGGATGCTTCGAGCACAATCCGCCCTTCACACGTGCCGCGAACAAGAATGATATCGTCCCCTGGTAACGCAAGCGCGAGTACAGATACGAATCGTGCCTCTCGTTCCGCTTCCGGCACATCCTTCATTAGCTGAACAAGCTTCGCGTTGTTATCCGCATCGGAAGCATGTTCCCCTGCGAAGCGGGCCGAATACACACCTGGCTTGCCATCAAGCGCAGCCACTTCCAGGCCGGAATCATCCGCAAGCGCCGCAAGTCCGGTCGCTTTCATGATTTCTTCTGCTTTTTTGCGAGCATTCGCTTCAAATGTTTCCCCGTCTTCTACGACATCCGGAAAATCCAGATCATCTTCCATCGTCAATACACGCACGTTCCAGTGACTGAACATCCGGGTAAACTCTTTGATCTTCCCTTTATTTTTCGTAGCCAGTACGACACTCTCCCATGGAAATGCTTCTTTCTTACGCATGACGAGCCGCTCCTTCTGTCTGGGTTCCAATCTGCGTGCTCCACTTGCCAATCGCTTCTTTTTGAGCTTCAATCAACTCTTCTACGCCTTTTTTTCCAAAGGCAAGCAGCTGCTGCAGCTCTTCCATGCTGAATGGCGCTTCCTCTCCTGTGCCCTGTACTTCTACGAACTTACCAGCTCCAGTCATCACGATATTCATGTCTACTTTTGCTTTGGAATCTTCTGCATAACACAGATCAAGATGCGCCTTTTCTTCCAGGATGCCCACACTTGTTGCTGCAAGATAATCCGTTACCGGCAATTTGGTAAGCTGCTGCTTCTCTATAAGTCCGCCCATCGCCAGCACCATTGCTACATATGCTCCCGTAATGGATGCCGTACGTGTGCCACCGTCTGCCTGAATCACATCGCAATCAAGCCAAATCGTCCGCTCCCCGAGCGCTTCCAAATTCACAACCGAGCGCAGGGCACGGCCAATCAAGCGCTGGATTTCTTGCGTACGTCCGTTAACCTTACCTCGACTTGATTCCCGCACATTGCGACTTTCTGTTGCACGCGGCAGCATCGAATATTCCGCTGTCACCCAGCCGCGTCCCTGATTGCGCATGAAAGGCGGCACCCTTTCTTCTACTGTGGCTGTACAGATCACTTTCGTATCGCCCACTTCTATTAATACCGAGCCTTCCGCATGCTTTATGTAATCGGTTGTCATTGTAACCGGTCGAATTTGATCGTACGTACGTCCATCTATTCGCATTCCATTACCTCCCAATTCGTAATATCTGGATTATTATAGCACAACACCTTACAGAACATGTACCATACACCAATAGCGAAACAAAAGAGAGGTGGTGTCTCCCCCTCTCCTTATCATTTCTAATATTTTTGTGCCTGTTCGACCATGGTACGGCTCACCGGCTTGGAATAGTCAATCGTTCCTGCTTTCACATTTTTCTTGCCGTCCACCATCACCTGCACTTTTTTGGCACCCGAATTCTCGATGAGTGATAGCACAACTGATTCCATCGCATCCGGACTTGCCTGTCCCTGATTGTATGATAGCAGTTTATTATCGAAATTAACCAGAACTGTATCCTTCTGCTGCTTGACGCTTAATACGTTCGCCTGAAGCAGTGGGGAGAAGAGCTGAGAATGTTGCTTCGGTCCCTGAATCAACTCTTTCATCGCTGCCAATCCGCGATTGTCTGTTTTCGGCACGTAACGTGTTACCGGAACAAAATAGGTAAGCTTGTCATTGACCTGGCCCTGGAAATATACCGTAACTGCCATCGCGCTTCCCGGTTTGACCCCTTCCGCTACTTCTACATTGATTCCCGTCTCCCGGCTAAGATGAGACACAGGCGTGCCTTTCACCGGCATCGCATCAAGCGGATGGCCGTTAATCCGGATGTTAACCTCTTTCACGGTATCGAACTCCGTCATCGCCCATGTTACCGCATCGAGAATTTTTTGTTCATCTTCGGCTTTGTATTTTTTGAATTCCTGTGAGAAATCTACGGTAGCTATCCCATTTTTAATCGTGATGCCAAGCACCTTCGTTCCACTCGGCAGCACCGCCTTGAACCCTTGCGGCAGTAGTTTCTCACCTTCTCCACCTTGGACCATGTAACCAAGAACTTGCTTCGCAGATCCTTTACCTTCTGAATGTGGCAGCTGTAGTGCCCATGGCACAACATAGCCGTCCGCATCAAGCACATACAGTTTTTGTACCTTCACTGCTTTATTCGCTTTCTGCTCAGAGCCAGTCTGCGGCGCCGTCACTTTCTCACTTGTTGCGGCAGATGGCGGCGTAAGCTGCGGTGGATCCATCTGTTGCGGACTTGAAACATCTTTTGGTCCGAACAGGCCGCAGCCGCTAAGTAAGAATACTGCACTAAGAAAAGCACCGACATATGGTAATTTGCGGGCCATAGTTTCCCTCCTCAGGCTCATTTTGTATTACTATGTATACGAGCCTTCTTGGGATGTATGCCTGCTTTGTCCAAATTTTATGACAGGCCCGCTTCAAGATCAATCTGCTTTGCCTGCACCTTAATGTTCAGCCATTCTTCGGCAATGGACATGAACAACTCTGAATTTCCACTTGTAAAAAATTGATGCATCGGATTCACAACATCTCCCCCGTTCGCTAACATACGTCTATGCCACAGCACCGTACTTAACTCACGCGCTGCTTCTTCCGCCGAACTTATTAGCGTAATACCTTCTCCTACGACTTCCTGAATAAATGGCGCGATTAACGGATAATGTGTGCAGCCAAGAATGAGCGTATCGAAGTCCTCTCCTGCAAGCGGTGCAAGCGCCTCCCGCACAATCGTGATGCCTTCCCTATCATGCAGCCGACCGCTCTCTACAAGGGGAACAAGGGTCGGACAGGCAAGACTTGTAACTTGAATTTGCGGATTAAGCTTTCGTAGCGCGGCAGCATATGCACCACTTCGAATGGTTCCTTCGGTGCCGATTACCGCAATTCGTCCCGTATCAGTTTCCTTAATGGCAGAACGAGCACCTGGCTCAATTACCCCAATCACCGGAATATCAAGCATCTCGCTTACTTCCTGTAGTACCACTGCGGCAGCCGTGTTGCATCCGATCATCAGCGCTTTTATCTTATGTTGCAACAAAAAACGGATCATTTGGAGCGAAAACTCCCGCACTTCTTCCGCCGGACGTGGACCATACGGACAGCGCGCCGTATCACCAAAATATAAAATATCCTCACGTGGAAGCTGACGCAGCACTTCTTTCGCTACGGTCAATCCCCCCACTCCGGAATCAATAATGCCTATTCCTCTTTTCATCAGTTCAGTCGCTTCCTTACGTGTAGAATCCTTCGTTAGTACCCAGTATATGGATATATAAATACCACGGTTCACAGTCCGGGCACATGCCCATTTTACGATACGCTTTCCCTTTGTCTACGTCAATCCTGCAATTTATACAGAAAACAGGCCTCCGCGTGTAAAACGCGAAAGCCTGTAGTCAATCATGATCTATCATCGTCCACCTTCTGCCAGGAAAGTGTACAGCTCTTCCATTGTATATATCCCTCTGTGACGAATTTCATTCTGAATAAGTCCCCATAATTGCGCCGTCATCTGTGCATCCGCCAGCGCTTCATGCCGCTTCTCTACACGTATGTTCATCGCATCCAGCACTTCTTCCAGCCCTGTACAGGCACTAAGCTCGGGGTATACGCATTCCACCATACGCTTCATTTCCAATACGCGATATGTAAATCTCGCCCGATACTTTCGCCATAGAAAATAATTAAAAAATTTAACCTCATGGCCGATGTACCAGCCAATTACGACAGTATCATGTAGAAAACCATTCAACTCCCCCATTATATCTGCCAAAACAGGGGCTTCTGCCACATCCTGCTCGGAGATGCCCGTCAACTCTGTTATCGAAAACGGAATCGAACAAGAAGGTCGAATGAATGTCGAGAAAATCTCATCCGTCAGTATCGGTCCCTTCATATGCACGGCTCCAATGGAGATGATCTCATCTCCATGCTCGGGATGAAATCCAGTTGTTTCGGTATCAAGTGATGTATATACGACTTGCTCCACCGGCAACTTACGAAATGCCTGCTGACGCTGTGATTCGCGCAGATAGGCTCTCACCTGCGCTTCTTCTTGCAGACTTCTGCCCCCTTGCCCGTAAAACATACTCATCTGCTGCTTTCCGATGCCGCGTGAGAGCAGCTGTGAAATGCGTGTGAAAAACGCAGACGACTGCTCTTTCATCGTTCATCCCCGCCCTGATTCCTTTTCCTGTAATTATATCGAGAGTCAACCGCTATAACAACTTTCATGTAAGATTATCTGACATAAAAAACCCGCCTCTTATAGAGGTGGGCTGCCCGTATTGGGAATTATTAAATTTTCAATTCACCTAAACGGACGAGTTCGACAACTGCCTGGGAACGACCTTTTACATTGAGCTTTTGCATGACATTACTGATATGATTACGGACGGTCTTTTCACTGATAAACAGCTGCTGCGCAATCTCTTTCGTCGTCTTGTCAAGCACTAGCAGTTCAAATACCTCTCGTTCCCGATTGGTCAATAGCGGCTTGGCTTTCTGTTCGTTACTCAAAAGTGCTACCCCTCCTTGGCCTGGGCTCTCAAGTGCAAGGCTAGGGATACAGTCATCATATATTTATGACCCGGGAAGCCAGGTGGTTCAAGGGATGGCTGAATTTGGGCCTGCGACACATTATATTCCAGTATGCTTTTCCTCCGTGCAGACGAAAACCTTGATTCCAGGGAACCGCGTTTGGATTTTTGCTTGATGTTCCACTCCATTGAGGAAAATCCAACGTGCCTCCCGCAGATCAAGCTCCTTTACTCCTACTTCATGAGTACTAAGCTGCAAGAGCGGGGGCGACAGCGAACAAAAAGCAAATACGACATCCCCAAAGGAAAAGCAGGCTGTCAAGCAGTCCTTAAGTCCGTACACGCCACGCTCATACGCAAGAAGATGTACAGGTTCGAGACCGAAGCGCTCGATTAAATGACGACTGTCAGCTTTCTGAGCTTCTGTCAGATCCTCTGTGTTATGGCGGGGCGAAATTACAGGGTAGTGAACCTGTATATACTTATACGGAATGCCGTGAAAAAACATGGGTTACATCGTCATCTCCATCTGTTCAAACTTTATAATACGCTCGCGCACCTGCGACGGAATGGGTGTGCTTCGTTTCGTTTCTTTTCCTACAAGTACAATTGTCCCGCTTCCGGTAGCCGCTACTTTATTTTTGTCTTTTACAACCAGACAATATTCAATATCCATCGACGTATTGCCAAGCCGTGCAACGCGTACAAGCAGCGTAGGATTTTCACGGAAGAAAAGTTCGTTGTGATAATGGCACGTAATATCTGCCGTTACAACCATAAATTCTGCTTTATCGTGCAGTACTTCATCCCCTATATCCAGTCGATCAAAATAATCAATCCGCCCCTGCTCGAAATATATGAGATAACTTACATTATTTACATGACCCGACATATCCGTTTCGCAGTAACGAATTTTGATATCGGTTTCAAAATGAAAGGTTTTCATCCATCTTTCAAGATCCGGCTGAATGTATGTCGCTTTTCCCATAGTTACACTCCTATCGTTTTCCCCTATTTTATCAGAACTATAAAAAAACAAAAACTCCCGTGTATTACGGGAGCTTCTCAATACATGTATCGCTTACGCCGTTACTGTCGGCGGCTCGCTATCATAGGCACATTCTTCAATTTCAAAACCGAGATCCTCAATCATTTCATGATCTACGCGCATCTTCTGGCCATCTGTCGTTAGATAATCACCGACGAAGATCGAATTGGCGGCGTACAGTCCCATCGGCTGAAGATGGCGCAGGTTGACTTCTCGCCCTCCTGCGATACGAATTTCTTTTGTCGGGTTAATAAAGCGGAACAACGCTACCACTTTAAGCGCTTTTACTGCACCCACTTTTTTCATGCTTTCCAGCGGTGTACCTGGAATGGCATTCAAGAAGTTGACCGGAATGGAATCAGCATTGAGCTCATACAAGGTATACGCCATGTCCACAATTTCTTCATCAGTTTCGCCCATGCCAATGATTACACCGGAGCAAGGTGACATACCAGCATCTTTGACCGCGTTTAACGTGTTCAGGCGATCTTCATATGTATGCGTAGATGTAATATTCTCATGATTGCTCGCTGCGGTGTTGATATTATGGTTGAATCGGTCTACCCCAACTGACTTGAGCTTTTTAGCTTGTTCCGGCGTGACGAGTCCCAGACAGGCACAAATTTTCATATTATGTTGTTCCTTAATCTCTTTTACCGCTTCAATGACATTATCGACTTCCTTATCCGTCGGACGGCGTCCACTCATGACGATGCAATATGTACCGGCTTTTGCTTCCTTCGCTTTCAGTGCCCCGTCTACCAGAACATCCTTAGAAAGTTGTGGGTATTTCTCAATCGGTGCATTCGATACAATTGACTGCGAGCAATACCCGCAATCTTCCGGACAAAGACCGCTTTTGGCGTTGATGATCATATTAAGCTTTACTTTATTGCCATAATAATGACTGCGGATACGGTATGCAGCCTGTAAAAGACTCAAGATTTCTGCATCCGGTGCCTGCAGAATAGACAGCGCTTCCTCTTTGCTCAATTGGCGTCCAGCTAGCACCTCTTCTGCCAGTACCATCCAGTCCGTTGTCGGTTTTGTTTCCATCACAGGTATGCTCATACGTCACTCTCCATCATTGTTAACTTTTTGTTTTTATCAGGTTAACAATAATTATACGGACTATTCTTTCACTATGTCAACCTGTTAGAATATCAAGTTGTCATTTAATATAAAAACCCCTGCATCCTATAAAAGAATGCAGGGGTTTCTCACTCACTTCTCTACTAGCTACGGAAGAAGTTTTTAATAGAATATAACGTAGTCGCACGATTCATCGCTGCGATTGACGTTGTAAGCGGAATGCCTTTCGGGCAAGACTGTACGCAGTTCTGGGAGTTACCGCAATCCGTAACGCCACCTTCGCCCATAATGCCTTCAAGGCGCTCTTCTGCGTTCATTTTACCTGTCGGGTGTTCATTGAACAGACGCACCTGGGAGATCGCAAACGCACCGACGAACGGTGATTTGTCATTTACGTTCGGGCATGCTTCGAGGCATACACCGCACGTCATGCAGCGGGACAATTCATATGCCCACTGGCGATCCACTTCTGGCATGCGTGGTCCTGGACCGAGGTCATGTGTACCATCGATCGGAATCCAAGCTTTTACGCGCTTCAGTCCATCGAACATACGGCTGCGGTCGATAGCCAGGTCACGTACAACCGGGAATGTGCTCATCGGCTCAAGACGGATCGGCTGTTCAAGCTTATCCACAAGTGATGTACACGATTGACGCGGCTTGCCATTGATAACCATGGAGCATGCACCGCACACTTCTTCTAGACAGTTCATTTCCCATACGATTGGAGCCACTTGCTTGCCATCTGCTGTTACCGGATTACGGCGAATTTCCATCAGGCAGCTAATGATGTTCATGTTCGGACGGTATGGGATTTTGAATTCTTGCTTATATGGTGCTGATTCAGGAGTATCCTGACGAGTAACAATCAAATGAATTGTTTTTTCAGCCATGATTATTTCACCTCTTCTTTCTTGTCAGCCACTTTATGCTTCGAAGAGTAGTCACGTTTACGAGGCTGAATCAGCGAAATATCAATTTCTTCGTACGAAATCTTCGGTCCGTTTGTAGCTGGATCGAATTCAGCGATTGTCGTTTTCATGAAGTCCTCGTCATTACGGTCCGGGAATTCCGGTTTGTAATGTGCACCGCGGCTTTCGTTACGGTTAAGCGCACCGAGTGTAACAACACGTGCGAGTTGCAGCATATTCCACAGTTGACGTGTAAATGCAGCGCTCGCATTGCTTGATTTTGCTGTATCGTTGATGTTGATTTGCTGATAGCGCTGCATGAGTTCTTGAATCTTCTCATCTGTCTGCTTCAGCTTGTCGTTGTAGCGTACAACCGTTACGTTATCGGTCATCCATTCGCCAAGTTCGCGGTGGATTACATATGCGTTCTCTGTACCGCTTGTCATGCTAGTAATGCTATCGTATTTACCCTGCTGTTTTTTGGCTTCTCCGTCGAATACAGTAGAGGAGATGTCTTCTGCGGACTTCTCAAGGCCTTTGATGTATTCAATGGCTTTTGGACCTGCCACCATGCCGCCGAATACAGCAGACAGGAGCGAGTTTGCACCGAGACGGTTTGCACCGTGCTGCGAGTAATCACACTCACCAGCTGCAAACAGACCTGGGATATTTGTCATCTGGTTGTAATCAACCCACAGACCGCCCATAGAATAGTGAACAGCCGGGAAGATTTTCATTGGAACTTTACGCGGGTCGTCCCCTGCGAATTTTTCATAAATCTCGATGATACCACCGAGTTTAATGTCAAGTTCGTGCGGATCTTTGTGAGACAGGTCAAGGTATACCATGTTCTCGCCGTTGATACCCAATTTCTGTACAACGCACACGTCAAAAATTTCACGGGTCGCGATATCACGCGGTACAAGGTTACCGTATGCCGGGTATTTCTCTTCAAGGAAGTACCACGGTTTACCGTCTTTATATGTCCATACACGACCGCCCTCACCACGAGCAGACTCGGACATCAGACGCAGCTTGTCATCGCCTGGGATTGCAGTCGGGTGGATCTGGATGAACTCAGCATTCGCATATTTAACGCCCTGCTGATAGATCGCAGACGCTGCTGTTGCTGTGTTGATAACAGAGTTTGTAGATTTACCAAAGATAATACCAGGGCCACCTGTCGCCATAATAACAGCATCCGCTTTGAATGCTTTAATCTCCATAGAGCGGAGATTCTGCGCAGTGATACCACGGCATGTACCTTCATCATCCACAACAGCGGACAGGAATTCCCATCCTTCATATTTCGTAACGAGACCATTTACTTCCCAACGGCGAACTTGCTCGTCCAACGCGTACAGAAGCTGCTGACCTGTTGTCGCACCAGCGAACGCTGTACGGTGGTGCTGTGTACCCCCGAAACGGCGGAAGTCGATCAGACCTTCCGGCGTACGGTTGAACATAACGCCCATACGGTCGAACATATAAATGATACCAGGTGCTGCATCACACATTGCTTTAACTGGCGGTTGGTTCGCAAGGAAGTCGCCACCATAAATTGTGTCATCGAAGTGAATCCATGGGGAATCGCCTTCCCCTTTTGTATTAACTGCCCCGTTAATACCGCCCTGCGCACAAACAGAGTGGGAGCGTTTTACCGGAACAAGTGAGAACAGCTCAACCGGATGACCGGCTTCCGCAGCTTTAATAGTCGCCATGAGGCCTGCGAGACCGCCACCGACTACGATAATTTTACCTTTACTCATGCTCTAACCCCCTATTTCTGAATGGCCTGAGCCACGTCAACCGGATTCGCGAATGCAAACAGTGCCATCAGACCCATTGCAGACATCAGCACGAAAATCGCCATTGTCACATATGTAGAGATGCGCTGTGCACGCGGACCGACTGTAATGCCCCAGCTAACTGCAAAACTCCAGAGACCGTTCGCGAAATGGAACACAGCAGAAATAAGACCGATGACATAAAATGCAAGCATTACCTTGTTCGCAAGAATGTCATTCATGAGTGTAAAGAGACCAGTGGCATCTGTTTTGCCAATCAGCATTTGGATTTTTGTTTCGTATACGTGCCAGGTAATAAAGATGAGAGTAATTACGCCCGTAACGCGCTGCAGCATGAACATTGTGTTACGGAAATAGCCATAGTTGCCAACGTTGTTTTTCGCTTGGAAAGCAATGTACAAACCATAAATACCATGGTACAAAATCGGTAAGAAAATAAACAGAATTTCAATCAAAGCAAGGAACGGAAGTCCCTCCATGATTTGTACGCGCTCCAGGAAAGCTGGTTCGCCGCGTGTTGCGTAAAAGTTCACTAGTAAGTGAACGAATAGAAAGCCCCCAATCGGAACTACGCCGAGTAGGGAGTGAAGTTTACGGTTGAAGAAATGACGATGATTCATCATTTTCATATTCCCCCTTTCATAATGGTACCCTCTGGTTTTTCTAGTTTGGCATTTTTTTCACAAATCCATGCTTGTTGGCTACTCTCTCCACCCTACCACTACAAAACTGTAAAATCCTATCTCTCTCCACTCCTCCTTCGCCTCTGCGGCTGCCTCTGACATGAAGAAAAGCTCCCTGTGAAGGAAGCCTATGAAAATGAAGACTTTGTGACAAATTCATTTTACTCTCTGGACGGGTTAGCGTCAAGGAAACCGCCACAGAAATTGTCGAAATTAAACAATAATCAATAGGAAGCAGCGGAGCGTTTACAAACCCTTACATACTGCTGATTGAGGTAGGATTCTACCAGTGGGCCAATCTTCACAAACTCAACGAGAAAACCATCATGTCCGTAAATGGAATCAATATAGTGATACTCCACATTTTTTCCAGCCTTCTGCATCATGGCCACTACTTCTTCCTGATGATCAGCCGGATACAATAGATCACCAGAAATCGCAATCGAAAGTACATGCGCCTGTATGCTTTCAATCGCCTTTTTAATTCCGCCACGGTTGCGTCCAATATCATGAGAGTCCATCGCTTTTAACAAATACAGATAGCTGTTAGCATCAAACCGATCGACCAGCTTTTGTCCCTGATAGCGCAAGTAGCTCTCAATTTGGAAGGTAGAGTCGAATTGTGTCACATCCCCCTTATCATCTTTCAGCCGACGACCAAACCGATATTCAAACAAATCGGCCGTTCGGTACGTAAGCATTCCAAGCATCCGGGCGACGGACAGCCCGTTAATCGGCCCTTTGTCCGGGTAATAATGTCCGCGCTGCCAGCTTGGGTCAGACAGGATTGCCTGCCGCCCTACATCATTATACGCGATTGCCACAGCAGACAAGCGGGCGCAAGTCGCGATCGGGACTACTACTTCCATCATGTCTGGATATGATGTAGCCCATTCAAACACTTGCATGCCACCCATTGATCCACCAATCACCGCAAACAACTTATCAATTTCAAGATGCCGGACTAGTTCATACTGCACCTGCACCATATCCCGAATTGTCACAACGGGAAAGTCAGCCCCATACGGTATACCCGACTCCGGGTGAACCGATGCCGGGCCTGTCGTTCCTGCGCAGCCACCTAGTACATTGGACGTAATAACAAAATACTGATTTGTATCTACATACCGACCCGGTCCAATTAACCCTTCCCACCAGCCTGGTGTTTCTTCATCCCCTACTGCTTTAGCATCTCCGGTCAGTGCATGACAGATGAGAATTGCGTTGTTTCTCTCCGCGTTCAGCTTCCCACTTGTTTCGTACGTCACCTCTACCTGACTGATTGTCTCCCCACATTCTAAAGTGATGCTCGTAAGCACCATCTTCTTCTCCATTATATATGTCACTCCCTCCGAGCTTTTCCGCTACATCCATGAAAAAAGAAAAAGCCCCTTCTTTATTCAAAAGAAGAGGGGCTTATGCCGATCCAGACCTCCTCTTATCTTCCAGAACCGAATGTCCTGCTGGAATTGGCACCTTATCCGCAATATACTGCGGGGTTGCCGGGCTTCATCGGGCCAGTCCCTCCACCTCTCTAGATAAGAGCTATTCAGTTTTTTCAGTCTTTACTAACAATTATCTACATACTACGTGCTTTAGTGGGCAATGTCAATATTGACAGTCTGACATTGATGTATGTAAACTTAAATAAAACCATAGTTAACATAAAGGAGAAACGCCATGCAAAGTCAACGTTTGAAAATGATGATTCTTTCGGCCTTATTTTGTGCCATTATTTCGGTATGTGCACAGCTATCTATTTCCTTCCTTCCAATGGTCCCATTCACGATGCAGAACTTTGCTATCGCCCTTACCGTTATTATTCTCGGACAGAGATACGGGACGCTTGCTGTGTTGTTATATATACTGCTCGGCGTGATTGGAGTTCCGGTATTCGCACAGTTTAAAACCGGGGCATCCGTGCTTGTAGGTCCAACAGGCGGTTATTTGATTGGCTACATCGTCGCAGCATTTGTGATGGGCATGATGCTTAAGCGGGATACAATAACAGTTATCCGTGCTTTTCTCGCCAATGTAGTTGGCCTGGCTATTATTTATGCATTAGGTGTCGCACAGCTTAAACTGGTTGCACATCTGACATGGAACAAAGCGATTGCTGTTGGGATGACTCCGTTTATCGCACCAGATCTGCTCAAAATCGCGCTTGCATCTTATGTCGGCGTTCTGGTCATCCGCCGTCTAAAAGCAGCGGGACTTATGCCGTCGCATTCACAGTCAAAAACAGATCATACAGCATAAGCATGATTCAACACACCTTCTGTACCATAGCGATAGTAAAAGGCCGGTCCAAGTGACCGGCCTTTTACTATGAATCTTACTTATTGCGCTGAATGGACAACTGCGCGTTCTACTACGTCAAGTCCAAATGATGTATGCAGGCTGCGTACGGCGTTTTCCATTTGCTCAAGCGGTACAACACACGATACTTTAATCTCGGATGTCGATACCATTTTGATTTCAATTCCCGCGTCTGCCAAACAACGGAACATCTGAGCCGCTACTCCCGGATTGGTAATCATACCTGCACCTACAATGGATACTTTGGCCAGTTCTTCTTCCGCTACAGCATAGCCAAAGTGCAGATGTTCTTTTTCACGCAACAAAATTTGCAGCGTCCGCTTTACCTCGTCTCCACTTACGGAAAATGAGACATTCGTTGTATCTGCTTCGTACGAACTCTGAATGATCACATCCACATTAATATGCTCGTCAGCCAGTGTCGTGAACAACTTCGACATCGTATCCACCTGCATCGGCATATCTGCTACTGTAATTTTTGCTACGTTTTTATCATGGGCGATTCCGCTAATAATCAGTCCTTGTTCCATATCTACTTCCTCCTGTACTCGTGTTCCTTCTTCATAACCAAAGCTAGAGCGCACCACAAGCGGCACGCCATGCTGTTTGGCGCATTCAACCGCACGCGGGTGCAGTACGCCAGCACCCAGTGTAGCCAGTTCAAGCATCTCATCATGCGAAATGGTTGTAAGTTTCCGGGCAGATGACACAATGCGCGGGTCGGCTGTATAGACGCCGTCTACATCCGTATAAATTTCACACAGATCAGCTTTCAATGCCCCGGCAAGTGCTACCGCTGTCGTATCCGAGCCGCCGCGACCAAGCGTTGTGATCTGTCCATCTTCTGTAATTCCCTGGAAACCCGCAACGATGACAACGTTACCAGCGGCAAGGGCATCCTGCATCGTTGCTGGATCGATCTGTACAATACGTGCCTTTGTATGTACATCTTCTGTCGTAATACCTGCCTGCCAGCCTGTCATCGAAACAGCAGACTGACCTTCCGCCTGAAGCGCCATCGACAATAAGGCAATAGATACTTGTTCTCCAGTTGTCAAAAGCATATCCATCTCCCGAGCAGGTGGTTCTGCTGTAATCTGCTTCGCCATATCCACAAGCACATCTGTTGATTTTCCCATGGCGGATACGACTACAACGACATCATGTCCAGCGTTCCGCGTCTGAATGACACGATGTGCCACCGCCTGGATGCGCTCTACCGTTCCTACTGATGTACCGCCGAATTTCTGTACAATCAAACTCATGCTTCTCTCTCCTCTTTTTCCTGAATATTCTCTCTATCCCGCATAAAATAAAAAGGACAGCAAACGAAAGGCATACGTGCCTTCGCTGCTGTCCTGTAAGTCCGTTCGGTAACTTCCAGCAATACGCTCACGTCCCTTTTCCCTGTGCGAGATAGTACTCCACCGAACGTCCGGGATGACGATTCGGTGACAGTCCTGCATCTATTCGATACAGACCCAACAACAGCCGCTGAGAAGCAAGCTGTCATTTCGGCGAATTCCCCTTTCTTCTGCATTCTATGGACTCTCAATCCTCCTGCAGGGTACTTATGGTTTTCGCGCCTCTACCTCACCATATAAGTGAGGCGTTACTTGAAATATTTAATTTATCAGTATAATATCACAATCCAAATCCAGGAGCAACCCTTTATTTGTCTACAGTCCCCTCTTCTGCGTTCAACGTTCCACACAGATGAGCAAGAATCGTACGAGCCAGCTTATCACCAATTCCAAGTCCCCGGTACTCATCAAGACTTGCTTCTTTCATCTTTTTGACAGAGCCAAAATGCTTCAGCAACAGTTTCTTACGCTTGTCCCCGATACCCGGAATATCATCGAGCTGCGACTTAAACATGGTCTTACCACGTGTAGTACGATGAAATGTAATCGCAAAGCGGTGAACTTCATCCTGGATGCGCTGTAATAGATAGAACTCGTTGCTGTCCCGTTTTAACTCTACCGGAAGCGGTGGGTCTCCGACAAGCAACTGGGACGTGCGGTGGCGATCATCTTTGGCAAGTCCGCATACTGGAATATAGAGGCCGAGTTCATTTTCGAGCACATCGATAGCAGCTGAGATCTGCCCCTTACCACCATCGACTACAATCAGGTCAGGCATCTGCAAATTTTCTTTAAGGACACGTGTATAACGACGGCGGATAACTTCTTTCATTGATCCGTAATCATCCGGGCCCACGACTGTTTTGACCTTGTACTTGCGGTATTCTTTTTTATCCGGCTTCCCATCCGTGAATACAATCATCGCAGAAACCGGATCGATCCCCTGAATATTAGAGTTATCAAAAGCTTCGATCCGCTTCGGATATCCAATGCCAATCGCTTCTCCGAGCTTCTCTACCGCCTGCACGGTACGCGCCTCATCACGCGCCATCAGCGCAAATTTCTCGTTTAGCGCAATACAGGCATTCTCATTTGCCATATCAACCAACTGCTTTTTTGGACCGCGCTGCGGCACCAAAAGCTTCGATCCCAGCCATTCTTCCAGCCCCTCGCTTCCTTCTGCTGATGGCAAGAGTACTTCTTTCGGGCGTACATGTTCTTCAAAGTAAAACTGCACAACATACGAGATAAAGCCCTCATGCTCCTCTCCGTAATACGGAAAAGACGCGACATTACGCTCAATCATCTTGCCCTGGCGAATATGGAATACCTGTATGCTCATCCAGCCTTTATCCGTATGGTATCCCCAGGCGTCACGGTCTACGTTATCCGCAAATGTCACCTTCTGTTTCTCAAGAATGGCATCAATATAGTGAATCTGATCCCGCAGATCGCGCGCACGCTCAAATTCCAAATTCTCAGCTGCCTGCTCCATTTGCCGCTGTAGCTGGCTCCTGATCTCGGTGTAATTCCCATTCAAAAACCGGGTGATCTGTTCAATCATCTCGCTGTACTGTGCCATATCAAGTTCATACTCGCATGGCGCAAGACACTGGCCCATATGGTAATACAGGCACACCTGCTTTGGAATATGCTTGCATTTACGAAACGGATACAGCCGGTCTAACAGCTTCTTCGTCTCCTGTGCAGCTCCGGCGTTCGGATACGGACCAAAATACTTCGCGCCGTCTTTCAGTACCTTACGCGTAATCTCTAAGCGCGGATGGAGCTCGTTGGTAATCTTAATATACGGATACGTTTTGTCATCCTTAAGCAGAACATTATAGCGTGGATCATACTGCTTGATCAGATTGCACTCAAGCAAAAGCGCTTCCATCGGGGATGAAGTGACAATATATTCAAAATCGACAATCTCCTGCACAAGACGCTGTGTCTTGCCGTCATGACTGCCAGTAAAATATGAGCGGACACGGTTTTTTAATACTTTCGCTTTCCCGACATAAATCACGATGCCCTCAGTGTTTTTCATGAGATAACAGCCAGGCTTGTCGGGCAGGAGCGCTAATTTTTCTTTGATTGTGTTCATGGTTTCGTCCTCCCTGATTGTTATGTTACAACACGGAGGGCGTGTTCTCAACTGGCTGGTTCTGCAAGCTTGTTTGACGGGTCAGTGGTTAAACAAAGTGTAGTGGGGGGGAGCAGCGGCGAAAGAAGCCTGTCACTTTAGCATGCTCGCAAGGAAGTCTATTCTGGCCGCTACAGAAGTCCGGCAAACTCGCCCGCAAAGAGTGAGCAGGATGCTTTGCTCTGTTGCTTGCGGGCAAAGGCCCGTTTGCCTACCTTCCTTCGCTGGGCGGTCGCATACAGGCGTTCCCTGCTTCTCTCGCCGCTGCTCCCGACACGCTTTGTAAGCGGATCATCAAGCCAAGCTTTTCGTTCATCTGTTGTTTATCGTTTATTGTAGATTTTTATTAAAAGAAAAACCGCCCATGATAAGAGGTGAATTGAACTATCGATTCCCGTTAGCATAATAAAGACTTATTCCTCCGAGTTGTTCTTCTCAATTTTTAGTTCGTCATATTCTCCCCAAGATATATATACAATTCCGATAATCAACGTCCATAAACTGAAATTACTAAGTGTGTTTCCAACATAATCTAACATTCCGTTAAACAACTGCTCATCCCAATTAGTAACTCCTGAACCAAAAATAGCAGCACTTATATATTTAGTTGAAATTAAAAAGGCAGATATAGCTATAAATGCAACACCAGTTCCCCGTCTTTTCATTTTTTTACCATTCCCCCAATATAAACTTTACCATAAAAACTATAAAATACATTGAACTATCCTACTCGTTAGCTTAATAAGAAAATCAACAAGGAACCTTAACAGAGCCTAAAAGAAAAGAAGGTGTCTCGCTGTCATCTACATGACTTTGAGACACCTTCTTTACTTGATGCGCGTCTTACAGGTGTTTGTTGATTGCGTTAAGCAGGTTGTCTTTTGGTTGGAAGCCGATGATTTTATCAACAACTTGACCGTCTTTTACGAGCATGAGTGTTGGGATGCTCATTACGCCAAAGCGCTGCGCAGATTCTGGGTTGTCATCTACGTTTACTTTTGCGATTTTAACTTTACCGCCGATCTCGCTATCGATTTCTTCAAGTACTGGAGCGATCATTTTGCAAGGTCCGCACCATGGTGCCCAGAAATCAACAAGGACTGCGCCGCCACTTTCTACTTCTGTTTGAAACGTATTGTCGGTTACATTTACGATTGCCATGTAATGTTTCCTCCTTTTATGTTTGCATCCTTATATTTCTTCAAGATAACTTTTGTTACACGGTGACAATATACCACTAAGAGTATGTCACTAAAAGTATAATACCATCTCTCCGAAAATTTATCCAATGCTTATGTGTTTTCTTTTTACCACAAACCAATTACCTTCCACCAAGCAAGACCAATTCCAAGCCAGATGATAATATTAATAATGGAGATCATAAAGCCAATGGACCACCATTTCCCCTCGGATACATACCCCGGACCGAATAAAATTGGAGCGGGTCCGAATCCGTAGTGCGTCATCGAACCAAATAAATTACTAAAGAAGCCAAGAATTAAAGCTGCTAGTACTCCAGGGGTACCGGTTGTAATCGCGACCGTAAGAAAGGCGGCATACATCGCACTAACGTGAGCCGTTGCACTTGCAAACAGATAATGGCTGTAGAAATACGCAAGAATAAGGACAAGAAAGGCTGTCGTTGCCGACATGCCAGCTACTTGATTTCCCATAGTCTTACTAAACCATGGGATCAGGCCGAGTTGATTTAATTGCGTGGCCATCATGACAAGTGCGGCAAACCATACAAGTGTATCCCATGCCATTTTTTCTCCCGTGACATCTCCCCAGCTTAATACCTGTGTCAGCAAAAGCAGCGAGACCCCGACAATCGCAGTTGTAGTGGCGTCAATTCCAATTCGTTCACCAAAAATCCACAATAGCAGCACCGTACCAAACACAAACAGCATCCGCTTTTCCACATTGCTCATAGGACCCATCTTCTTCAATTGATCCGTTGCAAATTGCGCAGCATCAGGTGTTTCTTTAATCTCAGGTGGATATATTTTATAGATAAACCAGGGAATGACCAGCAGACTTATAAGTCCCGGGACAATTGCAGCCAACGCCCAACTTCCCCATGTAATGGACACTCCGGCCTCTTTTGCTTGTGATACAGCAAGAGGATTTGCTGCCATTGCCGTCATGAACATAGCAGATGTAATCACATTGACCTGAAACGCCGTTAGCGTTAAGAACGAGCCAATCTTTCTTTCTGTTCCTTCTTCCGGTTTGGAGCCGAAGGAATCGGATAGGGAATGGATAATCGGAAAAATCACGCCGCCAGCACGGGCTGAATTACTTGGCATAGCCGGAGAAAGCGCAAAATCTGTGAATGCCAGCGCATACGACAAACCTAGCGTCTTCTTCCCGAACTTCTTTACGAATATATAAGCAACCCGAGCACCTAATCCCGTTTTCGTAACGCCTCGTGAAATAATAATGGCGCATACGATAATCCAGATGGTGCTGTTGCTAAATCCAGACAGTGCCACTTTCAAGGGCAGTATTCCGGTAATGACGGTAGTCGTAATCGCCAGAATCGAAAGACTTCCCATCGGCATTGGCTTCATAATAAACCCTATAATTGTCGCTACAAAAATCGCTAGTAGATGCCATGCCTCCGGTTTCACCCCTGCTGGCGGCCCTACAAGCCATACCATTATCCCCACTGCTATCATGATCAGTAAAGGAATTCTTTTGATTTCTCCTGATGTCGTCACTTTCTCTTTTCCTCCTAAAAGCAGTTTTCATGCGATTGCTTTTATATTTTGCACTTTTTTAGGTAAAAAGGAAAGTTTAAGAATAAATAAAAAAAAGAGTGTTCCAAAAGTTGCTTTCGGAACACCCTCTTTTCTAAAAACATATATTGATTTTTCTTATGCCTGTACAAGCACTTTCTTAAATTCTTCTGTCAGAAGCGGCACAACTTCAAACAGATCGCCTACGATGCCGTAGTCTGCTACCTGGAAGATTGGAGCTTCTGGATCTTTGTTAATGGCTACGATGACTTTCGAGCTTGACATACCTGCCAAGTGTTGGATCGCACCGGAAATGCCTGCTGCAATATACAGATCTGGTGTTACTACTTTACCTGTTTGGCCGATCTGGAGCGAGTAATCGCAGTATTCAGCGTCGCACGCACCACGGGATGCACCAACTGCACCACCAAGAACGTCAGCAAGTTCCTGAAGCGGCTTGAACCCGTCCACGGATTTAACACCGCGACCGCCGGACACTACTACTTTAGCTTCAGACAAGTCTACGCCGCCCGCTGTTTTACGGACAATATCTTTTACGATCGTGCGCAGGTCTTTGATTTCAGCTGTAAAATCAACCTGTTCCGCTGCAGATGCGCCCGCTTCTTCCGCCGGAATATTGTTCGGACGAATGGTTGCAAAAGCTGTACCGGATACCATTTTTTTCTTCTCGAATGCTTTCCCTGCATAGATTGGACGTGTGAACACAATCGCATCTCCGTCCAGTTCCACATTGATCGCATCCGATACAAGACCAAGACCAAGACGAGCTGCAAGACGCGGAGCCGCATCTTTACCGATCGCTGTATGCGGCATGAAGATTGCATCCGGTTGCACCGCATCTACTACCTGACGAAGCGCCTGTGCGTATGCATCTGTTGTGTATGTGTCAAGTTCACTATTCGTTACTACATATACTTTAGCAGCACCATGCTGACCGAGTGCTTCTACATATTTCGCTGCATCGCTTCCTAATACAGCAGCTACTACTTCCCCGCCACCTGCTACGCGCTTCGCTGCCGCAAGCACCTCAAATGATACGTTACGCAGGTTACCATCACGTGCTTCTGCAATTGCAAGAATTTTTTTACTCATGGACGTCTTCCTCCCCCATCCTTAGATTACTTTCGCTTCGCTGCGAAGAAGTTGGACTAATTCTTTAACCTGATCCGCCACGTCGCCACTCAGTACGCGACCTGCTTCTTTCTTCGGCGGCAAGTATGTTTCGATCACTGCTGTTTTTGCTGCCACGTCACCATCTAGCTCGAGATCATCTACACTCAGACGCTCCATCGGTTTCTTCTTCGCCTTCATGATACCTGGCAGAGAAGGGTAGCGCGGTTCGTTAAGGCCCTGCTGTGCTGTTACGAGCACTGGGAGTGATACTTCTACCACTTCCTGATCACCTTCCACATCGCGCTCAACTGTCGCTTTACCGCCATCTACTTCAAGCTTCGTAATGGTTGTGACTTGCGGAATGTTCAGCTCTTCTGCAAGGCGTGAACCAACCTGGCCTGCTCCATTATCAACTGCCATGTTTCCGCCAATAATAATATCGTAATCGCGGTCTTTAATTACAGCCGCAAGAATCTTCGCTACACTATATTCGTCATAATTGCCATCCTCATCTTCTACGATGACAGCCTTATCTGCACCCATCGCAAGCGCTGTGCGCAGTGCGCTCTCCGCACGGTCTGGACCTACTGTAACAACTGTTACTTCCCCGCCGTGCTCGTCGCGCAGCTTAATCGCTTCCTCAACTGCATACTCGTCATACGGATTGATGATGAATTCTACACCGTCTTCGCTGATCGCGCCGCCCTGCAGTGCGATTTTCTCTTCCGTGTCAAACGTTTGCTTTAAGCATACAATGATATTCATGGGAATCCTCCTTTAACCTTGTTATTACTTGTCCTGGAATTCAGCCTGACGCTTCTCAATGAAAGCGTTCACGCCTTCCTTCATGTCAGCAGTAGCGAACAGTTGGCCGAACAGCTCGGCTTCCCGGTTCATGCCACTCTCCTGACCTTCAGTGAGACCATAGGTGACCGCTTCAAGCGCTACACGCATCGTAACGGCACTTTTGCCTGCCGCAAGCGCTTCCGCGAAATTCTTCACTTCTTCCATAAGCGCTTCCGGTGCAAATGCACGATTTACAAGCCCGATGCGCTCTGCTTCCTTACCATTCACAAATTCACTGGACATAATGAGTTCAATGGCTTTAGCCTTGCCAGTTAGACGAGCCAGACGCTGCGTACCACCGAATCCCGGAATCAATCCGAGCTTCAATTCCGGCAGACCGAGCAGTGCATTCTCAGCGGCGAAGCGCATATGGCACGCCATCGCCAGCTCCAATCCTCCACCGAGAGCCGCACCGTTAACAGCAGCGATTACAGGTTTTGGAAAATTCTCGATTAAATCGAATACTTTCTGTCCATAGCGAGCCATCTGTTCGGCTTTCTCTGTGTCGTCGAACGCGCCTGTGAACTCTTTAATGTCAGCTCCCGCAACGAAGAAACGACCTGCGCCTGTTACGACGACAACTTTCGCTTCTGCGTTGTTCTGGACGTGGCTAAATGCCGCTTCCAGACCCGAAAGCGTGGCGGAGCTTACCGTATTCGCCGGAGCGACATCTACGGTAATATAGGCAACACGATTTTCTATGTGTAGCGTCACGTTAGTAAACTCCATCCTAGTTCTCTCCCTCCACAACTGCAAATTAATGACAATCTAATTATAATTGATTTTCCTTAAAGTTTAAGGAATTTTTTAATGAAATAAATATATTCAATCTATTTTATGTTTTTAAGCCATGAACGAACAGATTATGCAACGGATCAACAAGTGAAACCAGCTCATATTCTCGTTCATTCATCACCCATGATGTAACTGCCTCATCAAGTGTGCCAAAAATCATCTTACGCACAATCGCATGCTCGACATCAGCGCGAAACACCTGCTGCTGCTTGCCCAGCAAAATAATTTGATCAATCATGTTCAGATATTTTTTAATCACTTCGTTAATTCCCATTCGCACTTTGAGATTGGATTGCCGGAGTTCGATCTGCGTTACAACTGCAAAGCTTCGGTTCTGTGATAGCTGCCACAAATGCAGATAAATCAGCTCACGAAGCTGATCCTCCGCCCGCTCAAATTTATCAATGCGCTCTTGGATCGTCTTGATGAACAGCCCCATTTTCTCGCGGAACAGCGATATCAGTATATCTTCTTTGCTGTCAAAATACAGATAAATCGTCCCGTCTGCCACAGATGCTTCCCTGGCGATTTTGGATACTTGCGCTTGATGATAGCCATACCGGGCAATCACTTTGACAGCAGCATCGATGATAGCCTGATACTTCTCTCCCGTTTTTTTTGCCATACTTTTTCCCTCAGTTCGGCCCTAAATGAATGAGCATTCACTCGAGTAAAAGTTTATTAAAAACACGTAGGATTGTCAATGTTTAATTAATTTCGATATTTCACCAGTTTCTCCTCCTAAACACAAATATTTTTTACAGTAAAAATAGGACGCTCCTCTCATATACATTCAGTACTTGTTTTCACTACTACTTCTAACCCACAACTTTCCTTCTCTCAGGCAACCTGTTATACTAAAGTGTACATGTTTAGTTCGGTTTGAAAGAAGGGCGCTTTCATGGCAAGAATACTGATCTCAGGGTACTACGGATTCGACAACGCCGGGGACGACACCGTGCTGTATGGAATCATTACCTCTCTACAAAAACATATGCCGAATGCAGAATTGGCCGTACTTTCTAATACGCCCGCGGAAACACAGGCGCTATTTGGGATACCTGCTTTTAACCGCTGGCGGATGAGTTCCATTATTCATCAACTGAAAAAGTCTGATCTGCTTGTCATGGGGGGCGGTAGCTTACTTCAAGATGCCACAAGCCCTCGCAGTGTTATCTACTATCTTGGCATTGTCATGATGGCCAAGCTGCTCGGCAAACCGGTCATTTTTTATGCGCAGGGCATCGGGCCCATTACCCGTGCTCTTAGCAAGCGCCTGATCCGCTCCATTGTGAACCGGGTTGACATTATCACAGTACGAGACGAGCAGTCCGGTGAAGATCTGAAATCATTCGGCGTTGTGAAGGCTCCGATTCATGTTACAGCTGACCCGGCTGTGACGATTAATCCGCGTGACGTCGACACAACATTTGGAAAAACGATCATTCAAAAATATAAACCGCACTCCACCCGCCCTGTCATGGCGATCTCCGTGCGTGCCTGGAAAAATGAACAAGCCTATAAAACAGAAATTGCACGCTTCGCCGATGAAGCGATCCGCCGGGGCTGGGATGTGTTCTTCCTCCCCATGCAGAACTCAGCGGATATTGGCCCTTCCCGCGATATCGTGGCGCTTATGCAAGAGACCGGGGCTGTGCTGATTGAAGAGAAAATGAACTTCAAGCAGATTTTCAGTTTTATCGGGTCATCCCAGTTCGTGCTTGGCATGCGTCTGCATTCGGTCATTCTGGCTGCTGTCATGAGCATTCCATTCGCTGGAGTCTCGTATGATCCAAAAATGGACCGCTTCGTACGCCGCCTTAACATGGAATCTGCTGGACATATTAAAGATTTGCGCTGGCGTGATCTACTTGCCAACGTAGAGCCGTTGCTGCGTGATCTTCCCGGAACACGCGCTCGTATCCAATCCGGCATGAAAGAACTTATTCAAGAAGCAGAGAAAAGCAGCGAGCTTGCCCGCAGGCTACTTCACCTTCACAAAAAACTGTAGCTTCCTGTCGAATTGACACTACTTTTGCCTGCTTATCACTAGTTTTGGCAGACCGGCAGGAGAGCGGGCCCTAAAACAAGAATTCCCCCTTCACGATTTACGTAAAGGGGGAATTTTTTTATGAAAAAGTATGGACAGGCTAATGTACAAATTTTGTTCGACTTGTTCTCCTGGAAAAAACGTGCCGGTGAAAGTATCCGTTTCGAAATCGTACAGCAGGGCCGCTTCTGGGTCGTTTCTTTTATCTCCTATGATCAACATTCACCGTACGAGCATACATTTGCGAGTTTTATGGGAGACACACATGACGAACTATATAGCTGGTCGCTTGATCTTCTGACTGATTTTACGATTCAGTTCGATAAAAGCGTAGTGTCTTTTCCAATCCCTGACGTAATGAATACGCCGGTGTCCACCCCAACACTTCAGTAGCTTTCGCATGATCCAGATAGCTGTGCAAAATATCGCCCTCACGCGGCGCATCGCGGCGCACATCAAGCGGGCTTCCCATCAATTCTTCGAGGAGCGTGACGAGTTCGTTCACGCTCGTTTTTGTGCCTGTACTGATGTTCATAACCTGATTATCCGCTGTCGTAAGCGCCATAACATTCGCCCGTGCTACATCTCCCACATACACAAAATCACGCGTCTGTTCACCGTCCCCGAATATAACGAGCCCTTCTCCGGCAATCGCATGATCTACAAAAATCGATACGACGCCCCCTTCACCTTTCGGGTCCTGGCGCTCGCCATACACGTTGGCATACCGGAATGCCGTATAATTCAGACCGTACAAATGATGATAAGCGTACAGATAAAACTCTGGTACGAACTTCGTTACACCATATGGTGACAGTGGCTGCTTCGGATGCTCCTCATCAAGCGGCATGTACTGCGGTTCTCCATATGCCGCAGCGGATGATGCATACACAATCTTTTTAACCCCATGCAGGCGAGCCGCCTCAAGCAAATTCACCGTTCCTACCACATTAGACATCGCATCGCCAACTGGGTCTTTCAGCGAGACAGGAACAGAACTCTGAGCTGCGTGATGAATAATATAGTCCGGCTTTTCTTTCTCTACGATGGAAAGCACGTCGGGTGATGCAAGATTTGTCCGATACAGGATGGCACGGGCATCTACCTGTTCGGCTTTTCCTGTAGATAGATCATCTAGTACGCATACTTCATATCCGGCTTCTAGACATTGTTCCACAATGTGCGAGCCGATGAAACCCGCCCCACCTGTCACTAATACTTTCATCATTTTGTACCCCTTCTTTTCAGTAGTTTTCCGGCAAAACGCCCGATAATCTGCAGGGCAAGCGGTTCACGCAGCACAATAAGCACTACGAAAAAAAGACCCGCTCCGATCCCGATCAGGATCATAATATACAACTTCTCAAGCATAACACCCGGAATCGTAACGAATGCAGCCGCGGCATACAAAAACGTCCCCATTATCGCAGAAGCAATCAATGTCTTCAAAGCAGTAAGCCAGAAGGACCGCAACATAAACGGACCGATCTCACGTCGTAAAAATAGCGCCAGCAGGATCATATTAGCAAGCGAGCCCACAGATGTTCCGAGCGCCACCCCTCCATGTCCGAGATATGGAATAAACAACAAACTTGACGCAATATTAACCACAATGCCTACCATGGCTGCAATTACCGTCACTTTTGTATTCTCCATGGCATAGCACGCACGTGTCAGCAAGTCACGAGCTGCCAAAAAGAATAGTCCAAGGCTCATATACAGCAATGCGACCGCTGTCAGATGTATAGCCTCGCCCGTAAACTCTCCACTTCCGCCCCGGTAGTACAAAAGCGAAACAAGCCGATCCGGAATGACTACCATTGCCGTAATCACTGGCAGCATCAAAATAAACAAATACTGCATCCCTTCCGACACTGACTGCTTCATACGCCCGATCTCGCCTTTGGTGTAATACTCGACCAGATACGGATAAATTGGCAACGTAAACGCTGCGACAAAAATCCCCATCGGAAGCTGGTAAATATTATTAGCGAACCTGAGTGCCGCTACTGTCCCTTCCCCGAGACCGGCTGACAGTACCGGTTGAATAAAGCTATACACCTGCGTGATAAGTGAGCCGATCATAATCGGGATGAAGCGCTCACCTATTTTTTTCATTTCATCCGTATTAAAGCGCCAATCTGGTGCCAGAGAATATTGCTGCTTGCGAAGCGATGGAATCATGGACAGCGCCGCAAACAAAAAGCCAAGTGACGTTCCCATTGCCACCCCGCTAATTCCATACGCTGGCACAAGCAACGGATACGCGGCACATATAACAAGTGAGTTCACAACTGTACTCACATTTGGAATAAAAAACTGCTGATGTGCGTTTAACGTCGCCTGAAATACGCCAAGTAACGCAATAAAGACCGCTGACGGCCACATAAGCTGTAATAACTTCACAGCCAGTTCCACCTGCTCTGCACGCTGGGCTGGGTCAACCGCTGACGATACATGTTGCATGAAGGTCAACGCCTCAATGATCTGGCGTGAAAACATAAGGCCAACAATCATAATAGCAAAATAGATGACCGTCGTGACAGTCAGCATTTTGCGAAACAGCGCTCGTGCTTCTGTTTCTTCTCCTCGCACCATCATAGCTTTTAATGAAGGAACAAAAATGGCATTCAACGCTCCTGGCACGAACAAAAAAATCGTGTTTGGGATTGTATAAGCCAGGCCATACGCGTCTGTCACCCAATTCGCTCCGAACTGATCCGCGAGCAATATCTCCCGAAACAGGCCGACAACCCGTCCGAGAAGCGTCACCGCAATAATAATCATCGCGGAACGCACGACTGTTTGAGCCATGTATTTCGATCTCCTTACCGTGTCAGTCAGACTAATACCTTAGAAAGTATAGCGTATTTCCGCTTGTAACGGAATAACCAACGTTGAACATCCTGCCCGTATTGCGATATAATTGTTACGATTTAGTTGCCCTAGGGTCAGGAAGTGAACAGAGGATGTCCAAAATGAAAATACTGCACGCGATTGGCGGCGGAGAATTCGGAGGCGCGGAGCAGCACATTCTTGAACTGCTGGAGATTTTATCTCGCCATGCTGTCGAGCCTGTCGTTGTCTGCTTCTATAATTCCACGTTTGCGGACGAGCTACGTAAGCGTAATATTCGTGTGATTGTACTCGATACGTACAGCCGATTTGATTTTCGGCTGGTAAAAGGGCTGGCTCATATCCTGGAAACAGAGAAGCCAGATCTTGTTCATTCACACGGTGTAAAAGCGAACTTCTTCTGCCGACTGGCGATACGCCAGGTTCCGAATACTCCAATTATCACAACCATTCACAGCGTATTGCGCTATGATTATCCAAATCTGCTGGCCTATTTTCTTGCGTCACGCATGGAACTATGGACCCGCAAATGGAACAATCATTATATCGCGATTTCGAATTCCATTCGCCAATCTCTGGAAGCAGATGGGGTGAAGCCTTGTGATATTACCCTCATTCATCATGGGATTCCGATTGAATCGTTCGCTGCTGACCAGGATGTTAGAAGCATTCAAGCCGAACTTGGCATCCCAGCGGGCGCATTTGTGATCGGCACAGTATCCCGGCTCGTACCAGTCAAAGGTTTGACAGACCTTATGCAAGCGTTCATTCCACTCGCAGATGAACAGGCGGATATTCACTGGCTCATCATTGGAGACGGTCCAGAGAAAGAAGCACTTGCCCACACCGCACGAGAAGCTGGAATAAGCGATCGTGTTCATTTTGTCGGTTTCCGAAAAGACGTTGCGCGTTGCTTGCATGCCATTGATGTATTTGTCAGCCCTTCGTATTCTGAAGGTCTCGGCCTGTCACTGCTAGAAGCGATGGCAGCCAAACGTCCGGTTGTAGCTACGATGGTCGGGGGAATCGCAGACTTCCTTGTTGATTATCACAACGGGTTGGTAATCTCGCCGCACAATCCAGACGAGATCCGGCAAAACATCCTGATTCTAAAAGAAGATGACGGACTGCGTCAAAAAATCGCGGAAGCTGGGTATGAGACGGTGAAGAAAGAATATACCCTCACTCATATGGCGCTTCGCACAAAAGAACTGTATTATAAACTTGCACGCAGCAAGTAAAACCCGCTTATGCATGGCGGGTTTTCTTCGTTGTACGCACCTGTTCGGGTATGCTATTCTAGTGAAGGCTAACGCCGGATGATTTTTCGGAACAAAAATAGGAGGCTATTCCATGAAAGTCATTGATGAAAGAGGAAAGTTTTTCGGCTGGATTAACATTCTTGACCTGTTTCTCATTATCCTGCTGCTTGCTGCTGCCGCGTTTGCAGCTGTTAAGTTTACGCAGGGTGGTGAGATTGCAGTCGGTCCAGTCACCAAAAAGCAAGTAACGTATACGCTGTACAATAGTGCAGAGCATCCATTCGTTGTGAATCAGATTAAAGTCGGAGACATTATCCGTGACAAGGATAAAAATGTGCCGATCGGTAAAGTTGTCGCTGTCAAAGTAGCGCCTGGCAAAACATCTGTGCCAACAGCAGACGGTCATATGGTCATGAGCACCGTACCTGAGAAGCTATCCGTCTACATCACTGTCCAGACAAACGCTGTTATTCAAGGCGGACAAGCACAAGGCGAAGGACAAACTCCACTGCTTGCTGGCAATAAAGTATCCGTCAAAGGCCCGAAATATATGATCGAAACACTCATTTCAGACGTGAATCTGGGTGATACAAAATGAGTGGCCGCGCTTTCTCCTTCACGGCGAAAGACGCGTTCATTACCGTGCTTCTCGTGCTTGCAGGTATAATTATCATTCTGAAAGCGGGAATGGCAAGCAAGCTTGTTATGCCGCCTGAAAATCTGACGGTCACAATGGTTATCGAGGCGCAGTTGCCGAATTTCCACAAGTCCATTCGGGCCGGGGATAAAATCTATCAAAAAGGCGCACTCAGCCCGTTCGGTACTGTCGTCTCTGTGGAAGCAAAACCGGCAAAAATCTATACGGCCGATGCGAAAGGCCACTACTATCTACGTGAATTTCCAGAACAGGAAGATGTGTATGTGACCGTACGTTCGCCGGGCTTCCTTTCGCTTAGTGGCGCACCGATTATTGATGATACGTTCTTCTATGCCAATCAGTACATGCCTGCTCATACGGAACGCGCCACATTCGCCTCCCGTATTCTTGACGTAGAAAAACAGGGGGGATCTCGATGAGAAAGCCATCTTTTTATACCTGGATGACAACGCGAGCGGTAGATGGAATGGTAGGCTTGCTCCGGATGGTAGCAGAGCGAATTGGTCACCGCTCGCTTCTCTCCCGTCTCAAAGCAAAATGGGATGCCCGAACATGGCAATACGCCTTATGGACACTGTTCACCATGGTTTTTCTACATGTGTATGTACTGCTATTTATTCAGAAGCTGGTGCTCATTGTAGCGCTTGATGTCGCTGTGGCCGTCCTTCTGATTGCATTCGGACCCGAACGAATCTGGACGATGCTTCGTACAAGCATTCCAGGACGTCTTGTGGCCCATCTGTTTGACCCAAATAAGTAACGATCGGGAGTACGATAGTTATGACGAAAACTCGCCTTATGGCACTGCTGACCGCTATCGCCCTTATTGTGATAGGCGCCCTGCAGTATAAAGTCGGGCTGATCGGCGAATTCGTTTTGATGGGTACGTTTCTTGGCATTACGATGTATCGGTCGGAATACGGCCTGTACTTGTTGGCCATGGCGCTACCTATCCTGACGTACCGCCCGCTGCTCGCTTTGATTCTGTTGTTTATTCTTGTGATGTTTGTAACACCGCAGGATTACGAGCGGATGAAGTCCAATCTGAAAAACCATCTAAATCTAGCTGTTTTTCTATTCTGGGCCGCTCTGCTCGTAACTGCACTTACTTCTGTCCATGTCGTCGAAAGTATGCAGCAATTCCTGTTGTACTTTTTTGTGAGCTTCTTGCTATATTTGCTTCTCGTCGCCAAAATCAACAGCCGGGATGTATTATACAAGTTTCTCATTTCTTTGTTTATCTCAGCAGCGCTTGTTTCCATTTACGGTGTGTACCAGTATTTCACACTCGACTTCACATCAGCAGCCTGGGTAGACATAAGTGAGAACCCGGATGTAAAAACGCGTGTGTTTGCGACATTTGAGAATCCGAATTTGTTTGTACAATATTTGATTATGGTACTGCCGTTTAACTTTGCGCTCATTTTCTATGCACGCTCGTGGACGAATCGGATTCTGCTGACGATTCTCGCCGCTATTATCGGTGTAGCTGTTATTCTGACATTCTCACGCGGCGGCTGGCTGGCGCTGTTTGTCGGAATAGGGCTTTTGGCCACGATGATTAGCCGCCGCTTGCTCGTAGTCGGTCTCATCGCGGTCGTAATCGGTCTCAACTTCGCTCCAGATATGATCCTGAACCGGATTATGACCATTTTTCAACCAAAAACAGATTCCTCAAGTGCATTCCGCTTCCAGATCTGGAAAGCGGCACCGCCGATGATTCGTGAATTTTGGGTAACCGGCATTGGTTCTGATCTTACGACATTCAAAAAAGTGTACAGTGATTATATGATGCCAGGTGTAAAGGCGAATCACTTCCACAACATCTACATCATGAATTTTGTCACCGGTGGCATTATGACCATTCTTTTGCTGTTCTATATGTTCTACCAGAGCTTCCGAACAGCGGTTGTTAGCCTGTTTGTGAACAACGGCAACAATCGTCTTGTCTCCCTTGTCGCAAAAGGCGGAATCGGTGCTGTTACAGCGATTGGTATTGCTGGGCTCACTGAAGACGTATGGCACCAGTACCGAGTTGACTTCATGTTCTGGATCACACTCGCCCTTATTTCAGTCGCGTTCAACCTGGCGCGCCAAGAAAAGGAGAATGTGTAATGGCTCGAACGAAAACCGTCGCCGAGATTGGGGTGTATCCCCCACCCGTTGGCGGCATCTCCATTCATGTCGCACGGCTGTGTGACCATCTTGAACAACAGGATGTGCCGTTCATTATTTATGACGGCAATGGGGATAATGGGGTAAAAGATCGGGCTGTTATTCCGATTCCGGAAGTGGAGCAATGGTCGTGGCGTTATTTGCGAAAGCGTAATGAAGATATTATTCATAATCACTTTCTGCGCTGGCAGATGCGATTTGCTCTCTCCCTTTTGAAGCTGAAAGGCAAGCGAATCATTCATACGATTCACAGTCTGCGCAATGATGGAGAACATCTCGGGTTTGCTCAAAAAATGATGGTGCGTCTTACTGGACTTCTCTCTGACCACTTCATTGCTGTGAGCGAAGAAATTAAGGACAAGCTGCTCGAACTGCATATCCCGGAACGTAAAATTTCGGTCATTCCCGCTTTTATTCCACCGGGTGAGAAAGAGGCAGCCGTGCAGATTCCTGATTATATTACGACGTTTTTTGACCGTTATTCACGGGTCATTACGGCAAACGGCGGTGTCGGCAATCTGCACAATGGACATGAGTTATACGGACTTGATCTGTGTCTTGATCTGTTCATCCAGTTAGCACGCGAGGATCAGGAACTCGGGTTCGTGTACTGCATTACGCACGTTGTTGATGAAGATATTCTGGAGCGGTACAAAGAGCGCATCATTGCTCACGGTCTGGAAGGCCGCTGCTTGCTTGTACAGGAGAAAGTACCGTTCTATCCCCTTTTGCAGCGTGCGGCTTTGTTCGTTCGACCCACTGCAAGCGATGGAGATGCGATTTCGCTGCGGGAAGCCCTGTATTTTGGGACTCCTGCGATTGCCAGCGATGTGGTGAAGCGTCCGAATGGTGTCGTAACGTTTGCGAATCGAGATTCGCAAGACTTGATTCTGACCTGCCGAGAAGTGCTGCACCATCCACTGCCGGACCCGGAGCAGTATCGTCTTGAACAGGAGCAATATGTGCTGCAGACGCTTGATGTGTTGCTGAACCGATAACTACAAAAGCCTACAGGAACCGAGTTGGTGGCCTGTAGGCTTTTTCTTGTTTTATGTGCCTGATGGGATGGGGTTTAGTTATATCCAACGTGTGGTGGTGGAGGGGGAGAAGAGAGAACAATGTTGTCAGGTTAAGCTTCCCGCCCCTCTACAAGCTACGTCGCTTTGATTTTGCATAGCGATTCGCCCTACTCTGTTTATCCCGTTTGAACGCTCGATTTTTACGGACAGGAACGATATTGCGCTGAAGTTCTTTCAGAAAACGCTCATACAGGATGTCCTTTTTACGAGCGTCCTCCTCCAAAATCATGTGGATCAGGCGGTTCCTCAATTTGCCTATCAGAATGTTTTTATTGATGCGATATTCTTCGTACTTGAGTGTTTTGCCCTTATTTTTTTCCTGTAACTCTGCCTCAGCTTCCTGCTCAAAGATGGACGCAATATTACTCAAGAACACGGTCGCGTAGAAATCCTGTTCGATGAGTATCGGCTTCTCACCGGAAAAATTTTCGATCTCAAATTTATGTTTTAACTCGTTAAATCGGGTTTCGATTCCCCACCTTTTAAAATAAAGCGACTTGCTTTCTTCATGGCTAAGCTCGTCCACACCTAGATTCGTAAGCAAAATTTCGATTTCTCCGGTGGGCAACTCCACCTTTAGAACGCGAACCTCCAGAACGGTTCCTTTCTTGATCGGTGTTCCTTGCCTTTTTAACGCTTTAGCTCGTTCCTTTGTGACTTCGATTCGCACAGCCTCATCGAGGCTGGTCGTATTCTCCACTTCCTTGTAGAAACAGTGTTGGGATCGCATGACGTACTTGAGGCCTTTCTCCTGCAGATACAAGATGAAATCAGCCGATGGATATCCACGATCAAACAGAATCAAGTTGGGGATATGGGACTGCTCGAAGCTCAACAGCTTTTCTATATTTTGTTTCGCCAGATTTCGTTCATTGTCGTCATATCGGGTAAGACATGTACTAATAGCAATTTTGTTTTCAAGATCAAATAGGTGGGAGGAACGAGCGCGGGCCGCTTTGAATCCTTCCTTATAGTTTCTTATATACCCATACGTTTGTTGCATTTCTTTCGTATTGGGTATTTCCATGACGCTGCCGTCTATGGCTAACAGACGGAATCCTTTATAGGTTTTGAAATCGTCATCGGCATAAAATCCCCGAATGATCTCATCGTTTAGAAGGGTAAACGCGATCGGAGATAGCTTTTGTCTTGCTTCCGAAAAGGATTGTTTTGTATAGGAAGTTGTTTCTGCTGATTCCGGCAGGAAGATCTCACGGAACTCATCGAGTTCCAGTTGTGTTGATTTCCGAATCATTCGGAGCAACATGCAGATCAAGGGTACAAACCTAATTTTTCTGTTTCTCGTGAAATCCTTCTCGCTTTTTCTGGACTGATTTTTAAACGCTTCTCCGTAAATCATACGTATTGCACATTCCAACAACGTTTTCCCTTTTTTTTCACGCTATATCGCTCGCTTCCATTGTTTACCTCTACTATACCAAAATCCGACAAAATCCACTAACCTGACAACATTGGAAGAGAGAAGCCGTTCGCTTCGGTACGTTTGGCAGGGATGATATTACTGTCCGCTTCAGGAGCCCGGCGAACTCGCCCGCAAAAGGAAGACCACGATGTTGTTTCTCGGACGGATTGCGGGCAAAGGCCCGTTCGCCGTTCGCCTTCCGCTGGGGGACAAACGTACAGGCGCTCTCTTACTTCTCTCTTCTCCTCCTCCAGCGACACTTGGATATAAAAATCCTCAAATCAGACTTTATAGATAAAAAAGCTGCTGATGATCGCAAGCGGCACGCTGGTCGTAACGATTTTCATCGTAGTATTCACAGCTACTGCTGTCATGAACAAAGAAAAATAGACCTCCCTTGAGCCTACCAAGCAATGGGAAGTCTATTTCATAATAAACTGACCTTTTGAGCCGATCCCTTTTGGAGAACCGTCTATTTGTACATGACCGTTTGGTGTTACCAGCACCAGACGGTCTTTTTTATTCTTGTAGTAGTCTGTGATTATTATACCAACGGGATAAGAGTTTCATCAACAAACGAGCAATGTAGTATAAAGAAATTTGCAAACAGGCTTTTATATACATAACTTGGTTTTGCTTTTTGAATCTCAAACGTTGCGGAGGAGAGAAGAGAGAAGCAAGAGAGTACCTGTACGCGTTACCTAGCGGAAGGAGAGCGACGAACGGGCTTTTGCCCACAATCCCTCTGTGAAACAGCATCGTGGTCTCCATTTTGTGGGCGAGTTTGTCGATCTCCTAGAGCGGACAGTTTAGACTTCTCTGCAAAGCGTACCTTGACGAACGGATTCTCTCTTCTCTACTTCCCCCACTAAACGTTGTCGATTCCACAAAAGCACAAGCATTTTTCTTTATGGTTGCAGCAGTTCCTCCATCAACTCCCCAAGCATATGCGCCTGAACTTGCCGATTATAAATCGCCAAATCACCATCATGCGCACGCTGGAGAACATCATTTTCTTTCCCCGCTTTACCTTCACCTGCATTCCACGCTTCATACATGCGCAAAAACGCCTGCTTAATCGCTGCCTTATCAACCGGATTTACGACCTCACCCAGCTCAAATTTGCGAATGATCTTGGTCGATTCTCCTTCTACAGACAGCGCCAAAATCGGGTGTCCAATCGCCATGTATTCATACAGCTTACCCGGAATGTACACACCGGAGCCAGGAGCTGTATCCCCGATCAGCATCAACACATCGGCGCCTTTCATCATCGCAAGCGCCTGCTTGTGTGGCAAGTTGCCCATAATGTCGACGATATCTTCAAGCTGTAGGCGGTGTACACAGTCAATGTTGTCGCTATAACCCGGATAATCAAACACCCCGGCAAAGCGCAGCCGCAACTTCTCACGTTCCACCTTTCCTTCTGTAATCAGCTCAGCTACTGCTTCAAGCAACAGGCGCGGATTGCGCTCTTTATAGAAAATACCGGGATATGCAAGTGTAAACTTCCCGTCTTCCTCCGGCTGTTCAATCGCTATATAATCATTCGGATCAAATCCATTATGAATCACTTCAATGCGGGAAATCTCCCGTTCGAACTTTTGCTTGAAGTTATCTGCGAACCCGTATGTAACCGTCGTAATGGCATCTGATTCCGCCATGATGCTGCGCTCCATCCGCTCTTCCCACGCTTCACGCCATACCACACCAGAGCGGTGCATGTTCTGCGTCCACGGGTCACGAAAATCCGCAATCCATTTGATACCCGTCTTGCGCTTCAGGCTGCGTGCCACCAGATGATTCGTGTATGGACCGGATGTGGAAAACATAATCGGGATGTTATGCTCCCGAATCACCTGTTCCCCGAGTTTTGCCGCATACGGCAGCCAGCCAATCATATCATCTGGAATCATGAGCGTATTTTTCAACTTTTTCAGCACAGGAATAACCTGCTGTTTCAGCGCCTGCTTCAGTCCGCCAGATCGAGCAGAAGCTGCTTGTCCACCTGCTTTTTTCGGTGCTTCCGTCTGAGTCGGACGCATTTTCTGAACAATGTTAAATTCCTTAGCACGGTGAATGATCACATTGTCCGGGAGCTGGCGCAGCAGTGAGTCATCCTGCGTGGCATGGTATACATGATCCACCGTAAGCACATGCACCTCCCAGCCTTCCTCGGCCAGGTATTTTGCCATTTTCAGTGCACGCGGTACACCGCCGCCACCGATTGGGGGAAACAAATACGCGACAAGCAGCATTTTTTTCGAAGCGTTCATACGAGTGAAACATCCTTTCCATGCGAAAAACGAGTGCGGACGACCAGCTTACAGCGGTTTGTCTGCACTCGTTCTCTCTTCGTTTTGCGATCCATTACAGGCGGATCAAAGTCGCCTTCTCTCCCACACTGCGCGGGATGCGATTCTTGCCATCAAGCAATACTGGGTTCTCCGCCATCATGCCGATGGCTTCGTTCCAGTCAATCTCAAGGAATGCTTCTTGTGCAGTCACATAGACAACCGCTTCTGCACCACGGAGCGCTTCTTCAAGGCTATCAACCTTATAGTCATACATAGACGGTACAGCCGGATCATAGGCCGCTACCATCGCACCGGCTTCCTGAAGAAGCTGGACCAGATGATGCGGTGGGCTGATGCGATCATCATTAGAAAAATCTTTCATAGCCAGACCAAGAACCGCCACTTTGCTTCCGGCTACTGTTTTGCCCAGCTTGTTCAATTCATGATCAAGCATCTGTACAAGCACCTGTGGCACACTATCATTAATCTGACGCGCGGTCTCAAGCAAATCGAGGCTTACGCCGATCTCTTTTGCTTTTGGAAGCAAATAATAAAGGGCATTCGGCAGGCAATAACCGCCTACACCTGGTCCTGGTGTCAACAGATTCACGCGTGTATGCGTGTTTGCCACCCGGATCAGCTCAAATGTATCGATTCCTGCTTTTTCGGCAAAGCGGGCAAATTGCTGCACCATCGCAATGTTTACATCACGCTGTACGTTTTCGATAACTTTCGATGTTTCGACTACTTTAATATCAGAAATCGTAACTTCAGATTCGGTTACGAATGTCAGCACTTCATGTGCACGTTTTGCACTCGCTTCATTAATGCCGCCCATCGCAAGTGGCATATGAATGAACTCTTCAAACGCGCGTCCCTCTGCGATACGTTCAGATGCATACGCAAGATAGAAGTCTTCGCCTGCTACAAGCCCGCTTTTCTCAAGCAGTGGTTTTACCATCTCTTCCGTCGAGCCTGGGATGACGGTGCTGCGCAGAATGATCGTATCGCCCTTCTTAAGAACCGCTGCCAGCGATTCACAGGCACCTGTCAGGTAACTCATATCCGGGTCGCCATTCTTCACCGGGATGCCTACCGTAATAATATACGTATTCACGGCTTTTGCCGCTTCTTCATAGCTTGTTGTCGCACGGAAGCGTCCAGCTGCGATCTGTTCACGCAGAATCTCGGCCAGTGACTTCCCTTCAAAATATTCAAGGTGGTGTGACGTGCCCGCATTAATCTCTTCGGTAAGCCGTTCGCTCACATCAATGCCGACTACATTCGCGCCTTTGCGTGCATAGCTCAGCGACAATGGCAGACCGATAAAGCCTAAGCCGATTACGGCAATGTTCAATGTTTGATTCATAATATTCTCCTCCGACTTGTCGGTACGTTCATACGAATTAGAAACGTAATTATTTTAGCATAAAAAAGAGAAATGAGCGACCGGTTATCCGCTCGCCATCTCGTCCATTTCCTTATAACGGAAACTGTTTATGTGATGCTCGCTCCGATGACAAAGGATACCCCGATCGAAATAACCATGGACAGAAGACCTACCGCTCGATTATCTGCGGCAATTTCATCGTCTACTCTAAACATAGGTGTCAAAAATTCAAAGGTGAAATACGCAACGAGCAGTAGCAAAAATCCGTATGTGCTCCAGAGCAAGGTATTCCCGATGCCGTCATTATGTTCGATGGAATACCGGATGATATTGCAAATCCCAAAGATTTTGCCCCCCGTCGCCATCGCAACAGACAAGTTGCCTTTTTTGATTTCTTCCCAGTCCTTATATGTCGTCACCATCTCGAAGATGGCCAGAAAAATAATGACGGCAAGCAAGGCAGCCCCAAAATAAGCCGCCGTCAGCACATACGGATTGGACAGTACCATCCATTTCCCTCCTCTTTTGTTCCCGGCTAGCCGTAAACACAGCTAACCCATCCCTTAGGTCTATATACGGAGCGGAAACAAAACAGTTGCATAAACCTCACCGTTATTTCAACTACTTCAATTCGACGACCGTTGCTCCAAGTCCACCTTCCCCTTGTCCACCCCAGCGGAATGATTTCACAAGACGGTGCTTCTTCAAGTATTTCTGAATACCCAGGCCGAGTGCACCTGTCCCCTTACCATGAATGATGGATACCTGGCCCAGGCCACCGATCAGCGCTTCGTCAAAATATTTCTCAATAAGCAGAATCGCATCCTCTACGGTATTGCCGCGTACATCAAGCTCCATCTTGACCGGATCACGGGCGGCACGGAATGTATTGATAATCTGCTTCTGTTGTGTCTTGGCCGCTTTGAGCTTCTCCAGATTATCCGCTTTAACGTTCATTTTCATCAGACCAACCTGCACCTGGAATTCTCGCTCGCCTACTTTAGCGAGGATTTCGCCCTTCTGATTAAACGACAGCACCCGCACTTCATCACCCACTTCAAGCGGTTGCTCGGAAACCGGAACATTGGCTGGCTTTGCTTTTTTCTTTTTGCGCAGACTTGGTGTCGCTTCCTCCAGCCGCTTACGTGCTTCGATTAGTTTATGTTCTTTAATACCGGCCCGTTCCTGGCGTGCTAGTTCCCGCAAGTCGACGATGATTTCTTCTGCTTCCTTGCGAGCTTTCTCCACAGCGCGGCGTGCCTGTTCTTCCGCCTGCTCATACAGCTTGTCTTTCTTATCTTCAAGCTCCGATACTTCCTGCATCAGCTCACGACGCGTCTGTTCTAACTCCGTACGCAGGCGTTCGACTTCTCGGCGCTCCGCTTCCGCCTGACGCTGATTCTCTTCAAGCGATGCAACCATCGTATCGAGTTCGGTTTCGTCCGTTTTGACAAAATTACGAGCCTGATCAAGAATTTTCTCCGGCAAGCCAAGACGCGATGCAATCGCAAACGCATTCGAGCGTCCCGGAATGCCGACGAGAAGGCGGTACGTTGGACGCAATGTCTTCTCATCAAACTCTACACTCGCATTCACAATATGCGGGCGATCATAGGCGTATGCTTTCAGTTCGCTGTAATGGGTTGTAGCCACAATACGGGCTCCGCGCTGGTGAACGTAATCAATAATCGCCATCGCAAGCGCCGCCCCTTCTGTCGGGTCCGTACCCGCTCCAAGCTCATCGAACAGGATAAGGCTGCGATTGTTCACTTTTTGCATAATACTCGAGATATTTGTCATGTGGCTAGAGAATGTACTCAAGCTCTGCTCAATGCTCTGCTCGTCTCCAATATCAGCATATACGCCTTCAAATGTGGACAACTCTGATCCTTCATCGACTGGAACCTGTAACCCGGCCATCGCCATAAGCGAGAACAAGCCAATTGTTTTCAATGATACAGTCTTCCCGCCTGTATTCGGTCCAGTCACGACAATGGCGGTATACTCACCGCCGAGTTCCACGTCAATCGGCACGACAGACTCTCCAGCAATTAAAGGATGTCGACCTCGCTTGATGCGGAGATAGCCGCGTTCGTTTATAGCTGGCTGTGTCGCCTTCAATGCGTGCGCATAGGAAGCTTTGGCAAAAATAAAGTCAGCTTCTGCCAAACAAGCTACATTATGCAATAGCACATCCGCATGCTCCGCCACCAGGCCAGAGAGTGCCAGGAGGATCTTTTCTACTTCCCGCTCTTCTTTTAACTTGAGTTCACGCAAATCGTTGCTCATGTTCACGATCACCTGCGGCTCAACAAAAAGTGTAGCACCGGATGCTGACTGATCGTGCACAATACCGCCAAACACGTGCCGATATTCCGCTTTAACCGGAATAACGAATCGGTCATTACGGATCGTAATGAGCGCGTCTTGCAGCATTTTCTGCGTGTTGCTATTGCGGATCATCTGCTCCAGACGTTCACGGATGCGCTTCTCGGAGGCGCGAATTTGTGCCCGGACGTGTCCGAGTGTCGGGCTAGCTGAATCGGTTACGACACCGTTCTCATCAATCGCCCGTGTAATCTCGTTCTCCACAGGAGATAAGCGCTCCACTTGACCGAGCAGTTCTTCCAGAAGCGGAAGCGGATCTTTCTCCGCAATACTTGTGATAAATGTTTTCAGGCGGCCACCTCCATACAGAGTGGACGCAATATCAAGCAATTCCGCCGTATTAAGCATTCCACCGAGTGCGGCTCGTTTGCAAGCCGGACGAATGTCACGAATGCCGCCAAGCGGTACCGTTCCACGCAGGCGAAGTGCCGTGCTTCCTTCATACGTAGCCTGCTGGCGACGCTGAACTTCTGCCAGTTCATACGATGGCAGAAGCTGTTCTATTTTCTCCCGACCAAGCGATGATGCTGTATGCCGAGCGAGCTGTTCCATTACTTTATTAAATTCAAGTGTTGTGAATGTACGTGCTTCCAAGAGAAATCCCCTCTCTACATCTTTCGCAAAAGGTGTACGTCCGCTTTACGCTGACGTCTCCATTATACCATTTGCTGTCGGGTGAATTCCTCTTCTTCTGCTTCTGTTTGCCCACGGCTTTTTTGTTTTTTGGCATACAGTCGTTTCCATAGCCACCATCCGGCGATTACGACCATCGGATAAAGTACAGCCCCCCTACGAACGGAAAGACAAGCACCGTCAGCACAAATGACAAAACACTGACCCCAAATCCCGTCTTACTGTCCCCAAGTAACCGCATTCCCGCTGCACAGCCACCCAAATACGTCAGAATGAACGTGGCATTCGGCAGCTGAATGAGCGTGGTTAACGATACGACACCACTCGCATACAGCCCCATGACCAGCGCAAAACAAATCGCCAAAAACAAAAGCCCTCCAACTGGCGTATGATGCCGGGACAGGCGAGCAAGCTAGGTGCCTGAGCTTCCCGTGCCAGTGCATACGCCAGCCGGGCTCCCGGAGCGGACAGTCGCAGCTTCCCTGTAAGCATACCGAAGCGAACGGCTCCTCCCTTCTTCCACTCCCTCACCACCACACGTTGTCAATATCAAACAAAAAAAGCTGCCCCATTGCCATGTTCTGGCTTTTGAGACAGCTTATCTTCCTTCTATAAAGTCGAGTTTTTTGAATGAGACGTCGGCTGATTGAACTCCTGCTTCACCCAGTCGAGTACCGCTGGCATCTCCTGCTTCGCATAAGAAGCAAACGAAGAGCCTGCAAGCGTATGCTGCACACTCTCTACCGGAATCAACGATACCACAGCAAGAATCAGCAGAAAAATAATACCCGTCTTCACAAACGCAACCACACTTCCCGCCAATCGATTAATCATAGATAGCACGGGCAGCTGTGCTACACTGTTCAGCAAGCTACCGATGTAGCGCACTACAAGTCCCGTTACAAAAGCTAGCAAGGCAAATGCAACAATGTTATACAACCCATTCTGAACAAATGGCAACGCGGCAAAGGAGGAGGCACTTTGTCCCGCACCGGATAGGGGTATCCAATGCGACAGTTGCTCAGCTACTGGACGGTGGTACCAGAACGCCACCACAGCTGACAGAATGAGCCCAGCAATTTTGGTCAACTGCATCACAAACCCCTGATGCCAGCCCCGCCAAAAACTAAGTAGTAGCACAACGACGATAATTATATCAAGTATATTCATACAGATATTACTCCTTGTCCGCTTCTACCGCTTCCTCGTCCCGTTCTTCCCCTACTTCGTTCTCTTCCTCCTGAGCCGCTGTGTTTTCCAGCAACTTGATCAACTCTTCATATTCCAACCGAAGCTTGAAATATTCATCTGCCATATTCAAAGCGGCCAGCACCGCGAGCTTGTTTGTATCCAGGCGGGGGCTTGCAGCAGAGATTTGCCGCATCTTGTCATCCACATATCCGGCGACCATCCGCATATGCGAAGAGCTTGTATCACCCACCATGGTGTAATACTGCCCGAAAATTTCCACTACTACCTTCTCTTTAGACACCGTTTGTCCCCCTCGCGCCATTTCCTTATTATAAAGGTAAAGAAAGAACATAGCGGAGTCAAGTTCTCCTACCAAGAAAAACAGCCGCTTATGCAAAAACATTAGCGGCTGTACACAATCTTGTATGAATATGGACTACATCCGCAGCTCAGCTCTGCACTCGGCAGCAAGTGCTTCGACGACTTTCGTATGAGCGCTCTGCACTTCTTCATCGGTGAGCGTCTTCTCTGGATCAAGATACGTGCAAGAAAGCGCCACGCTTTTCTTGTTTTCACCAAGACGATCATCCACATACACATCAAAAATGCGAACGGCTTGCAGAAGTTTCCCACCGGATTGCTCAATCACACGGCGCAGTTCTCCTGCTGTCACACTGCGATCTACGACAACGGCAATATCCCGGCTTGTCGATGGGTACTTCGGCAGTGCGATCATTCCCGGATGAACCGTTGCCGCCTGCATCAGTACCTCTCCACTCAGCTGGAATACATACGTTTCATTCACATCGTACTTCTGTTGCACAGCCGGATGCACCTGTCCAACATACCCCGCCCTTTGACCATTAATCAGTACATACGCAGTCCGGCCTGGGTGCATGCCAGTCGCATCAGCTGCTGCTTCATACTGCACATCTGTAATTCCGAGACGACTGAACAGCGTATCAAGAATACCTTTTACAAGATAAAAATCAACCGGTTCCGGCTTGCCACCCCAGTGTGCACTGCTCCAATTACCAGTCAGCAAACCCGCAAGCGTCAGCTTCTCTTCTGGTAACGTGGTCAACTTCTCTTCGTCTGTCAGGAATACGTTGCCTGTCTCGAACAATGCCAGATCCGCCTGTTTCCGGTTCAGATTATATGCCGCTGTTTCCAGCAGATGCGGCAGCATATTTGTCCGAAGCACGCTCCGCTCCTCGCTCATCGGCATGGCAAGCGGAATCGGATTCGTCGCACGGTAGATCGTAGCAAAATCATTCACGACACCAGGGTTCGTAAACGAGTAGGTGCTCACTTCATCAAGCCCTGCCCCGTTTAGCGTCTGGCGAATCGTACGGCGAAGCAACTGCTCGCCTGAAAGCGATCCCTGTGTATTATCACCGTACGGCAACGTCGTTGGAATATGATCGTAGCCGTACAGACGAGCCACTTCCTCGATCAAATCCACTTCCCGAGTAATATCCTGGCGACGAGTCGGAACTGTAACATTCAAATTCTCTCCGTCCACTGTATACACGAACTGAAGACGGTCAAAAATCGCCTTAACTTCATCCATCGCAAGCGCTGTACCAAGCAGACCGTTCAAGCGGGCAAGGCTGAGGGTTACTGCCTTCTCTTCTGGTACAGAAACCGCACAGTCTGCCATGCCCTGTGCCACCGTCCCCCCTGCCAGTTCAGCCATGAGGGCCGCTGCCCGGTTCAAGGCACGCTCAACTGCTTGCGGGTCAACCTCTTTCTCAAAACGCAGGCTTGCTTCTGAACGAAGACCGAGCTTACGAGATGTTTTACGGATCGATGAACCTGCGAAATGTGCCGATTCAAGCAGGATTGTCTGCGTTTCATCCTCTACTTCAGAGTTTGCTCCACCCATGACACCCGCAATCGCAATCGGCTTCACGCCGTCTGTGATGAGCAGCATCTCATCATCCAGCGTGCGTTCTGTATCATCAAGCGTTACCATTTTCTCGTCTGGCTGCGCCATGCGCACGACAATGCGTCCGCCCTCGACTTTTGTATAATCGAATGCGTGTAGTGGCTGACCGACTTCAAGCATCACATAATTTGTAATGTCAACGATCAGATTAATTGGGCGCACACCTGCTGCCATGAGACGTTGCTGCATCCACAGTGGGGATACGCCACGGGTAACACCGCTGATGAGACGTGCCATGTAGCGATGGCATGCATCTTTGGCCTCTATGTCAATGCTGACTTTGCCTTCGATTGATGCGCCCGCTTCCGGTGCCGCATTTCCCGGCAGCTTCACCTCACGACCAAGAATGGCACCGACTTCATACGCCACTCCGATCATGCTCAGACAGTCAGAGCGGTTCGGTGTCAGACCGAGTTCAAGCACAGTGTCATCGAGACCGAGTACCGGCTCAATCGCCTGGCCTACCTCAAGATCAGCAGGTAGAACATAAATACCTTCCTGAATTTCTTTCGGCAGAAGCTTATCATTCATGCCCAGTTCTTTTGCCGAACAGATCATACCGTTTGACTCAACGCCACGCAGTTTAGCTTTTTTAATTTTCAAGCCACCTGGCAGCTTTGCACCCGGAACGGCCACGGGTACCTTTTGTCCGGCATCCACGTTTTTCGCACCACAGACGATTTGCTGCAGTTCACCTGCGCCTGTGTCTACCTGACAAACGTTCAGTTTATCTGCATCTGGATGCTTCTCTTTGGATACGACATAGCCGACTACCACGCCAGTTACGCCTTTGTTCAACGATTCAACCGCATCGACTTCCACGCCGCTGCGCGTTAGCTTCTCAGCCAGTTCTTCCGGTGTCATGCCGGAGAGATCAATGTATTGGGCTAACCAGTTATATGAAACTTTCATCCGTCTTTCTCCTCCTTACACCCGGTTGAATTGCTTCAGGAAGCGCATATCATTTGTATAGAAATGGCGAATATCATCAATGTCATACTTCAGCATCGCAATCCGTTCCACACCCATCCCGAAAGCAAATCCTGTATATTTCTCTGAATCATAGCCCGCCATTTCCAGCACGCGTGGATGTACCATACCGGAACCAAGGATTTCAATCCAGCCCGTATGCTTACATACACGACAGCCGTGTCCACCGCACATGCTGCACGACAGATCAACTTCTGCACTCGGCTCAGTAAATGGGAAGAAGCTTGGGCGGAGACGAATTTTTGTCTCTTCACCGAACATCTGACGTGCGAAGTTAAGCAGCACGCCTTTCAGGTCGCTCATGCGGACATTTTCTCCGACCATGAGACCTTCCACCTGAGTAAACACATGAGAATGGGTCGCATCATCGTTATCGCGACGGTATACGCGACCTGGACAAATGATTTTAACCGGCACATTACCTTTCATCTTTTCCATCGTACGAACTTGCACCGGAGATGTATGGGTACGGAGCAGAATATCTTCTGTAATGTAGAACGAATCCTGCATGTCGCGTGCCGGATGATCTTTTGGCAGATTCAACGTTTCGAAGTTATAATAATCAGCCTCGACTTCCGGGCCTTCTGCTACTGTGAAGCCCATGCCAAGGAAGATATCTTCAATTTGTTCTGTAACAAGTGTCAGTGGATGACGATTCCCGAAGCGAACCTCGCGTCCTGGCAGCGTTACATCAATGGACTCCCCGGCAAGCTTTGCTGCGATCTCCGCTTCGTCTGCCGCCTGTTTCTTCTCATCGAGCTTGCTTTCAATCGCAGCACGCACTTCATTGCCGAGCTGGCCAATCAGCGGGCGTTCTTCCGCTGACAACTTCCCCATGCCACGCAGAATCTCGGTCAAACGTCCCTTTTTGCCCAGATATTTGACTCGCAGTTCCTGAATTTCTGTGGAACCAGTAATGTGTTCTAATTCCTGCAGCGCTTCCTGCTTTACTGCTTCTAATCGTTCGCGCACAGTTACAACCTCCTTGTGTGTAAATAAAAAAAAGACCCCACACCCGGAAAGGGGCGTGAGGTCGCGGTACCACCCTTATTGAGCGCACGCAAAACGCGCTCATCTTTAACGTCTGATAACGGACGATGCGTCCGGTGTCCCCCTACTCTCATTCAGGGGCCGGTTCGGGAGGGAATTTCTGTGAGATGCACACGTAAGAACACTTACAGTCGAGATGTTCTCTCCCTGTACGGGCATGGTTCACATACTTGTCTCCGTCTTTACCTTTACTTATATGAAAAAGTTGCTTTTGAGATTCGATTATATAGAAAGAGAAAAAAAAAGGCAAGTGTGCAATTTTTACACCCGGCCAAATTATCCTATCTTCCCTATGATTTTTGACATATACTTAAAGCAGTATGATGTCATTCACTACGATTACAGACCTAAAGGAGACCGTCATGGACAATCATGATAGCATATTATATGATAAAAAATTTGAATGTGCCCACTGCGACCATTCTTTTGTCAGTAAAAAAACACGCTTACGAAAATCCCATCCTTTCCAACGTGATAGCGATTTTTGCGAGCATTATGAGAACCAGACGTATAATCCCATTCTCTATCATGTAACCGTCTGTCCGCAGTGCGGCTATTCATTCAATGACCAGTTCCGCAAAAGCGTACTGCCGCAGATTGAAGAAAAAATCGAAGAAAAGATTACCAAACATTGGACAGCAAAAGACTACACAGGCATCCGCACCATCCCGGAAGCCATCGCTGCGTACAAGCTAACCATTTTCACAGCAGATGTCCGAAAAGAACCCCATTGCGTCATTGCAGGCTTATGTCTGCGTCTGGCCTGGTTGTATCGCTATTTCAAAAATGAAAGCAAAGAGCTACGCTTCCTCAACCTCGCACTCGCTGAGTATGAAGACTCATATACACAAGGAGACTATGCTCGTGCTGGCATGTCGGAGCTGAAGCTTATTTATTTAATTGGCGAACTGTACCGCCGTACAGGTGACCCGGGCAAGGCACTTCGTTATTTCTCCCGTGTCGTGGAGCATCCATTACGCAGCAACGAGCCACAGACCGTCAACCTCGCCCGCGAGCAATGGCAAAATATGCGCGAAGATATGAAAAAAGCCCGCGAGGCAGCCGCCAGCGCGAGTGAAAGTCCTACAGCATAAGGCAGCACTATAAACGGCGCTGCCTTACTGCTTCGTATATCACAACCGAGCCGGCAATCGCCGCGTTCAGTGATTCTGCTTGCCCATACAGTGGGATAATAACATTCTGGTCGGCAAGTGCTAACATTTCCTCCGACATTCCGCTTCCTTCATTCCCAATGACTAAAAGCACAGCTCCCGTATATGATATATCCGTATACAATTTCGACTCCTGCAAACTTGTCCCGATGACCCGAGCATCTGCTTCTTGCTCCCGAATACGTGTCACGAAAGCAAATAAATTCTCCTGCCAGACTGGCAGATGAAACAACGAGCCCATCGTGGAGCGAACGGTTTTCCCATTGTACAAATCCGCACTGCCATCCCCAATAATTATGCCACTCAATCCCGCCGCATCGGCTGTTCGAATGAGTGTTCCAACATTTCCTGGGTCCTGTACACGGTCAAGCAAAAGCCAGAAACCGTCCCGTGGAAGCTTGGTCGGAGTCGTTTCTTGCATCCGAATAACAGCTGCCATCGTCTGCGGTGTTTTCGTTTCAGACAACTTCTCAAGTACTGGACGAGTTACATACAGGGCAAGTGCAGAAGCAGGCAGCCAGCTCGGCCACTCGATTCCTTCTTCCAGCAGAATTGCTTCGAATGCAGCACCAGATTTATACGCTTCCTCAACAAGATGCGGCCCTTCAATCAGAAACAACCCGGTTTTTTCTCGTTCTTTGCGTGTGTGCAGCTTGGCCCACTGCTTGACGCGTGGATTCTGCACGGACGTAATGACTTCCATGATGATCTCCTGTCCTGTATTATGACTCTTCTTCGAATTTTTTCAAATCATTATTATGACCGATGACTACCAGAATATCGCCTTCCTTGATCAAATCATCAGCGCTCGGCGCAATGTTAAAATGATCCCCACTCTTAATCGCCATAACGTTCACCCCAAAGCGCGCACGCACATCAAGATCGATCAGTGTTTTGCCTGCCGTTTTCTCAGACACCGCTACCTCGGCAATGCTATAATCCGCCGCCAGCTCAACGAAATCAAGCACGTTCGGCGAAATCAGATTGTGTGCAACACGAAGTCCCATATCACGCTCCGGGAAAACAACGCGATCTGCGCCCACTTTATATAATACCTGACCGTGGCGCTCATTCTGCGCTTTCGCCACAATCATTTTTACACCCATTTCTTTCAGGATTAGCGTAGTCAGTATGCTCGCCTGGATATCCGCTCCAATCGCCACAACCACTACATCAAAATTTCGAATCCCCACATCTCGCAATGCCTGCTCATCCGTTGTATCAGCCTGCACCGCATGTGTGGCAATGCCAACATGGTCCTGCACACGCTCTTCATCTTCATCGATGACCATGACGTCATACCCCATGTTATACAGCGCCTGTGCTACGCTGGCACCGAAGCGCCCCAATCCAATCACTGCATATGACTTATCTGCCATAATCTCCACTCCTTCACATTTGGTACTTATTATACCTTGTCTTCCTATTGTTTTCGAGCCGGATAAAATCAAACATTTCGGTGACACTACTAAAGAAACTGACTGCATAAGGAGGAAACCCCATGAACATCGCCAGCCTTGATTTGCGCCAGGCCGTTCTGCACAATATGCACGGATCGTCCGAATCTGATGTGCGCCATACGATTACAGATGCGATTACAAGCGGAGAAGAAAAAATGCTCCCAGGTCTTGGTGTGCTACTTGAAGTATTTTGGAAAAATTCATCAGCCGAAGAGCAGAAGCGCTTCATTGATATTGTGCAGCAAAACGTGTAATCTTCATTACTTTCTATGGATAACGAAGCTGTTCCAAAAGCCAGAACATGGCGAATGGGGCAGCTTTTTTGTGATATCGGCAACGTGTAGGTGGAGGGAGTGGGAGAAGGGAGGAGCCGTTCGCTTCGGTACGCTTGCAGGGAAGCTAGAACTGTCCGCTCCGGGAGCCCGACGAACTCGCCCGCAAAGAAGAGCCTACGATGCTCTTTCACTGAAGGATTGCGGGCAAAGGCCCGTTCGTCGTTCTCCCTTCGCTGAGTAGGCGCGTACAGGCGCTCTCTTGCTCCTCTCTTCTCCCACTCCCCGCACAACGTTTCGGTTTACAAAAAACACGCGACGCCAGAATGGATTTGCTCGATCACAACTGACTTGGCGAAAAACCGCTTCCTTAATGTTTTATCTACATAGCAAAGCTCAACCTCTTGATTATGCTTGAGAGTTTCCACCAAATTGTGCTAGGAGCGGGATCGGGCGGGGCAACGGAACGCCTGTACGCGACTCCCCAGCAGAAGGGGCTAGACGAACGGGCTTTTGTCCACAATGCTTCTTCTGAAGTACATCGTGGTCTTTCTTTTGTGGGCGAGTTCGTCGGGCACCTGGAGCGGACAGTCCTTACTTCTTCGTAAGCGTACCGAAGTGACGAGGCCCCACCCGATCACGCTCCTCCACCACACTTTGGCTGAACACTAATCTACACCCAAAAGAAAGAGGCTGCTTCAATCGCCATGTTATAGCTTTTAAAACAGCCCCGTCTTTCTTATCCACGCTTTAATTTTTCAACCGTATCCGCATCCAGCTTCTTAATCACTTCGGTAATCAGCTTCACCGCGTTGTCTATATCATCTCGATGTAAAATCGCCGCATGGCTGTGAATGTAGCGCGTTGCGATCCCGATCACAATCGAAGGCACACCGCTATTATTCAAGTGCATGCGCCCTGCATCTGTGCCGCCGCGTGCCATCGTATCATACTGGAACGGAATTCCCTGTTCTTCGGCTGTCTCGACAACCAGATTGCGAAGTCCTACATGCGGCACCATAGATGCATCATAGAGCAAGATTTGTGGACCTTCCCCGATTTTGGACTGCGCATCTTCTTCTTTGACGCCTGGCGTATCACCTGCGATGCCGACATCAACCGCAAACGCAATGTCCGGGTTAACCGTATGCGCTGCCGTCTGAGCACCACGCAGACCCACTTCTTCCTGCACTGTTCCAACGCCATAAACCGTATTCGGATGCTTCACACCTACAAGCTGCTGTAACGTCTGAATCGCCATAGCAATGCCGACACGATTATCCCACGCTTTGGCCATCATAATCTTCGGATTGTTCATCACCGTAAACGGACAGATCGGAATGACCGTATCGCCTGGACGTATGCCGAATTCTTCCGCTTCTTTCTTGCTAGAGGCACCGATATCAATGAACATGTTTTTCATCTCAATCGGCTTCTTACGTGCTTCCGGTGACAGAATATGTGGGGGAACCGAACCGATCACGCCTTCTACGACCCCTTTGCGCGTTTGAATTGCCACCCGCTGTGCCAGCATGACCTGCTCCCACCATCCGCCAAGCGGCTGGAATCTGAGGAACCCTTTTTCGGTAATCATCGTCACCATGAAGCCCACTTCATCCAGATGACCGGCTACCATAATTTTCGGGCCTTCGCTTCCTTTGCGGGCGATGAGACTGCCAAGGTTATCATATGTGATCTCATCCGCATGCGGCTCGATGTACTTCTTCATCACCTCACGTACACGCCCTTCATGCCCTGGCGCACCCGGTGTTTCGGTCAGTTCTTTATACATTTGTAATGCCTGATCGCTCATGTATACCCTCCTCATAAGTTCACTCTTTCCTTAGCATATCAATTCTTGCATTTCGTATCCAATACGTTTACCCGGTTTCAACACATACATAAGAAAACTACCGTAGCCATCTATCCCTTAGTCATAAGCTCCAGCATGAAAATATGCTTCGGCATGGTTAACTGGAAAGGAGAAAAGATAAAAAAGAGGACGGCAGCGCGAAAGAAGAAGGTAATAATTTCATACTCTCATCATTTCATCAATTTCGAGGGCAAGATTTCGAATACTATTGTTGATATTTATTAAATCTATGAAACCAATACGAACAGTTACATCGTCCCTGCTCTGATAAGTAATAGGTTCGGTTATATTGTTTATGGCGGTTGTCCAAGGATATAATAGAAAAATCATCTTAGAAGAGTATTTTTTATTATACGCATATACTTGGTACATATCTGCTTGTGAAACGCCATAATTACTTTGATTTGGGTAGAGTAGTTTCCACTTTGTATCAAGTACGATGGAAGAATTGCAATCCTGCACTACAATGTCAGGTTTCAGAAGGAATCGTTTTGGATCATCAAACAAATGGTAAGACTGATCCTGTATCTTGATCTGATAGTAAGATTTGTCTAAAACCTTGTTTAATTGTCCAGCAACATAGTTTTCAAAAACTCTCTCCATAGGGAACAAAAGCGCATAAGCTACGTCGCTACCTTTAAAAGTGGTAAAGCTTTTATTCTTTAGAAAGATACTGCACCATTTTAAAATGGTTTCATATTCCTTCATATTACGGTCGAAGGTAATTTTCGTAAAATCCTGATCTGGATGTATTGAATAATCCACTGTTTCAAACGCTGTTAATAATGTACGAAGATCCTTTTTATTTTTCCTGCATGAACTGACTTTTCTCAGGAATTCTAAAGTTGTCTTGATCAGTTTGTTTTCTGTGCGATCTACACTGAAGATGTCATATTCGATATAAAAGCGTTCTTTATGAGCAAAATTTGATTTAATATGCTGCGAAAAATTGATCCTTCCTTTATAAAAATATTCATTATCTTGGTGTTCGATATAAGCAGATTTTAGTCCGCGTTTGACCAATGTATAGATCTCTTGAATAAACATACGGATAAAAATCTCAAAGATATTATTTTTCTCAATATGCAAGCTGGAAATATTAAAAGTCTTGTACGGTATTTCCTTAAGGAATTTCAGCATATCCAAAAAAACTCTTTTGATTTCAACTTCTGAGCTTTCCTTGTCTTTTGTATACAGCTTGGGTAAAATTTCAATTGCAGTGCCATCACTCATAGTAATTAAACCCACATAGTTTTTAGCACTGATAATTTTGCCAATCCCACGTTTGCTGGAAACAGTCATCAATTCCAAAGCATCCGTATCTGTATCCTGCTTTCTTGACAAGATGAATTGCTCCAACCTGTCAAAAGTAGACTCGGGCAAGGAATGATAATTGCTAGACCATACTGTTACATTCCTTGTAAATGAATCATATTCTTTGATAGTATACCGTTGACTCATGCCCGTTACCTACACACTGTAAATTTTGCGATAAGCATTAATATTGGTGAAGGCTTGTTCGTTGATTTCATAGGAAGCTTCATCGTCAATATCTATTTTGTTTGTATTTCCGAACAGTTCTGTTACATCAATCTGTTTAGTGTGGATAAATTGCTCATCCCTGTTTTTGTTATTGTCGCCAAGAACCAACTGGATCAAGTGATAATCTTCATAAAAATATTCTTGCAGCAAAGGAATAATAACATTTTTGAAAATGTGCGCAAGATTATCCAAAGAACAATTGTTTGTCAAAGACATGAAATAAGCGTGTCCGATAGCATGCTCTCTGTCATACAATACCTCAATACGACGATTCATTTTCGTGAGCATAGCAGAAAGGTCGATTCCTTGAATACTGATATCGTCAAGATATTGAGGATTTGGCATCATTTCCGCAAATTGAAAACGACGACGCAAAGCAGTATCAAGTCGGGCGATAGATCTATCTGCTGTATTCATAGTTGCGAGGATATAAACATTATTAGGAACGCCGAATTCAACTTGTGAGTATGGAAGATACAATTTAATTTCTTCAGATTGCCCAATACGCTTAGTCGGCTCAATCAAGGTAATTAATTCACCGAATATCTTAGAAATATTGCCACGATTTATTTCGTCGATAATGAAAACATAATTATTTACATTCTCTTTAATGGCGGTACTTAAAGAAAGATTATGTTTCTTCAAAATTTTCAGCACGTCTGAAAGGCTGATCCGGTTCAGCCTGTAAACTGCTCCTAATGTCATAACCTTGTTCCCATTCAGTTCATATATATTTTCTCGAATATCCTTGGCCAGCCAGTTTACGCTTCGGCATCTTTTATAGTCCTCTACATGGTTTAGCCACTCGTATTCGCCAGTAACAACCCCAATAGCATCAATCGTTTTCTCATCGTACAAAACGAGTACAATATCGCCAATCATCATTTCCTCGATGAAACGGGAAAGAATGTTCTCTCCTCCAGATATACTGAAGTCGGTTTCTTTAGTTATGTTTTCACCGTAATCATCCCAACCGATTCTTATTCTGTTATGATTGAGGCAATCTCTTTTTATCGAATTCTCCCGTGCTCCTCCCAATGATAATTTCCATATCGTCGGCTCTTTACGAATTCCATATTCGTTACTATCCTCAATGATTGGCATTTGTGCTTTCTCACAAAATTGCTTGAAAATACCTGCTTTGATTTCATAGGAAACGTTGTTCCCATCTTGGTCTGTGCTTTCTGTTTCAATCTTAGGTTTAATTCCCTCAATAAATTCCTCATATCCGTACGATTGATGGAAGGTAGTAAATGCAATCTGTCCATTCTGTTTGTATGTACGATACCGCGCTAAAACACTCTCATAACCAGTTGCATCAATTTCTTGCTGAATCGTCTTCAGCGTTGTATTCTCAATAATGGCAACTGCATAAGCAACGGTGTTATATGTTTTTCCAGTTCCCGGAGGTCCGTATAAAATGGTGTTTTTATCTACTTCACTAATCTTTGTTTCTACCGTGGGACTTGTATTTGATGGATCTTCTTGTTCCTGTTGCACAAGAAATTCTTCATAGTATTGTAAAGCATATTGAAACGCCTTGTTGCCAGCATTAATGTTTACTTCCTCAAAGTTTTCAGCTCCTTCTATGAGCGTTCTTATTTTTTTGAATTTTTCCACTGAAGTTATTTCATACAAGTTAGTAGTTTTTAATGTAATACCTGTAAGTTTTCCCGGTGCGCTTGATAATGAGGACGCGTAGGAGTTTACTGTATTTTCAGAGTAGTTTTCGCCGTTCGATTTTTTGCGCTGACGCAACCATTCTGTATATTCTTTTCGCTGCTTTTTAGCTGTATCAATCATCTTTTAACCCCATTTTCAAATTAATAATTTTTAAGTTTTAAGTATAATATACATAATTATACTATTAATTTGGTGCTTATACGCCTTGTCTGGGGGAAAAAATGATATGTTCTGAGCATGTTACAGAAACGTTAGATAGTTCTCGAAAACGCACATAAATTCCAACACTTCTTTAATATGTCTTCCCTTTCAAGATGGGCGCTTTGAAGCTGATACTGATAAATGTGTAAGAAAGTATTATACCTAGGGGAAAATAGATAACCTAATTAGGAAAACGAAGTAAAAAACTAATGAGTTTATCTATTTTCACAGAAAAGGAGCTTCTGTCATGGTTCGCCGCTTTATATTCAATTTCATCTATAAGATTACTCTGTTTCCTCTCGCAATCTACCTCATCTCCAGGCTACTTCCCGGTCAGGTACAGTTCGCAAGCACAAATCATCTTCTTGATGTAAGCCTACTGCTGCTAATCATCGGATTGGTCGCGGATGAATTTGTGCTCGGTATGTACGGAATTTATATTGCAACCATGCAGGGGGCGGTAACTATAACCGCTATTATTTATCTTTCAGGTTTTCTGTTTACTGACAGCCGCATCACATTTACTGGAAGCATTGTATCTGGCGTAATTCTTGGACTGGTAGAACTACTGATGCACAGCTATGTCCGCCGGGATCAAAAGCGTGAGAAATTTGAAATCTAAAAATAGGTGACCTATGATCTGGTCACCTATTTTCCACGTTCTTATTTTCCTTCTTCCGCATCCAGCACAGCCAGCGGTACGGTATACATCTGCGGTTCATCCAACTGTTCCGCATTATAATACGCCACCAATAATACAGCCTCTCCTCCTTTACTTTCCCCGTCTGTAGTAAAACGAAGAATATCAAACGGCAAGACATCGACAACTGTATGCTTGGCAATCTGCTTCAAATCCAATCCTTGTGCCGCAAACGCTTCCCCCGCAAGTTCTGGTTTTGCCACCAGCACTCTCAAGCGCTTGTCCAGCTGATTCCCTGCCGCATCATACGTCCACCACTGTTTACGCGGCTTCCGTTTATGATTGCGTAAAAAGTCATATTTCATCAGCGACTCCACTACATCCGGCTGTTTTAACTCACGCGTATCCAAAAATGCTTGCAAGCGTGTGAACAAGTCTTCTAACTGATGCCCGATCCTCTCCCAACCTCGGCTTTCCCAGAAATCACCGAACGCCTGGAAGAAGTCAAATGCTGAGTCGAATTCCTCCGTAATTAAATACATGAGAGTAGCGTCCATCCGGTGCGCGTTCCAGTATTTCTCCAGCACATCTTCCACCCGCTTGATACGGACAATATCAGCAAACGGCAGGACACGGTTTTCCAATATTTCATACGGAGCATTGTTCATATATTTGTAGCCGTACTGCTCTGCCATATTCCGCATACCTGTGCCGCGCAGCATTTTAAGGAAGCCAAGCTGCAACTCTTCCGGCTCAAGCGCAAATACATCATTGAATGTGTTACGGAACGATGCATAATCTTCCTCAGGAAGCCCAGCAATCAAGTCGAGATGCTGGTCAATCTTGCGGCTTTCTTTGACTTTCGTAACCGTGCGTGACAGCTTCGCAAAGTTCTGCTTGCGCTGTACGATGCTGTTAGTGGCATCATTCGTCGACTGCACACCGATCTCGAAGCGGAAAACACCCGGCGGCGCGTTCTCTGCGAGATAATCCAACACTTCCGGACGCATAATATCCGCCGTTATCTCGAACTGGAACACACAGCCCCGATGATTTTCAATCAGAAATTGGAACATCTCCATCGCATAATCACGTTTAATGTTAAACGTCCGATCGACAAACTTAATCAGATTGGCCCCATTATCAATCAGATGGATGATGTCACGTTTCGTGCGCTCAATATCAAAATAACGCACGCCAACCTCAATGCTTGAGAGGCAGAACTGACACGAGAACGGACAGCCCCGGCTCGTCTCGAAATACGTAACACGCTTCCCTAGATCCGCTTTATCTTCTGCAAAATAAAACGGGGAGGGAATCTGATTTAGATCAAGCTTCGGACGCGGCGGATTCACAATCACTTCTTCTCCTTTGCGGTAGGCCGCACCATAGACGAAATGATACTTCCGATCTCCTTCAATTTCCGTAAGCAAGTGATGGAACGTTTCTTCTCCTTCTCCGAACACAATAAAATCAATGTCACGCTTTGTTTCCATCCATTCGGCTACATCATATGATACTTCCGGTCCACCCAGAATAACAGTAACATCCGGCATAACTTTTTTAAGCATGGAGACGACAGTAAGTGTCTGCTCGATATTCCAAATGTAACAGGAGAAGCCGATCACATCCGGCTTACGCTGAAACAAATCGGAGACGATATTCATCGCCGGGTCTTTAATTGTATACTCGGTCATGTCTATATCAAAATCATCCTGACAGAACGCCCGCAAGTAACGGATCGACAGGGATGTGTGAATATATTTCGCATTTAATGTAGTAACTAGTACTTTCATATCGTACTCCCTCATTTTCCATTGAACAGTACCATCGAACCTGTTCATTTACTGAACCGAGTGTATCATGTTTTACATACGAAAAAAAGACGGGCGCCCGAGGGCGCTCCGTCTTCGTCGGTTACTTATGCTTTTACATACTCTTCTTTCATCGCTGCAATGATGCGGTCAGCCATTTCAACTGTACCAACCGCTTCTGCTTTGTTTTCGGCAATGTCGCCTGTGCGAACACCAGAGTTCAAAACTTGATGAACCGCTGTCTCAATCGCGTCCGCCGCTTTTTCAAGGCCGAACGTGTAACGGAGCATCATCGCTGCAGACAGGATTGTCGCAGTCGGGTTGGCAACGCCTTTGCCCGCAATGTCCGGTGCAGAGCCATGTACCGGCTCATACAGACCAAAGTTGCCATCGGCAAGCGATGCAGATGGCAGCATGCCGATCGAACCTGTCAGCATGGATGCTTCATCGCTAAGGATATCGCCAAACATGTTCTCTGTTACTACTGTATCGAACTGCTTCGGATAGCGAATCAGTTCCATGGCGCATGAATCAACCAATTGGTGGCGCAGCTCTACATCCGGATATTCCGGAGCAATACGCTCCACCACTTTGCGCCACAGGCGGGATGATTCGAGTACGTTTGCTTTATCAACGGATGTCAGCTGCTTGCTGCGCAGGCGAGCAACTTCAAACGCACGACGTACAATACGCTCGATTTCGTATTCGTGGTAGATCATCTCATCCGATGCGACTTCGCCCTGCGCATCTTCGTAACGCTTTTTCTCACCGAAGTACAGGCCGCCTGTCAGCTCACGGATCACCATGAGATCAACGCCTTTGACCACTTCTTCTTTCAGTGACGATACGCCGACCATACAGTCAAGCATAAAGGCCGGGCGCAAGTTCGCATACAGACCAAGCTCCTTACGAATGCCGAGCAGACCCGTTTCCGGGCGCAGGTGTGCCGGGTTGTTATCCCACTTTGGACCACCCACCGCACCGAGCAGTACCGCATCGGAACGACGTGCTTTTACAAGCGTGTCTTCTGGTAGCGGCGTACCATCTTCATCGATCGCACATCCGCCGAGGCGTGCATATTCAAACTGGAAGGCTACGTCTTCGAGCGCTTCTACTTCTTTCAGAACACGTACGGCCTGCTCTGTTACTTCCGGGCCGATTCCATCGCCCGGAAGTACAGTAATAGTAAATGTTTGGCTCATCGTATATTCCCCTTTTTATACTCCAACTTCGACCGCATCACCGCGGCGGACAATCAGTTTATTTATCGCACGCAAGTAAGCACGAGCACTGGCTTCTAATACGTCCGTACTTACACCGCGTCCTTGTACCGCATAATCACCCTGGCTTAAGCGCACATATACTTCCCCAAGCGCGTCTTTGCCGTGCGTTACAGACAAGATCTTATAATCTTCAAGCGTTACCTCTTCATTTGTTACGCGGTCAATCGCTTTGTAGATGGAGTCAACGGAACCATTCCCGCATGCCGCTTCCTCTAATACCTCGCCCGATGCCGTCTTGACGCGTACACTTGCAGTCGGCACAGAATTATTGCCGTAGGAGAGCTGCAAGTTTTCTAACACAAACGCCTCTGGAATATTCGAGAGTTTGGAATCCACGAGCGCTACAATGTCTTCATCGCTGACATCTTTTTTACGGTCACACAAGTTTTTGAAACGGGCAAATGCATCGTTCAGCTCATCTTGTTCCAGCTCATAGCCAAGTTCAGACAGCTTATCTTTAAACGCATGGCGACCGGACAGCTTGCCAAGGACAAGCTTATTGGATTTCACGCCGACACGCTCCGGACGGATAATCTCGTAGGTTGTAACTTCCTTAAGTACTCCATCCTGGTGAATGCCGGATTCGTGTGCGAATGCATTCGCTCCGACAACGGCTTTGTTGCCCGGCACAATCATGCCTGTCAGACGGCTGACCAGTTTACTTGTGCGAGCGATTTCTTCAAGCTTCAAATTCGTTGTCGCCTGATAGAAATCACGACGTGTATCAAGCGCTAATGCAACCTCTTCAATGGCCGCATTTCCCGCACGTTCCCCGATACCATTAATCGTGCCTTCGATTTGAGTGGCCCCATTTTCAATCGCAGCGATTGTATTCGCGACTGCCATCCCAAGATCATCATGACAGTGGGAACTCAATTTGATGTTCTCAATGCCACGAATATTAGTAGACAACTGTTTGAAGATATTTCCGTATTCTTCTGGAGTCGTATATCCGACTGTATCCGGGATATTAACAATGCTCGCACCCGCGTCCACGACTGCCTGCACAACTTCGATCAGGTACGGAATTTCCGTGCGGGAACCATCCTCGCACGAAAACTCGACCATGTCGAAATACTTGCGGCCGTATTTGACAGCGGCTACCGCATTCTCGATAACTTCTTCCTTTGTCATGTTCAGCTTATACTTGCGGTGAATCGGGGATGTCGCAAGAAACACGTGCAGACATGCTGACTCCGCATCACGTAACGCTTCCCATGCCTTATCAATATCCTGTGTACGGGAACGAGATAAGCTTACAATGGTTGAATTTTTGACTTTTGCTGCAATTTCCCGAATCGATTTCAAATCTCCCGGAGAAGCGGCAGCAAACCCTGCTTCGATCCGGTTAATCCCCAGGCGCTCTAGTTGTAGAGCAATTTCTAGTTTTTCATGAGAACTCAAATTCACCCCCGGGGATTGTTCACCGTCCCGCAGAGTCGTATCAAACACTTCTATTGTACGCATTATCTCGGCCACCTCCGAAAATTTTACTATCTATAAAAATCTTATTTCTTAATCCACGCCATCATTTCACGCAGCTGTTTACCAACTACTTCAAGCTGATGCTCGGACTCGATGCGACGGCGTGCGCCGAATGCTGCACGGCCAGACTGGTTCTCGATAATCCAGTTTTTCGCAAATGTACCGTTCTGGATTTCTGTGAGTACTTTTTTCATTTCTTTCTTTGTTTCTTCTGTTACGATGCGCTGACCTACACTGTAGTCACCGAACTCAGCTGTATCACTGATGGAATGACGCATAGTTGCAAGGCCACCTTCATACATCAGGTCAACGATCAGTTTGAGTTCATGCAGACATTCGAAGTACGCGATTTCTGGTGCATAACCTGCTTCTACAAGTGTTTCAAAGCCCGCTTTTACGAGTTCAGATGCACCACCGCACAGTACCGCTTGCTCACCGAACAGGTCTGTTTCTGTTTCTTCACGGAATGTTGTCTCGATTACACCTGCACGTGTGCAACCGATACCGCTTGCGTACGCAAGACCGAGTTCTTTCGCTTTGCCAGTGCCATCTTGATACACTGCCAGAAGTCCCGGTACACCGAAGTTTTCTGTGTACACGCGGCGAACCATGTGGCCTGGGCTTTTTGGTGCTACCATTACTACGTCTACGCCTTCTGGAGCAACGATTTGCTGGAAGTGAATGTTGAAGCCGTGTGAGAAGAACAGAGCTGCACCCTCTTTAAGATTTGGAGCGATTTGCTCGTTGTATACTTTTCCTTGTTGCTCATCTGGAAGCAGAATCATGATAACATCAGCGCGTGCTGCTGCTTGATCTACTGTCAGAACTTCAAAGCCATCGTTTTCTGCTTGCTGCCAAGAACGACCTTGGCGAAGGCCGACGATTACGTTCATACCGCTATCACGCAGGTTTTGCGCTTGTGCATGACCTTGGCTGCCGTAGCCAATGATTGCGATTGTTTTTCCTTGAAGTACTGCTTGATTTGCGTCTTTTTCATAATACATTGTTACCATGGTAATTTTTCCTCCCAGAACATTTATGTTGTTTTTTGATTTTTATGCTTTCACCAGAGAAGCGCTGCGGCTAATGGCCGTTACACCTGTACGTGAAAGTTCTTTAATCCCATAAGGGGTTAAGAGCTCAATTAATGCATCAATTTTTTGGGTATCACCTGTTACCTGTACAACAATGGAAGTTGGACCAACGTCCACGACACTAGCACGGAACGGGTCGATAATCAGGTTTAATTCAGCACGAGTAGACGCTGTTGCTTCTACTTTAATAAGTGCCAGTTCACGGGCGACCATCGGGCCGCTGCTCAACTGCTGAACTTTGAGCACATCGATCAACTTGTGAAACTGCTTGACGATCTGCTCGACAGTCGCTTCATCTCCACTTGTAACGATGATCATACGCGACAGCCCTTTTTCTTCGGACTGGCCAACTGTAATGCTGTCAATGTTGAATCCGCGCTGGCCCATGAGATTCGCAACCCGGGTGAGAACACCCGGCTGATCGTTTACCAGGACCGAGATCGTATGCTTTTGTTCCATCATTATTCCTCATCCCCCAGAACCATTTGATCAAGCGTATTACCCGCTGCTACCATCGGATATACGTTCTCGCCCGGTTCAACCTTGAATTCAACAAGTACCGGACCGTTCGTATCGAGTGCCTCACGCCATACGCGATCAGCTTCCTCTTCCGTAGATGCCCGGAGACCTTTGATCCCGTATGCTTCCGCAAGCTTCACGAAATCTACACTTTCGGTAAGATCGATCTGGCTGTAGCGGTTATCATAGAACAGCTCCTGCCACTGGCGTACCATGCCGAGACAGTTGTTATTCAGAATCACGATTTTAACTGGCAACTTATGTGCCGCTGCAATCGCAAGTTCCTGCTGATTCATTTGGAAACCACCGTCTCCACTAACCGAGATGACAAGGCGATCCGGGTGGGCGAACTGTGCACCAATTGCAGCCGGGAAACCGAAGCCCATTGTACCAAGTCCACCTGAGGACAGGAACGAACGAACAGCGCTAAATTTATAATATTGCGCAACCCACATCTGATGCTGTCCGACGTCTGTTGTTACAATCGCATTCCCTTCCGTTGTCTCATACATCATCTCCACCACACGCTGTGGCTTCAGGCGACCTTCCGGGCTTTTGCTGTAGCGGTACGGCTGTTCCACGTTCCAGGACTGTACCTGCGCGACCCACTCGTCACTGTCTGCACGCTGTGCTTTCGGGAGTGCTGTTTCCAACACACTTTTCACATCACCAACAATTGGAATGAGTGGATTGATATTTTTGCCGATCTCTGCTGGATCAATATCGATATGAACAATTTTAGCATTTGGCACGAATTCTTTCGTCCGTCCCATTGTGATACGGTCGTCAAAGCGCGCCCCCATGTTAATCAGGAGATCTGTATTAAGAAGTGCCTGATTCGCTGCATAGCAGCCATGCATACCTGGCATTCCGATACAGAGTTCATGTGTTCCCGGGAATCCGGCAAGTCCCATCAGAGTCGTGATAACCGGAATATTTGTTTTTTCTGCAAATTCAATCAATTCTTGTTCCGCTCCAGCCGTCACCGTACCGCCACCTGTCATAATAACCGGCTTCTTCGCTTCAGTGATCGCTTTCAGCATCTTATCGATTTGCATATAGTTTGGCTTCACAGTCGGATTATACGTCCGAAGTTTCACACTATCCGGATAATAAAATGGAGCTTTCGCTGTGTTTACATCTTTCGGAATATCAATGAGCACCGGTCCCGGACGTCCTGTTGTCGCGATATGGAACGCTTCTTTAATGATGCGCGGCAGATCCTCGATATTACGAACGAAGTAGTTATGCTTCGTGATCGGAAGTGTAATACCTGTGATGTTCGCTTCCTGAAAAGCGTCTGTTCCAATCAAACTCTGTGCGACATTTCCGGTAATACAGACAAGCGGGACGGAATCCATCTGAGCTGTTGCAATCCCTGTAACTAGATTGGTAGCTCCCGGACCTGACGTAGCGATGACGACGCCTGGCTTACCTGTTGCCCGTGCATATCCGTCTGCCGCATGAATCGCACCCTGCTCATGCCTTGTCAGTACATGCTTTAACTGACTGGAATACAGTGCGTCATAAATCGGTAGCACTGCTCCTCCCGGATATCCGAAAACATGTTCCACACCTTCGAGCAGAAGGCAACGCAGCAGCATTTCAGAACCCGTCATCACTTCTCCCATCTCCATGGATGGCATCGAAGCTTTTTTGTTCTCTACCATCGCCGTATCTGTGCTCATGATACATCCTCCTTTTGTAATAGCTCTCCAATTAAAAATAATCTAAAAATTTATATGACACCTGTCTCCAAAAAAGAGAAAGAAATAAAAGAAAACCCTTTCATCCCCCGACTTTTTTTATGTCAGTCTGGGGCGAAAGAGTTTTCGCGGTACCACCCAAATTCTACTGCTTCCTCACGGCAAGCAGCCTTTGTAGGTTATCTCCTCAGATAACCAATCGCATATAACGCATGCGCAGCGGCGTCTTCTTACTCGATAGTCTTTCAGAAGAGCAACTCGGAGGTGAGTCATATACAGCATTCTTGCCCGGCTCGCACCATCCCAGGCTCTCTGTGAAGAAGGGGCTGTATATGTATCCTCGTCAACGTCTCTATATGATCGTACAATTGTCAACAAAATCAAAATGTTTTAGCTGTTTAGATTTATATGCAATTATAGAGACTGGTAAAGAAAGTGTCAAGCAAGAAATCAGAATTTATATTCAGGAAACTGTTTCCGGTACGTGTTCCTCTTTAATCACATCCATCATGTCTTTCTGATCACGATCTCCAAGTCCATTCAGAATCAGATTCAGGATAATCGCTGCCAGGCTTCCGGTTACAATGCCGCTTTCCATGATCAGACGGAACTTTTCCGGAATGTGAGCGAACACGTTCGGAGCGATGGATACACCAAGACCAAGACCTACAGATATTGCAATAATCAGCATGTTTTCTACACGCTGGAAGTTCACACGGGATAGCTGGCGTACACCCGAAGCCATAACCATGCCAAACATCGGAATCATAGCACCACCCAGTACCGGATTCGGAATAATCGTTGTAATGGCCGCTACTTTTGGGAGCAGGCCGAGTGCCATAATGATGAGACATGCTGCTACTACCACTTTACGTGTTTTCACACCTGTCATCGCAACAAGACCTACGTTTTGCGAATACGTTGTATACGGGAATGCCTGAAAAATACCGCCAATTACCTGGGCCAAACCTTCTGCACGCAGGCCTCGTTTGATGTCATTCCCATCAATTTTCTTCTCACATACTTCAGACAAAGCGAAGAAAACACCTGTCGACTCGATCATGCTTACAATCCCAACAAGAACCATGCTCAGAATGGCCGTGAGATGAAAAGTCGGCATGCCGAAACGGAACGGTTCAACCATATGGAACCAGGAAGCTTTGCCCACAACAGCAAAATCCACTAATCCCATAAACCATGCAACTGCCGTACCGATTACAAGCGAGAGCAGAACCGAAATGGATTTCATATATCCGCTAAAGAAACGATTCATAAGAACAATGGATAAGAGCGTAATGCCAGCCAACCACAAGTTCGTAAGACTTGCAAAACCCGGTTTATTCGGCTGACCGACAATATTGCCCATCGCCGCACCAATCAAAGATGTACCGATAATCACGACAACCGAGCCTGTTACAACAGGCGGGAAGAACTTAATAATTTTATGCATAAATTGCGCTAGAATCATCACGACAATACCGGCGGCAATAATGGCTCCATATATGGCTGTAATTCCTTGTCCTGGCCCTGGCGAATTTCCGATCGCAATCATCGGCCCTACTGCCTGGAACGCACAGCCCATAAGAATCGGGAGCTTCACGCCGAAATACTTGCCGCCCCATACTTGAAACAATGACGCGAGACCACATGTGAACAGGTCAATGGAAATCAAATAGGCGAGCTGTTCCTGTGTCATCCCAATCGCCGGTCCGACGATTAACGGAACGACAACAGCACCTGCATACATAGCCAGTACATGCTGGAATCCTAGCGTGCCAATTTTTGCAACTCCTAACTTATTCCCCACAGCTTACTCCTCCTAAAAATAAATACTTCCTGTTAGCCGCTATGCTTGTACGCACTCTTCTACAAATGTAACTTCCCCCGCTGTCAGTGACGCAATACGCGCCAGAGACTCCACACGGAAGCCTTTTTCTCTCAGACGGGCACCCCCATTTTGGAACGCCTTCTCGATTACAATGCCAATACCTGCAACCGTACTTCCCGCCTGTTCCACCAGGTGCGCCAGCCCGAGAGCCGCCTCGCCATTCGCCAGAAAATCATCGATGATCAGAATGGTTTCGCCGGCAGGAAGGAACTTCTTAAGCACTGTAACTTGATTCGTCTCATTTTTTGTAAACGAATGTACATCCGTCATATACACATCTTCATTCATCAGCACCGATTTTTTCTTACGGGCAAACACGAGCGATACATTCAGCTTAAGCCCAGCTGTCAGAGCAGCCGCAATTCCCGATGATTCGATTGTCAGGATTTTTGTAATACCCGCATCAGCAAAAAGACGAGCAAACTCCTCCCCAATCGCCATCATCAACACCGGATCAATCTGATGGTTCAGAAATGAATCCACTTTCAAAATGTTGTCGCTTGGCACCAGACCTTCCTGGCGAATTTTCTCCTTTAACATTTCCATCTTCCCTTATTCCTCCTATTCGTCAGAAAAACAAAAAATCCGCACAGTGGGTTTCACTGCCTACAGTGAAACCCATCGTGCGGACTTGTTCTCCGTAGATGTGCCGCCAAAAGCGGACAAGTATCCGATGATCTCACTCGTAGTCAGACTATTTACGGTAGTCTGGTAGAAACTTACGGGCCTTATCCCCGTGATTATACGAGTTCGTATTTATTTTTCGTTTATTGATGTTGTCATTATAACGAATCTCTACATAAAAATAAAGCCCGGAATTACGAAAAATCCGAACTTTATTCCATTCCAGTATAACGAACATTCGGTTTTATTTACTAAATTTCGGAATCTTCCTGCGACATTTGCAGGGCAAGCGTTGCCACTGTCCGTACCATTGCACCTGTGCCGCCAGCCGGAGTGAAGTCGTCTGCCTTCGCTGCCCAGCTCGGTCCAGCAATATCAAGATGCACCCATGGCGTATCTTCTGCAAACTCACGCAAGAACAAGCCAGCTGTAATCGTGCCCGCATGACGACCGCCGGTATTTTTTAAGTCAGCAATCTGACTTTTGATCAAATCCATATACGGGTCAAATGTTGGCAAGCGCCACAGTAGCTCACCCGCCTCGGCTGCTGCCTCCATCACTTCTTCCATCAGCGTTTCGTCATTCGTGATGGCGGCTGTTGTGCACGTACCAAGTGCCACAAGTGCAGCTCCTGTCAAAGTCGCCATATCCACAAGACGCGATGCACCCATTTTACGGGCATACGACAATCCATCTGCGAGAATGAGACGTCCTTCCGCATCTGTATTCAAAATTTCGATCGTTTTGCCATTCATCGCGGTAATCACATCACCCGGTTTGAGCGCCGTACCGCTTGGCATGTTCTCGGTTGTCGGAATCACAGCGACAACATCAATCGCAGGCTTAAGCGTACCAAGAATATCGAGCACGCCCAGAACGGAGGCGGCTCCACCCATGTCGCCTTTCATCTCATCCATTGATGCCGCTGGTTTAATGGAGATACCGCCGGAGTCAAACGTAACACCTTTGCCAACGATACCGAGCACATCAGTCCAATCGCCTGCCCCTTTGTATTTAATGACAATCAGTTTAGGTGGTTCTGCTGATCCCTGGCTGACGCCAAGCAGCCCTCCCATTCCTTCCACTTCCATGTTCGCCTTATCGAGAACCTCAATCTCCATACCATGCCGCTCCGCCAGTTCACACGCTTTTTTAGCGAGAATGGTCGGAGTCAAATAATTGCCAGGCAGATTGGTAAGATCACGTGCCAGACTCGTCCCGTTCGCAAACGCTTCGCCCATGCGAGCTCCTTCTTTCACCTGCTCTACCGCATCTTCTGCACTGATGATCGTTAGAGCTGCAAGCTGCGGAGCTGGCTTATGATCCCGCTGATAGCTCGTAATGCGATAGTTCGCAAGCAAAGCCCCTTCGACAAGCGCGTGTCCAGTTTCGTGTGTGCCCACAGCTAGATCAAATGCAAACGTCAGCGTCGTAAGCTTGGCTTTGAGCGCTTCCTTCACAGCGCGTGCAGCAGCTTCACGAATGACTTCAAACGAATACTCTTCCTCTTTCCCAAGCCCGATTAGCATAATGCGACGGACAGCTGTTTTGCCTAATGTGTGAATAATCTGCGTGCTTTTTTTCTTGCTACATACATCACCGCCCGCAAATAATTCTGCAAGCGCACCGCCCAGTTCTGTATCAGCTGCTGTCAATACATCCGGCAATTTAGTGATTCCTTCTGTGATCCCTACAATCAGGCAGTCTGCCTTGATTGTATGTGCCTGCTGGGTTTGAATTTCAATTTTCATGCTTGCCACCTCCAAAAATAAATGTCAGATTTTGAAGTTATTCCTCCATATAGTATACAATAGAGAGGGAGTCCTTTGCAGAAAGGAAGATGTATATGTCAACATGGTTCAGTAATTTCCCGCTCTGGTCCGCCCTTATAGCGATTGGGCTGGCTCAATTTGTTAAAATCCCGATTACGTATCTGTACACACGGAGATGGGATTGGCGGCTTATTTTTAGCACCGGGGGTATGCCAAGCTCCCACTCAGCCGCTGTTACCGCCCTGACTACAGCGGTAGGGCTTATAGAAGGCTTCAACTCTACGTATTTTGCGATCTCCACGGTTTTCGCCATCATTATTATGTTTGATGCCGCTGGCGTTCGACGGCATGCCGGCACACACGCAGCGGTTCTTAACACATTAATTGAAGACTTTAATGTACTTGTTGAGGAAATGAAAGCGTTGCGGATCAAGCCTCGCCAAGAACGGGCTCGCAAACTAAAAGAGCTTCTTGGACATCAGCCAAGTGAAGTCATTGTCGGAGCATGGCTTGGTATCATTCAATCGTATGTACTATACCCGCTTTGGATCGCATGACTCCACGCAAAAAGGACAGGGCGCCCTGTCCTTTTGCTATTTTTTCTCTGATAATACGGGAGCCGCACTGCGATCGAGTTCAGCCATAACTTCTTCCGTTACTTTACCTGTTCCTTTTTCGATCACGTACACATCCGTCCGCTTTTTGCCCCATTCCTTGTAGACTTGCTCCTTACTGTCAAAATACAGATCGATCTTGCGCCCTTTAATCGCAGAACCTTTATCCGCTACGATGCCATATCCGTAACCTGGAATGTACAAAATCGTCCCCAGTGGAAAGATGGACAAATCCGCTGCAATCGTCGAAACCGATGCAGGGTCCCGTCGCGCTTTAACTCCAGAATATGTAATACCATATGCCGGATGCCCAATTGTTTTGCCAGTTGATTCAGGTCCGGGCGAATAGCCAGTGGCCAGTACATTCAGTTTTGGATAATTACGCAATAATGCTAGCGTCTCTACCGTTTCGCCTTTTGTCGCAAGCGGAAAACGTTCTCGAACGATTGGTTTATCCATCTTTGCCTGCGGCTGCTTTGGCTGCTGTACGACCGGTTTTGTCGGAATTTCCTGTACCGATTGTGGCCGCAAGTTCTTCGGTTGATTCAATAGCATATATGCACCAAGCAGCGTACAGACGAGCGCAATAAGTAAATATGAGAGCGACGCCTTCACATTTTTTAGTAATATGTTCATTCAGCTATAAGCCTCCTCTGCTACTCATCATGTCCAGAGGAGGCTTTCACTATACGAGAAAAATCAAAAGGACCTCGTCAATATGACGAAGCCCTTTTGATTTATTTATAATTGCTCTTCATTGTTGTGCGCACGGGAGACAATCGGATCAAGGTAATCGCGATTGCCACGCTGTTTGCCTTTTTCCTGCAGGCGCTCAATAGCTGGCTCGATCAACGTCTCAAGCTCCCGCTGGATCGTATACGCTAAGTCATGACGATTTTGCGATTCCAGGAACTTGCCAACTTCGAACAGCTTCTCGTAACGCCCACGCTCATCTTCTGTCAGCAACGCACGTACCTGTACACTCGCATGTCTCACTTCAGGTTCCCCCTACAGTTTAACTTTTTTCATCACGAGCGGGAGACCACCAAGCAGGAACAGGGAACGGTTATCGATGATTTTTTTCATCAGTGCTGCTGTGCTGCCATAGATCTTTTTATCGCCTACGAGACCAATCGCTTCATTTTTACCAAGGGATGCTACTGTACCCTTCAAAGATGGAACGAATGGTTTCAATTCGCTGCCACCACGAACCAGTGCTACCAGATTATCTCCAAGGTTTTCACCTTGCTGGATTGCGATCTGTGCAGTTGGCGGATATGGACGGTTGATTTCTTCGTTGATGATCAGTGCACCGTCACCGACGATGAATACATCGTCATGACCTGGAGCATGGAGATATGGGTCAACTTTTACACGGCCACGCATTGTTTCGAAACCTGCGTTTTCGATGATGGAATTCCCGCGAACGCCACCAGTCCATACAACTGTGCTGGATTTAATTTCTTCACCGTCAGCAAGCACAACACCTTCTGGCGTGCACTCTTTGATCGGTGTGCTGATTTTGAACGTAACACCTTTGCGTCCGAGAACGTCCATCGCGTAGTTCACGAGGTCTGGATCGAAGCCTGGCAATACAGTCGGAGCTGCTTCAATGTTGTAGATTTTTACATTAGACGGTTCGATATCGAATTCTGCACACAGTTCTGGTACGCGGTCAGATAATTCGCCTACGAACTCAATGCCTGTAAAGCCTGCACCACCGACAATGAATGTCAGCAATTCTGGACGGCGTTCGTTTTTGAATTTTGCGAAGCAATATTCGATATGCTCGCGAATTTCACGAACACTGTTGATGCTACGGATGCTGTATGCATGTTCTTTAAGTCCTTGGATGCCGAATGTTTCCGGCTCGCTTCCAAGACCAATCACGAGATAGTCGTATGCTAACTGCTCACCAGAATCAAGAACCGCTGTTTTCTGTTCGCGCTTGATTTCAGACACAGTACCTTTAACGAATTTAATTTTGTTCGTATCGAGAATCGACTCGATATCTACACGGCATTTTTCTGGATCTTTTGTACCCGCTGCCGGTTCATGAAGCCATGTCGTAAAGTAGTGGTAATCGTGTTTGTTTACAAGAGTGACTTCAGCTTCGTTGTGGTTTAATTGTTTTTGGAGGCGAACCGCTGTCATTAAGCCGCCGTATCCTCCACCGAGGATGAGAATTTTAGGTGTACTCATGTTTTCACTTCCACTTTCTTCTGAATTTATCGGCATTACATAAAAGAATGCGCATTGTACTTTTTTTCACTATACTGCCCCTTATGGTCAGCAACATGCGTGAATTAAAGTGGTAAATCGTCGATAATTGTTCACATTTTTATCATAAATCGGTTTCTACGTTTTTGCAAGTGAAAATATGCACAATAAGAACCTATTTGTGTTTTGATTGTAAGACGAATGATAATTATTAGTCAACTACAAATTATTCGTATTTTTTATACACACTCTTTTCAGTGGACTACCTCGCCGCTATAATAGAAAAGAACTACCAAACGTTCTATAATCTGGAGGTGCCAAGTTAATGGATCTTACAAGAGATGAAAAAGTGTATGACATTACCATCGTAGGCGGTGGCCCGGCAGGACTGTTCACTGCATTCTACGCTGGTATGCGTCAATCAAGTTGCAAGATCATCGAAAGCATGCCACAACTCGGCGGACAACTATCCGCACTCTATCCAGAAAAGTACATTTATGACGTAGCTGGCTTTCCTAAAATCCGGGCACAAGAATTGATCGACCGTCTGAAAGAACAAATGGACCAGTTTGAAACAACAGCCTGCCTTGAAGAAAAAGTGATGAATATTGAGAAAAAAGCAGAAGACCTTTTTGAGATTACAACAGACAAAGGCGTACACCTCTCCCGCACCATCATCATTACAGCTGGCGTTGGCGCATTTGAGCCGCGTAGACTGGAAGTGGAAGGTGCAGAACAGTTTGAAAAGGCGAACCTGCATTACTTTGTAGACGATTTGAATAAATTTGCTGGGCAAAAAGTGGTCATATTCGGCGGTGGTGATTCTGCTGTAGACTGGGCCCTGATGCTTGAGCCAATCGCAGAAAAAGTTACCATTGTACACCGTCGCGACAAATTCCGTGCCCACGAGCACAGTGTTGAGAATTTAATGAACTCAAAGGTTAACGTGCTCACTCCATACGAACCTCATGCACTTGAGGGCACAGATAAAATTGAGAAGGTTATCCTTCGCAATAGCAGTACAGAAGAACTTGTTACCGAAAATGTAGACGCTGTCATTGTAAACTTCGGCTTTATCTCCTCTCTTGGCCCAATCAAAAACTGGGGTCTTGAATTCGAGAAGGGGGCCATCAGCGTGAATTCCCGCATGGAAACAAATATCCCGGGCATCTATGCTGCCGGTGACATTGCTACATATCCAGGCAAAATCAAACTCATCGCTGTCGGTTTCGGAGAAGCTCCGACTGCCGTGAACAATGCGAAATCATATATGGACCCGGAAGCACGTGTGCAGCCGGCTCACAGCTCTAGCATGAAGCTGTAGCATCCCTTATCCCGCCCTTTTTCAGGCGGGATTTTTTGTTTCGCATAAAAGGAGAGCCTGGAGGGACCTTAAGAAAAAAGGATGTGATTACATGACACGCACTGCGATTTCTGCGGTCTACAAATTACTCATCATTGTTGTAACAGTTGGGATTCCCCTCCTGCTATACTTTGGAAGTGGTAGCACAGCTGGTCTGCTTGCGGCTGTTCTTTCCTTTGGTGTTCTAGCCAGTTATGCCTTGTATGCCGACCTGCTAAACCGGCGCAATTAGTCGTTTTGATGTAGAAAGGAGGAATTGAGTTGTCCATGTGTCCCATTTGCAACGGTTTTTCTCATCTCGATGCGCATTGCCCTTCCTGTGGACATCGAATGGAAGACGCAGGAAAACTCGAGGCGCTCTACGGTCCGTACAGTCCGTATAACGAATGGGGAGACGTGTCCATGACGAACGGATACCTCGATCAACTGCATCATGAATGCATGCACATCTCTAGCTGCCCACACTGTGGGCTGCAAAAAACAATGGCCGTTCCAGAAATGCATTCTTCTCATCTCTAAAATAAAAAGCCGCACTCCGTATGTGTTTATACACGTGTAATCTGTCGATAAACCGTGTATAAAACTTGTACGGAACTGCGGCTTTTCCTTATTCCTTAACTCCTTTAGCCTGTACATAGCGCGTATTGACATCATCCCAGTTCACTACATTCCACCAGGCTTTTATATAATCAGCACGCTTGTTTTGATATTTCAAGTAGTAAGCATGTTCCCATACATCAAGAACAAGCAAAGGAATGACACCTTGCTGGGTTAAGTTTTGGTGTTTCTCGGCCTGCAAAATTTCCAGACGTCCCGCCTGTGGACTCCAAACAAGCATCGCCCAGCCGGACCCTTCCACTTTTTCTGCTGCCGCTGAGAATTGCGCCTTGAACTTATCAAAGCTGCCAAATGATGTTTTAATTTCACTGGCTATCGGGCCGTATGCTTCTCCGCCGCCCGCAGGCTTCATATTCTGCCAGAAAATTGTATGCAAATAGTGCCCGGAGCCATTAAAAGCCGCTTCGCGCTCCCAATGCTTAATAAGTGCGTAGTCGCCGGTCTCACGTGCCTTCTGCATTTCTTTTTCCGCCTTATTGAGGCCATCCACATACGCCTTGTGGTGAATGTCATGATGCAGGCGCATTGTTTGCTCATCAATATATGGTTCCAACGCGTTATAGGCATAAGGAAGCGGTGGCAGTTTATGCTCGCCAATCGGCACCATCTGCATACTGCTCATCTCCCCTGTCGGAGCAGCTACCTGTTCGTTATGACTGGCTGCGTATGCTGAACTGCATACAAGCATCGTTCCGAAAACTGTCGTATAAAGAAGTTTTTTCATAAATCAATCCTCCGTATGTAAACTGGCCCCAATCCAGCTACCGGGCACAGCCCGTAGTATGCGTCCGGCTTGGTGATTTTATACGGATTTGTCGCGATAAATAATTCCCAGCCTTATCGAAACACTATATAAAAAGGAGATTCCACTGTGAATAAGACTCTGCTTACTGCACTGCTTACTGCACTGCTTACTGCCAGCACCCTTGTCATTCCAACCGTCTCAAGCCATGCGCAAAATACCGGAAAGCCCGTTCTCAGCTTTCCGGTCATTAGCGATATTCATATTCAAGCTCCCCAGCCAAAAAGTCTGCAAAAATTCGCCGCAGCCCTACAAGATCTGCACAGCGCAAGTCCAGCGGCAGATGCACTTATTATAAACGGCGACTTAACAGACGGGGAACCAGCGGATTACCAGAAGCTCAAAGAAACACTTCAAAGCAATCCGCATCCACCCCGTGTATACTACACAATCGGCAACCATGAATTTTTTAAAGCCTGGCACAACAAGAATCGAGCACGGTCTGCTGCTACTTTCCCAAACGGAGAAACCGAACGTGCTTCCATCGCACGCTTCTTATCTCTAACAGGAGAAAAAAGCGTATACCATGCCAAGGTGATAAAAGGTTATACGTTTGTTTTCCTTGGTTCCGAGCAATATCGCCAGTCTAACCCTGGCAACTTAGAAGACGCGTATTTGTCAAAAAAACAACTGGACTGGCTGGAACAAACGCTTGTAAAAGCCTCACAAACAGGAAAACCGATTTTTGTCTTTTTGCATCAGCCGCTTCCATATACCGTGTCAGGGACGCATACGTGCTGTACAAACAATCGGGCCGTTGTGCAGCATGAAGCACTGAAAGATATTCTGAACCGCTTCCCGGAAGCAATCCTATTTACCGGACACACGCACTGGGAGCTGAAGCTGCCACAAACGTTTGTACAGGATAATTTTACGATGGTTAATACAAGCTCAGTGGCACAGCCATGGACCGACAATGGACAACCCGGAGGCGGAACTCCGGTGAAAGGGGAAGCAAGTGAAGGACTTGTTGTGAATGTGTATACCAACAAAGTGGAGATTAAAGGACGGAGTTTTACGAAGAAGCAGTGGATTCCTGGAGCGCAGTTTACGGTTCCGATTCTCCAATAAAAATGCAATCTTATCTAATCAAGTAAGCGGATTTTCAATTAACGTAGCAAAGGCAAATCTATGAAGGTGGCCATCAACCAATGTGGTTTGCCCTTTAACAAAGTGTATGTGTTTACCATTCCCGATAGGAATAGCAGGGCCCGTAACGATTTTCACTTGGTGAAAGTGGCCGAAAAAGTCTGTATTCGTAGATATAACGTGAACGTGGCTCCGTCCTCTTGGAATGGCTTGACCTGTAACGCCTGCAAAACGATGATTATGTCTGTCAATCCCCATTTCTGCCAACTTTAAACTTCCTAGGAATTCGTGTGTATGCCGCTGTGCTCGCCTTTGATTTGTTTTACCTGTAGATTTTCTGTTTACTTTAAACACTTTCTTCATTATGACATACTCCTCCTTTGAATAAATTCTTATATCACTGTATGTTTGTTTTTTATTTTGGCTTGGATGGCAAAGACACAAAAAAGGTGCTGCAAGCAGAAGGTTCTCCCTCCTGCTTGCAGCACCTTTTCATTCACTGTAAACTTTTTCTTTGTATACCATAATGGACTGAATATACTCGCTAGTAAATTCTTGATTCTCTTCTACAAATGCTAGCGGTGTAATATCTTTTCCACAAGAGGGACATATCCATTCTCCGCCTTCAAAACCTAGAGATATCTGCAAACAAAAACAGCACATTTTCTTTTTCATCATTTCCTCCTCCCCCCTCTATTTAACAATAAGCACCGATATCTTGGATTGATTAACTAGATTATGACTTACACTACCTAATGACAACGAATCGTAATCCGATAATCCTCGACAACCTATAAGAACAAGGTCTATTTCATGAGTATCACAATACTGACAAAGACATTGTGCAATCGATTCCCCTTGTAAAATTTCGGGTATTTTTATTACTTCCATATCATTTATATAGCCCAAATTTTTTTCTAATAACTCAGTCGCCTGCTCTATTAGTTTATGTTTTATTTCAGGATATACATCAACAACATGTCCATAATCTGGAATAACATGAACAAGATGTAGTTCCTCAATATCTTTAAAAGAATTCGTAGTAATAAACTCAAATGATTTTTTTGTGAATAGAGACTCATCAACTGCAATTAAAATCTTCATTACCTATTCTCCCTTGATAAGACTAACATTGTAAAACCTTATGGCTATGCTCAAAAACGATCGTGCGATTCCGTCCGCTATTTTTAGCTTCGTATAAACATTCATCTGCTTGTTCGATTACTTTCGTAATTTCGGATGTACAATCAGGGTAAGAAGAAACTCCAGCCGAAATGGTCACAGTCTCACCACATGGGCTAGTACTCGATTCCATGTTCATACGTAATCGTTCAGCTACCTTAAAAGCTTCCATTTTCTCAGTATGAGGGAGCAAAATGACAAACTCTTCTCCCCCAAAGCGACAGCATATATCACTTTCTCGTGAAACTTCGTTCATCTGACAGGCTAAAAATTTTAAAACCTCATCTCCGATAGAGTGCCCATATGTATCATTCACCCTCTTGAAGCGATCTATATCTAATAAAATTAACGAAAAAGGGACATCGTTTTCTACCCAATTCTTCATTTTTTCATCCATCGTCCGACGATTCGTAAGCTTTGTTAGTGGATCTGTTGTCGATTGATACATAAAATAGTTAACCCTATTATGGAGAAAGACCAGGCTATGAAGAAGTGATTTTTTTAGTTGAATTGCTTCATAGTACCACGCCATCACGTTTTCTATGTGTTTTTCTTGACTATTTTCAGTACTGTTTTCAGTATAATGCGCGAGTTGATGTAAGGGTTGTGCAATTCTCCTTGAAATCCACCATATAACAAGTAGGGATACAAGTAAGAAAGGAAGTGATTGTTGTACCATTTCGTTAAGCATTTCTGTAGCAGGTGCCAACGCCTGATCCACTGGACGTTGAGCAACGATTCCCCAGTCAGCAATCGGAATATACGAATATCCAGCTAGCATGTCTTGTTTTTTCGTATTGATAACCTGTTCCGCTCCACTTTTTCCCTGCATAATCTTTTGAACAACAGGGTTTTCTACTACAACATCATTGACTCTCTGAGGATTTTGATGATAAACTACGCGTCCATCTCCATCGACTACATATACATAGGAACCATCTTGATAAAAATGTTCACCTAACAGAGTGTTTAATATATTCTTTTCCTTTAAATACAGGGTTCCACCTACTAATCCAAGGTAGTTTCCTTTTTTATCAAAAATAGGATGTGAAATAAAGATAACGAGTCGGCCGGTAATAGCAGTGTATGGTTTGGATATTAATGGTTTTTTCTCTTTTAACGCTTGCTTCCCACCAGGGGATGCTAACATTTTATCTTTTAATTGTAAAGATTGTGGAGATGTAGCTAAAATTTTTCCTTTTGCGTCTGTGATGACGACAGAATTAAACGTATTGGTTTGCTCTTTTAAACGGTTCGCCTCATGAAGAAGCTTCTGTTCATCGTTTTGCATAAAAGAAGCAATATCCATGGAACTGAATCGTAAAGTTTGAAGAGTAGCTTTAAAAAATATATCTGTTGTTTCGGCAAGCTTTTGAGCATATACACGATTGGTTTCTAAATTATTTGCAATCAGCGTTTGTTTATCAGTATGATAGCCACTCCACAAACTACTAACGAGAGTCAAAACACACGACAAAAGGGCGACAAATATAATTAAATGTCGCAAAGACAATTTCATTTTTTTCATTATAATTTCTCCTATTCTTGATTCAGTAATATTGTCCTATCAAACTATAGCGCAAAATTAACACAAAATTCTAAATAATCATTCTAATCTGGTAAATATATTCAATTTTTAAAGTATTGTATCACACCACATACTATTAGCAAGTATATATTCTATTATTTGTAAAATCACGAAGTGACTGTTCAGCTTATGGATAAATTTCCCTTGATTTTTAAGTATTAAAAATGTAATATTACCTAGTAATAATTTACTATATCATTAGTATAACAAAAAAGTGGAGACAATGAATATTCATCTGTACTATGGGCACTTGGATGAATAAGAGTCAATAGTGCAACCGACCATCTTCTTTGTAGATTTATTATTTTTATGAAGAAAGGGGAGGCTTTTTTGTTTAACTACATATACAGACTTTTTCGATTAAAGACAATCAAAAGTCGACTGCAGTTTTGGGGGATTTTCTTTGTATTTCTTATCGGAATTTCAAGTCTTATTCCAACTTTTTTTATAATAAGTCGTGGCATAAAAGCAGACCAAATGAATTACCTGGAGCAAACCGTTTCCCTACAAAGCACAGCGATCGAAAACTGGTTCAATGAACGTTCTTCATACATCAGGACTATTTCAAATCTTAACGAAATAAGAAACCTGGACAAAGAAAGAATGAAAAACATTTTAACTTCGGCAGTTAATCTGCAAAGTGAATTTGATATGTTGACATACATTAATAAAAACGGTTTTATAGAAATAGATTCAAGCAAAAGCGGAGCAAAAATAAAAAATCAAGCTAGTATTAATTTATCGGACCGCGATTACTTTCAAGAAGGAAAAAAAGGAAAAGAATTTGTCAGTGACGTTATCATTGCCCGTGCAACCGGCAAGCCTTCTATTATCGTTTCTTGTCCTATTATTGACTCTCAGCAACAGTTCCAAGGGGTTATCGCCGGGGTTGTAGAGCCTCGCACAGTTGAAAAAATTATGGAGAGAATGCGCTTTGGAAAAACAGGAGAGACTTATTTAGTTAATCGGGAAGGAGTCATGATAACTGAATCAAGGTTTATAGCCGATCTTATAAAGTATGGTATGGTATCTAGTACAGCAAGATTGAATTTAAAAGTCCATACAGAGATTGTACAAAAAGCTCAAACTAACCTCTCGGTAGTTCTCCCCTATTCTAATTATAGAGGAGTGGAGTCACTTGGGGCTTATCATTGGACACAGAATGGGAAATGGCTCGTCATCGCTGAAGTAAATCAAGCAGAGATGCTTGACTCCCTTTACAATTCGATGTTCATTATCATCATGAGTATCCTATGTATAGTTGCTTTTGTTTTATACATCGTACTAAAGGTATCCCATCATATAGAACGTCCTCTACAGTTTGTTTTAAACGGAGTACGACTTATCCAAAAAAGTAACTATAAATATCGAATTGATGTCAAAGAGGTGGCACCACGAGCTATTGAGTTTCAAGAGGTTTGCAGCGCCTTTAATTTAATGGCTGAAACAGTTGAGACTACCATTCATGGGCTGGAAGATAGTGAAGAACGGTATCGAACGCTTATCGAAACATCCCCACATACTGTTTTGGTCCATAGTAAAGGCAAGATTGTATTCATGAATCAGGAAGGAGCTCTCTTGTTTGGAGCAAATCACCCTGAAGAATTGATAGGAAAAGATGTTATAAGTTTAGTTCATCCAGATTCTTTGCTGCAAGTTAAAGAACGAGTCGCTTCTTCCTATGAAAATAAGAAGCAGGCAGAGTTGTTGGAGGAAAAATTGCTTCGATTAGATGGAACGATCATCTATACAGAAACTGTGGCAAATCCGATAACGTATAATGGAAATCCAGGTTCCTTGGTTATAGTACGAGATATTACAGAACGGAAAAAGATCGAAAAGGCACTACAGGATAGTGAAGAGAAATTCCGTTTGCTCGCAGAGACATCCGGGGATATGATTACCATTCATAACGTAGAAGGTGAGTATTTATATGTTTCACCAGCATGCCATCGGTTACTTCAGTATGAAATGGACAACTTGTTAGGAAAAAGTGCATATCTGCTTATTCATCCGGACGATCTCGAATATGTACACAATGCCTTTCTTACCCTCCAACATGTAAACTACACCTCTTCTACGTATCGTATTCGCCAAAAGAGTGGAGAATATGTGTGGTTTGAGACAAATCTAGCAACCATTCGAACGGTGGAAGGCGCGCTAGAAAAAATTGTAGCCGTATCTCGTGATATTACAGAACGAAAGCTTTTGGAACAACAGCTTCAGGAAGCTAATCATCGTCTTGAAATGCTCTCCTGGCGCGATGGTCTTACAGGCATTGCTAACCGAAGATTTTTTGATGAAAAATTAGAATCGGAATGGAAACGTGCTGCGCGAGGCTCCACTCCGCTCTCGTTGATTATGATTGATATTGATCATTTCAAATTGTATAACGATACGTATGGACATCAGGGTGGAGACGACTGTCTGAAAAAGGTGGCTGAAACTCTAGCCTCGGTTCCAAATCGATCAGGGGATATTGTGGCCCGTTATGGTGGTGAAGAATTTGCTGTTATTCTCCCGCAAACCAATAATGCAGACGCCCTAAAAATAGCGGAAAAACTCTGTAAAGCTATCGCGTCTTTGGAAATCCCTCATGCTTCATCAAAAGTAGCAGATATTGTCACGGTAAGTGCGGGACTAGCTACCATGCTCCCGACACCATTCTCTAATCCTGCTGAAGTTATTTCTTTAGCAGATAAGGCCTTATATTATGCGAAAGAATCAGGACGTAATCAGGTACAAAACTTCCACGAAGCAATCGTATCCTGAGAACTCTTCAAATTTTTCATCAAAAATAAGCGTCACATTTCCCTGTTTTTTCCCTATACCTTACAGCCGGACATGTTAAAATAAACAGTATCAGAAATAAGGGGGCCATGCCAGTGAGCGAAATCGAAAAAGTTCTCCGTGCTGTTTTAGACGAAAAACTATCGCCTATTAACGAAAGTCTACAAAAACTTGGCCAGCGCATTGATACGCTAGAAGACGGTATGAACAAGCAATTCGGCGAAACCAAGTCGGATCTGCGTATCATCCGTGAACAAACGGCTCAAAACAGTGAAATGCAGGCGGAACTCCATGAAACACGTGATGATGTCGAAAATTTAAAACTGGATATGAAAATGGTCAAAAAACTTATACTGAATCAATAGTCGTCCATCCGGGCGGCTTTTTTGTTTGCCAATGGTAATGATAACGTTTCATTCATCCTTATACCGCTATCTAACATTCATTCGAAATCTCTTTAATAGTATGCGCCCCTGCTGTAACACAAAAAGCACCTCCTAACGTACCCGAAAATACGTCAAGAGGCGCTATACATTGTATGATTCACCAACGAATCGAAAAGCTTAGCAATCGCCCGGTGTACCCGCTTCTTCTTTCGTGCGGAACGACGAACCACAGCCGCATGATGCAGTTGCGTTCGGGTTGTCAACCGTGAACCCGCCGCCCATCATGGATTCTTTAAAATCAATCGTCACGCCTTCAAGATAGCGAATGCTATCCTTATCCACCACAACTTTTACGCCATTCAGGTCAAAACTTACATCACCTTCATGCCCTTCATCATCAAAACCCATTCCATATGAGAACCCGCTGCATCCGCCTGGGCGAACACCCACACGCAGGAAAAGCTGGTCGTTATTTTCGCTTACAATCATCTCTTGAATTTTGCGAGCTGCACTTTCCGTAAGGTTAATCATGGATTATTTCCCTCCTCATCGGACGTATCGTCCTCTTCCTATAGTATACTCCACCTTATCTTTTCTCTCAAGGTTTGCAACGTTTCCATACAAAAATGTATACATACTTCCTCTCTGTCTGCTTTTCCAGCTTCGTACCTTGTTCGATTCGTTAATTACTTTTATAATTGTAAAGAATACAAACTTATACATGAGTACGGAAGCACTCTCCAAGCATCATACGAGGAGGAAGAAAATAATGAGTACCTTTACCCAACACTTTATTCAAGATCAGACACTACTTCCGATCATTGAAAAAATCGAAGCTGGTGAACGTCTGTCGCTTGAAGATGGCATGACACTATATAACTCGAACGATCTGTTAACAATCGGCCAGCTCGCCAACCTGGTAAATACACGCAAGAACGGCAACAACGTCTACTTCATCGAAAACATGTACATCAATCCGACCAACGTCTGCGAAGCGCACTGTGCATTCTGTGGCTTCCGCCGTGATCCAGGTGAAGAAGGCGCCTACACCATGAGTATGGACGACTTACTCGAATATGTCGCAAAAGGCTACACACCGACTACACGCGAATTCCATATTGTAGGCGGACACAATCATACCGTGCCGTTTGACTACTATCTCGATACAATTCGTACGCTGAAAAAGAACTATCCGGATGTGACCATTAAAGCGTACACCGGCGCTGAAATTGTTTTCTTCGCACAAATTGCCGGACTAACAGAAGAAGAAGTGCTGAAGGAACTCGTAAAGGCTGGTCTCGATACACTTCCAGGCGGCGGTGCGGAGATTCTAACGGAAGAATACCGCGCTAAAATGAGCCCAGAAAAAGCAAGTACAGACGAATGGCTGAATGTACACCGTCTTGCGCACAATCTTGGCATGAAAACACATGCAACGATGCTGTACGGTTCCATCGAAAAGCCGGAAGAACGTCTCATTCATATGATGCGTTTGCGTGAGCTGCAAGATGATACAAACGGATTCATGGTCTTTATCCCACTTGCGATTCAACCAAAGAAAGTAACAGCGTCCATCAAGCGCCGCACATCCGCGTTTGACGATATGAAAACAATGGCGATCAGCCGCCTGATGCTCGATAACTTCCCACACGTGAAAGCGTACTGGATTAACATCGGTACACAACTGACACAAATGGCAGTCAACTTCGGTTCATCTGACATTCACGGTACACTCGTAGAAGAACGCATCAGCCATGCGGTAGGTGCCCTGACCCAATCCGGTCTTACTCGCGATGAGCTGGTCTGGCTTATTAAAGGGGCTGGCAAACAGCCGATTGAGCGCGATACGTTCTACAACATTATTAAAGAGTATTAACGACTGCTATAAGAAAGAGGCTGTCTCACACGCTGTAATACGGCTAATGAGACAGCCTCTTTTTTCTTGGTATAATGTAGATTTTATTCAAAGCGTGGCGGAGGAGCGGGATCGGGCAAATCCATTCTGGCGTCGCGTGTTTTTTCTTGTAACTCGAAACGTTGTGCGGGGAGTGGGAAAAGGAAGGACAAGAGAGTGCCTGTACGAGCCTACTCAGCGAAAGGAGAACGGCGAACGGGCCTTTGCCCGCAATCCTTCGGTGAATCAACATCGTAGGCCTTTCTTACGATTAGTCAAGTGAATCATAATGATTTTGAGTGATTATTTTGTAAGTAACAGGGGGAGGAAGCGGAGAGAAAATAACAGGTTTCACAGAAAGTATGGATGTTGACATACCAAATAAACCTAGGGTGTTTTTATTTTTTGCTAGGTTTATTTGGTATATGGTATGATAGAAATTGCATTATGATCTGGTGGCACACTGGTACTCATAGTGCTGATTGTGTGTAATAAGGTAGAAGAGGCACTTCAAGAGCTTATTTACACAAGCGATCGACGCAACTTTATGACACTTGTTATAAGGTTGCGTTTTTACTTTGTCATAGTACTCAACGAGATGGTTGTTCCCGAAACGACGCTGTTTAATCATATTCTGAATGACAAGGTAAAGCAGTTTACGCAGGTGCTTGTTTCCGCGCTTATTGATTTTATCCTGGAAAAAGGTTTTACCGGACTGGAACCGTCGGATATCAATCCCTGCAAAGGCGTTGAGCTGTTTCGGATTGTCGAAGCGGCGGATGTCTCCGATTTCGGCGAGTAAACGCACCGCTGTATTTACCCCAATGCCCGGAAAGCTGAGAAGAACTTGATAGTCCTCTCGATGCATGCTCATTTCCTCCATTTGCCGAATCAGAGCTTCTCGTTGGCGAAGAATCTCCAAATAACGTTTGACATAGATGCGTAGCTGGTCACAAAGAACATCGGTTGCGGAAACCGCCGGATACGAGTTCTGTGCGGCTTCAAGCAACTGGATGGCTTTCTTCTCAGCGGTACCTGCCGATAACTTTTTGTCGGTACTCTTGAGAATCCGGTTTCTGATTACGGTTTTGGAAAGACCGTTCACGAGATCGGGATGTGGAAATAACTGAATGACATGTAAACAGAGCTCCGATCGGCTTGTAAAGATCGTTTCCAGTTCGGAAAAGGTCAGTTGAATGACTTTATGCATCCGATTGCGAAGAGTAGAAAGTTCTCCGTCTAATTCTTGGTAAAACCGAGAGAGAGACTTTAGCTGCTGGAAGAAGTCATTGGGTACTTCTTTTTCTCTTCGAGAGACCGTGAAATGAGTCAACGCCAGCCGATGAGCGTCACTTCGATCCGTTTTATGCATCCGCATAGAAGCGGACTGCAGTTTGGCTTCAAGCGGGTTTAACAGGCAATAGGTGTACTGATGATCTTGCATAAAGCGTTCCAGTTGTCTGGAGTATACGCCCGTAGCTTCGAAAACAATGGACGGTTGTTCCCCATCTTGCTCGATCAGCTTCTCCATGCAGGCATGCAACCCTTCAAAATCGGAACGGGTATGCCGGATTTCTCCTTCAAACTCACAGTGCCGGTCGGCATTGTACACCACCCAATAGCTCTTTCCCATACTTACATCAAATGCGACTACATGTTTCATGGTTGTTCTCCTCCTGATGTTCGTTGTAGAAGCCTTCACGCATCCTTATCGATTCCCTTTTCTTATACACGATCTCAATGGATCCAACATACTGAAGCTGATTCAAATAAGGGCAGTGAAGTTGGCCTGTTTCTTTGACGGATTCAAGATCCCGAAGCCCACTCGGCCTGTTTCTTCACTTCTACCACAAAAAAATAGTAGCACAAACCGTGGCCTTGGTCTGTGCTACTAATCTTAGTATGTTTCTTTGCGGGCACGTTCGCTGGGCTCCCGGAGCGGACAGTCACCACTTCATTGCAAGCGTACCGAAGCGAACGGCTCCTTCCTTCTCCCACTCCCTCACCACCACACGTTGTCGATACCACGAAAAAAAGCTGTCCCATTCGCCATATTCTGGCTTTTAGGACAGCTTCTTTACAAATTAGCCACGAGAAAAGTTAGAATCCGAGCTTTTTCCACTCTTCATCTTCTTTTTTCAAGGTAGTAATGTGGGTACGAATTGCTGCAAGCAACTCTTCTCCTGTATCCGCCACAATCAGCGTGCCGTTCACAAGCGCGTACGGCTGAACAAAACACTGGCCGCAATTGCCCAAACACCCGTATTCCAACACATCGACGTCTGGTTCTTCTTCAAGTGCCTTCTTTGCCAGCTCAGAACCGATTCCAAGGTTGCTAGCGCAAAATTCCACCATCGGGCGCATCAATTTTTCACCCTATCTGCATAGATTCAATTGCATGTTCAATCTCTTTTAACTTCGGACTGCCTTCCCCAACAATCATTCCATTCAATACCACAAGCGGATACCATAGCTCTTCCGCCCGAATGCGTGCCGCGAATTCGGCTTCCATACCAGCTAACTCACTGTAAATATCTACATAGCGTACCGTGATAGCTTCGCCATATTTACGATGAAGCGCCGCTTCGAGCCATTCTGCCGTATCACGGGCAGACGGAAGATGGGCACAGCTTGCACATAGTTGCTCGGCACCGAATACAAGCAGTTCCATAATCGTCTAGGCGAGTGCCCGTTCCAGTTCTTCGATCAGGTCCTCTACATCCTCAATGCCAACCGAGATACGAACGAGACCGTCTGTAATGCCGAGTTCCGCACGGCGCTCTGCCGGAATGGAAGCATGCGTCATCTGTGCCGGAACAGAGATCAGACTCTCTACTGCTCCAAGGCTCTCGGCCAGTGTAAAGATTTTCGTCCGGGACAGCACTTGTTCCGCACGCTCACGGCTGCCGACATCAAATGAAATCATTCCGCCAAAACCACGTGCTTGTTTAGCCGCCACATCATGTCCTGGATGATTTTCCAGACCTGGATAGTAGACGCTCACAATATCACTGCGTTCACTCAGCCATTGTGCGATGCGACGCGCATTCGCTTCATGCTCTTCCATACGCACACCGAGTGTTTTCATGCCGCGCAGCAAGTAATACGAATCTTGCGGTCCAAGCACCGCGCCGATGGAGTTCTGAACGAAATGCAGTTGCTCACCGAGTTCCGCGTCTTTTACGGCTACCAGACCAGCTACCACATCACTGTGACCACCAAGATATTTGGTTGCGCTGTGGAACACAATATCGGCCCCAAGTTGAAGTGGGTTCTGCCAGTACGGAGTCATGAACGTATTGTCCACGATCAACAGAATGCCTTTTTCTTTCGTTACTTCTGCAACCGCTGCGATATCGGTCACTTTTAGAAGTGGATTGCTTGGGCTCTCCAAAATAACCGCTTTTGTTTTCGGCCCGATAGCTTCACGAACGACTTCCGCTTTGCTCGTATCCACAAATGTCACATCCACCCCAAAACGGTTGAACACTTTGGTCAGCACACGGTACGTACCGCCGTATACGTCATCACCAACGACAAAATGATCGCCTGTGTTATACATCGATACAATAGTTGACAAAGCCGCCATTCCGGAGGCAAACGCAAAGCCGCGCACGCCGCCTTCCACATCTGCGATATACTCTTCAACTGCATGGCGAGTCGGGTTGCCTGTGCGGGAATATTCATAGCCTTTATGTTTGCCTACTGCTTCCTGCTTATACGTGCTAACCTGATAGATCGGTACATTGACCGCTCCAGTATGTGGATCTCCATCTACACCACCGTGGATTAATTTCGTTTTCATGCGCATGATTTAGATGCCCTCCTCATAAATTTTTTGGCTTAAATAGCGCTCACTACTATCTGCAAAAATCATCACAATATTCGTACCTGGCTTCGCCTGTTTCGCTTCAAGAAGAGCAGCATGAAGTGCGGCACCTGCGGAACTGCCTACCAGCATACCTTCCTGTGAAGCCAGTTCTTTCACGTGGCGGAATGCATCCGCATCCGATATCGTATGAATGGCATCAAAATAAGCTGTGTCCATAAACGGCGGCAGGAATTCCATCCCGATCCCTTCCGTTTTATGTGGGCCTGATTCTCCTCCATTCAGGATAGAGCCTTCCGGTTCGACAATGACTGTTTTTATAGCTGGATTTTTTTCTTTCAAATAGCGGGCTGTACCCATAAACGTACCACCTGAGCCTGCACCTGCAACAAATACATCAACATTGCCATCCATCTGTTGCCAGATTTCTGGGCCAGTCGTCTTATAGTGCGCTGCCGGGTTTGCCGGATTGCCGAATTGCTGCGGGCAAAACGCTCCTTCAATTTCTTGCTCGAGCTGCTTCGCTTTCTCGATCGCGCCTTTCATCCCATGGGCAGTCGGTGTATTAACGACTTCCGCGCCAAGAGCACGCATCAGAGTCTGCTTCTCCAGTGAGAATTTCTCCGGTACAACGAAGATTACGCGGTACCCTGTGCCGACCGCAGCCAGTGCCAGTCCGATTCCAGTATTACCAGCTGTCGGTTCAATAATCGTGCCGCCTGGCTTTAATACGCCGCGTTCTTCTGCATCTCGAATTAATTCTACACCTAATCTATCTTTTACACTACCGCCGGGATTGAAATACTCCAGTTTGGCAAACAAACGAACTCCTTCTGGCAGTGAATAGGAATGAATCTCTACAATTGGTGTATCACCAATCAGTTCTTTAACATTGCTGTATACGTTCATGTCGATCTCCTTTTTTGTGGTGGATAACATTTTTTTATCTTACTATATTATTATAGCCTAAACGTTTTGTGTGCGATCACCACGTAAAACACTTGGTTTTATAAGTTTAAAGCACATCGTATGCTTTAAGCAAGGGGAAAACAATAGATTTCTTAAGAAAAGGATACTATAATAATAAGTATGGTGAAAGGAGTGAATAACCTTATGACAAAGTTTGATGAAGTACAAGAGGTTTTAAATAAACTGCGTCCGTTCCTGCAACGTGACGGAGGCGACTGTGAACTCGTTGATGTTACAGACGAAGGCATCGTGGAAGTTCGTCTGCACGGTGCATGCGGTAGCTGCCCGAGCTCCACAATCACGCTGAAATCGGGCATTGAGCGCGCACTCGTGGAAGAAGTAGAAGGCATCGTGGAAGTTCGTCAAGTGTTCTAAATAAACGCTCAAGCGGGATGGCTCAGGCTATCCCGCTTTTTTATGTCTATCGTGCCGCTGTTCGCTCCATAAGAAACGACAGGAATTCCTGATTAGCAATCGACAAATACGCATGTTTTTTCCAGGCAATCGCTAATTTCAGATAGACAGGCGGCTGAAGCGACACCGCTACAAGATCCGGATCATTCGCCACAACCATGTTTAGAAACAACGTGATACCGCTTCCCCTCACTACAAGTGACTTCAGAAGAGAAATCTGATTGGTCTCAAATTGTACGGCCAGTGGTATCCCCGCTTTATGCCCGGCCTCTACAATGAGTTCCCGCTGAAAATACCCTTCCTGGAACAGTACAAGCGGCTCCCGTGCTACCTCTTCATACGTGACGGATGCCCGTTCAGCAAAAAGATGCCCTTTGGGAACACACACGCACATCTCTTCCTCCAGAAATGGTACAGCTTCTAAATCATCCGCAATCGTATCCTGTATGATCACGCCCATATCGATATCCCCGTTGCTAAGCATGCGCTGCACCTTCATCGTCCCTTGTTCATACAGCTTAAACTGCAGATGCGGATAGCGTTTCTTAAAATCTAGGATAATGTTAGGAAAGTAATACGAGCCTACCATCGAAGGCAAGCCGATCCTTACTTCGCCTTTCTCTAATCCACGCATTTCTTCTATTTCTTCCCGTGCATGTCGTACCTGCTCAAGAATCCGACGCGCATGCCGTAGTAGCACCTCTCCTTCTGCTGTTAACATGACTTTTTTATCAATCCGATTAAACAGCAGTACACCGAGATCCTCCTCTAGCTTCTTGATGCTTTTACTAATCGCAGACTGGGCTATGCACAATTGCTCGGCTGCTTTTGTAAAGTTAAGCTGCTTTGCCACCTCTGTAAAATATTCAAGCTGTCGAAACTCCATTGTCCCTCCTCATAATCATTCCATAAAGTTATCGTTATCATGAAAACAATATATTTTATTCATTCATAATACCATGCTACGATAGCCATACAAAAACTTATTCGGAAAGAAGATGATTCTTCATGATCCAGGCAGGAACTCGGCCTTTCTGGCGTGCAACCGCCGCTCTCACCATTGCTTCTTTTGTAACATTTGCTAATATTTATTTCACGCAACCACTACTACCAATTTTCACGGAGGAATTTAACCTTTCTCCGTTACTATCTAGCCTGTCTGTTTCCGTGACAATTCTCGCACTCGCTCTGTCCCTATTGTTTTACGGTCCGCTCTCAGATGCAATTGGACGGAAAAATATTATGTTCGGGACGATGCTCGGCGTAGCATTAATCGCACTTCTGACAGCATTTGTTCCGAATTTCTCGACCTTGCTCATTCTGCGTATGATAGAAGGATTCTTCCTCGCTGGTTTGCCAGCGATTGCGATTGCCTACATTAGTGAAGAATTCGATTCCAAAGCGTTAACAACCGCAGTTGGTATTTACATCAGCGGCAATACAATCGGCGGGCTCTCTGGTCGCATGGTCTCTGGCTTCGTTACCGATTTTGCTGGCTGGCACTGGGCGTTTATTGTAATGAGCGCACTCAGCTTCCTATGTGTGATCTCCTTTGCCTGGCTGCTGCCGCGCTCAACGCATTTCCAAAGCAAGCCACTCGACTGGAAGGTAGCCTTTAGAGATTTTCGTCGTCACCTGGATAATCGCTCCTTACGCTTCGCTTATGCGATTGGTGGCTTCCATTTCTTTGTTTTTATCGGGATCTATAACTACATCACGTATGTGTTGAACAGCGCCCCATTCAATCTGCCTACTTCGATTGTGAGTCTATTGTTTCTCACTTATCTAGCAGGCACATTTAGCTCAACACTATCGGGCAAAGTGGCGAAAATCATGCCGCAATCTGTATGCATTGCTATCGGTATCGTCCTGATGGGAGCAGGTATTGCCGCGACACTTGTACAAAATCTGTGGATCATCGGTGTAGGGCTTCTGCTTATCAGCTTTGGTTTTTTCTTCGCTCACTCAGCAGCCAGTTCGTGGGTAAGTACGCACGCAACGTTTGCGAAAGCGAGTGCATCGAGTCTGTATTTGTTGTCCTACTATCTAGGTGGCAGCATCGGCAGCTTCTATCTCGGTCTGTTCTATAAATTCTTCGGTTGGAATGGTGTCGTGCTTGGTTCCCTGATGATTCTCGTGTTAACCGGCTGGTGTGCATGGAAAATGTATGGCATCGAACGAGCTGAATCGAGCAAAGCTGGAGTGATGTCCAAAGTATTTTTGACTCACTAGTACGTGGGGAGGCTGTCTTCAACGCTGTAATACAGCAACGGGGACAGCCTTTCTTGGTATAGTGTAGGTTTTCCTCAAAGTGTGGTGGAGGAGCTGGATCGGGCGGGGCCTCGTCACTTTGGTACGCTTGCGGAGAAGTTAGGACTGTCCGCTCCAGGGGCCAAACGAACTCGCCCACAAAAGATGCCCACGATGGATTTTCATCGAAGCATTGTGGGCAAAGGCCCATTCGTCTGTCCCCTTCCGCTGGGGAGTCGCGTACAGGCGTTCCGTTGCCCCGCCCGATCCCGCTCCTGACACATTTTGGAGAAGGAACCCTCAAGTATAATCAAGAGGCTGAGCTTTGCTATGCAGGTAAAAAACAAGGAAGCAAAGCCGTTCTGGCGTCGCGTGTTTTTTGTAAAGCGAAACGTTGTGCGGGGAGGGGGAGAAGGGATGAGTAAGAGAGCGCCTGTACGCGTCTACCCCAGCGGAGGGAGAACGGCGAACGGGACTTTGCCCGCAATCCTTCAGTGAACCAACATCGTAGGCTCTTCTTTGCGGGCGAGTTCGCCGGGCTCCCGGAGCGGACAGTCACATCTTCCCTGCAAGCGTACCGAAGCGAACGGCTCCTCCCTTCTCCCCCTCCCTACCACCACACGTTGTCGATACAACAAAAGCCTGCAGCTTCTACGCCACAGGCCTTCTTATTATCCCCAATTGCTTACACACCGAAAGAAACGAATTTGGTTTCGAGGAATCCATCCAGCGCGTAATGTCCACCTTCGCGGCCAATTCCACTCTGTTTGTATCCACCAAATGGAGCCTGTGTTTGGGTCGGTGAACCATCATTTACCCCGACAATACCATATTCCAGACCTTCTGCCATTCGGAAGCATCGAGCGTTGTTTTGCGTATACACATACGCTGCTAAGCCGTAGATTGAATCATTTGCCATCTCAAGTACGGATGCTTCATCCTGGAATGGGATGATCGGCACGACTGGCCCGAACGTTTCCTGGGAATAAATGTTCATCTCTGGCGTTACATCTGTAATCACTGTCGGTTCGATGAAGAAACCTTTGTTGTATTCGCCTTCTGTCAGACGATTTCCGCCAAATGCGATGCCGCCGCCTTTCTCCTTAGCATCCTCGATTTGTCCGAGTACACTTGTGAGAGCTGCTTCATCTACCAGCGGACCAATTTCTACGCCTTTGACACGTCCATCGCCCACTTTTGTATTCTGTAGGCGCTCAACCAGTTTCGCTGTGAACGCTTCGACAATCGACTCATGAACGTACAGACGATTTGTGCAAATGCACATCTGTCCAGCATTCCGGTACTTGCTCTCGAACAAGCCTTTGACAGCCGCATCAAGATCCGCATCTTCAAACACGATGAACGGTGCATGTCCGCCCAGTTCCATACTGATACGTTTTACTTGAGCAGCTGCACCTTCCATCAGAAGCTTGCCCACTCTTGTAGAACCCGTAAACGTAATTTTCGCTACTTTTGGATTGTCGACAATTTCTTTCCCAATTGAGCTTGCATCACCTGTTACCAGGTTAGCTACGCCCTTCGGAAACCCAGCTTCCTCGATCAATTCAAACATCCGAATCGTGCTCAACGGTGCTTTTTCAGCTGGCTTTAATACAACCGTACAACCAACGGCGAGTGCAGGCGCAATTTTACGAGCTACCATGTTAACCGGGAAGTTCCACGGCGTGATCGCTGCCACAACCCCTACTGGCTGCTTCATCACCATCAATCGTTTGTTCGGAGTAGATGAAGGAACGGTTTCCCCGTATACGCGTTTCGCTTCTTCCGCGTACCACATAAAATTATCGGCTGCGCCAAGTACTTCAAACTTCGCTTCTCCAAGCGGCTTACCCATTTCTGCTGAAATAAGCCCTGCCAGCTCATCGCGATTTTTTCGTACCAATTCATACAGATTGTATAAGTATTTGGAGCGTTCACGAGCCGCAGCTTGTGACCAGCTTTTAAACGCTTCATGAGCAGCTGCAATCGCTTTGTTCGCATCGCGAGCATCGCCATAGCTGATTGTTCCAACTACCTCTCCGTTTGCCGGATTCGTGATTTCAAGTGTTTCTCCGCTTTCTGCCTCGATCCACTCACCATTAATATACATTTTTTTGCTGTCTGTCATCGTATGCTACTCTCCTCTTCTATACCGGTTTAATCGCCTCAAATGGATTTTTACATGTGCTACAATAGAAAATGCTTCGACAGGCTGTCGGCCCGAATATGTTATCCAGTACAGTGCGAGGAGAGCCACAGTACGGGCATTCAATCTCCCAGACACCTTCCTGTTTGGATTCAAGCGGCGGAGGAGCAATGCCGACTTCTTTTAACCTCTCTCTACCTTCCGCCGTAATCCGATCAGAAGTCCAGATGGGATTTTTCAGAAAGATCACGTTCACTTCTGTAATTCCTTCCAGTTCCGATACCGCTTTGGTGACGTCGCTCTCCATCATGCTGAGCGCAGGGCAGCCGACAAATGTCGGAATCATCCTCACTGTGGCAATTCCTCCATCCACCTGAACGCCATCAACCATTCCCATCTCAACCAGACTGACAGACGTGATTTCCGGGTCAGTTACTTGTTGTAGTTTATCCCATACTTTCTGTTCAAGAGAACTAAAAGTGTCTTGCATCGCTATCTCCTCCTTCTTACCAGTTAGCCTGTGGAGCGAGTTTGTATACTTCGCTTAATTGAGTAATGGCGTCTACAAACGCCTCTGAATGCAGTCCATCTCGTCCACTTTCTCCAACAGGAGCAGGTTCACCCGGCCAGACCAGATTGTAGCCTGCCAGCTTTTCTTTCATCGTGTTCAAAAATGTTGTACGCAGCTCATCGCCAGATGGTACGAGGCCAGCTTGCACAAGTGCATCTGCTTTCGGCCCCAGATCAAACAAGGAGTCTACATCTTCCCATGTTTTTGCAAATGCAGCATTCAAGCGTGTTTGTGCCTCAACAGTACTATCTGATAACTGGCTCAGCCACACTCCCCAGTGATACAGATGATAGAATTGCTCTCTTTTAATTTTCTTTGCGGCATCCGCAAGTGGTGTATATGAAGACGCTTCCAATGAATCAAGTCTAATTTTTTTGAACATTTCATACGTGTAGTTACGGGCAATGGCATAACCCCAATCGTAGTCCGGGTTTTCCATATAGTCCCCTTCACCGTTTACACGCTCGGTCAGAACGGCATTTTTGTATTCCTCAGTTTGGCGTAAATGCGCGAGGTCATCCGCTTTACCAATCCCAAGCTCTTCTAGCATTTGATAATACATAGCTGCATGGCCCATTGTGTCTTGTGTAATAGAAGAAAATGCTACGTCCTCTTCGATATGAGGGCATAAACCCAACCATTCGGAGCCGCGATGGCTTATGATTAAATCATCATCAGCTAACTGGTACATCAGTTCAACTAGTGCCCCACAGAACTGCTGATCCTGCTTCGCTTCTTCTGGTGTATTATATTGTTTCGTCACGATTCGATTCCCTCCTTCTCTACTCAACCGATATACTCGTATTATTTTTCGCGGCCAGCTCTCTCCATCTCGATGGAATGTATCCATAATGAGCCGGTTGGCGATAGTCTTTATTATCAATTCGATCGAAAGCTTTGCGCTCTTCCGGTGATACGAAATGAAGGTGATCTCGTTTCACGACGAAAATGTTAGCCGGAACTTCTTCCCGGCGCATGAAGTTGTCTTGTGCCATGCTCAACGCGATTTCAGGTGTAGGAGCAAGCAAGCTAAACTGACTTTCGAATTTCGCTGTTAACTCTTTCTGGCTGAATACTTCATATACATCATACTCTTTGGCATCAAGTGTGCTCATGAATTACACCCCTCTTTCATTGGCTACTGCTTGTTGCTTATGAAGCAGCGCTTCTCTAACCCAAGCGTTATTATCAAATCCGATTTTCCGCAGCTTGAGACGGTTCTGAGAACGTGGACCTTGATTTTTAGCGATTACATTTTTCAGATAGCTATAGTCTGGATGTGCATATACCCATTGTTGTTTTGCTTCATCATAGTGAATGCTCTCATCCGGAACGCTAAGTCCAAGTGCGCGAATTTGCGGAACGTATTTACCAAGGAATTCCTGTCTTAATTCTTCGTTTGTTTTGCTTCTGATTTTATAACGGATATTGAGGTTCTGATTGCTCTCGATCGGGCCGTCTTCTGGTGGACCGAAGAACATGAGCAGTGCTGGCCACCAGCGATTCAGTGCATCCTGCATCATTTCATGCTGGAGCGGTGTGCCATCCCCGAGTGCAATAACCATATCTTCACCGTGATACGCATGGAAGCGTTCTTCCATGATGATTCGCTTAAGTGCACGTACATACGGAGCGTATGAAGAATGTGCGAGCATTTTTTGGGTAACAATCGCAGCGCCATCGACGAGCCAGCCGATCAGTGCAGCATCTGCCCAGCTTACTGTTTCCATATGGAATACGTTATGGAATTTTAGGCGACCGGCGTATAAATCATCCAGCAGATCTTCCCGTGTTTTGCCGAGTGGTGCAAGCAGGTCTTCTGCAACACGAAGCAGCAGCTGTCCGTGTCCAACCTCATCCTGTACTTTAGCCATGAGTGAAAGTTTTCTTTTTAATGTTGGTGTTCTCGGAACCCATTCCTTCTCTGGAAACGCTCCCATAATTTCGCTAATGCCATGCATAGCAATAAGTTTGATCAACTGTGTACGGTAATCTTCCGGCATCCAATCATCTGCTTCAATCTTCTCGCCCCGCTCAATCTTAGCCAAAAACTCTTCATACTTTTTATTATCTTCCTGAGCTGTTACCAGCCCTGTTTGCTCAGCGGCTTTTCCCATCGTACATTCCCCTCTCTAGCATGTTTACGTCTCATTACAAAATAGCTTCTTGATCACGAATCTATTTTGTATTACGTTTTCATAACGTTATAATAACATACTGTAATATATTTGTGTCAATAAATTTTGTGAATTCAAAAAAAAGAAGGGGCTAATGGGATGCCCCTTCTCAAAAACTATTTCACTACCTGGAACTTGCCATCTTTTACTTGAACCATAATCATACTATCTTCACTTAAGCCATTGTGATCCTGCGGACTAAATTTGAATTCTCCTGTTACCCCAACATAATTTACTTTCTCTAACGCTTCTGGTAACTTCGCAGCATCTCCGCCCGCGGCTTTTAATGCTTCAACGAGAATATTTAATCCATCGTATCCATAGCCAGCAAATCCATCAGCGCTTGTATTATACGTAGTCTTATAATCCGCTACGAACTTCTTCACAATCTTCGCCTGTGGGTCACTGTCACTAATCTGATCCGATACAAGCATTTTGCCCGCTACAAGTAGTACACCGTTTGCGGCATCTCCGGCAAGCTCAATGAATTTACCATTCGCGCTTCCGTGTGAACTGATAATCGGAATGCTTAGGCCTAGTTGCTTCGCTTCTTTTACAATCGTGGATGGGCCAGGGTTCGTGCCTGCAATAATGAGTGCTTGTGCATCTGTCCCTTTAATTTTTGTTAACTGGGAACTCATAGACGGATCTTTTGTTCCATATTTCTCCTCTGCTGTGATCGTAATGCCATACTCTGGTGCAAATTTCTTCAATTGAACAGCCCAGCCGCTTCCGTACGGATTGCTATCATACAGCACCGCTACTTTGCTGATTCCTTTTTCTTTTAAGTATTTATAGATACGTTTTGTCCCATGAATATCTGTATGCGGCGTTTTAAAAATTCCCGCACGAACCGGATTCGTAATTTTATTTGCTGCCGCCATGGAAATCATCGGTACTTTTTGCGCGGCGGCATATTCAGCCATCCCTAAAGAAGGACCACTGCCTGAAGACCCGAGAACCGCGACTACATGTTCAGATGTCACGAGCTTCTTCATCGCTTTTACGGCTTCTGTATTGTCTGATTTGTCATCTTCAAACAAAACTTCCAGCTGCTTATTATTAACCCCGCCGTTTTTATTAATTTCCTTCACCAACATCTCCACAGCCTGCTTCTCAGGCACACCAAGTGGGCTATTCGCACCTGTCATTGAAAATACTGCCCCGACTTTGATTGAATCTGAAGCACTGCCTGAAGTTGCCTGACTTTTCGTGGACGTCTGACCCCCTCCACCGCCACAAGCACTGAGCATAACGAGCGAAGCTGCCATTACAGGTGCAAACCATTTCTTCATCTTCATCCTAAAACCCCCTATTTTTTTTAAAAATCTATGTTATTTTTACATAACACCTAAACATGAGCGCCCAAATAAGCGGATTGTACGCGTGGATCATGCATCATTTCCTTCGCGCTGCCTTCCATCATGACTGAACCAGTGCCAAGTATGTAGGCACGATCGGCAATGGCAAGAGCTGCTCTCGCATTTTGCTCTACTAATAGCACGGTCGTGCCCCATTCCGAACGGATCTCCCGCACAATCTCCAATATTTCCTTGGCAATTAACGGGGCTAACCCGAGTGAAGGTTCATCCAGCAGCAATAGCTTCGGTCTGGCCAGAAGCGCACGCCCCATCGCGAGCATTTGCTGCTGCCCACCAGACAGCGTGCCACCTAACTGCTGCCTCCGCTGACCGAGAATCGGGAATCGCGTATAAATACTTTCAATCTCATGCATAATTTCTTTCTTGCTTACCGCTGGCATACGATGAGAAGCACCAAGCCATAGGTTATCCTCTACGGTAAGGGTAGAGAAAATTTGCCTGCGTTCCGGCACGTGTGCCATCCCAAGCGGAACTACTTTTTCAGCAGGAATCGTGGTGATGTCTCGTCCATCAAATTCTACGCTTCCACCTTTTGCCCCATGAAGACCACAAATGCAATTCAACAGAGTCGTTTTCCCGGCACCATTCGAGCCGAGTAGAGAAACAATTTCTCCCTCCTGCACATGCATCGTAATCCCGTGCAAAACTTCAATCGGTCCATAACGAGCCGTTACATTCTTAACATGTAAAACGGTCTTGCTAGCCATCTACACACCCCCTGCCATCACTTGCGCTTCTTCCGCTTCCTCTTCTTGTCCTAAATAGGCGGCAATTACCTTCGGATTCTCCTGGACTTCATGCGGCGTACCTTCTGCAATTTTTTCTCCTTGATCCAATACAACGATCCGTTCCGCCACATTCATAACCATGTCCATATCGTGCTCCACAAGAAGAATGGCTGTACCTTGCGCTCGAATATGCTCGAACATTTTTGTCATCTCAGCTGTTTCCGAATGATTAAGGCCTGCTGCCGGTTCATCGAGCAGCAACAGCTTTGGCTCGGCTGCCAATGCTCTGGCGATTTCCATTAAACGTAGCTTCCCGTAAGACAGGCTACCCGCTAATTGATTCTCCAACGCGTGAATGCCGACAAATTCGAGAAGCTCCTTTGCCCGATCGTGCATATACTTCTCTTCTTTGCGGGCGGCACCAAATTTAAGCCCGCATGACACAAGTCCGGCCCGTGTTTTAGAATGAAATCCGACCATGACGTTTTCCAATACGGTCATATCATCAAACGTCTGTAAGTTTTGAAATGTCCGGGTAATCCCAAGCGGTGCATAGTCGCATCCCTGAACTTGTGCCAGCGCTTGGTTCGCGAATGAAATCGCGCCTGATGTCGGGGTTAACACACCTGATATCATGTTTAATACCGTACTCTTCCCCGCTCCGTTCGGTCCGATTAACGCAACAACTTCTCCGGCCTTTACGTGAAAGGACACATGATTGACGGCACGAACACCACCAAAATCCATCGTGATCTCTTCTACCTGCAATATTCCGTGTGTCATGCTACTTCCCCTCTCTCCGGTTTTGGCTGTACATCTCCTGCCTTGCTAGCTTTTGATTTCGCATAGACAGCTCGGATACGCGGAACGAGTCCTTCCGGCATAAACATCATAATCAGAATTAAAATAGCACCGTATACAATCGTGTCGATATCTCCCTTAAGCTCTGGAATCACATGGCTAAGGGCAATCAACACTTCTCGAATGACTTCGATAATGATCGTACCAATTAACGCTCCCCACACATTCGTCATACCACCAATGACAACCATCGTGATAAACAAAATCGATTCATGCAAACCGAACGGCTGCGGGTCCAAAATCCCCATATAATGGGCATATAATCCGCCGGAAATACCAGCAAACATTCCGCCTACTACAAAAGCACTTAACTTAAACTGGCGAACATTGATCCCCATTGAAGTCGCCGCAATTTCACTTTTATGAATCGCACGATACGCCCGTCCCACACGTGAATGAACAAGATTTAACGAGAAAATTAACAGAATCGTGACGATCCCCCACACAAGGTAGTACATTCCTAGCTCGGACTCTCCAAAAAATCCGATCGGAGGAATCCCAATGATTCCATTCGCTCCACCTGTGACCGACTCCCATTCTCCGATTCCGATTTGCACGATATAACCAAAAGCTAATGTTGCCATAGCCAGGTAATACCCCTGTAGTCCCGCAATAGCCCGCGCTAGTACAAAAGCGAATAAACCTGGAATGATTGCCGCTGCAACAAGACCTGCGATAGGCGGTATTCCATATTTCGTTGTAAGAACAGCGGATGTATAAGCTCCAATCCCCCAAAACGCTGCCTGTCCAAGTGAGATCTGTCCCGCAAGCCCCATTACCAGACAAAGCCCGAGCACTACAATCGCATGCATGCCCGCAACAACCATGACAGAATGGTAATAATCATCTGTAAGAATAAACGGAGCAAATAGTACGAGAAGAGCATATGGAATGGTTTTTTTACTGAAATTTCTGTATTTACTCTCCATTATAAGCCCCCCTTTCCGACACTACGCTCGCCAAACAAACCGCTTGGCTTGATCAACAGTGCGACAATCAGAACGAGGAAAGCAATCGCATCTTTAAGGCCTGAACTGACATACCCGGCTCCTAATGATTCCAAAAGACCGAGCAGAAAACCGGCAACCGTTGCCCCTATTGGATTTCCTAACCCTCCAAGAATAACAGCTGCAAATCCTTTAATCCCCAATAAAGCCCCTACATCATAAGAAGTTACACTTAAGGGGGCAATGACAATTCCCGCAACGGCTCCGGTAGCTGCACTAATGGCAAATGACAGCATCGTCATTTTCACCGGGCTAATTCCCATAAGTCTTGCGGCCAGCGTATTCACCGAGCAGGCGTTGATTTTTTTCCCAAGCATCGTTTTATCCATCAGATACCAGAGTCCAAACAGAATCAACAGGACAGAAAGAATTACCCAGATGCTTTGCTGCGCGACTGTGATTCCTCCAAACGCTACGGGATCGTTGCTAGTCAGCGGTGGAAGCGCAAACGGATCTTTTCCCCAGAGCAAACTTGCTACTCCACGAATTAAAGTCGATACACCAATCGTAAGAATAATCAAACTAATCGGGTTCGCATTTTTGGCGTTGGCGATAATATACTTTTGAATGAGAATCCCAAGGATAGTCACAAGTAAGATCGCTAGAATAGCGGCTCCTGCATAAGGAATATTCATACTGATTAATGTAACCGTTATCATTCCGCCTAGCATTAAAAACTCACCTTGTGCCATATTAATAACTTTACTGACGTTGTAAATCGTAATAAATCCAATAGCAACAATGGCATAAATACCACCAGAAACTAAACCATTTGCAACATATTGCAATAACTCAGCCACTGTATCTCCCCCTTCTCTCTTTTCTTTATATAGAGGACCCTAGGGCCCTCTACTATTTCCATTACCTCTCCTACATGTGGGGGTTACACGCGTTCAATAATCGTAGCAATTCCCTGACCTACACCAATACACATCGCAGCTAATCCATAGCGAACATCCTGTCGCTCCATTTCATATAGCAATGTCGTAAGAATACGAGCACCACTCGCACCGAGCGGATGACCCAGTGCAATGGCTCCTCCATTCACATTTACTTTCTCCACAGGAACAGCCAATTCTTGCACGCAAGCAACTGCCTGCGCAGCAAATGCTTCATTAAATTCAAACAAGCCGATATCAGAAATAGATAGACCTGACCGCTGCAACACTTTGCGTACCGCAGGAACAGGACCAATCCCCATAACCGATGGATCTACCCCGGCAACTGCGGATGCAATCACACGAGCACGCGGCTTCAATCCTTGTTCGCGTGCGACTGTTTCTTCCATTAAAAGAAGTGCTGCCGCTCCATCATTTAACCCGGATGAGTTTCCAGCGGTTACTGTACCGGCTTTTCTAAAAGCAGGTTTTAACCCGACTAGTTGCTCGATCGTAGCTCCTGAACGTGGATGCTCATCTTGCTCAAAAATCGTAACGTCTCCTTTGCGCCCACTAATTTCTACAGGTACGATTTCAGCGGCGAACTTTCCTTCTGCTACCGCACGCGCATAATTCTGCTGGCTAGTCAGCGCAAACTCATCCTGCATCTCGCGCGTAATACCATACTGCTCCGCCACATTTTCTGCGGTTTCGCCTAATGAGATCGGCGGATACACAGCCGCCATCTTATCATTAATCAACCGCCAGCCTAATGTCGTGTCATGCAGCTGCACATTGCCACGCTGATAAGCCGCCCCTGGCTTCATCATCACAAGCGGAGCACGTGTCATGCTTTCGGTTCCACCTGCAATGTATACATCACCACGATTTGCGATGATTGCATTGGCTGATTGGTTCACCGCTTCCAGTCCAGAGCCACACAAGCGATTAACCGTAACACCCGGTACAGTTACAGGCAAGCCAGCTAGAAGTAACGACATCCGCGCTACATTCCGATTGTCTTCCCCCGCCTGATTGGCACACCCTAATACAACGTCATCGATCATTGCCGGGTCAATTGGATTGCGTGCAAGCAGCTTCTCGATCACAACGGCACCAAGATCATCTGGGCGAACATCTTTTAACGCACCGCCGTGCTTGCCGATTGCCGTGCGTACTGCATCTATAATTACAGGTGTTCTCATCTCATTTCTCCCCATTCTTTATAGTGCTTCTACAAGAGTGGCGAGTCCCTGACCGCCACCTATGCATAATGACACGACACCATATCGCTTATTTCGACGACGCAACTCATAAAGAATTGTCCCAAGCAGACGGGCCCCGCTCATGCCGAGCGGATGCCCAAGCGCAATGGCTCCCCCGTTTACATTCGTTTTGTCGAGAGGTAAGCCTAATTCACGAATACATGCGAGTGACTGAGAAGCGAATGCTTCATTTAGTTCAAATAGGTCAATATCTTCGATAGACAGGTTTACTTCATCAAGCAGCTTGCGAATCGCGACAACCGGACCGATTCCCATAATTTTCGGGTCAACCCCACCGCAGGCAAAATGAACAATGCGGCCAAGCGGCTTCACACCTATCTCCTGTACTTTTGCTTCGCTCATGATAAGAGCTGCCGCCGCTCCATCATTCATCCCAGAAGAATTCCCTGCCGTCACTGTTCCACCTTTTCGGAATGCCGGCTTTAACTTACTTAATGATTCAAGAGTAGTGCCACGACGTGGATGCTCATCTGTATCAACAACAACTGGGTCATCTTTTTTGTTCGGAATGACGACCGGAACGATTTCTTCGGCAAACTTCCCTTCATCAATCGCTTGAATGGCCCGTCGCTGACTCTCCACAGCAAATGCATCCTGGTCTTCCCGACTAATCTCGAATTTCTCCGCCACATTCTCAGCGGTGTCGCCCATCGTCAACTCCCCATATAGAGAAACCGGAGCCGAACGAGGTCCCCCGAACGATTCGATTAAGGTTTGCGGACCACGCTGATACGGCTGAGGGAATTTCTCCAGAATGTACGGAGATCGTGTCAAATTCTCCACGCCGCCTGCCAGCATAATCTCTCCGTGCCCACTCTGAATGGACTGCGCTGCCAGATTAATCGCTTCTAAGCCGGATGCGCATACACGATTGACCGTCAATCCCGGAACAGATTCCGGTAAACCAGCTTTTAGCAAACCTACTCGTGCAATGTTAATAAACGGGCTAGCTGAAATCACATTGCCCATAATCACGCCATCGACTTGTTCACCGGAAACAGAAGCTCGCACAAGTGTCTCCTGAATTACAGTCGCCGCCAGATCATCCATTGGCACACTAGCAAGTCCACCACCGAGACGTCCAACTGGCGTACGTGCCACCGAGACAATATATGCTTCGTTTCGTTGTGTACTCATCGTTGTCCAACCTTTTGTTCTTCGTACGTATAAAACCCTTGTCCACTTCTCTGTCCTACCCGTCCGGCAAGCACCAGCTTACGGAGAAGTGGAGCCGGGCGATACCGTTCTTCTGCAAGGTCGTGATGAAGACCGCGAATAACCGCATATACTTCATCCAGGCCGATCCGGTCTGCCCACTCCAGTGGACCATACGGATAGTTCGTTCCTTTCTTCATCGCGATATCAATATCCTCACGCGTAGCCGTGCCTTCGTGGAGCGTAAATACTGCTTCATTAATAATGAGCGATAAAATGCGTGGGAATACGAGACCCACTTCATCATCTACTACCGCTGTATCTTTACCTACTGATTGCATAAACGCTTTCACCTGTTCTAGCGTATGAGCGGTTGTTTGCAGAGCTGGTGCTACTTCAATCAACTCTCTCTCTACTAACGGAACGAACGTGCCAAATCCACACACTCTGTCTGGAATGGTTGCCCATGAAGCGATTTCGGTTGCGGTAACCGAAAGTGATGTCGCTACAATCGGAACATGCGCTGCCAGAACTCCATCTAACTCCTGAATCGTTGCCTTTTTTGCTTCCTGATTGAGACTGTTCACTTCAATCGCCAATTCAATCTGATCCTTATATTCGGCTAGCTGGTCCATATCGATTACGTGATAACCGTTACTTTCCGCTACGTGCTTCAGTTCCTGATGTAGAGGACTCGCTCCGGTCACTAAAACGATTCTATTTGTTGTAGTCATAGAAACCTTCCCCCGTCTTTCTCCCCAGATTACCTGCCTGTACCATACGTTGCTGGATACGGCTTGGCTTGAAGCGTCCCTCGTGGAAGAAATTCGAATAGACCGATTCTGTCGTCGCAAAGTTAATATCAATGCCGATCAAATCTTGCAGCTCAAAAGGACCCATTTTAAATCCTCCTGCCCGCTTCATAATCTCATCGATTTGCTCCGGTTGAGCTACCCGATCTCCCATAATACGCAATGCTTCATTATAATAAGGACGCGCAATTCGATTCACGATAAATCCCGGTGTATCGGCTACAAGAACCGGAATTTTACCGAGATCGCAGGCGAATTGGTACGCCTTCTCTACGTTTTCCTGACTCGATTTTTTACCGTGAATAACTTCAATTAACGGCATAACCGGAGCCGGATTAAAGAAATGAAAACCAAGAATGCGTTCCGGGTTCAAGAGTCCCCCGGCAATTTCCGTGATCGAAATGGAAGACGTATTTGTGAGTAACAATGCATCCGAAGCACAAATCTCTGTAAGCGAAGAGAAAATAGACTTTTTCAGCTCCAGTCGCTCTGGCACTGCTTCAATCACGATGGTACAGGAAGCCAACTCCTGCATATCGGATACAAAACGAACACGCTGATAACTTTCCTCTTTCTGCTGTTCGCTTATCTTTCCTTTTTGTACATCCTTCTCGAGAGCCGCTTCTATATAGGAACGCGCCTTATCTAACACCGCCTGGTTTGCATCGAGTAACATAACCGGGTATTCATTGCGAGTGCAGACAAGAGCAATCCCCGCTCCCATCGTTCCTGCGCCTATGACACCTACCTGTTCCGTTGCCATACTTGCTCCCCCTTACGCCATAACCTTATTGCGGTTATCCACAATACGGATTGCTTTTCCTTCACTGCGCGGAATCGAATTCGGCTGATTCATACGTAAGACAACGCTTACACCAAGAGCATTCTTCATATCATGACCAATCGCTTTCATGAGTTTCGCCACTTCTGTACTTCCTTCAAGTTGACCCACTTCACTCATAAACGCTGACGTTACCTCGCAATGCACTTCAAAGCGGTCCAGTGACCCATCCCGTTCAATGACAACCTGATAATACGGAGCCAGCTGTTTGAAGCTCAATAGAACCGATTCAATCTCTGTCGGGAATACGTTGACTCCGCGAATAATTAACATATCATCAACCCGACCTTTGATCCGGGACATTCTTAAGCTTGTACGTCCGCATTTGCACTTTTCTGGATTTAATGATGCAATGTCTCCTGTACGATAGCGAATGACCGGAAACGCTTCTTTTGTCAAAGAAGTGAAGACCAGCTCGCCCTCCATGCCATACGGAAGCACTTCCCCTGTTTCTGGATCAATGATTTCAGCAAGGAAATGATCCTCTGCGATATGCAGGCCATCCTGTGCTTCATAACATTCAATTGAAACGCCCGGTCCCATCACTTCGCTTAAGCCGTAAATATCAACCGCTTTAATTCCAAGTTCTTCTTCCAGTTGAGCACGCATCTCCTCAGACCATGGCTCTGCTCCGAAAATGCCGTACTCCAGACTTGTTTCACGAGGGTCGAGGCCCATCTTTTTCATTTCTTCTACGATATTCAAAACGTAGGACGGTGTTGCGGCAATTCCACGTGGGTTGAAATCCTCAATGAGTGTGATTTGACGTGGAGTATTCCCACCAGAAATCGGAACAACCGCTGCCCCTAAACGTTCAACTCCATAATGAAGGCCAATACCTCCCGTAAACAGACCATATCCATATGCGTTATGGAATATATCTCCTGGTTTACCGCCGGCACAGCAGATCGCGCGGGCAACGATTTCAGCCCAATTCTCAACATCCTGTTTTGTATAGCCTACTACCGTTGGTTTTCCCTTTGTACCGGAAGAACCGTGAATGCGAACAACTTCGCTCATATCAACCGCAAACAAGTTAAATGGATAGTTCTCTCGCAAGTCTGTTTTCTTCATGAATGGAACTTTTTCCAGATCGTCTAATGATTGAATATCTTCCGGTTTAATTCCTGCCTTCGCAAAGCTTTCTTGATGGAATGACACATTCTCGTAGGCATGTGCAATCGTTTTCTTCAGTCTCTCCAGCTGAATTTCTTCCATTTTATCTCTTGATATCGTTTCCATTTCATTGTTAAAGATCATGTTGTGTTCCTCCTTGGATATCTCTATTCTTCAATAGGAATAATGTACTCGCTTTTCCGATAAGCCAGAGCATCCAGCAGTGCGACCACTTCCGTATCACTCTCGACTGTAATTCGATACCAAGCTGTACGGTTTCCCTTCTTTTCTTCTATAGCCGTTGCTCGGAGACGAGCACCAAATCCGCTTGCAGCAAGAAAACCAATATTCATCGAAAGTGCTACAGACACTTTCCCGTAGGAATTGCTAGCAGCCGCGAACACAACATCTGCAAGCGCAAAAATAACCGCCCCATGCGTAGTACCGTGAGCATTCAATAGTCGTCCGTCCACTTCCACTTCTGCGGTAGCGGTTCCCGGCCCCAAATCTACTAAACGAATACCAAGGAATCGAGCAAACGGATCATCCGCTAATTTTTCACAAATTTGTTTGTAATGTTGAAGATGTAGACTCTTTTCATCCGGTATCTGTTTCAAAGTTCATCACCACCCATTTTTCCATCATACTAGACATGATAACGTTTCCAACGTAAAATATTACTAATGATTCCGAATAATCCAGATTTAAACACCCAGGATTGTAATGTTTTAATTATATAACGTTATTTTAACGTGTAATATGTTTAAAGTATAATGATTGGAGTCGTTATACGTCAAGATATTTAATAAATTTTCTGAATGATTCGGTTTTACTATATATTTTTTCTTTTTTATAATCCGTTATAAATACGGAATAAATATAATTTCATACAAAGGATGAATATACAATGTCAAAAAAACTACTGGAAATAGCTGAATCTTTAAAAATATTTCAAGATACATATCCAGAAGATACTTGTTTGATTTTAACGGATCGAGAAATCATTACCTCTTATATGCCCGGTAAAAATATTGACTTAAAGCTAACGGTCGGGGAAAGTATGACGAAATATAAAAACTCGGTAACGTATCAAGTGTTGCAAACGGGAAAGAAAACACGGAACGAAGTCGGATCTGAACATTTAGGCGTTGCGTATATTTCAACAGCAACTCCAATTATAGAGCGGGGAGAAATGGTAGGGGTGCTCGCTGCTGTCACCTCGAATCAGAAGCTCGATGTGTTGCGCAAAGGCGCACACGAATTAAATGCCCTTGTTCAAGAAATGATTTCCTCTTCCGAAGAAATTACGGAATCTTCAGATCGCACAGCAAAGCGCTTACAGGCTCTATCCGGGGAATCAGAAGTATTGAATAGTGACATAAAAAATGTCGAGACGATCCTGAACTATGTGAAAAACATGGCTTCACGAACACAGATACTTGGTCTGAACGCCGCGATTGAAGCAGCTCGTTCCGGGCAATACGGAAGAGGATTTTCAATTGTTGCCGATGAGATTAAAAAAATGGCGGTTAGCAGTAAAGAAGCTACAGAAGAAATCCAAACTCAGCTAAATCGTATGCAGCAAGGAATTGAAGAAATCACGCTTTCTATTCGAGACATTACATCTCAAACCGGCCAACATTCAACAAGTGCAGAAGAATTTCATCTGATGGTTGAAAAAGTCGCAGCTACTGCTTCGTTATTGAATGAGCATAGTTCGTTTAGAGACTATTAATAAGGCCCCCTCTTCTTGGTGGAGGGTTTCTCCAAAGTGTGGTAGAGGAGCGAGATCGGGCGGGGCCTCGTCACTTCGGTACGCTTACAGGGAAGTTGGGACCGTCCGCTCCAGGTGCCAGGCAAACTCGCCCACAAAACATGCCTACGATGTATGTGCATCGAAGCGTTGTGGGCAAAAGCCCGTTCGCCTGACCCCTTCCGCTGGGGAGTCGCGTACAGGCGTTCCGTTCCCCCGCCCGATCCCGCTCTTGACACAGTTTGGATGAAAACCCTCAAGCATAATCAAGAGGCTGAGCTTTGCTATGCAGGTAAAAAATAAAAGAAGTAGGCTTCCAAAAAGCCAGTTGCGACCCAAGCAAATACGTTCTGGCGTCAAGCGTTTTTTGTAAACCGAAACGTTGCGCGGGGAGGGGAGAAAGAAGGAGCAAGAGAGCGCCTGTACGCGACTACTCAGCGGAGGGAGAACGACGAACGGGCCTTTGCCCGCAACGCTTCGGTGAACCAACATCGGCGGCTTTTCTTTGCGGGCGAGTTCGCCGGGCTCTCGGAGCGGACAGTGCCTTCTTCCCTGCAAGCGTACCGAAGCGAACGGCTCCTTCCTTCTCCCACTCCCTACCACTACACGTTGTCGATGCCAAAAAAAGCTATCTCGCTTGCTTACCCCTTGCCGCCTGTCGACATAACGGGAAAATATTATCTTGAATCAGCGAACTAAACCCTGCTTTAAACGTTGTAATATCAGATGAGACTACACGACGCTCTGTCGTTTCAAACCCTGATGGAATATCACTCCACGCTGTGACTGTGGTCGTATAAATATTTTTGACGATAGCCGCAGCTCCTCCCTCTTGTCTAATCACATACTGCCCAATCTGACACACCTCTCCTGCATGAGCCCCTGTCTCTTCGAACAGTTCTCTCACAGCCGCTTCCTCTGGAGCCTCTCCTGGTTCCACCTTACCGCCAGGCATCTCCCACCCGCGTTTATCATGTTTCGTTAGCACGATTTGCTCCCGATTTTCGTCCGCATATGCCCAGATGAGCACATGTTTTGCGTCACGACGGAAGTTTTCTGGAGAGAATGTAAGCGAAATAAATTGTTGCCTTTTGTCATAAAAATAATATGTCTTCATCGTTTCGCCTCTTTCGCATATTTGCTCCTTTTCTTAAGTAAAAACCTTATATACAATGAAATCAAGCGAGCATATGCATTTTAAACAGGAAGGGATGGTTTTGTGAAACGTAACCGTACGGCATTGATTACCGGAAGCGCGCGAGGTCTCGGAGTCCGTATCGCTCACGAACTCGCTTCCCACGGAATCCGAATTGCCATTAACTACCGCACAAGTGTTGTGGAAGCAGAGCATCTCAAGCATGAGCTTGAAACGGCCTACGGTTCTGAAACATTGCTTCTTTCAGGCGATGTAAGCCACCCGGCTGATGCAGAGCGCATGGCCCTTGCTGTTATCGATGCATGGGGAAGCCTGGACATGCTTATTCTAAATGCCGGACCATATATTAAAGAACGAAAAAAATTAGCGGACTACACGCCAAGTGAATGGGACGCGATGGTGAATGGAAATTTATCAAGCGCGTTTTATTTATGCCGTGCAGCCATTCCCTATATGCGTCGCCAACGCTTTGGACGCATTGTAACCGTTGGGTTCGAGAAAGCACAAACCGCTCCAGGGTGGATGTATCGCTCTGCTTTCGCCGCTGCCAAAACCGGGCTCGTCTCCCTTACCCGAACGATTGCACTTGAAGAAGCGGAAGCTGGTATTACAGCAAATATGGTGTGCCCCGGTGATATTATCGGGGACGATAAACAACGACGAATTTCAGAGGCCCGGCAGATCGACCAGGGAGATACACCGGTTGGACGCGCCGGAACCGGGGAAGATATTGCCCGTGCGATTTCGTTTTTCTGTGCAGAAGCATCCGACTTTATTACGGGAACCGTATTGGAAGTAACCGGTGGCAAGGATGTATTGAATAAGTACAAGCTGGAAGGGGAAAGGTAAGAGAAAATCTTTCTTACTACAAATCACTTATTCCAGAGAGGATGTATGCGGATGAGCAATATGGATACGGCTGTTCAAGATGAGAAGGTCCGCAGTGCCGCCTATCAGCTGCTTACAAAACGTGGGGTGTCAATGGATGATCTGGTGGATCTCGTAGAATATTTACAAAAACCGTATTATCCAGATCTCACACGTGAGCAATGTCTGCACAATATTCAGCGCGTACTAGAAAAACGTGAGATTCAAAATGCGATCATTACCGGTATTCAGTTGGACATGCTGGCGGAACAAAAAGCGCTTGTTGAGCCGCTGCAATGTATTGTAGAGACAGACGAAGGTTTGTATGGTGTTGACGAGGTACTCGCACTAGCCATTGTGAATGTATACGGTAGCATCGGATTTACGAGCTACGGATTTATTGATAAAGTAAAGCCAGGGATTCTCAAAACATTAAACGAAAAAAAGGAAGGTGTCTGTCATACCTTCCTTGACGATATTGTGGGTGCGATTGCAGCGGCAGCGGCCAGTCGACTTGCTCACCGCCGCTTTGGAACCAAATGAAAGTTGCTTATTTTGCTATCGTTTTTGGCGTATGAGCATCCAAAACACGAATTGCCTTGTATATCCAAACTGCTGCTTCTCCACGCGTTAGATCGCCCTTTGGATTTAACTTGCCATCTTTATCAAGTTCGGTTATTTTATAAAGAAGCATCCGTTGTAATCTACCTTGATATTCTGGATTGATTTGGTTCTCGTCCTTGATCTCTATAAACATTTTCACCATCGGAAAGTCGCCATTCTTTTCTAAAGCACGAATTAATAAATCACCAAACTGTTCACGTGTAATGGTTGCATTCGGGTTCACGTCTTTTGGAATCTCCAGACCATTATAATACGCAATAACAAAAGCATCTGAATACCAAGCATTATTTGGAATGTCTGTGTAGATGTTTGATGCCACTGGTGATTTACTAAAGCGTATCGTATTCAGATTTAAACCTAAGCCCTTTACAATCATCTGTACGCTTTGTGCATAACTGATCTTCCCTTTAGGCACAAAATGATCGTGATCCATTCCTCTCACAACTCCACGGTCTTTTAAGAATGAAACCGCTTCTGTTTGCCCTTTATCTAAATCTGTAAAAGCAAATGCAGTACTAAATGTCAAACTACTTAGCAACAGGGTTGTAAAAGTTAAGGTGGCTATTTTTTTCACAGTTATCGCTCTCCTTGTACTATACAATTATTCCATAATCCTCTAGAGTTATCCTATTGACGCTACATGAATAAAGAAAGTTGCTACGTTCCTACTAGAGATTATAAAGATCATAAATAAAAGCCTGACATACTACCCTATAAGGGAATATGTCAGGCTTCTTTATACTTATTCTATTCTAAAACTTTGCTCTACTGATCGACGCAAGATTTATTCTGCTGCTTTAACAGTGATAGTAAATGTAACCGAATAATGCTCATATCGATTTGTCAGAAGTGCTGTTAATTTAACCTTTGTATCTCCACTTGGACGACTGACAACACCCTGGTTTGAAATAATATCTGGATTACTAGAAGTCCATACAATACTAGCTCCACGTTTCGCTCCAACTGTTGGAAGAACAAGATTTTGTGTGACGCTATTCCTAGAATCTCCCGATGCATATTCCAGTTTAAGAGCTCCTACATCAGCTACAATGTCACCCCAGTCTTGTAAAATCATATCGATAATATGATCAAATTCTTGCTGAATAGCATCACGGGTTGCATAGCCTGTACCTCGATTATCTATCAAATATTTAGCTACGATTTCCAGCTCATAACCTTCCAAGTCCTTGTAGTTGCTATTGTCTAGATGCAACTTTGGAGACCTTAGAGCAGCCCACATTTCTTCATTTGTTGTTGCTTCATTCACTGCTTGAACAGCATCTCGTTCATTACCGCCATTTTTTATTTCATTAACGGCTCTATCGATAACATCCTGGATTTCTAAACGACTTTTATATCCTGTACCTTTACTATCCAAAACGGCTTGTGCCACCTGATCACGTTGGAAAAAGCTAAGCAACTTGTACGACGTCAAATTTAGGAGGGTTGCTGATTCATCAATAGCCTTTCGAGTATCCGAAACAATAGTAGTAGCATTAACCGCACCATATACACCATCTGGAACGACCGTTATGGTGAAGGTTTGGCTTATTGTTCCACCCTTATTATCATTGGCTGTCACTTTAATCGAGGCTTCGCCAGCTGAAACTGGTTTAATTGTTAGATTCGTCCCACTGACTTCTACTTTCGCTACACTATCAGATGATGATTCGGCAATATATGTCAAAGTATCGCCATCTTGATCCTCAAATGCATCGGCCAGACCTACAGTCTGTGGTCCATCCGTTACTACTGCTGTCACTGAACTAATCCCATTTTTCACGTTAGGATCATGATTCGATGCTGTAAACGTGACAGTGAAGCTAGTCGTTTTCGTACCTCCTTTTCCATCACTTGCTGTTACTGTAATCGTAGATGTACCTGCCGTTACTGGCGTAACAGTAAGATCCGTTCCGTTTATCCCTACGGTTGCCACGCTTGAATTTGACGATACCACATTATAAGTCAAGACATCCCCATCCGAATCACTGAATACATTTGCCAGGCTCACGATTTTTGCTCCATCTTTTATGACAGATGTTAAAGGGGGAATCGGATTTGACACCACTGGATCATGGTTAACCGGAGCGATCCTAAGCTCAATTACAGATGTAGGGACTGATACATTTCCACTTGCATCCATTGCATATGTCTTATAACTCCCTGCTAGTAATCCTTCGGTAGTGATGCTTGTATTTGTTTGTATAGAAGTAACCGATGCTTTTTTAGCACGGCCGCCTGAAACAAGATTCTCTAATTGCTCCTTATTGCTCGGATTCTCTGTAGTTGGTACGAGATATACGATACCCGTCTCATTACTTGTAACGATCACATTATTCCCTATTACAATTGGAGACGTTGAAATAAGGGTAACTGTAGGAGCTGTATAGTCTCGACTACTGCTACTGCTACTTCCACCACCTCCACTACTTCCTCCTGTATTACTACTGTTATTTGTAGCTGGTGCAGGAGTCGGCTTGGTTGGTTGACTCGGTGTAGGAATACCTGGATTGTTTGGTGCTGGGTTTTGATCTCTGTTCGTCTCAACTACTTTGAGAAATTTACTTGCTACGGATGCAACGGCCTGTCTATCCGCTATTCTCTGAGGACTAAAGGTACCATCACTATTTCCTTGGATTAATCCTAGTTCCGCAGCATAGGCTACGGCATCTTTTGCATAATCGGATATAGAAGCTGCATCGCTAAATTTTAAGTTAGCTGCTTTCCCCTTAGGATCTACTCCTAAAGCCCGTACAAAAATAACTGCCATATCCTGTCTGGATAAATTTTGTTCATTGCCAAACGTTCCGTTCCCATTTCCTTTTATAAGGCCAGCTTTTGCTGCTGCTTCTACATACTTGAAAGCATAATGAGTTGGAGGAATATCAGAGAATGTAGCTGTTGTAGGAATATGAGTCGTATCTAAATTCAAAGCCTTTGCTAGAACAATGGCAAAATCCTGACGTGTAATTGTTCCCGTTGGAGAGAATACGCCCTCTCCTTTCCCGTTTAGAATGCCTGCATCTGCAAGCTTTTGAATGGCATCTTTTGCATACGAATTGTTAATGTCAACAAAAGAAGTAGCTGCCTGTACAGGAAGGGCAAAAGAACTTAACAACGTCACTGTCGTTACTACTTTAACAATATTTTTCTTAACCAAAAGATTTCCCCTCACAATCGTTCAAACGAATGATCTCACAACTACTTTAGTTATTTTTTCACTTTCGATAGTAATAGTTGCCCTCGGTATTATATCATTCGCATTCTGAACAAATTCTGAACAAATAAAAGCCTGACACACTACCCTATAAGGGATATGTCAGGCTTGATTCGGATAACCTGTAATGATTCAATATCGACTAAACTATTATACAGTCCATTCCGTTAAAGATTGTATCGTATACGTCGGCTTCACCCGTGAAGTCTCGATGTGCTCAGCCCGGCTGAATCCTGTATACACAAGGAGCGTATCCACTCCGCCATTTTCTCCACAAGCGATGTCTGTTTCAAGATTATCCCCCACCATCATTACATCTTCTGCCGCAAGACCTAGACGTTCAAGAGCCAGCTTAATGATCGTTTCTTCCGGCTTGCCAACATAGAGCGGCTGCTGATTGGTCGCATATGCGATCGATGCTGTAAGAGCACCGTTGCCTGGCACAAGCCCCTCTTCTGTAGGAATCGCACGATCACAATTTGTAGATAAAAAACGTGCACCACCGTAGATCGCAAGTGTCGCCTGCTTCATCTTCTCATACGAAAAACTGCGATCAATGCCAACAACCACGTAATCAGCAGGAGCTTTATCTGTAACCGCAATCCCCTTCTCTGCAAGCGCCGTGCAAAGTCCTGTCTCGCCAATCGCAAGCACAGTCGCTTGACGCCGTTCTTGCCGCTCATCTTCCATTTTACGAACCGTTTCTGCTACCGCCATACTAGATGTGAAAAACTGCTCCGGTTTTGTAGGGATGCCCATTGTCTGCACTTTGTCTGCAAGTTGCTGTGGCGTCATCGAAGAATTATTCGTCACGTACAAATACGGAATGCCCTGAGCAGTCAGCCGTGCAATGAAATCGACCGCTTCAGGAATTACCTCACCACCCCGATAAATCGTGCCGTCCAAGTCTAATAAATAGCCCTTATATGTACGTTGCTGCATAAAGTCACTCTCCATCCTCACATGTTTGGTTTCATAATACCACAAAAAAAATCGCAGCCGCCGCCCTCTGCTACTTCATCTTTCCCGGTAAATCTGAATATACGTAAGGGGGCAGCTTTTCTTTCCGTAAACCCTATTGTTTATTTCTGGTTCATGTCTTATGATTACATAGGTGTGCAAAGTAATTATTTACCATAAAAAAATAGAGATAGCATATCAGGAGGATGAGAATGGGACTTATCAAGAAAATTTCGTTGTTAGCCGCCGTTATCATGGCACTGCTTATCGGTGTTAATACGCTGTTTTTATTTACGAATATGAGCACAACTGTAGAGAAGTCCGTTGCGAAGTTTACGATCCAGACAGCGATCAATGCCGCTTCTTTCGTGGATGGGGATGAGTATAAAGCGTTTGTAACTCATCCGACAGAAGACGCACGATACTGGCGATTACGAAATCAATTAAATGATGTACGGGAAAAAATCGGAGCCTTATACATTTATACCGTAAGGCTAGATGAGCAAAATAAAGTGCGAATTCTAGTAGACGGCCAGCCGAGAAATTCAGATAGTGCCTCCCCCATTAATGAAGAGATAACCGTAACACCCCCGGAACAAATCTCTCCTGTCCTTCAGGGAAAAGCCAACAGTACCCCATTAATTAACGACCCAAAGTACGGAACATATCTTTCGGCTTTTGTACCGATTAAAGATAAAAGCGGGGCGATAATCGGCGTGCTAGGCGTAGACATAAAAGCCGGTGCGGTCAGCGAAATTAACAGCGAAGTGATGCACGAAAACATGCCAGTTATCGCTTGCATAAATATATCGATCCTCATCCTTGGTCTTCTCTTGTTTTTCGTTGCTCTGCGCCGCAGTTTGCGCCCACTTGCAATCCTAACAAACATGACCGAGCAACTCGCTTCTGCCGAAGGAGATTTAACAATAAAACTACCCGTAAAGAGCCGGGACGAACTCGGCAAACTATCGGCAGCCTTTAATGACATGATTACAAAAGTCCGCAACATTATCATAGACGTAAGAAAAACGTCCAAACAGGTGGCAACTTCAGCAAATTATTTAGCAAATTCCGCAGTACAAACAGATGAAGTGTCTCATCAGGTATCGGCTACCATTCAGGAAGTGGCCGAGGAAGCAGGGATACAAGCGGAAAAGACAGCACTCGTACATACATCAATGAATGACACGAAGCAGCGGATAAGCGAAGGCTATACGCAAGTGGAAAATACACTACAGCATGCTGCTTTATCTACTGTGGCAGCGTATGAGGGTCAGGCAGCCATCAACGAGGCAATTGAGCATTTACGTATACTCACAAAGAACATGTCATCTGCTGCAGAATCCATTCAAAAATTAGCAAAACGTTCCGCAGAAATTGACGGAATTATCACCGTTATTACCGATATCTCCAACCAGACGAATCTCCTTGCCTTAAATGCAGCAATTGAAGCCGCGCGAGCCGGTACACATGGAAAAGGATTTGCTGTCGTAGCAGACGAAGTACGAAGTCTGGCCGAAGAATCCAAAAAATCGGCCGAGCAAATTACGCATCTTGTTCAAGATATCCAGGCAGAAACTGCGGTAACAGCCTGTACAATGGAAAATAGTCTCACAGCGGTAAAGCAACAGGTTCATATCATTGAAAAAGGCGGAAAATCTCTAGACAATATTGTACGAATGGTACAGCAAACAGAAGCAGCAACAACATCTCTTCAGAGTGTCCTCGTACATATTAAAGATAATATAGTGGAAATGTACAGAGCAGTAGATGAAATTGCTCGAATCACTACGATAAATGTGACCGCAGCCGAACAAGTAGCCGCTTGTTCGGAAGAGCAATCAGCTAGTATAGAAGAAGTGACTACAAGCGCTAGAGAACTAACGGTACTGGCAGAAAATTTGGAGCATAATTTAAAAAAGTTTATCGTATAACCAAGAATCTTCAAAAAGAAACAGGGCGATTCCACAGGCTACTATATGCTAGTGGAACTACCCTGTTTTTTTGAGTGTACATCTTCCTTTACGCTTTTTTGCGATACACATGAATATACGTAATGGATAGCGCGAACACGAGTACAAGCCCTTTGATAATATCAAACGCGTAATACGGCAGATTCAGCATCGTCAGACCATTCAACAGAAGCCCGATCAGCACCGCTCCAAAGAACGTGCCGACCACATTAGGCTTGCCGGCACCAAATACCGAAAACCCAACGAATGCCGCCGCCACCGACTCCATCAAAAGCGGAGACCCCGCATCAATCTGACCAGAACCAACCCGTGCAGTAAACAAAATGCCTCCAAGTGCGGCAAATACACCGGACAACACATATGCCGCAAGCCGTACTTTATTAATAGAGATCCCACTCAGGCGTGCTGCTTCCCGGTTGCCTCCGGTAATGTAGAGCACACGACCGGCACGCGTATACGTCAGAAATATATGCACGATCAGAACCGCGATCAGCATAATCACAACTGGCACAGGAATGCCTGCAATTTTGCCCTGGCCGATCCAGAGAAAGGATTCACTCAGCACACCTGGTGCAACGGAACCGTCCGGCAGTGGCATGTTATTATAGATCGAGAAGCCCTGGCTGTATGTTTTATGCAAGCCTGCAATAATATATAGCATACTAAGTGTCGCTAATAAGTCTGGAATTCGGACTTTAACGATGAGGAATGCATTGATCAGCCCAACGAGTGCACCCAGTGCCAGTGGAATCAGAATGACCAGTACGAGCGGCAGTTGATACCATACCATAAGCGATGCAGTTACCATTGTAACGAGTGACACCGTCGAGCCAACTGACAGATCGAATCCGTCCACAATAAGCGAGAATGTTACACCAATCGCTACCAGCGTTGTAATGGAAATCGAGCGTAAAATATCAGCCAGGTTATCATACGTAAGAAAATTCGGGTTCACAATGCTGAAAAAAACAAGCACCGCCACAATGACAAGAATTGCCCCATACTTATAAGAAAAATCCATTAATTTATCCATCAGTCCGTTCCTCCGCTTGCATACAGTAAAATCGTCTCCGGTGTAATGTCTTTCCCAGCTAACTCTTTGACAAGGCGTCCGTCACACATAACGAGCACACGATCCGAGATACCGACAATCTCTGCGATTTCACAGGAGAAATACACAATTCCTTTGCCCGCCTGCACGAGCTTGCCAATCAGATTGAAAATATCGCGTTTAGCTCCAACATCGACCCCTTTAGTTGGCTCATCAAATAAAAACACATCTGCATCTGTGGCCAGCCATTTGCCGATGACCACTTTTTGCTGGTTGCCACCGCTTAAGAATCCGACTGCTTCTTCTTCATTCGGCGTTTTAATTCCAAGATCGGTAATCATCGTCTGCGCGTGCGCTTTTTCCCGACTCCGCTGAACGAATCCGCTTCGACTAAACGCCTTAAGCACAGGCAGCGTTAAATTCGTCCGTACACTCTCTTCTACAAGAATGCCTTCTTTGCGCCGCTCTTCCGGCACGAGCACCATGCCCGCCTTCACCGCATCCGCCGGTTCGCGCAGGCGCACGGCATTGCCACGCAACCGAATCTCTCCACCATCCGCTGCATCTGCACCGAATAACAGACGAGACAATTCTGTTTTACCCGCGCCGACCAACCCGACGATCCCAACAATTTCTCCCCTTCGTACTGCAAAGTCCACCCCGCGCACCCTGACACCCCGACGCAGTTCTCGCACTTCAAGCAGCGTATCGCCAATCACAGCCTCCATTTTTGGATATTCTTCTGTAAATGACGCTCCAAGCATCGCTTCGACAATTCCCGGAATATCCGTGTCCGTTTTCGCCTTCGTCCAGATGTGGCGACCATCACGCATGACAGTAACCGTATCGCATACCTGCATAATTTCTGGAAGACGGTGCGAGATAAAAATACAAGCAACTCCCTCGTCTTTTAACTGATTCATAATCCGGAACAAATGCTCCGCCTCCTCGATGCTTAAAGGGGCAGTCGGCTCGTCAAAAATCACACATTTCGCCTGCTGTGACACTGCCCGGGCAATGAGGACGATCTGCTTCTCCGAAAGCGTCAGTTCTTCTGCTTTCTTCCTTACCGGGATTTCGTATCCGATCCCGCGCAAAATTTCTTCTGCTTCCTTGTACATCGAGCCCCAGTTCAAAAAACGGCGTCCGCCGCGTCCGGGTCCTCGATCGAGTAAAATATTTTCCGCCACGGTCAGGGATGGAACGAGCGCGGTGTCCACTTCCTGATACACACAATGGATACCCTGCGCCTTAGCATCTGCCGGGCTGCTAATCGATAGCGTCTGCCCGTCGAGTTCAATCGTCCCACCATCTGCCTGATACGCGCCGGAAAGTATTTTCATCAGTGTACTTTTTCCTGCTCCATTCGCGCCAAGTAGCGCATGAATGTGGCCAGCCTGTACGGCCAGGCTAACGCCATGAAGCGCTGGTACGCCGGAAAACGATTTCGTAATGTCTGTCATGATAAGACGTACTGCCTGCTGTGCCACACCGTCTCCCCCTTTGCTGATTCTCTTCTCTGAAAGGAATGTGCCTCACCCGCTTGATGAAAGTAGGCGAGGCCTCCCCTATCTTATTTTTTCATCCAGTCTGCTATCCCTTGCGTACTGTTACCCCACGCTTTGATGTGCTGGCTCAGTTGATCCGTTGTTACTTTGTCTTTCGGTAATTCTTCACGGTTGACTACTACCGGATTCAGCACCACGTTGTCCGGCGTTTTGTCGCCGTGAATTTTTTGTGCCGCATACCGCACCTGTACACGTCCGATGTCTTTCGGGTCTACCGCTGCTGATGTTACCCATGGACCATTCGGATTCTGGATCATCTGCAGATCTTCGTCGCTCATGTCGATACCGTATACTTTAATGTCCGTACGTCCGGCTTGCTCGATCGCACGAGTTGCTCCTTTAGCGAATTCATCCCATGCTGCCCATACCGCTGTGATCTCGCCTTTGTTCGGATATTTCTTCAGAATCGCTTCCATCTGTGCCTGTGTATCCAGTGCTGTGTTTTGTGTTGCCGCACCGAATGTGGCTACTTCTTTGATGCCAGGGTTACTTGCTATGAACTCTTTATAAGCAGCCTGGCGGCGTTCCATTGGCGCGTAGCCCGCTACCCAGATTTTTACGATGTTTGCTTTGCCGCCTGCATCTTTTGCGAGTTTATCCAGTGTTAATTTGGTCAGTTGCTTATCATCTTGCTGAAGAACCGTTACGCCTGGAGCTTTAACATCGGCATCGAATACGACAACCGGAATGTGTTTTGCAACAGCATTTTGCACCCCGTTCAGCAGAGCTGCTGGTGTACCGTGGTCAATCAAAATCGCATCAAACTTCTGGTTAATGGCTGCATCCAGGTTCGAAGACATACGTCCAAGATCGTTATCCGCTGCAAACACCGTTACCTGTCCACCGAATTTTTCGGCTTCTGTTTTGACCCCACTAATGTACTGGGAAGAAAATGTACCCAGATTTTGCTGCATAACAAGCGCGATACGCTTTCCTGCAAGTGGGCCTGTTGCGGCTTCTTTCTTTTCACCCGTTCCGGCAGCTGGTTGACCGCATCCTGCCGCGAATGCTGCCAGTAGCGTAATCAGCAGAACCGCAATAATTTGTTTTGTCTTTGTTACCATGTTCATACTCCCCTTTTTACTTGTGATAAATATAAAAGGCCTCTCTTTGGTACACAAAGAGAGGCCCCCACTTATAAAGCATCGGTAGCCTCTCATCTCCCAGGATTACTCCTGCAGGAATTAGCACCTTGCCTGTGCGAACACAGGCAGGTTGCCGGGCATCATCGGGCCAGTCCCTCCGCCTTCTCTCGATGAGAGTCAAAATCGAATTGCGTATGTGATTTGTTGGAACTAATCATATCTCCTACCAATTTATTCTGTCAACAAGTTTTTCACAAACTTTTAAAGCAGTGCTTGGAACTTTTGAGCCTGTATAAAGTGTGGCGGCGGGGATGGGAGAAGGAATGAGCCTGTCACTTGATTACGCTCTACGAGGAAGAGAATTCAGGTCGCTCCAGGAGACAGACGTCTTGATCTTCTAGATTTTTATTCTTTCACAAAGTAAAACGCAGAGGAAAAAAATTTCATTGGCAGAGGGGACGGTAGGGGCAGAACGGGAAAGTCCTTTTGTTTTCCACACTCAGCTTTTACTCCAGTAGAGCGAATCAGGATGGCAACTCCCATGCCTATACTTCTTAGACTTTTTGCCATCCCGCTCGGATGAAGTAAAAGCGGTCAGTTTTACTTTCAGTGGAAAACAAACATACCTCCCGGTCTGCCCCTACCGCCCCCTTGCCACCACCAAACTTTTTTCATTCTCGCGTATTTTCACTCTTGACAAACAATTCTCACGACTGTTAAATTTGGATTGACTTATCACGAGATGGTCGAGGGACGGGCCCGATGACACCCGGCAACCTGCTGCATTGAACAGTAAGGTGCCAACTCCCGCAGAACAACGGTTCTGAAAGATAAGGATGCACACACATGTACACGTCCCTCTTTCTAACCAAGAGGGGCGTTTTTTGTTTAGAGAGGAGATTGATTTTATGTCCACGTACCGCATGCTTACTGAGCAGGAAGCTGTAGAATACGCACGTAATATCCCGGATCTGTTCCCGGCGAATGCAAAACTTACAAGCCGCGAGATCGGCGATGGCAACCTGAATTTCGTATTCCATATCCAGGATGAGATATCAAACAAAAGCATTATTTTCAAACAGGCACTTCCGTACGCACGTGTCGTCGGGGAATCATGGCCGCTCACACTTGACCGTGCCCGTATTGAAAGCGAAGCATTAATTCTACAAGGCGAGTTATGCCCTGGTTTCGTGCCGCAGGTGTACCACTATGACATCGAAATGGCGCTTACCGTAATGGAAGATCTGTCTGCGTACGAGATTATGCGCAAAGGGCTTGTGGCTCGCAAGTATTATCCGAATTTTGCGAAGCATATCGGTACTTTCCTGGCGCGGACGTTGTTCCTGACTTCCGATCTGGCACTTCATCCGTACGAGAAGAAAAAGCGTGTTGCCTCCTTCTCTAACCCTGAGCTGTGCAAAATTACGGAAGATCTTGTATTTACGGACCCGTATTACGATGCAGCAACTAATAGTTTCAACCCTCTTATCCGTGAACAAGCAGAAGCTCTCTGGCATGACGACGCAGTAAAACTGGAAGTAGCGAAGCTAAAAGAAGGCTTTCTCACGCGAACACAGGCACTGCTGCACGGTGACCTGCATACAGGAAGCATCATGGCAACAGAAGAAGGCACAAAAGTTATTGATCCCGAGTTCGCCTATTATGGTCCGATGGGCTTCGATATTGGTGCAGTCATTGCGAACCTGGTGCTGAATTATGTGGCACAGGAAGGTCATGCCAGCGATGTGCAGGAACGCGAATCATACCAGGCGTATCTGCTTGATACGATTACAGGCATATGGACTACATTTGAAGCAGAATTCCGTACATTGTGGGCCGAAAAAGCGGTCGAACCAAGTGCGGCCATCCCAGGATATGTGGATGATTATGTGCGTCGACTTCTGCAAGATACACTCGGCTACGCAGGCTGCAAAACGATCCGCCGCATCGTCGGCCTTGCCCATGTATGGGACATCGAAAGCATTGAAGACCCAGCTGTACGCGCCCATTCCGAAAAGCTTGCCCTTGCAATCGGGCGAGAGCTCATCTTGAAGCGTGAATCGATCTCATCAGTCGAGGACATCGCTGACCTTATTAGCGATACGCACATTGCGCTCTCTGTTTAAAAACACCCCGTACCCCAAAATCAGACTGTACGTTCTGATTTTGGGGTATTTTGCATCGGTTTTCTTTGCGACACAATATGAGTCATACCGGATGCATACAGCACACCCGCAATTACAAGTACTGATCCGATTATTTGTATGCCCGTTACTGCCATCCCAAGTGCCAGGGAAATGCACAAGGTAACGACCGGAACAAGATTGAAGAACAAGGCAGCTCGACCAATGCCAATTCGTGCTGCCCCCTCATTCCACCAGATGTATCCGAGTACACTCATACCCAGTGCCATAAAAACAATCGCAGCCCACGCTGTCAGAGGAATAGACGAATTCGGTACCGGAGCCGGTGTTCGACTGGCTATAAACACAAGCATTACGGCTCCAATCGTCATCGTATACGCGGTAGTCTGTAGAGATGTACTGTCTCGGACAAATCCCTTTCCGATAATACCATATAAGGCCCAGCATATATTTCCCGCCATTATCAGCATATCTCCCGAAGAAAAATGCAAGTGACGAATCGCATCCCAGGAACCACCCGTAATAACGAGAACCACACCGACCAGCGCCAAAATCCCCCCTACTTTTTGTTGTCTGGAAACAGGTTCCTTCAACAGTACACGAGCCAGGAGCATGGTCACGAGTGGATTGGTTGCCATGATGAGTGCTCCATTGACGGGTGTGGTCTGTTCCATGCCGAGAAAAAACAGTGTGTTAAAGCCGAAAAGCCCCGTTACCCCCATGAAAAGATACGCCCCAGCATTTTTCCGAATAGTATAACCTGATAGTTTTTCTTTGCTGATCAACAAAAGCAGCATACTGCCCGCTGCCAGACCAAAGCGCCAACCTGCCGCGCCAGCAGCCGAGAAATACTGCATCACATAGCGAGCCAGATGAAAAGTAGCTCCGGTCATAAGAGAGAAGCCGAGCAGCTTCAGATAAATGCTGCCTTTCATTTCGACTCCTCCTTTTTTGTCGGAAGCATCGTTTCATATACGCTTAATTTCTCCTCTGTAAACTGAATCACCGTCTGAAGTTCTTCTACTTGCTCTTTCATTTTGGCTATGTGACGAGATAAAATATCCTTTCTGCGGGTAATGCGCGGAAGTAGACTTTCTTCTGGTTCAGCAAGTAAGTTTCGAATACAGCCATCTTCCGTAAACTCCATCATATCTTCGAGTGACATACCTGTATTTTTGAGCGACCGTAAAAACTGAAGGAAATGTATATCAGACTCTGTATACATCCGAACACCGCTTTTCCGTACCGGAGAATTAACGAGACCAATCCTTTCATAATAGCGAAGTGTATGCACACTCCACCCTGTTTGCTCTGCTACCTGACCGATTGTATACATATTCTTCCTCCTAGGTACGTTTTATGTGTCTACTCTACAACCTGGAGTTAACTCTAAGTCAAGCGCAAAATTATCACATAAGCCGCAAAAGGACCGTTCAGAAATTTTATGCGCCGCGCGATTGTTTACATACAAGAAGCCGATTTCCTGTCGGTTACGGAAATCGGCTTCTTGTATCATATAACCACTAAATTTCTATCTTTTTTCTGCAAAAACAGGCCCATAGTACTCGTTTGATTGCTTCACTTCTGCAATAAACCAGCCTTCCGTTCCTCCTGTACGTTGCTTTTTCACCACCAGTTTATCCGTACACGTCCCCTCGATGTCAGCAGGTGTTACGTTTGGATAGTTTGCCATGTATCCAGACGTTACTTCTGGATAAGTCAGCGTATACTCCCATGTATCAGCATCCAGCTGCTTCTTATCCTGTACCGTAATCTTGCCTGCATGTGGACTCGATCCTCCGGTTACCCAGTTACGTGCCTGTAAATTAGCTCTCGCCCGATCACGAAGCTCATTCGACAGCGCAGCATAAATCAGTGCGCCGCTTCGTGTCTGCAAACCGCGTCCCCACAGCGCAATCGTCTCATCAGGAGAAGCCGGGACAAGCCCCGCTTCAATCTCAGCGATCTGTCGCTTCGTTTCTTGTAGATTCGGGAACTGGATCGCCAGTACTCCCCGCTCCTTGTCGTATGTTACGTCTGCTCCAAACAACTCGGTCAGCCAATCCATCGGAACATATACCCGCCCTTGCACGAACTTCGCACTATATACGGCATACGAATACTCCTGTCCAGCATATTGCGTAGTAATACTCATGACTTCCCGACGCGGCGGTAGGTTCTTATTCTCCCGTGCCATTTGCTCGAGCTTCTCTATCTCCAAATCCAGCACAAGTGCTCGGTCCGAAAGCTTTGGACGTGGGATTGCATTCATTCTGTCTGGCAACTGACATAAGTACGTTCCCCATTCCGCAGGGGCGGCTCCCAGTCTTATGTAAGAATGCAGCTGAAGGATGCTCTCGTATGATTCAGGTGCCTCAATCTTAACATCTCGCTTACTTGCATCCCACTTTACCGAGCGAGCACCTGCCAGTTCCGCAGCCCAGCGCAGCGGAACCATGACCTGCCCATCTATCACATCCATTCCTGCTGGAGTCGCAACCTTCTTTCCGTCTACTTCTACCTGTACAGGCAGGGTTGCTACCGCTACTGCAGGTGCTGCAAGCGCTACAGGTGCCGCTGTTCCTACCAGGATAGATGTCAGTATACTTCCTATCGTCCATACTTTTTTCATTGCACTTGTTCTCCTCTTACTCTCTTTTTATGAAAATAATACCATAATAAACCCCAAAAAATAAAGCCCTGCAGATCCTTTGATCCACAGAGCTATGCTTCATAATTATGACTCGCGCTTCTCCGCATTGTCATTTTTATGATCAATCACATATACACAGTTATCGCCGCCAGTTGCCATACACTGCTCCTGCTCCACCTTTGTTTCCAGAATGTTCTCGAACAGCGTCTTTTCACAGTTACAGGCGAATGTGTACTCCCGTGCTACATCGGAAATCGGACAATTTGATTCGACCAAAATATAGCGTCCGGTCTCTTCATCCTTTTTTACCTCAACCATGTAGCCTTTCTCATTCTGCATTCGAGCTAGCATCTCAAGCTTCTTCTCGAAATCACTGTCCTCGGGCACCACATCCCGATACAAGTTCTCCTGTCGTTGCTGACGCAGGCGGAACAACGCTTCTACCATCTCCGCTCCCTGCAGCTCTTCAATATCGCCAAGAATCTCAAGTGTCAGATCCTGATAGTTCTTAGGGAACATATTATCCGCTTCTTGCGAAAGCGAGTACACATTAGTCGGGCGGCCCATAGCCTGGCGAAGCAAACGTGTCTGAATGTATTTATCTCTTTCAAGCGTATTTAAATGACGGCGCACAGCCATCTCTGTAATCTCAAGCTCCTGAGCCATTTCCCCTACTGTCATGGAACCTTTAATTTTTAACATATGCAAAATCTGATTGCGCGTCGAAGAGGATTTATCTTTATTCATCGTTTCCTTCACCTTCCTCCTTCCCATTGTACTTGATTTCGTGAGATAAGTAAATTTTTATACAATATAATATAAAAACTATGTGTGCGGTGTTTTCTTGGCGACTACAATTCTTTTTTCAAGTATTCCCGTACTTGATTCGGAAAAGCAACAAGTTTCGCATAATGCGTATTCAAAAGTTTGCTGACCGCATCATCACGTACATCCAGGTAGTCCGTAATCAACGGCTTACGCATATTTACTACTTCTTTCAGTGCGACCGCAATCTCCGCTGTAATCACCGTTTCATCGAGCATGATCTCGACAATATCTTCATAACTTCCTGGATCACGCATAATGAAACCATCAATTAAGTAATTGCCAACATCAGCCACCGTCTCAAGTGCAATGTGTAAAGCACGCTGCAGAGAAAGGGATGTGAGCATATCGTTAGCCTCACTGTTTCGCAGAATGGGAGATACACTCTCAAGCACTTGCTCCATATATACTAAATGCTGTTCAATTTTTTCGGTATTTACTTGATACATCCAAACCACCTCTATTACTGTTTTTTCTTTTTTCCAGTATAGCATGATTGGAAGCGAAACTATATGTTCTACCCGACCATTGCCTCCGAGCATTCCCAGGCATTGCTCCAGCCGAGTCGTTGGCATATAATTTGGTACATATACGTGATAGGAGGATACCAACTATGAGTCAACACGGAGATTGGACATTTCTGTACGATCATGCTGAAGAAACAAAAACACGCTACGTAAGCTTTATTGGACTAGAAAACCGCTACGACTTAGCGATTATCCGCACCAAGAACTTTTATGGCAAAAGCATCGTGCTTAATATTTTGACACACCGCATGGCAATTCTCGGCCAAAAGGATTTAGATGAGCCAGGTTATCTCGAAGAAGCCTTCAATATGTCAGAAGCAGATGCGAACGAGTTACGGGAATTTCTCTATCTCAGCATCTAACTCGCCGTTTTGCATAAACGAACGGGCAACCGCCTATACTACCCCTATCCTTATACAGTGAGGAAAGGGGTTTTATTTATGGGCAAGAAGAAAATCGATCCGGCATACATGCCAATCTCAACCGAATACAGCGCGATTCATACCCGCTATCCGGAAGAGTTTCCGGAAGGACCGTACGGCACTGCCGCCATCTCTCATCCATCCCTCGGCAAAGAGTCGTGGGATACAGGTGAGTTAGCCCAGTCTGCATTCACCTACGAATATCGGGACTTCCACGAAGGCATCGAGCGCCAGGACCCAGGGTCGCATCTGACACACGATAACTCAAACGAAAACTACGAGCCACCGTTAAAATAAAAACAGGCGAGGAAGCAATTTCCTCGCCTGTTTTTTCTCAGTATGCTACGCGTTCGGCACATCCGGTCTCGACTCTCGAGCTTGTCCATCTTTTGGCTTGCGGCGAGGGCGGGAGCGACGACGAGAATCGCGGCGTCTGCCACCTTCGCGTCCACTGCGTGATGGACGCTCTTCCTCCCCATCTCCCGTCTCACCCTCTGCTTCCACAATCTCACTCTCAATCGGCTGTGCACTACCTGACTTGGTCTTCTTTAACAGAAAGTACGAACAACCAAAGTTACAATACTCCAAAATATACTCATCAAGAAAACTGAGGCGGGCATCATACGGGGCTTTTCGGTTTGTATCCTCAAAAAAGCCTTTTAGCCGTAACTGACCGTATCCCCAGTCACCCAAAATGTAATCGAATTTACTTAAAATGTCACTGTATCGTTCTTTGAATACGTCTGGTTTAAACCCTTCTTTATGCTCTTCCACCAGCTCATATACGTTGTCCTGGACACGTATCACACCTGCACCCCCTCTTACACATACACCACACTCTTTTTTACGCGTGGCGTACGCCTCCTATTTTACCACAAATTCAACCAATACACACAAAATTGCCATGAAAGCTCCGGCTTCATACGGGCATTCTAAGCTCACGGAGGTGTGAAAATGAAAAAAATCGTTTCTGTTCTCTCCACTGTTGGTCTTGCGCTCTCGCTTGCTGCCTGCACTCCAGGCAATACCACTAAAACATCGGAATATCGCCCGATGCAAGGAAATCAAGGGTCAACAACTGGCTATGCACTGCAACCAAAAGGGGATGGCCGCTACGACACATACCGTAATGGCGTCATTACTGACCAATCGAACTACCGTACCAAAGGCACGGTTGATACGCGTCAGTATATGTTCGGCAATCAAGGTATGACACGCTACGGCGTAACAGACAGCGGCCAGCAGATGTATGGCCTAAATCCTGGTGGCATAAACAAAGGGACAACGTACGGCACTACGTATGGGACAACGTATGGGACTACGCAGCAGCCTTCAGTTTACCAATCGAAGAGCCATATCCAGTCAACTACAGGGCACACAACCCCGCCAAAGATTGGCATTGCACATGCCGGTCATAAGACTGGAACTGGACACACTGGTATGGGTGTAAAAAGTTACGGCACCACAGCGACACCAAATGTATATGTCGATCGTCAGATGCTTGCTTCTTCCTGTGCGAACGCAGCCAACCAAATTCCAGGCATCAAACAGGCAAATGTCTTGACAACAGACAAGCACATTTTTGTCGGGTGTGATACATCCGGTCAAACGCCAGCTCAAGCAGCGATGACACTGAAAAAAGTACAGAGGAGCTGCGAAAATGTATCCCCTCGCTACTGCAAGGTGTATACGACAAACGATCAGAACGCAATCAACAAAGTATTTGCTAACCCGCATCAGATGGAAAACAAAACAGACAAACAGTTCGAACAAGCATGCGGTCATCGTGCTGGCTCACTCTTCCATCTCTCCAGTATAAGCGGAAGATAGTCGATTTACCTAAAAGGGTCTTTCTTGTCTAGACAAGAAAGACCCTTTTCATCATTTTCTATCCCTGTGTCTTCATTTGTGATTCCGCCGCTGATTCAACCTGCTCATGTGCATGATATGAACTGCGCACAAGTGGTCCCGATTCTACATGCTTAAACCCACGTGCAAGTCCTTCTTCTTTTAGCTGTGCAAACTCATCCGGGTGGTAATACTTTTCCACTTTCAGATGCTTTGCGGTCGGCTGCAAATACTGCCCGATTGTCAAAATATCCACATCCACACGACGCAGGTCATCCATCGTCGTGATGATCTCGTCCACAGTCTCTCCCACACCAATCATAATACTTGACTTCGTCGGGATCGAGGGAGCCATGCGCTTCGCTTCTGCCAGAAGCGCCATTGTCCGATCATACTTCGCCTTCGAGCGTACCCGATCAGACAGCCGTTCAACCGTCTCCACATTATGATTAAGAATATCCGGCTTAGCATCCATCACGACACGCAATGCTTCCCAGTCTCCGAGAAAATCCGGAATGAGTACTTCCACACTGCACAGTGGAGTTCGCCTGCGGATCGCCCGAATCGTTTCCGCAAAAATGCTTGCTCCCCCATCGCCCAAATCGTCACGCGCTACGGATGTAACCACCACATGACGCAGCCCCATCTGCTCGGTCGCTTCTGCCACACGTTCTGGTTCGGCGAGATCTAATTCCGTTGGCAACCCGGTTTTAACCGCACAGAAGCGGCATGCCCGCGTACATGTATCTCCTAATATCATAAACGTTGCTGTACGGTTCGCCCAGCATTCATACAAGTTCGGACAGCGTGCTTCCTCACATACGGTATGCAACGTCTGGCCCCGCATCATGCTTTTGAGTTCTTTAAAGTTCTTTCCTGTATCCAGCTTAATTTTTAGCCATTCCGGTTTACGTCCTGCCATATAGCGGATCAACCCCCATCTTGTTGGTACTGGTGTATATTCATTCTAATCAATTCCCTCTTATGAAAGCAATTCCGATTGCACACACTAAGCCGGACATATTTACGATTACGGGAGGGCAACATGTGGTACAAGCGACTTTTAGCTTTCAGTCTCATCGTCTTTCTATGCGCTGTCTCCCTTCCTGTATCTGTTGCTCGAGCAGATACGGACAGTGAGCAGGTTTCTCGCGAACGCAAGGTTTTATTCGAACATATGCAGGCCATTACCGGCGTACCCTGGCAGTATCTAGCTGCCGTCGATCAATACGAACGTTCGGTTCGCAAGTCGAGCAAAAAAACAGAGGATTCCTCTCCCTCGCAGACCAGATTGACCGGGATTAGTGTGCCATCCGCGATGTGGCGTGGGGTTCTGAATCCTCTTGATACGGATGTAAATCCACGCTCGATTGCGTTCTTTGGCGGAATCGGGAAAGATGGGGATGGCGATGGCAAAGCAGATCTACGCAATGACCTTGATGTGGTCTACACGATCGCATGTTACCTCGGACAATTCGGATTTACGGACAACGATCTACGCATCAGTCTATGGCAGTATTACACATACGATCGCAGTGTAGAGACCATCTCTGGCCTTGTGAAGCTGTATCGTCACCATAACACCCTTCATCTGGTCGGCAGCGCCTTTCCTGTGCCACTCCACTATAGCTACAGCTATAAAAACACATGGGGTGATCCACGTGGCTGGGGCGGACGGCGTATTCATGAAGGAACAGATATTTTCGCCGGATATGGTACACCTGTCCGTGCTACCCGGCACGGAGTCATTGAATCCATGGGCTGGAATCCATACGGTGGCTGGCGCATTGGAATTCGTGATGTGGATACGATTTATCATTACTACGCACATCTGAATGGCTTTAATAAAAAGTTCAAGGTAGGAGATATCGTAGCGCCAGGGGATGTTATCGGCTACGTCGGCAGTTCCGGCTATGGAAAGCCGGGCACGTCCGGTAAATTCCCGCCACACCTGCACTACGGTATCTACAAAGACAGGGGGAACGGAGAATATTCTTTCGATCCATATCCATCGCTAAAACGCTGGGAAAATGAGGAGCGAAAAAATCAATCCAAAAAGAAAAAGAGGTGAAGATATGGCACAATTGTTTAGATGTTTCTCAGTCTTTCTTCTGTGTCTGTCTCTCCTTCTCCCTGGATCTGGCACAGCGTTTGCAGTGGAAGATGATGTACACATCGAGATTAACAAAACGACAAATCAACTTACCGTTTTTTTAAATGACAATCCGATCTATTATTTTCCGGTCGCCACCGGCAAGAATAGAACATTAACACCGGAAGGCGAATTCCGCATCATCGCAAAAGTAAAAAACCCATGGTATGTGCCTAAAGGAATTCCTGGAGGCAGCAAGCAGAATCCACTGGGGACACGCTGGCTCGGATTAAGTGTCCCCTACACTGGCGGCTATAAATACGGCATCCACGGCACGAATAATCCGTACAGCATCGGACACCATGTAAGCCAGGGATGTATTCGTATGCAGAACAAAGACGTGGAATGGCTGTTCCGCAACATTCCAATCGGCACAACGGTTTTTATCGTTTCATAAACCTTCCCGCACCCGAACACATATCGGTGTGCGGTTTTTTACTACCTTGTTTTGTCTTTCTTCTGAATGCTTATCCCTTACATAAAAACCTGACATACTACCCTATAAGGGAATATCAGATCTTTGGCGTTTAATGTCGAAAGTTGTCTAACAGTAGTATCTAGTTCTGTAAGACTATGTAAACTAAAATTAAGTAGAGAGATATCATATGCAGACAAAGGAGGAAAAATAATGGATTTAAAGCCAGAACTCCAAAAGCTTTCTATTCAGGTAACAGAACGTAAATCACATATTTCGAACGAAGAAATGACAAAACAAGCACTTATCATACCTTTCCTTCAAAAGTTAGGTTATGACGTATTTAACCCACTTGAAGTACGCCCAGAGTATGTGGCTGACTTCGGTCAAAAAAAAGGGGAAAAAGTAGACTATGCCATATTTAAAAACGGGGTGCCGATTATCTTCATCGAAGCTAAATCAGCAAATGAAGACCTCACACGCCATGACGCTCAGTTAAGCCGCTACTTTAACAGTACACCAGAAGTAAAAGTCGCCATTTTGACAAACGGTATCGAGTACAAATTCTTCACCGATCTCACCCAGGACAACCTTATGGATTCAACACCATTCTTCTCGTTCAACATGGAATCTATTTCCTCTGTTGATATTGAAACGATCGAAAGTTTTACTCGCGAGAAATTCGATGCAGATAAGATTGTAAAGTATGCAGAAGAGCTTATTTACATGAATAATCTCAACTCTACCCTGAAAGAGCTTTTCAAAAATCCATCAGATGATTTCCTTCGTTTCCTCATCAAGGATTTCAGTACAACCCGCATCACAACGAATGTCCTGGATCGCTTCCGACCAATTGTAAAAAAGGCTATTTCCAATACATTGCTTGAAATTATTAGTGAGGGGCTTTCTCCTAAGGAGCTTGTGCAGGAAGCTGCTGCAACCACAGAAGTTGACACAGAGCCTGTAAAAGAGTCTGGGGATACGGTACGTAAGAGTCGAATTGTTACTACAGATGAGGAATTACAAGCAGTAGAAATCGTTCTAAATACTCTTAAAGAGCACGAAAGAGACGTTTCTGACGTCGAACATAAAGACACGACTCATTATTATACAATCTATAAGAAAGGCGTTACCAATTGGTTTATACGCTTCTCTCTTGAGGGTACCGTAAAGTATGTAATTTCCAAGATGCCAGTAGAAAAGATGGCCAAACTATGCCCTTCCCTTTCGGTTGTTGAAGCTCCGAAAAGTAGTGGTGTTAGCCGTGCTCAAATCCAAAGCGTTGAGGAACTTCGTGAATTAGAAGCTTTTATCGTCCTGGCTTATGACGAAGCTAGTCATTAACACTTTTACACTAATAGGCTTCCTACCATAGGGAGCTTATTTTATTTGAGTAAAGGTTTTCATATGATAAAGCTTCGCAATTTATATACGCCTCTACCAATTCTCTCGAAATCATCATACACAACGGCGTGATGATCTGGGGCATTTACACAACATCTAGAAGTTATATGAGTTCTTATACTTTGAGGTTTATACACCGTATTATTCTGAGATAAGTATTCAACCACCTCGTTTACAGTGAATTCATTAATCCCCTTATTTCTCACTATTGAATGAACAGTAGCCAGTATTTCAGCTCTACAACTATTTGCCAAATTTGCTCAACTCCCCACCACTTATATTTTTCCTTATTCTACTTCAAACTAGGCTTTAGTCCTATTGAGATCCAGATCTCGTCTTGTTTGTCGAAAATTGTCTATTTAATTACCTAGTTCTAACTGACTGTGTAACCTAAAATGGTATATGTAGGAATTAGTACATACAAAGGGGAGAATCATCTTGAAAAAAATCGCTTTACTTACTGGATTAGCTGCTTTATCACTTACCCTAACGGCTTGTGGAAGTGACACACCATCAAGCTCCACAACAACTGCATCAAACCAAACCGCAACTAAGCCAGATACATCAGAGGAAGATAAGAAAAAAGCTGAGGAAGAAGCAAAGCAAAAGGCTGCCGATGAAGCAAAGCAAAAAGAGCTGGCTGAGAAAGTTAAATATGCTGAGCTCACTAAAACTGGATTTCCTAATATGACCGAAAACAAACCAGAGCTCCCTCAGCAAACCTATGATTTTATCGTGGCTAATAATAAGTTGTTTCCGGCCAAGACCACAGCTGACATTCAAAAATTGAAAGGCATGGCTGACAAAACCATTACTGCCAAGCATTTAAACAAAAATGCTGCACCATACTTTAATAAAGTAGCAACATTCGCTGGCCAGGTTGTCAATGTAGAAGAAGCTCCGATCGATGGAGGTGATACCGTTTCTATTTTGCATGTAGTCGACAATAACATGCAGTCTTATCAAGTGCTTATGCTGAAATCAAGTGGAGATATTCTTCAAGAAGATACAGTACGATTTTGGGGAGTTCCAGCAGGAGGATCTTCGTTCTCGAACGTGTCTGGCGGAACGACAAACGTACAGTTATTTGTTGGTGGTCATGTAGAAAAGCAGAAATAGACTTACTCAGCTCCCTATTACAGGGAGCTTATTCTATAACCAGGAGGAAGAAGTATGAAGCTACTTAAAAAATTAACGATATCCGCAGTAATCTGTTCATTTACTCTTCTTAGTGTTATGCCTGTACCAACTACTTCCGTGTCTGCTGCAACAAAGAAAACAAGTAAAATTACCATCAATAAAGACTTTGTAACAAACGCCAAAAAAGGAGTGCTAAAAGGAACACCTTTTCCTATTGGTACACCATTGTCTACAGTTATCGCGAAGCTGGGAAAAGCAAAAAATGTTGATTCTATCGATGGATCTTATTATTATATGTATCCAAGTTTTACATACTACTCAGGACTTGATAAAAAGAAAATCACCGGTGTAACTATTTACGATAACTCTTTTAACACCATTAATGTTAATGGTGTTAAGAAGGTATTCGGAAAGCCATCCGACGAAGGAATCGACGAAGAGGTAGAAGATGGTGGCTATATTTTATACTACCTATACCCAAAATATAAACTTTTAGTAACAACAGATAAAACCACGAAAAAAGTAATTTCTTTTTCATTGCTCTACCGATATTAGGGAGTATTACCGAGGAAGCTACTGCCGCCACTAACCGCATAAAAAAGCAAAAGCCTGACATACCTACCCTATAAGGGAATATGTCAGGCTTTTTTAGCTTAATATCGAAAGTTGTCTAACATTCATCCCTAGTGATAAAAATTACCTTAAAGAACATCTTCTGATGTACGTCTAGACCTTAATTTGATGAATCTGGGGTGAATTTGCCAAGGTCGTCAATGTAATCGGTCCCTTCGTTTTTCCATTGTTTGGAATCATACGCTGTCGTGTTTCCGATCACGGTGCCGGAGACTCGACCAAAGGATTTATGCGGGATGAAAAGCGCGATGTCCATGAGTTTGTTATCGTAGTAGAGCGAGAGTGTAACCGGTTGACTGTCATCCGCGTAGAAATTCATCATCGTGTTGTAATCCACAGGGACATCAGTTCCGAAGTAGAAGGACTCCACGATCGTGAAGGTGCCGCCGCTGGAGATCTTTCCGTTTTCCAGCGTAATCGGGTTGCCGCCGTCGGATCGTTCGATGCGGATCTTGGAGGCATCGATGTCTTGACCGGTCGGGTTGTACAGTTCGATTGCTTGCAAGAAGTTGTCGTTTTGGCCCCAGACCAATTCGGAGAAGAATAGACCTTTCTGTACCGCTGCTTCAAAGGTAACCTTCGCTACGCTACTCGTTGCCGCTGCCGTTTTCTGACCTGTTGCACTGCTATCCGTGTTGGTTACAACACAATAGTAGTATGTCGTTCCGGCAGTACCAGTTGGTACTGCATACGTTGCACTCGTCGCATCACTGATCGCTGTGCCACCGTTGGTGCTGTTCGTTGTATTGCTGTACCACTGATAGCTCAGCGATGCTCCACCACTAGCTGTTACACTCAAAGATGTACTATCTTCTACGTTCACCGTTTGATCCGCTGGCTGTGTGTCGATCTTCGGCGTTGCCGCGTTGGTCACCGCGTTCACAATAACCTTTGCTACACCGCTCGTTGCCGTTGCCGTTTTCTGACCTGTTGCACTGCTATCCGTGTTGGTTACAACACAATAGTAGTACATCGTTCCGGCAGTACCAGTCGGTACTGTATACGTTGCGCTCGTCGCACCACTAATTTTTGTGCCACCGTTGGTGCTGTTCGTCGTATTGCTGTACCACTGATAGCTCAGCGAGACCCCACCGCTCGCCACTACACTCAAAGATGTACTACCTCCTACGTTCACTGTTTGATCCGCTGGTTGTGTGTCGATCTTCGGCGTTGCCGCATCGGTCAGGGTGTTCACAGTTACAATAAATTGCGTTTGTACAGTTCCACCTTTGCCGTCATTCGCCGTTACTGTGATCATAGATGTACCTGCCGTTACTGGCGTAACAGTAAGATTCGTTCCGTTTATCCCTACGGTTGTCACGCTTGAATGTGACGATACCACACTATAAGTCAAAACATCCCCATCCGAATCACTGAATACATTTGCTAGACTCACTGTCTTTGGCCCGTCTGCGATAACAGCCGTCAACGAATTGATCGGATTTGACACTACCGGCTCATGGTTAACCGGAGCAATCCTAAGCTCAATTACAGCTGTAGGGACTGATACATTTCCACTCGCATCTACGGCATATACTTTATAACTTCCCGCTAGTAATCCTTCTGTACTAATGTTCGTATTTGTTTGTATAGCAGTGACCGATGCTTTCTTAGCACGGTTTCCTGAAATAAGCCCCTCTAACTGTTCTCTATTACCCGGATTCTCTATAGTTGGTACGAGGTATACGGTACCTGCCTCATTACTTGTAACGATCACATTGTTTCCTATTACAATTGGAGACGTTGAAATAAGGGTAATAGTAGGAGCTGTATAGTCCCGGCTGCTACTACTTCCACCACCTCCACCACTTCCCCCTGTATTACTACTGGTATTTGTAGCTGGCGTAGGAGTCGGTGTGGTTGGTTGATTCGGTGTAGGAATACCTGGATTGTTTGATACCTGGTTTTGACCTCTGTTCGTCTCAACTACTTTGAGAAATTTACTTGCTACGGATGCAACGGCCTGTCTATCCGCTATTCTCTGAGGACTAAAGGTACCATCACTATTTCCTTGGATTAATCCTAGTTCCGCAGCATAGGCTACGGCATCTTTTGCATAATCGGATATAGAAGCTGCATCGCTAAATTTTAAGTTAGCTGCTTTCCCCTTAGGATCTACTCCTAAAGCCCGTACAAAAATAACTGCCATATCCTGTCTGGATAAATTTTGTTCATTGCCAAACGTTCCGTTCCCATTTCCTTTTATAAGGCCAGCTTTTGCTGCTGCTTCTACATACTTGAAAGCATAATGAGTTGGAGGAATATCAGAGAATGTAGCTGTTGTAGGAATATGAGTCGTATCTAAATTCAAGGCCTTTGCTAGAACAATGGCAAAATCCTGACGTGTAATTGTTCCCGTTGGAGAGAATACGCCCTCTCCTTTCCCGTTTAGAATGCCTGCATCTGCAAGCTTTTGAATGGCATCTTTTGCATACGAATTGTTAATGTCAACAAAAGAAGTAGCTGCCTGTACAGGAAGGGCGAAAGAACTCAACAACGTCACTGTCGTCACTACTTTAACAATATTTTTCTTAACCAAAAGGTTTCCCCTCACAATCGTCCAAATGAATGACCTTGCAACTATTTTAGTTATTTTTTCACTTTCGATAGTAATAATTGCCCTCGATATTATATCATTCACATTCTGAACAAATTCTGAACAAATAAAAGCCTGACATACTACCCTATAAGGGAATATGTCAGGCTTTTTATGACTAATCGTTACTTTTCTGTAACCATTCTTCTACAATTTCATATGTTCCATCTTGTACTGATTTTTTCTTTAAATACTCCATATCAATTCGCTCTCTATGTGCATAGTACGCCCACTCGCAGTCACTCTGAGAGCGCCAAAACTTACAGGCACGCAGCCGATCACTAATAATATCTTCAATCCCGATGACTTTTACATATCGTCCTTTCCCAATATTAAGCTTTGTTACTCGATTATAGTCACCATCTAGCCAGTTATCCGGTATCTCTACCACTAATCCAATCTCTTTGTGATACCAGTCTTTTCCCTGTTTTTCAAAACCGAGGTCTACTAATACCTGATCCGCTTTATCTCGTCCGTTTAATACAAAATCAATGTCTTCGGTTACATAACTGTTACGAGTATACAGCTCAACAGAGAAACCTCCTACAATGATGGGCTCTACATTTACGGATTCTAATATTTCAGTTAGGATGGCCGAAAACAGAAGCATCTTCTCTGTCTTTGGCTTGCCTTTTAATCCATAAATCTCAGTACGATATGATTCAATCGACAAAGTAGTCCAACTCCCTGTCATTGATATAACGAACTTTTCCTTCAGATATTGCCCGTAGCCACTTCTCTCTGCAAATTATATCTAGGCAGCGCTGTTCATCTTCATCCCGTGGCCGAACCCGTGCCTTGCGCTGATCTCCCCGAAACAACTTATATGCCTGTTCATTTACTTCTTGCTGCTTCTCGTCGATTTCTTTAAAGAACTCGTCAGCGTTAAATTCGCGCATATCCCTTCTCCTCCTACTCTCAATTGATCTTTGTCTTATTCTACTCAATACACCTCTCGATTTAAACCTATATAAAAAAAGCCTGACATACTATCCTACAAGGGAATATATGTCAGGCTTTTATTTATGGTCTTATACTCTGCTCCACTTCACATCAATTTTAATTCCAGCATCTACGAATAGATTAAATACCGGGCATCTACGCTCCACTTCGTTTTTTAGTTGCTCAATTCTTTCTTCACTTTCCTCTGTTTTGATGTTTACATGGAAACGTATTTTTTGAAAATGTGGTGAAACTCCTTCTTCCCCCATTAATCCACGAGTATCAATAATACCTGTTGTCTCAAAATCAATTCCTGCAAAAGTAAAACCGAGTTCTTGAGCAACTAACGGAATCATAACTCCTTTGCATCCGTTAAGTGCTGCCACTACGTACTCCATTGGATTAGGACCTGTATCCGTCCCTCCTAGAACTGGTGGTTCATCCATAGGGAAAGAAGTAAAATCACGTATAGAAATATTGGTTTTAACCCCGGACTCCCACGTTCCTGTCGCTGAAACTTTAAACAATGAAGATGTTTTAGTCATAGTAGTTCGCCTCCAATACCAAGTAACTTGATATAATTTTATTAAATTATAAAAAATAAAGAATAGTATGTAAATATTTTTTTAATTTATAACTGATTAAGGTGATAAAAGCCCGACATACGCCTATAAGGGATATATCAGGCTTTGTATTTTGTATTCTGAACGTTACTAAGCATTAGTTAATTATGAATAACACATTCAATAATTCATAACTTTACTTAATCTCATAATTTAACCAGGCCGCTTTTTGCGCACCCATTTTATCATATAAGGACTGGGCCGTTACGTTATCATGAGCCGTTTCCCAAAGCATATGCGAATAATTATTATCTCTGATATAAGAGAGACAAGTTTGAAAAAGATTTTCGCCAACTTTTTGTCCTCGCGTATCTGGTCGTACAAATAAATCGTAGAGCAAAGCCATTCGTTTTACTTCTAATGTGTTAAAGGTGAAATATAGTGTAGCGAACCCAACTAATTTATTCGGCTCTTCCTCTGCTACAAATTGAATACCCTCATATGGATGGTCAAGTAAATGAATAATCAATCCTTTAAGATCATCTTCAATTGGACGAGGACATTTATAAAAATCAACAATATATTGGTACATCAAATCTAGAAGTTGTGGGATGTCTTCTTTTGTAGCAGGTCTAATATTTACAGTTTTCATGGTACATCTACCCCCTATCAATAATTTTCCATCACCATAAAAACAACAGCAATATCTGTACCAAGACTCATTTTCATATATCAAGTTATTTTATCGAATTCTATACAGTTACATATAACTTCCCAGTACATACTAGGGAGTTATAAAAATAACGTAGCCCTGTGTTCTCGATTCACGGAGAGCACAGGGCTACGTTTGTATTTCCTCGCTATTCAACTTTTCACGTTCTCCTTTCTTACTTTAGTTTATATACCTGTACACCCCTAACGATCTCAGGAAGTGTCACACCTTCCTTCTTTCGTTATTCGACTGCTGTGTACATCGCCTTTCCCTATTTACCTGGAGCAAGCATCCATTGAATTTTACCCTCTGCAATCATCGTCATCACATCCATTCAGGTGTAGTGGGTTGAGTAGAAGGTTGTCCACCTGTTGTTGGTGTAAAACAAATATAACAAATATTCATAATAATTAAAATGTCTAAATAGATTGTTTATCTCCTTATATCTCCGCATAGTATCTTATTAATCCATTTATCGTCGGTTTTCTCTCTTTTTATTTTTTTTACGCTTGCAAAATTGTTTACTTCTCATAATTAGAACCCTACTATATGCACAGCAATAAAACGATTTTCTGATCTCTAAAATGATAGTAAGCAACATAAATCATTTTACCGGAACTAAAAAAGCCCGTTGTTACAATGGACTTGCATCGTTATCTAGGAGGGGATATGTAATATATTGAGTAATCCACGGCCTCAGTTACTCCTATATAGTTCTTATATAGGTACTGCTACAAACTTGCTTCTTATGATGATTCTACTGACCAAATTCTTTTATAAAAGAACGCGCAGTCGAACTTAATTTTTAAATTTGGCTATTTTTATATGCAAAACTATCGGAACCTATACAAAAAAAGCCGCCAAATTGGCGGCAAGGGAAAAAGGGGGAGAATATAGGGAGACACTTTCCTACAACTATTCTTGTTATTCCCACTCCCCCTGAATCTCATACATCTTTTTTATTTATACATGCGAATATTTTCCGATAATCAGCTGACTTGCTTCGAATGCGCTTGAAAATGACAGCTCGGACAATTGTCCTTTGCCTTCACACCAGTCACCCGCAAAGAACACATTTCGGTAATCTGGCAGATAAACCGGCATTGGCTTCTGGTTCATCGTCCACTTGATTTCCTGTGCTGCTGCACGTTTGGATACACGCGGAACAACAAGTTTATCGCGCCATCCTACAAAGTGCTTGTCATACAACGCCTCGATTTTGTCATGGTACTCCTGCACTTTGTCCTTATCCGCCAGATCAGACTCAGACAGATAGGCAATCGCCTGCAACATCTGGCCGCCTTCCGGTACACATGATTCGTCATAATGCGAGATATCGGTAATAAACATCTTATTCGCTTTGTCATAAATATATGTGTACGGTACATCGATCCGCTCACTTAACCCGATATCGTATACGTATACGTAGCTTGGTTCATAGCTTGAATACTGCTTAATGAAATGCTCTACTTTTGTGCCGGTTACGATTTTCTCCAGCTCTTTCGGTGGCATACAGAACACGAATTCATCCGCTTCAAAAATCCCCTGTGTTGTGTGTACCTTTGTTACACGATCGCCATCATCCTCAATCGATTCCGCTTTCGCCTTTGTGATCACTACACCATTATTCTCTTCAATCACCCGAACAAATTCAGCGATAAGGGCCTGCCAGCCGCCCCCAATATAGGCAACCGGCTTATTAGATGTAAACAGGCGTTGGTAATATGTGAAGAACACATCAGACGGAATGCGCTCCGGCTCGCGGGTAAAGAAGTTAGACGAAGCAAGTGTGAGCATCATGTTTTTCACATCTTCACTCACTTGCTTTTCTTCCATCCACTTCTCGATCGACATATGCGGATGACCTTTTTCCATATGAAGCATCGTTTTGAAAATATTGAAGGTGAACTTCACCTTACCTAGACTGTTCAGAATCGATGTGCGGAACAACCCTTGAATATTAGCTGGCATAGCTGACAGCCGATCTCCAATGTCATATTTCGCCTTGCTCGGCTCAAAATCTTTCCACGTAATCTGAATGCCGAGATCTTTTTCAAATTTCTTAAGTACAGACGAATCGCGTCCATAAATGGCATGTGCGCCAAAATTAAACGAAAATCCTTTAAGTTTCAATGTAACAGCGCGTCCACCTAGATTTCCACGTTCGAGAACCACTACCTTTTTTCCGTTCTTCGCTAAGTAAGCTGCTGTCGATAAACCAGCTAACCCGCCACCTACGATCACGACATCGAAATGTTGTGTTTCGTTTGTTTCCATGATGATAACATCTCCCATCAAGCAAGCGATTTTTCACTATATAGACACAATTTATAATACCATCCAAGTATGCAATTTTACCGTGTTCAGACAAATGAAACAATGGATATATGTTTCCAAACTGTCGAAATTTGTTCGGAAAATTCTTAAACAAGCGGATTTATGCTATATTCCTCTTTTTTTTGCTCGATAGCCTGGGCTAGCACTTCACATAGTGTTTTAATGGCTTCCTGCAATTGATCATCAGGCAAATAGGAAAAGACAATCCGCAAATGATGACTCTCCGGTTCCCCTGCATAAAACACGGAGCCCGGCAAAAAGGCGACCCCACGTCTGAGCGCTTCTCCGAGTACGATATCCGTCTGAATACGTGATGGAACGCTTACCCATAGATTAAGCCCTCCCATCGGCTTCGTCCATGTCACACCAGACGGAGCATAGCGCGTCAATGTATTCAGCACAATATTCCGCTTCTCATAGAGTCGGGCACGCATGCGTACGAGATGCGCTTCAATGCGACCATTCTGAAAAAAGGGTAACATCGCCTTCTGCGTCAAAAGCGGGGTTCCCAAATCCGTAATCGCCTTCGAGCTAATCAGGCGCGTCAATACACTTCCAGTCGCAGCGGCGATTGCGACCCGTGCACCAGGCGAGAGAAGCTTGCTGAAGCTTTTGAGGTAAATAACATGCCCGCTCTGATCCATGCTTTTCAGCGATGGAGGTGGAGCCTCACCAAAATACATATCACTAAATGCGTCATCTTCTGCAATCAGACAATTGTAACTCTGTGCCAGATCGAGCAGTTGCTTTCGACGACGCATACTTAACACGCTACCTGTTGGATTATGAAACGAAGGTGTCGTATAAATCAGCTTGGGTGGACGTACATCGCACATGGCAGTCAATAAATCGACCCGCATCCCTTCCTCATCTACCGGAACCGACAGAATGGTTGCACCTCGCCCACGAAACACATCAATAGCGGCCATATATGTAGGGGCTTCAACCGCCACTACATCCCCTGGCCCGACAAATGTCCGGGCTACAATATCAATCCCCTGCTGGGAGCCGTTCGTCACAAGCATTTCTTCTTTCGTAATTCGTATCCCATGATGACGGTGCAAATACTCGGCGATCGCTCCCCGCAGTTGGGCATCGCCTTGAATCGGGCCGTATTCGCTTATAATCCAGGGCTCTTTCTGAATCAATCGATATAGTTCTTCTGCCATCTCCTCAATCGGAAACAGCTCCCGATTAATTTCTGCTGCTGACAGTTTGAGCTGCACAGATGGAACAACAGAAGATTGTAGATGATGGTGCTGCCAGAATCGGGCACGCGGCACATAGTCCATAATCGACAACTGCCAATCCGTCTGCGCTTCCCCCTCTGCCTCTGTCTCATCCTGATATACATACGTTCCCCTGCCTTGCTGTCTGATAACCAATCCATCCTGTGCAAGTCGCTCATATGCCTGAACAGCTGTTACCAGACTGATGGAAAGCTCTGCTGCAAGCTTCCGCACCGACGGCAGGCGCACACCGGGCGCAAGCAGTCCACAGCGTATACGATCGGCAATGGACTGCCGGATTTGTTCGGTAAGTGGAATGCCTGATTTCCGATCCAGATCAATATGCATCCTTCTCCCCCTCAAAGTGTTATAGTGTACCGTTTACTGTTATGGTCACAATCATCGTATAGTAGATTCAGCACACATACAATGATTTTTTAAACAAGGGAGAAGATACTATGTTGTTTGCTTATCTACTGATGTGCCTCATTTATGGCACTACATTTCTTGCGATTAAGTTGGGTCTAAATGCTGGATTTTCACCGTTCTGGTACGCTGGAGCCCGTTTTGGCACAGCAGCTCTGATTATCCTGCTGTTTTTGCTATTCCGACGCCAGCGCTTCCCATCCCGTCCGCGCGACTATCTTGAGATGGCATCCGTTGGCCTGTGCATGACGGGAATTGAATTTGCTGCTGTCTACTGGGCAGAACAGTTCGTCTCATCGAGCTTCACTGCTCTGCTCGCCGCCTCTACTCCTCTTATGGTAACCATTACAACTGTTATGGTGTATCGCAAAAAGGTACCGCAAGTGGAAAAGTTCGGTATGGTTCTTGGATTTTTCGGAGTTGCCCTGATTGTATGGCCTGAACTTGCAAAAGGTATTATCGTGACCAAACAATGGCTAATCGGTGTTGTCATTATTTTGATCGCTGAATTTTTTTATGCACTCGGTACCGTGCAAGCCCGACATGTAATTGATCGTGGTGTTTCACCTGCTGTTATGAACGGGGTTCAGATGCTTTCTGGAAGCTTGTTTCTTTTTATCCTTTCATTCTGGCTTGAGCCCCATCCATTTCCGTCAACTGGACTCACACAAGCATCTGTTCTGCCGCTTCTCTATCTGATTGTGTTTGGGTCTCTCATTGCCTCAAGCATTTATTACTGGCTCGTCAAAGTTACGAATCCTCTGTTTCCGGCTACGTGGACATACGTATCACCCGTGATCGCCGTAATTGTCGGCTATCTCCTGCTCGGCGAAACGGTTCATGGCTTCACACTTGTCGGGGCAACTGTCGTACTTGCAGGGGTATTCTTAACCAATTATTACACCTGGCAAAAAACCATCGCCGCCAAGCAAAAACTTCCGATCTAAATCAAAAAACAGTTCGTAGGAGCACATCACTTCCCGCCTCAATACGATAATCCAGGTGAGACATATGTACTCCATTATCGTATCCTTGCAACAAAGACAACTTCATCTCCTACAAGACAGCAAAGTAATCCGCTCCTATCCGGTAGGACTCGGCAAAATCCTGACAGCGACACCGCTTGGTGTATACACAATCATCAACAAAGCTCCCAATCCTGGAGGCCCATTCGGGGCGATGTGGATGGGGCTCAGCCGCCCGCATTACGGCATCCATGGGACAAATGCCCCGTGGTCAATCGGGCACCTCGTATCCCATGGCTGCATCCGCATGTACAACAACGACGTATTACAGCTTGCAGCAATCGTTCCAATCGGTACACAAGTCACGATCCGAGCCAAGTAAAGCACAACACAAACAACCGACCGCAATGCAGGTCGGTTGTTTGTGTCAATTTGTGAAAAGATACTTTCTCGATAACCTGAATAAGGCAGTTATCCCCAATGGAATAACTGCCTTTGTTCTAATTATTCACCGCAATTTCCTGTTGTTGCTGTGCGTCTTCATATTCCCGCACTAAGTTATTGATAATCGTCTGCACCGGAAGAATTTCCTTAATCTCTTGCACACGAGCACCCGAGAATACAAGTCCGGTATCTACATCGCCTTCAACAGATCTCAGCAAGGAATCGAGTGTACAAAAGCGATACGAACAATGTTTCAAACAGTCATGACATTTATCAATTTTGAGCTTGTTATCCCCGCTAATCGAATCCGTAAATGCATTACGAATCGCACGGCCATGCAGACCCACGGTTGTTTTTACAAGCACAACTTCAGTATCTTCTGTTGTTTCAACGTATTTCTGCTTAAATACATCTGGCGCATCACATTCTACGCTTGCTACAAAACGGGTGCCCATCTGTACACCGGCAGCTCCCATACGAAGAGCTCGGTCAATATCATAGCCTGTCATAATTCCACCCGCCGCAATAACCGGAACGTTAACCGCTTCAATAACTTCTGGAAGAATGTCAAACAGCGGACGGTCTGTCCCCAAGTGTCCACCCGCTTCAAAGCCTTCGACTACAATGGCAGCAGCACCGAGCCGTTCTGCTAATTTCGCGAGCTTCGCCGATGATACAATCGAGATAACCGGGACGCCATATTCACGGCCCCAGGCATACATATCACGAGAAAAACCAGCGCCGGAAATAACGAAATCCACTTTTTCTTCCATTGCGGCTTTAATTGTTTCCGGAAAATGATTCATCGCAAACAGAACGTTAACGCCAATGTATCCCTTTCCATTTGTCAATTCACGTGCACGGCGGATATGGGCTCTCATTTCCTCGATTGGAATGCCGGTTCCAGAAATAATTCCGATTCCTCCCGCATTCGCTACGGCAGCGGCCAGATTACTCAGCGAGATCTTAACCCCCATGCCTCCCTGCATAACCGGAACCGGCGCTGTCATATGTGCAATTTTTAATGATGGAATTGTCAAACCCATAACCCCCTAAAGAAATTTCTAAACCATCTTAACTAACTCCCTATGATGATTTAAACTATAGCATAAATTTCGTGTAAATTCCTGTCCGTTTCCGGATTTTTTGTATATTGTTAGATTTATTCGCTTGCATTTCACAACTTGTACAACAGTGAAGGCGCAGACACTTTTTGCGAGCTAATCGCATACGCCGCCTGCACACGCCGCACTACTTCCTCTGCCTGCTTCGTATTGCTGTGGAGAACCGCCAGTGTATCGCCTCTTTCGACAGAATCCCCAACTTTTCTTACCAGCACGATGCCAACCGCCAGATCAATCACAGAGTCTTTCGTAGCACGTCCCGCTCCTAGAAGCATGGCAGCTGTCCCAATTGCGTCTGCCTGAATGGATGAGACATCCCCGCATTCCTGTGCTTTGATCTCAATCTGGTAAGGGGCCGTTGGCAGTTGATCTGGATGCTCAACAACAGACGGGTCTCCTCCCTGTGCACAAATAAACGTCCGGAATGTCTCAAGCGCTCTGCCGCTCCGGATCGATTCCAGAAGCATCGCACGCGCCGCTTTTGGACTGTCCGCCTTCCCTCCTAGATATACCATCTCACTGCCAAGTACAAGACAAAGTTCTTCCAAATCTTTTGGTCCCTGGCCACGCAACGTATTGATCGCTTCTTTTACTTCCAGTGCATTGCCGACTGCATAACCAAGCGGCTGGCTCATGTCAGACAGGATCGCTACCGTACGACGTCCTACACTGTTACCGATCTCCATCATCGCACGTGCCAGCTCTCGCGCCGCTTCAATGTCCTTCATGAATGCCCCGCTGCCTGTTTTTACATCAAGTACAATCGCATTTGCACCGGAGGCAATTTTTTTACTCATAATGGAGCTTGCGATCAGTGGAATCGAATTAACTGTTGCCGTCACATCGCGAAGTGCATATAGTTTTTTATCAGCCGGGGTCAAATTCCCACTCTGCCCGACGACTGCGACTTTGTTGCGGTTTACGAGATCGTTAAAGGTTGAGTTATCGATTTCCACATGAAAACCTGGAATGGATTCAAGCTTGTCAATTGTGCCGCCGGTATGTCCAAGACCGCGACCGGACATTTTTGCGACCGGAACACCGACAGATGCGACAAGCGGAGCCAGTACGAGAGTGGTTGTATCCCCGACTCCACCCGTACTATGCTTATCAACTTTAATGCCTTCAATACCGGACAGATCAATCTGATCACCCGAGCGCACCATCGCCATCGTCAGTTCCGCGCGCTCTGCCGGACTCATATCCCGAAAAAAAATCGCCATCGTCAGCGCAGCCATCTGATAATCCGGTATGTCACCACGCGTATAGCCACTAATAGCGAACTCGATCTCTTCTGGATTTAGCTCGCCTCCATCTCGCTTCTTCTCAATGATATCAACCATCCTCATAGCCGATTCCTCCCTCTTTTCTTTCTATAATAACAGTCATCTTATCACATCATAAATGTAGATTCATTTTGTGAAAAATTCCTCACATTTTTTTCACCTGCTTCTCACTGCGCTCTGATATGCTTGTACACGAATTCAGATGATGAACGGAGGGGGATGCCGTATTCGCACCTACTGGCTTGCTATCTTGATGATGTGCGCCCTACTTGCAGGAACGCCTGTACATGTCCAGGCAGCACCATCACTTTCCTCCATGCTTGCATCCGCGAAGCCTGGAGACACACTGACACTTCCCGCTGGCACATATGAAGGACCTGTACGTATCACCAAATCTATCACGCTTCTTGCTGAGCCAGGTGCGGTGCTAGAAGGCAACCATGAGGGAAGCGTACTCCTCATTGAAGCGGATAACGTAACGGTGCAGGGTCTGACCATCCGTGGGACCGGAGAATCAGTAGCCGACTTTGATGCTGCAATCAAAGTCTCCGGCAATCATGCCATCCTGCGTAACAATACAATTCAAACCGATGCGTTTGGGATTCACTTTGATCGTAGCACCGGGTCCAAAGCTGAGTCCAACATCATCAAAGGTCGAAATGACATTCCGCTCCCGCAGCGGGGCAACGGGATTCAGTTGACGGGTAAAGGCAAACATGTACTGGAAAACAACCACTTGTATGACATGCAAGACGGTGTTTATTTTGACGGTACGTATGACAATATCGTCCGCAACAACTCTGTAACAAATTCACGCTACGGCTACCACGTCATGTTTTCCGATCGCAACACACTTGAGCATAATCAGGCAACAAACAGTACGATTGGTGCCATGGTAATGGATGGGGAGAATACACGGATTACAGGTAACATTTTTTCGGGCCAGCGCAACAGCGAAGGATATGCTCTGTTTCTGTATGATGCGCGCGGGGCAACTGTTACCAACAACCAGCTAACTCGCAATTCAATCGGACTTGCTCTTGACATGACCGATGGTGTGACCATCAGCAACAACCGCATCGCAGAGAACGCGATTGGCGTCAAGCGTGTCGGTAACGTACTGGATACCCATCTGACCCGCAATATTTTTACAGGCAATGTGCGTCCAATTGGTGGTAAAGCGAATTGGAATGCGGATGTATGGAGTTTGAATAAAATAGGGAATTACTGGGATGACTACAGCGGATTCGATCTAAATGGAGACAACATCGGAGACAGTCCATACCGCATGGCGGACGGTATGCTGAAGACAATGGATCAGAACCCACTACTGGCAATTTTTTATGCTAGCCCGCTCCAACAATTGCTTGAACAGCTGACCGGGTCCGACGGAACATTCGACCGCTATCCGTTGCTGCTACCACCAGCTACTTCATAAAACTTTGTATAAAATACTGAGGAGGAACAAACATGACAAAACGATTCTGGATGAGCATTCTTTCTTTCTGCCTGGTAGTTGTCCTGGCAGCCTGCGGCCAAAAAGCAGAAGCACAGCCGCAGCCGATTGACGAAAAAGTGGACACATGCACCCAGTGCCATATGGCGATTAAAAATAATGGCTATGCTGCCCAATACGTAACAGCAGATGGCAAAGCTTTAAAATTCGACGACCTTGGTTGCCTTCACAAGTATGAAAGCGAACATAAAGAAGATAAGATTGCCGCTAGTTTCGTTCAAGACAGCCAGTCTAAAGAATGGCTGAAACTTGAAAATGCATCGTATGTGCTCGCAAGTACCGTTCCAACACCAATGGGCTACGGGGTGCATGCCTTCAAAGACACTGCTGCATCCAATGCTTTTGTAAAAGAAAAAGGGACCGGCACTGTAATGAGTTATACTGATTTACAAAAATATGACTGGAAAATGGACAAAGGCAACATGATGCCGATGGAAGGCATGAAACACGGTCAAATGAAACAAAATGAAGCCGGACAACACCATATGCAGCAAGGCGACATGAACATGAAAACGGCTCATCAATAACAATGAAGAACCCTAGCGTTTTTCGACAACTGGCAGCCGTTGCTGCTTATGAACTGCGAACCTTGCTGCACAGCCGCTGGCTGGCAGCATTCGCTGTTTTGTTCGCCCTGCTGAACATGTTCATGCTGATCTGGGAGGCTCGTCTGATGCCTGCTGGTGGTGATGCGTCCGGCTTCACCCGTCAAGCGGCGTCCCAGATGAATCTCATGCTCCAGCTTGCACCACTTATGAGTCTCACCATTGCGTCTCTTTCACTTGCATCAGAACGAAACGATGGCATGACCGGGCTCTTGCGCACGTATCCATTGCCACCGGCCTGCTATATCCTTGGCAAATTCTTCGGACTATTCGGTGCTTTCCTGCTGACATTACTCGTCGGTTTTGGTATTGCTCAACTTCTCGGCCTATTTCTTCTGCCGGGAGCTACGATCTCTCACACGCTCCCGCTACTTGCTATGGGGATTGCACTGTGCGGCATATGCAGCGCGATTGGTCTATGGATCGGGGGACGGGTCCAGAGTCGGCTTGGTGCCGTTGCGGCTAGCCTGCTGATCTGGTTTGTTTCGGTTTATGTATACAGCATGGTTCTGCTTGCCGTCCTGCCTTTTGCCCCAACTTCGGCGCAGCAGTCGGTTCTGGCTGGTGCACTTGTGCTGAATCCCGTGGAAGCTGTCCGAATCGCTTCCGTATTCTGGCGAGGGGATGGCTATATTTATGGCCCTGCCTTCTACTACTGGGAACAGTGGTTTAACTCCGCTGCGGGAATTGCGACAGCAACCACCATTATACTTCTGTATATAGCTACTCCGCTTCATTTTGCAACAGCACGCATACGACGCGGGAGAGGATGATGCTTCATGATTACCATTGAACAAATTACGAAAAAATACGGACCTCAGACCGCACTCGCACCCTTGAGCCTGTCGATTGCCTCCGGCTCGTGTGTAGCGCTGTGCGGCGGCAATGGCGCAGGTAAAAGCACCTTGCTTCATATAATGGCAGGTACACTTCACGCAGATGGCGGCACGATTAGCGGGCTTACCCGCAATAGTACCGGCTTTATGCCCGATGCTATTACTGTTCCTCCTGGCGTCAGTGCCCGCCGTTGGCTGTGTTATCTTGCCGACCTGAAAGGATGCGACCGCCGGGAAGTCGATGAGGTGCTCACCATGACAGGACTCGCGCAAGCAGCCGATAAAGAGCCATCTGCCTTTTCACGTGGCATGCTGCAACGCCTGCTGTTCGCTCAGATGATGCTTGGCAATCCGGACATTCTCTTAATGGATGAGCCAGGCAATGGGCTTGATCCGTTCTGGGTGGAAGAGTGGAAACAGCAAGTGCTCACCTGCCGGGAACAAGGTAAAACGATTGTGTTCTCCTCCCACTTGCTGCATGATGTACTCGCTGTAGCAGATCGGATTATTCTGCTGCATGAAGGCCAGCTCATCGCAGACGAACCTGCTGAGAACTGGAAACAAGATACGCGCACACCGGAACAACGTTTTCTCGATCTGCTCCGTGCATAAAAAAAGCGCCCCTGCCATTTCCGGCAGGGGCGAATGTATAGGGGGAGAAAGAGAGAGAAAAATTTTCATACTAGTATTGTATACTATTCCCCTTCTTCCCGTTTGTTAAACCTTCTTACAAAAAAATTTTCAAATTCTCTATTAATAAAGGGCTACTTTAATCCGCTGGTAATCGTCATAAATATAATAATCATATAGCTTACGCTCAATCTTAAGCTCTGTACATAGTTTATCAAGTTCGAACAGATGGGAAATACCCGTGCTCTTCATACATTCTTCCACCAGGCTGCTTGGTTCACTATAAGCATACTCTACAAGTGTTTGTAATAAAGTCTGCTTCCGATCTTGAGACATATAACGTTCACAGCTACCCAATACCCCTCCCATACTACCCCTCCTTTTTCTATATATTACAAAAATAATACAGGGATTTTAATCCATATTGTGAATTAATTGTTACAATATTGTTAATTTCGCTTATTTTCAACATTCATTTGAACAGGCGGAATAGCAGGCGGAACCGCTCCCGGCACTTCACTTCCAACAGCTCTACCGTTCCCATCATAATAAAATTGCGGGACATCCCCCACAATCAATGCATTCGAGATCGGGATTTCCATCGTAATCGAGGCGGGTTCTGTCGTAAACGGAATGACAATTTTAATTTTCGTATGCACGACGACGTAAACCGTAACCAGTACCATATTAATTCCCGCTTCTTTTACTTCCGGCTTCAACTCGACGTGAGCGCTTCCATATGGAACAAGCGTAATCGGGATGTCTGGTCCGTACTGGGCAAGCAGGTTACTGCGCAACGCTTGCCCAAGCGGGATTTTTTCTGGCGCTTGTTCTAATTTCTCTAACGTATGCTCAACATTTTCTGTTACACTGGCTACAATATGTGCATAACGGTCATAATCAAATGACGCCACTTGAACCTTTCCGTTTTTATCTTTTTGCACCTGAACAAGCTCTTTAAAATTCGTCTCTTTTACGATTTTCTCACTAATCGCATCATGAAGTGTTTTCGTCGCCATCTGTTCGACACGAGCACGGGCGATATCCCGAATGACCGGTTCAAGATTCTTCTCAATATAATAGAATGTCTGAATCGATAATCCGAGAAAAATAACAAGAGAGATGAGAAACATATAGCGTGATGGTATTGGCGCACGTACCGAACGATTTTTTCGTCGCTTCATGTGTCCCCCTCCTCTCCCCTGCTAAATATATGCACAGCCGTCCATTACTAGAAGATGCAAAAAAAGAGGCCGTCCCCACTCGGACGGCCTCAATTCTATTCCGTTTTGACTTTGCATTTCTTTTCAAGATCGCAATCCAATATGAACATCTCGACTTGCTCCCCAAGCTTTGTACTAATATCACTATGGCTTGAGATAACCTGGCAGCCTGTAATAACTGAGATGATTTCTTCGGTCTGCACGCTATGCGTCTCTCTGAGAATCCGCCGCATTTGCTTGACGAGCGGACGCCCCCGTTCTGTAGTGGACAGCGCTTTTTCTTCCTGGGTTAATACATCCTTCAACCGGACAATCACCATATCACGGATAATGTATGTTTTAGTTTCCTTTGGTCCCCTGCCAAGCATACCGCGTAAAAACTTAATATACGCCTCACTAATCGTTGATTCCATCTGGCTTTTTACTACTTGCCCCATTTCTCTAACTCCTCTCACACGCTTACGAGGTTAGCTGTCGGATTCGGACGTGAAAAGTCGCCCTACACGGCTCTGCCGCGATTCACCCCGTGTACAAATATCTACCTTGTACAGTTGGTTCCCCCGTTCCCTATCCGGGACTCAGCGCTCTAACTATATATGTATTAAAATGATGGTAGTATCTTACTCCCGATACTAGAACTTTGTAAAGTGATAAAAAACGTTAAAAAAACGAGTGTTGATTCGATTGTGAGTATTTTATCCTTATTTTCCCGCATAAATCGTCGCTTTTGTTCCTATTTTCGCTATATTCACGGTTTTATTTTTATTCCAACCCACTCGTATAATTAAGCACATGAAGCAACCGCATATTCGGCCTAGTCCCGGCGCGCCGGGAACGGAGGAACCAATCTTTTGGGGTTAATCTCTGCTTTTGCAGAGAAGGATGAGAATACTCTTTCGCCATCCTACCCGTCAGCTAACTTCGTCGGCTAAAGCGAAGGAGGTCATAGACCGCCTGTTGAGGATGGTTTTTTTGTTGCCTTTTTACGGCAAACAAAACCATTTATTCAAATTGCTTGCAGGTCTTTTTTCTTTGTTTACATTACAACAATGAAAAAGAACAGGGGGACTTGATGCAGGTCCGTGCAGGGCACGGATGGGCATTCGGTAGACCGATGATACTTTTTCTCTGACAGATCGATGATCGTGCAGAACACGCCTGAACGCAGCATCCTTTCCCGAATGCGCGTTTACAGAGTTCATTTCCGCATGTCATTTTCTGATAGAGAAGGAGATATTGTCGGTCTATTTTTTATTCCAATTTTCATGAAAGGAGGGAACATGCTTGTTCAATGATTTTGTGACGGTCGGACTATTCGCTGTATCATTTCTCTTGTTTGCCGGCTTTACTATATTTTGTGAAAGAGCGTAAGGAAGGGGCGTATCACAATGGTAATCGCAGGAATCATCGTGCTTATACTGGTGATTTATTTAGGTTTTGTCCTTATTAATCCAGAAAAATTTTAATGGTCCTTACAGGAGGAATCCGACATGACAATGGGAATGGTGCAGGTGGCTATCTCGCTAACAATCTTTCTTTTGCTAGTAAAACCCGTAGGATGCTACCTCGTACATGTATTTGATTATAACAAAACTGCTCTTGATCGCATCTTCGGACCGTTCGAGCGCTTGATCTATCGACTCATAGGTGTTAAAGAAAATAAGCCGATGGGTTGGAAAACTTATACGATTGCTGTACTTGTAAGCAACTTTATCATGCTCCTAATGATGTATGCTGTACTGCGGCTACAAAAATATTTGCCGCTCAATCCAGATGGCATCGACAATATGCCAAGTGCTCTTGCCTTTAATACAGCAGCTTCATTCATCACAAATACAAACTGGCAGGCATACAGCGGAGAGAACGGACTCTCGTATTTCTCACAGATGCTTGCGATTACCTTTCCGATGTTTACCTCAGCGGCAACCGGCTTTGCTGTAGCCATCGCTTTTATTCGCGGGCTGTCCGGACGCAAAGATGATCTAGGCAACTTCTACGTCGATCTTACCCGATCCATTACGCGCGTTCTTCTGCCACTCTCGTTTTTCGTTGCCCTGTTCCTGGTTTTCCAAGGATCACCACAAACGATTCACGGTGCTATAACAGCTACAACACTCAGTGGAGCTGAACAAACGATTACACGCGGTCCGGTAGCTTCGCTTGAATCAATCAAACATCTAGGTACAAATGGCGGCGGCTACTTCGGCATGAACGCAGCTCATCCATTCGAAAACCCAACAGCACTCACGAATCTCGTTCACATGATATGCATGATGCTGTTACCAACTGCACTCGTATACACATTCGGCGTAATGGTACAAAACAAACGACAGGGTTGGACCGTGTTCGCTGCGATGAGCATCATTTTTCTCACCATGCTCTCCGTCGTGTTTTTCGCAGAATACAAAGGTACATCAGCCCTGCAAGCACTTGGGATCAGCGGCAATATGGAAGGCAAAGAAGTTCGCTTCGGACTCGCTGGCTCGGCTCTGTTTACAACCGTAACAACAGCGGCTACAACAGGCTCCGTTAATAATATGCACGATTCACTTACCCCGCTTGGCGGTATGGTTCCGCTCGCACAAATGATGCTAAATAACGTGTTCGGCGGCAAAGGTGTCGGGTTGTTAAACGGGTTGCTCTATGTCATCCTGACCGTATTTATTTGTGGATTGATGGTTGGACGAACACCGGAGTTTCTCGGCAAAAAAATTGAGGCGAAAGAAATCAAACTTGCTTCGATTGCCTTGCTTACCCATCCGGTCATCATTCTCGTTCCAACGGCTATCGCATTCCTACGCCCGGAATCGATGGCGTCCATTTTGAACGGCGGATCACACGGCATCTCTGAAGTGCTATATGCCTTCACATCAGGGGCTGCGAATAATGGCTCTGCATTCGCCGGTCTTGGTGCTAACACGAATTTCTATAACATGGCTATCGGCCTGGTTATGTTGTTCGGACGCTACATCTCCATCATCGCGATGCTTGCCATCGCAGGGTCTCTCGCTATGAAACAACCTGTAGCCGTGACTGTTGGTACTTTCCGAACAGATACACCGCTGTTCGCTGTTATTCTGCTCGTCATCATTATGGTTATTGGTGCCCTTACCTTTTTCCCGGCACTCGCCCTTGGCCCGATAGCAGAACATTTAGGAATGTTTTAGGAACTAGATGCAAAAGAGGAGGAAGCCACAATGGCCAATCAATCGAAGTCACTGCTAGATAAGCAAATTGTGTCACAGGCTATCATTGATTCATTCAAAAAACTGAATCCAATGGTCATGATGAAAAACCCTGTCATGTTCATTGTAGAAATCGGAACCTTTATTACACTCATTCTTTCTTTCCTGCCGGATGCCTTCGGACCAAGCACAGTTAGCCGGGGCTACAACATCGCCGTATTTCTGATTCTTCTGTTCACTGTCCTGTTTGCCAACTTCGCAGAAGCACTCGCGGAAGGACGGGGCCGGGCACAAGCAGACAGTCTGCGCCAGACGAAGTCCGACACCATCGCCCGCCTGGTACAGAAAGACGGTTCAATTCGTGAAGTCTCATCCACTCAGCTACGCAAAGGAGATATCGTGCGCGTGGACACGTACGACATGATTCCATCTGACGGCGAAATCATCGAAGGACTCGCTTCGATTGATGAATCAGCCATTACAGGTGAGTCAGCCCCGGTTATTAAAGAAGCAGGTGGGGATTTCTCATCCGTCACCGGGGGCACACGAGTCGTATCTGATTCCATCGTTATGCGTGTTACATCCGATCCAGGCGAATCATTTCTCGATAAAATGATCTCGCTTGTCGAAGGTGCATCCCGCCAGAAAACACCAAACGAGATCGCGCTAACGACGCTACTAACCGTTCTTACACTCATTTTTCTGGTGGTCATCGTCACACTCGTTCCGCTGGCGAATTATCTCACAGTGCAACTCGATGTAGCTACATTAATCGCCCTGCTAGTCTGTCTAATCCCTACGACAATCGGCGGTCTGTTGTCCGCAATCGGCATCGCCGGTATGAACCGAGTCACGCAGTTTAACGTACTTGCGATGTCCGGCAAAGCAGTAGAAGCAGCAGGAGATATCGATACGATGATTCTGGATAAAACAGGCACAATCACATTCGGCAACCGAATGGCAGCTGAATTCATCCCGGTTAGTGATGTGTCCCATTCAGATATGACCCTGGCCGCTCTCCAATCATCCGTCAAAGATGAAACACCGGAAGGCCGGTCGATTGTTGAGTTGGCTCACCAAATTGGTGCAGTCTGGAACGAACATGAGTATGCAGAAGCTGACATTATGGAATTCACCGCTGAGACACGCATGTCCGGTCTGAACCTACCAGGCGGCACAACGATTCGTAAAGGCGCGGTCGATGCCATAAAAAAATGGATCGCCGCTCAGAACGGTACCATCCCGTCTGATCTCGACGAAAAAGCCGGTCATATCGCCCGTGCAGGCGGAACACCGCTTGCTGTCACAGTCAACAATCGCATTCTTGGACTGATTTACCTAAAAGACACTGTAAAGCCTGGCTTGAAAGAACGGTTCGCTGAGTTGCGGGCGATGGGAATCAAAACCGTTATGTGTACCGGAGACAATCCACTCACTGCCGCTACCATTGCAAAAGAAGCAGGCGTAGATGAGTTTATTGCAGAAGCAAAACCGGAAGATAAAATCGCAGCCATCAAAAAAGAACAGGCACAGGGCAAATTAGTCGCGATGACTGGAGACGGCACGAACGACGCACCCGCTCTCGCTCAAGCCGATGTAGGCTTAGCTATGAATTCCGGCACAATGGCAGCGAAAGAAGCAGCCAACATGATCGATCTGGACTCTGATCCGACAAAGCTTCTGTCCGTTATCGCGATCGGCAAACAACTGCTGATCACACGTGGCTCACTGACAACATTCTCAATCGCGAATGATATCGCCAAATACTTCGCGATCATTCCAGCATTGTTCATTCTGGCTCTTCCGCAGCTTCAGTCGCTTAACATTATGCATCTCGCATCACCGCAATCAGCGATTCTCTCGGCACTCATCTTTAACGCCGTGATCATCCCGCTGCTCATCCCGATTGCGATGCGGGGCACAAAGTATCAGGCAATGAATGCAAACCGGCTGCTAACACGCAATCTTCTTCTCTATGGAGTAGGCGGTGTACTTGTCCCATTCGTCGGTATTAAAGTAATCGATCTCATTCTCGCCACGCTTCTCTAGCAGGCGAATGATAAGGAGAATTCACATGACATCTGTATGGACGGCTTTTCGCACTTCTCTTATTCTCATGCTGCTGTGTGGGCTGATTTATCCACTCGCCACAACAGCAGTCGCTCAAGTGTTGTTCCCGCATCAAGCGGAAGGAAGTCTCGTAACAGAGAATGGGCATATCGTCGGCTCCGAACTGCTCGCCCAGAATTTCACATCGCCGAAGCTGTTCCACCCGCGCGCATCAGCAGCGCACTATGATCCAACTGCATCAGCCGCTACGAATGCTGCTGTAGCCAGTCCCGACTACGTAAAAACTGTAAAAGAGGCCATCAATACAGTCCAAAAAGACAATCCAGCCCTTGTGTCTTCGATTCCGGCTGATCTCATTACCACATCCGCTTCCGGCTTTGATCCGCATCTGTCACCTGCCGCAGCCCGAGCACAAATTCCTCGTATTGCTAAAGCAACGGGTCTCACAGAAGCAAAACTAAATCAACTTGTAGATACTCACACGGAAAATCGCTCACTTGGTATTTTCGGAGAACCGCGTGTGAACGTGCTAGCACTCAACCAAGACCTTCTTTCTTCTATTAAATAAGTACACACAGCCGCCTTCCTGCTACAGGAAGACGGCTTTTGGAGGTTATACGATGATGAAACGAAAATCACCGGAACAATACTTACAATTGATTGAAAAGGAAAGCCGCGGCCATCTGAAAATTTTTGTTGGGGCCGCTCCTGGTGTCGGAAAAACGTATGCGATGCTACGGGAAGGCAATGATCTGCTTACCCAGGGAGTTGATATTATTGTAGGACTTGTGGAAACACATGGCCGCGTCGAGACAGCCGATCAAATCGGGAATCTACCGCTCTTCCCCCTTCAGACCATTTCCTACAAAGGAAAAGAACTGGAAGAACTCGACCTTGCAGGCATTCTCGCGCGCCATCCACAATACGTCATTATTGATGAACTGGCGCACACCAATGTACCGGGCACGAAAAATCAAAAGCGATATGAAGATGTAATGGAAATGATCAAAGCGGGTATTAATGTCCTAACCGCTGTCAATATCCAGCATCTCGAAAGTTTGAACTGTACCGTCGAACAGCTAACGGGCGTCAAAGTACGAGAACGCGTGCCGGACTGGATTCTGCGTGAAGCAGACGAAATACAACTTATTGATACCTCACCGGAAAAACTGCGCGAGCGGCTAAAATCCGGCCTGATCTACCGTCCCGAAAAAGTGGAGCAATCACTGCATAGCTTTTTCCGGGTCGGCAATCTGAACGCCCTGCGAGAGATTGCACTCCGAGAAGTAGCCGACGATGTCGATGAACGACTTGAGTCTTACAAACTTGAGCGAGGCATTGAACTGATGAAAGGCGCGAACGAAAAAATTCTTGTCTGCGTCAACTACCGACCAAATGCCGAACGCCTGATCCGCCGTGGCTGGCGAATTGCTCATCGCCTGAAATGTGAGCTGTACATTCTGACCATTCCACTCGCTCCAGTTGATCGTCTCAATGCAGCAACCCGCAAACAGCACCGAGAACTGGAACAAATCGCGCGTGACCTTGGTGCAGAATTTCATATTCGAGCGCTGGGAGGAAAAAAGCCCGAACAGATTATGATCGACTTCGTTAATGAAAAAGGCATTACGCAGATGGTACTCGGGCAGTCTGCCCGCTCCCGCTGGGAAGAAATCATCAAAGGCTCCATCATAAACCGAATCATGAAAAACACCCGATTTGTCGATATTTTAATCGTAGCCGATGGCGTCGATTACCGGGAATAAAAAAACCCCCAACCGCACAGTTTGCAGTTGAGAGTCCTTTGCGAAAGTTATGTATGGATATCAATTCACGCGACGCGCACCTGCATAGCGGTTTGCCCAATAATATTTATCATTGAGACTGCTGATCGATACACCACTACTGCTTGCGGAATGTACGAACTTCCCATTGCCAATATACATGCCTGCATGAGAAATTCCTCCGCTGCGCGATGTTTTGAAAAAGACGAGGTCTCCTGTCCGCAATGACGAACGTGAAACCGGCGTTCCCTTCTCATACATCCCGCTTGCTGTACGTGGAAGCGCAATGTTCTCGGTTTTAAATACATAATTTAAAAACCCTGAACAATCAAATCCTTTACGTGTTGTGCCTCCGAACTTATACGGTGTTCCAATGAGGCTTTTCGCTTTTGAGACAAGCGTTCCATGTGAAGCAGCAAATGCTGTATCTGCTCCAAATGGTAAAGATAGACCTGTGACTGTAATAGAGGCGGCAAGTAAAAAAGACAAAAAATTCTTTCTTTTCAAGAACGATTTACTCCCTTCGAGCCTACGAGGTTAGTTGACGGGTTCAGAGGATAAGGTCTCTGTCCGCATACGCAGATTCACCCCAAAAATAATACTTTCCCCCCGCTTCACAGTACGTGAATTCGGCAAGTAAATTTTTGTAACTTCACACCTTTATTTTTCTCTTTCTCTTAACAACGCTCTCATTCTATCGAATATTGGCGAAAAAAAGAAGTTTTTCTGGATAATGTTCGAAAATTAGACACATTTTCCTGTTTTTTTTCGCAACTTCGTTACGATATGCTTGTTTCCTTCTTCTGTAGACGACGCATCCACCAGGCCAGCATAGGCGGAACTGCAAAAATAACAAAAAAGACCCGAAAAAGCTGGTACCCACTTACCATCGACAGATCAGCATGGACCATCGATGCCGTTACTCCCATCTCGGCAATTCCACCCGGAGCGGTACTTAAAAATGCGGTGGACAGCGTCATCGACGATACTTTTGTCAGCAACCAGGCAACGAACAAAGAGAATAAAATGAGCAGCAAGCTGCTGGTTATCGTATATCCTCCCAGTTTTTTGACGTTTCCAAGCATGTGTGGCTTCATCTGTAAGCCAATATGAACGCCAATCGCAAACTGGGATAACAAAATAATCATAGGTGGCAGCGGTGGTACCGGCATATAAAAAATAGCACAACACGCCGTTGCTAATAGTGGTCCGGTGAGCACACTGGTCGGCAAGCCAATTTTTCTGCCTGCCCACGCTCCTCCGAGTGCAACCGCCGCATACAATACATACGTCCATCCCTCTATATTTACAGCTCCTCCACCGCTAGAACCAGTCGACACAACTTGTTCGGCTCCTATGCCGTGAATCGTGAGAAATGGAACCGCAAAAATAACGCTCATCACGCGAATCGTCTGCATAAATGCGACCACAGTCGCGTCTACTCCTTCGACTTCCTCACTCAGAACAAGCATCTGTGATAACCCGCCCGGCACACTACCAAACACACCACTTGGTAACGTCAGACCCGTTCGATATGCTACCCATACCCCGAGCGAAAGGCTGAACAAGACGGTAGCGATTGTAGCAGCAGCCATATACGGAAGCTGCTGAATGATCTGTACAACCGTTTCATGTGTAAAAGCAGCTCCCAACATGGAGCCAAGCACCAGTAGTCCGGATGAACGCAGAACAGTCGGCCAGTACAATACGCGTCCAGTAGACAGTCTCCAAACCATCACAGCAGTAAGCGGTCCAAGAATCCAGGGTAGCGGAATATGTAGCAGCATGAACAGCAGAGCTCCAGCAAGGCCAATAACAGCTGCTTCCATCCCTGCTTTTCTCTTTTGTTTGGTATCCATATGTCTCTCCTCCGCCTCCAATCGTACTCCGCTTCCTGCACTTTTACAACTGCATGAAAAAAGCACGCCAGCTTATAATAGCCGGCATGCTTGTATGGGACTATACAATCGTAAATACTTTGGTAAGCCGCGTCAACTCAAACAACTCTTTGACAACTCCGTGCAACCCTTGAATAGTAAGCTGCCCGCCTACCTGCTGCGTCCGCTTGTGAAGTGCCACAAGTACGCCAAGTCCTGAGCTATCAATATAGTCTACAGCTGCAACATTAATCATAAAATTCTTATGGCCCTCTTCCATATAGTCCAGCAGCTGCTCGCGAATAGAGGATGCCTGCTCTACATAAATGTTGCCTCGCAGTGTAACACGTACTTCGTGATTGGCTAACACAATATCTTCTATCATATGTACGACTGACACTCCTCTCCTGTTCTTATACTTTGAATTGGTCCACTCTCGACCGCAGTTCAACCGCCATCGCACTTGTCTCTTCCGCACTTGCCGCAATCGTCTGCATCGAGGCAGATACCTGCTCCGTCGTAGCGGATACTTGCTGTGCATGATCAGCCGTATTCTCGACAATTGTTGCCAGGGAGTGAATCAACTGAATAATTTTATCAGAACCAGCCACTTCTTCGTCAGTTACTTCGACGATGCTGCGCACTTCTTTCTCTGTGGCCGATACAGCTTGCAAAATGTCAGATAACGCTTCCCCTGCCTGTGCCACAATTACCGTGCCTTCTTCTACTTCTGTCCGGCTCTGCTGGGTCGCCGTAACCGCACGAAGCGTACTTTCTGAAATTTTTTGTACAAGCTCAGCTACCTGGACAGCTCCCGCATTCGACTGCTCCGCAAGCTTGCGCACTTCATCCGCTACAACAGCAAATCCTTTGCCTGCTTCTCCGGCACGCGCAGCTTCAATCGCCGCATTCAGCGCCAGCAGGTTGGTCTGAGCTGCAAGCTGCGTAATCGTATCGGTAATCAGTTCGATTTCCTTGGAGTACTCATTCAGTGTAGCAATTAACGTCTCGGTTTCTGCTGTTCTCGTCTGAATACTTTCCATGCGCCGGACCGTATCCGCTACAATGTTTTTGCCATTTTCGGCTGTGCGCAGTGTCTCATCAGAATTCTCAGCCGCACTGTTCGCCTTATCCTTCGCAATCTGAATGAGCGAGGAGAGCTCAAGCAGCACCTTCGAAGCATCCACAACCGCCTGACTTCCGGCCTCTGCCGCACTCGCCACCTCATGAATGCTGGCCGTTACTTCCTGGACACCTGCACTTACCTGCTCGCTTGAAGCCGCCATTTCTTGCGAACTAGCTGACAGTTCTTCTACGCCACGATGTACACCGCCAACAATGGAATGAAGATTTTTCTTCATCTGATTAAAGGAGTGAGATAGCTGGCCGATCTCATCGTTACTTTTTACTTCTATGTCAGCTACAGTTAAATCATTCTCAGCAATCCGACGGGCCTGCTCTGCCAGCTTCTGCAATGGTTTGGAGATGACTGTACCCGATGCCATAGCAATTCCTACCGCAGCCAGAACAGACAGCACACTTAAGATAATAAGAATAAGATGAGTAGATTGGTACGATTCCTCGTTCTGATTCATGAGCTGTTCGGCCACTTTTTCATTTAGCTTCATTAAGCTCATAAGATCATCACTTGCCTTGCCGAACGGTACGCCTCCCTTCTGCAATCCAGCTCGTGCTTCCTCATACTTGCCCGCCTGAACAAGCTTTATATTATTGTGCACAATCGTTTCGAACTCTTTCCAGGAAGTAGAGAAGCGGGTAAACAAACTTCTTTCTTCTTCCGTTAGGTCACTACTACTATATTCTTTCATAATGGTAGCGATCTGCACAAGGTTTGCTTCTGCCTTTTCTGTTAATTGTGGTTTTTGAGAGACTACTGAAGATAACATACTTACCCGTGTGTTCTCCGCGTATTTACCAATTTGTCCAAGCTGCGATATCGGAATCACCCGCTTATGATACATATCATCGCCATTTCCATTAATTTTCAGCAATGAAAAATTGGAGTATCCCGCCATAGCCAGCATAAATACGACAATACACAAATTCGCAATGACCAGCTTTTTTCTGATATTCAAGCCATCTTCCCTCCTGTTCTTCTAGCTATTATCTCCTAAAGCAACGAGCGAGCAATCTATTACAGAAGATGACTTTCGGCATGAATCTGTATATTTCACTAGCATAACCTCGTTACCTTTTTCATTATATTTTATATAATCGGTCACCGTCTTCATAATATAGAGACCTCGTCCTGATTCTTTATATAATTCTTCATGAGTAGAGTAATAAGCATATGATAGCTTTTGCAATCGTTCGTTTCCCTTGAATCCTTCTCCATCATCCCGTACCCGAACCACTAGTCGCTTTCCTGTACTATGTAGCCGAATGGTCACGGACCGCGGCTCTCCTCTGTTGCCGTACCGCATCGCATTATTAATCGCCTCATTGACAGCGATCTCAAGCAGCACACTATCATCGGGTACCGTCTCCCGGATGAACGTACTGATCTGTTCCCGTATGAAAGGAAGCTCCTGTTTCTTTATACAGACAAGCTGCAGCTCCCGCATAACTGATCCCTCCTCTTTCTCTCCTCACCCCATCTATCGTATCTGTAAGCAAATGGCTGATGCATCATCTGTGCATTCATTGCTATATGCCATTCGTTCAAGCATTTCCACCGTATGACCAAACGAACCTTTTCCCTCCCCGGCAAATGAAAGCGGAAGCATATCAAACAAGCCATCTGTGAGAAAGAAAAAGCGGTCTCCCGAAGCAAATGGTAGCACATGCTGTTCATATTGCACGCCATCCATAATACCAAGGAACATGCCAGATGCTTTAATAAGCCCTTCCACCTGGTCCGTATACGCCAGAAAATAAGTGATCCCCGCTGATGCATATGTAAGTGTCTGAGCTGTAAAGTCAATCTCAAAACAAATCGCAGCAGCAAACGCATCATCGGTAAACAAACACATCGCCTCATGATTAATGTAAGCAAGTCTCTCCGCTAGCGAATGACTACTCTCAAAGGCCTGGCGAAAAAGAATGCGTAGCGCCGATGTCTGAAGAGCAGTTGCTACCCCATGCCCCATCACATCGATCAAAAAACCAAATAGCTTATTTTTATCTCGGGTCCACTTGTACCCATATAGGTCTCCGCTTACATAGCGATACGGCCGATAAATGCTTTTTAATGTAATCCTAGCATCTTGAAGCGGCTTTGGAAGAAGCTCCCGCTGAATCTTCGCTGTCTGTAGCAGTTCGTTACGCAGTTGCTCCCGTTCCGTAATATCGGCAAATACTGCCATGTAATACAGCACGCTTCCCGTCCGATCTTTAATCGTTGTAATCCGAAGAAATTCCAGATAGGCATCGCCATTCTTGTGTCGATTCCATACTTCGCCTTGCCAGCTTCCTTTTTCCTGTAGCGAACGCCACATGTGATAATAAAAAGCGGACGGCTGTTTTCCCGAACGCAAAACACGCGGAGTCTTTCCCACCACCTCATGAGGCCTGTAGCCCGTTACACGTGTAAAAGCAGGATTCACGCTTATGATGACAGCGGAAGCATCTGTAATTAAAATCCCGTCACTTGAATGCTCAAAAACAATTGAAGCCAGATAAAGATGGTCCTTCGCATCTACCGCTTCCCCTACTCCACTCAAGTGCTTTCATCTCCTCTTCGATCTATCCTTTTCTTTATTTATAGCAGGTATAACGACTTTAGTACCATAGTAATTCTAACAGTTTTACGAACGATAGGAAAAAAAGAGCTGCCACGTTACTACATGGAACAGCTCTGTGATCAAACGCATTATTTCTTTGTATGACGGTCCAACTCGAAGCCCGGAAGCTGCTGCATGTCGGTGAAAACATGTTCAAGCTGGCCGGCAACGCTGCGGATCTCATCCTGGGCGTATTCTTCCTTTCGCAACGTGACGAAGTGTGCGAGTCCATACATGTTGGCGTAGAACGGCAGACGGCGGGCGTTGCCATTCAGGACAACATATGGGGCAATCCCGATGAGTCCAGCTACAACGAGTGCTTCGTACAATTCATGCGACTCAGCGTGCAGAGATAGGCATATATCCGTAATACGATCCGCTGTCTCAGCGCCAGTCGCTTCTACTACCTCCTGCGGCAGAATAAAACCGTACCGTGTATCCGGAAGCTGAATCGAGAAATCAAATGCACGGTGGCGAATGATCTGATGGTGGCACCCTTCTGAACACACAACCGCTATCCGCTTGCCAAACGCACGCGTTACCGCCGGCAGTTCATTGAAGCGGTTCATCAGAGAGGCATCACCCAGCGTCATGTCGGCATTATGCACAAATGCAAGCGCAGGTGCAGCATCTTCTACTTCTACGAATGGGCCACTATATAACGGAAGTTCTGTCTGCTTCACTGCACGACGATGATAAAAATCTGCCACGTACGAACGGTGGAACGGTGTTGCTTCCGTATGACTAATCAAAGATGGCAACACTTCCGTTGTATGAATCCGAACCTTCTCTGCCGTCTCTACGAATTCCTGGCTATATCCTTCATGTGCAAGAAGCTCAGCAATCGCGTCTGAAATTGCCCGTGCATTGCCCGTAATCGCAACGTTTGATTTCGTTGCGAGCGGCAGAGCATTGCGCGCATTCTCATACGCCAATTTCTCTGCCGCACCATCTTTCATCTCTGGATTTTTCGCTTTAATCAATGCAAAGAAGAGCGGAACGAGCTCTTCATAGCATTCGAAGCATCTCTGACCAAATGCTATATAACGTTCTTTTATTTCCGGATGCTCGTCCAACTCAACCGGAACCACAAAGTCTTCCGGCTTCTGATATCGCAGACTAAACTCGGTAAATGACAGCCACTTCGCTGCCTGTACGGTCTCTAGCGCTTCTGTAAACCAGCGGGATACCCCTTCGATACAAAACTGTGCAAACGCATGCTCCTTGATGCTTGAGTGTCCATAATCGACACCCCATTTTTTCATAAACCCACCGGCATGTGCATTCGACTGTTTAAACATCGCAATCATATCCACATCGGGTAAATGCAGCATATCTTCCTTGATCAACTCGAATAGATTGTCTCGAAAACTGCGTGGGCTACGACTTACTTTGGCAAAAACAGTGCCGACTACTTCCGTCGGCACATTCTTAATTGCATATACATTATCCTCTATACTCGTTACATAATTTTCTAATTTCATGATCGATACACCTCATTCAAAAAAAGCGCTATAAAATAGCATCGCATTTCACAATCATGACTGTCAATTCTTTAGCTAAATCAATTTCATAATAACGGGACGGTACACTGCCATCTGGAAGTCGGATTACACGCACGACCGGGCGTGCCGGTACATTGCGATTGTAATCTACTACAACTCCTGTTTCTCCTGTATTAAGTTGCACGGTCAATCCAATCGGATAAATCGCAACCGTACGGCGGAAAGCTTCTACCATTTCCGGTTCAAAATGCGTGCCCGAACCCGTATATAAAATCTCCATCGCGTCATGTGGCAGCATAGCAGATCGGTACACACGATTCGTTGTCAGCGCGTCGAACACATCACACACAGCCATAACACGGGCGTAGCGATGAATTTCGTCCCCTTTCAGCCCACGCGGATAGCCTGTTCCATCCAGCCGCTCATGGTGCTGAAAGGCACAATGTGCGGCAAGCAGAGACACTCCTTCCTGATTGCGCAGAAATTCAAAGCCATACTCAGCATGCTTTTTCATTTCGATAAATTCATCATCTGTAAGGCGTCCCGGCTTATACAGGACTTCCCCCGGAACGTGTAGCTTGCCAATATCATGAAGAAGCGCTCCCATCCCAAGTTCAACGATATCCTTGTCCGCATAACCAAGATGCAGCGCAAGTGCTGCCGCATAAATCGCTACATTCAAAGAATGCGCATAAATATAATGATCCTGTGCACAAATATTTGTCAGTAAGTTCATTGCCTGTCGATTGTGCTTCAAATCAGATAAAATATTTTCAAATATATTGCGAAAGTCCGTAATGGCCCCTGGTGAAAGACGAGCTTTCCACTTCTGATCCGACCCCACAATTTCATTAAAATTGTGGTAAATCGCACGGGCTGCTTCCCGTCTGACTTTCTCGGATACTACTTCCCCCGCTTCTATATCTTTCGTAGCGTCGTCATATATGTATAAAGTATTGATCCCCTTCTCCTGAAGTCGGCGGATCATCGTGCTTGTAAGCGAAACTTCTGTATTCAGCAACACTGCCCCTGTGTCTGTAAAAATGGGCTTAGCCAACTTCATTCCAGGCTCACAACGAGTTATGGAGAGCAGTCTCATAATCTTTTGCCCCTTGTCTCTAGTCTTATACGCTCATTATACATAAAAAAGCCTTCCAAATGGAAAGCTTTTCATACATTTTACATCATTTTCAGTAACGCATCTCTACCGGCCATTCCAGCCGTAATGCCTAGTTCCCGAGCTGCAATCGTCACTGATTCTAGAGGTGCTTCCAGGAGCTGCTCAATCGTTCGCACGCCAACCGCACGTCCTGCAAGAATCCCTCTGTCAGCTAGCTTCGCATTCAATAGCCCGACATCAAGCGCTCCGCACATAATATAGCCTTTATCTGTTGTAATTGCAAGCAACGTTGTTTTCGGAAGCTGTACCGTAACAGCTGTTACTTGATGCCCCTCAATGAGTAGCGGTTTCATCTCCATCATCATAGCAGTCCCCCTTCTTTCTCATTCTCTCCACAGTATGTGGCCCATACAGTAATGGTGTCTCGTTTAGTGAAACCGTTGTGCACCTGCATCCTGGCGTGGTTGTAATGGAATTCCTTCATCCGCTAGCTTTAAGCGCAGCATCTCCAACAAATATAACCCAAGCATCTGGTACACTTCCGTCTCCTGCATGTCGTTAACCCAGCTCATCATTTCTTCTTTCGTACGTTCATGCAAAAGCCCCATTACAAGCGTTGTTACGTCCTCTTCTTCCCCAATCAGTTTATCACGATACATGTTATAAATGTCATTCACTAATTTCATATAAGTATCCCCCTCCTATTTTTTATTTTCTCTCTATGTATGTACGATAAATCCCTATATGGTTAGTCCCTCCCAGATCATGCGGACCGCAAGAATCAACAGGACAAATCGCAAAATCAACTCAATTCGATTGCTAGGTATTTTGCTGGCCAGTGTACTGCCCAGCTTACCCCCAATCCAGGCACCAGGTGCTATCGCAAGAACAGCACTCCACACAATATGTCCAAATGCCACATGCGTCACACTACCGACAATCGAAGACAGCAGGATGACAAGCATAGAAGTCGCAGTCGCGATATGTGGCGGAAAGCGAAACAACACCAGCATGAACGGAACAAGCATCGCACCGCCGCCGATTCCAAACACACTTGACAGCGTTCCCACGACAAATGCGATCGCAATCGCCAGTGGCCTAGAGTACCCATACGTATAGGTTTGCCCTGAGACATCAACATACGTCTTCGTTGTTTTCCAGTTCAAGCTGCGCGGAGACAGGCGCTTGCGATAGGTAAGAATAACAAGCATAAGTAGCATAAAAAATCCGTAGTACACCGTAAATGATTTCGAATCAAAACGTGTAGACAGCCATGCCCCCAGGATAGAACCTGGCGCGCTCCCGATAAAAAACAACAACGCACTCGAAACGTCTAGCAGCTTCTTTTTTGAATAGCTGAGCGTGGAAGACAGTGCTGTGATGATAATAAGCATAAGCGATGTGCCGACAGCAAGCTGTGGCGTAATAGGTGGTACGCCCGGTATGAGGGATGGAAGATAGAATAAGGCCGGAACAAGAATAATCCCACCACCCAGGCCCAGCATACTCCCGAATGCCCCCGCAAAAATCCCGACGAGCGTCAGAATAACGAAACTAAAAGCAGACATAGGTTTCCTCGCTTTCTGTTGGCCTTTCTCTATAGTATACGATTATCATAACACACAAAAAACTCCCGAACGATTGATTCGGGAGTTTTCCTGCACATATGAGATTGATTAGCCCTTCTCACGCACTTCGTCCAGGTTCACACCTGACACTTCGATTTCGATATGACCTTGCTCGAGTAAAATCTTAAAACGCTGGTGGCCGCCGACTAGATTGCTAGTACGTTCATTCCAGACAAGCAGTTCGACATATCCGAACTCCGCAATGGAACGCTTTAGCTTTTCTTATTCTGGATCGTCGGGCTGCAGGTCAGCACGCGGATTTTACGGTGCTGGATTGATGTTGCTGACTGATATTTTTCGTATTTCCATATTAGTCACCCACCTCCAGACAAAATAAAAGAGCCTTTTTACGTCATGCTTAGGACGGCAAAACCCTCGCTCTACTTTATTAAAGGACATTGTATCCTTGACGTCCTTTTCAGTCATCGTCTTGCTACTTGAAGGAACTTGAAATTTATAGGTTGAGAGTTCAGATGTTATCCAAGATTCATTCGTTTCTTTAGAACTTTCTCGATTATCGACAAGTGCTTCAGAGCTTTCTACAAATGTCTGTGAGCTCTTATTAGATGTACAGACCATTACGAATGTTAGCATAAAAATACCGACTAAAAAATCAACCCTTAATTTAACCATTTAAGTAAACATCCCCCTTTTTAGTAACCTTATATAAATTACATATACTGGTTTAAATACCGGCTTAACATTACAAGCCAACCAACGAAACCGCATCAGATGAAGTGACTGTTACGCTGGCTCGGTCGTAACGTTATACAAAAGAAAAAGACCTACCTCATGAATCATAGAGGTAAGCCTTTTCTGGTTGGAACTTACTTCGTAGCTGACACCCTCAACTGTTCATTCTTTTTAAGCAATTGCTCGAAAGTTTGAGAAGGGGTTGTTGTACTATTAAAAGGACTTTCACCCCTTTTCTTTTTCCTTTTGCCAGTACTTCTGTACACATGATTTCCAATTGCTGCGCGGGTCTGGCCTATTTTTACTTGTTTACTGTACACATCCTCTTATCGCCTATATATGCTATTGCCAGCATCTGCATTGCCACCAATGTTCCCACACGTTATACTGTTCCCTGCATCTACATTTCCGTTTACGTTGTCTGTGATAGTAGCGCTATGAGGAGAGGATGTCCTAAATTCCAGTCACATCGAATTCTTCTATTTAGCGTAAAAGTGGAAGGCTTCCGGTTAATTTGTTAATGCTCTTTTTATTCCCATAAAGGGCAATACCAAGATACTTCAAGTCATTTTTGGTGCATGCAGCAATTTTATCGGTATAGTCATCGTAATGTTTTGACATTTGAGCAACATTAGAAAAGTCGACAAGCAGGAGATCAGGAAACTCAGCAGAGATCTTTTCTCTCAATTCTTTAATCAAACTTTCTGAACCTTTTAGTATAGAAATGGGTGTGTTTGTAATTCCTTCATGAGAATTTCCTTCCCCGTCAACCACGTCTGGTCCAATAAGTCCATCAATTTTCTTCCCTAATGTTAAAGCTAGCACAGCCGATGTATTGGCAATCAATCCGATAGACAATTCGGAATCAATCACCATTACGCATTTTTTATTTTGTATATCCATTTGCCCATTCCCCTTTGTTCTTCAAATTGATTTTGCTTTCTGAAATAAAAAGTCCAGTTAATGTAAGAATCGTTCCGAAAGCAGCCAACCATGTCATTTCTTCGTGTAATACAATGATTGAGGTAACTACCGTAATGACGGGAACCATGTAAATATAAATGCTGGTTTTAACAGCTCCTAATACTTTAACTGCAAAATTCCAGGTAACAAAGCAAAGAGCGGAAGCTCCAAGCCCCAAAAATAAAATATTGAATAAAGAAACAGGGTTTGTGAAGCGTTCCAGTCCCAGTTTAAAGTCAAACAAGAATAGTACAGGAATCATAAATAAGATCCCGTAAAAAAATACCCTTCTTGTCGTTTGAATCGTGTTATAACCGTAATGGCTGATTTTTCTAGTCAATACAGAATAAACGGCCCAAACCAGCGCAGCTGCTACTGCTAACAAATCGCCCAATGGGTTTAGTTGAAAATTTGAAGTTCCATTAAAACTGATCAGGCAAATGCCGGCCATGGCAACAACAAATCCAATGAAGAAATTGACTCGCAACGGTTCGTCTTTCAAAAATAGATAGGTGAGAATGGCTGTGAAAAATGGGACTACGGCACTTATTACGCCTACATTAGAAGCCATTGTAAAGGTTAGGGCAATATTTTCTAAAAGGTAATACAAAGTGACACCACATAAACCAGCACATACAAATAAGAATTCAAGTTTTTTATCAGTTACCTTCAACCGATACGGATATATAATCATTAAGGCAATAAACCCTATAGTGAAACGAAAAAATAAAATCTCTATCGGGGAAAAATCATATAATAATATTTTTGTGGAAATGTAAGTTGTACCCCAAATTAAAACGGTAATAATTGCTGATAAATGACCAGCCGTTTTGTTCTTCATTTTCTTGTCCTTTCCTTTGACAACCGACTATTTATCATTGTTGATAAAAATGTTCCGGTATTGTCCGGGCGTCAGTCCGATAAACTCTATAAAGAAATTGCTAAAATGACTTTGATCCACAAAACCGGTCTGCATGGCAGCGTCTAATGGTTTTACACCCTTCTCCAATAGTTTCTTGGCTTCATTGATGCGCACTGTTTGTAAATAACGATATGGGGTAATTCCACGAATACGAGTAAAGGACCGCAACAAAGAATATTTGTTCATATTAGAAATATTAGCTAAATCATCTAATGCAACATGTTCAGCATAATGTACCTCTAGGTAGTGACAGACCTTTTCAGTCTCCTGATCGATCCCTTCATGTTTTGTTTCTGCGTGTTCTTCGGTATATTTTTGAATTAGTTGCTCCATGAGAAAATAAAAAGCTTCTTCTTTCTCGAAATCTGGCAATTCAGCCATAATCATCTGGTGAAGATTATGCAATAAATTAGCTTGTTCACTCCGATAAGAAACAGGATTCGTAAAACGAGGGAGATAATCTTTTCCAGTAATCTCTTTTGTCACTTTTCGCATGACTTCAGGCTTAATATTCAAGCAGCGATAGTCTAATAGTTTGTTGTCAATCTGTTCGCATGCATGATTATCTAGAGGATTAAAAAATACAATATCACCTGTACCTATTACATAATCTTTATTCTTGCAAGATAATTGTCTTTGGCCACTCTCTATAAAGCCAATCACATAGTATTCATGGAAATGGTTCGGAAATTTTTGCATGATACCCTGAAACCGGTAGGCTTCAATTTGTAAATCATGATCAAAGCGCACTGTTCTTTCTTCTTGTCCCATGTGAACAAACTCCTTTCGATATTTAGAAAGTAAGTCTAGCACATTCTGTTCTAAGTCTCTTGTATGATATTGACGAAATGAAAAATTGCGTGGCAGTTTCAAACATTACCACGCTTAGCTAGATTATATAATTAAATGTGTCCTCCCCGTTAACTGATGATAAACGATTTAAAGGTCTACTATAATCCGAATATCTTTTCGATAGCTTGGTCTAGTTCATCATGAGATGGCTTAGATTCGAAAGAAAAAGGGCCTCATGGTCATCTTCCCTTGTCTGAAGGTATTGATTAAGGTAGATATTAGATTTTATTTTTTAAAGCAGGCAGCAGGAGTCGAACCTGTATAACGAATGGAAGTTCGTCGTTCTACCGTTGAACTATACCCGCATTCTCTATCAATCACCCAGAAGGAATGGCCGGGATTGTAGAGTCGACTACCCTTCCGGCGTCAACCACGGTTCTCATTTTGCTTTTGCCATCAAGGCAAAATAAAAAGCCGCTCGGTATGAGCAACTCATCGACTTAGCTTATGTAATGCATATTCGTTTAGAGAAAGGACTTCTTCATCAATCATCACTGAAATTTTGCTACTTTAAACCTTCATAAAAGGATTACTTTAGTGTATAGCATCCTCTTCATACCATGGGTTTAAATGCACCAGTACTTCTTCAACATTTTGAATTTCATTTTTAGTTGAATTCTTGATCAAGCGGCTAATATCGTGCCCCTCTTTAATCGTTAAATCATTTGAAACGCCCACTCTTACATCGACAATAATATAATGACCGTGCTCTCTTGCTCGAATTCGATCGATTCGTTTTACTTGTGGGATCGAGCGAACAATGCTTTCTAACTGAATCAATTGCTCTGAAGGTACGTTTTCTTCCATTAGAATCCCAATGGATTCTTTCCCCATTTCGTAGGCCATTTTCAGAACAAAATAGAAGACGATCATTCCAGCAATCGGACCCCCATACTGAGCAAATGATATGTCATAACGCTCACCAATCAATGTCGCACCAATACCTACCACAGCAGCAATAGATGCATAAACATCAGCAATGTGATCATTTGCAGTTGCAATTAAACTTTTGCTATTTTGTGCTTTTCCGAGTCGAATACAATAAACATAGAGTCCTTGTTTCCATAGCATTATGAATTCCGTCAGCGATAAGTACCTGACTGTTGAATAAATATCCGACAACACTCTTTAATACGGTTAATATCACATTACTAATAAGACTGATCCATAATGCGATTAATGAAGACGAATTTTTCATGTCACCCTCTCCTTCTCACACAATTTTGATCCAGCACTTTGACATTGTACTGGATTAAGTTCGTGTGGGTCTAGAGAAACAGTTTTGGCTCATTCTTTAAAAGTAGGACAAAGGTAAAACCATTAGCACTTGGAAAAAAAGTTGAAAAAAAGCAATATTTCATGACTGCAAATCCAGATACATAAATTGATATATTATATATCAACCAGTTCCTACTTGGAATTCAGCTACATCGCCACTAAACCTAGATAACTCCATACTATAAAGTTAACAAGCCAGCTACTTTTTCTATAAAACACGATACCTCAGCTACTGTATTGCTCTCTTCAGCCTTATAACATTACCCCGATGAGGAAATTACCAGCTAAAAGATATATCTTGATCCTTTAAACTCAACCCCGTATCTGTCCACACCAAAATCCAAAAAGAGTGACCGTGTAGTTAAGCTGGATGATGCCACTGTGAAGTTGATGAAACGGCACAAGATCAACCAAAAGGAAGTTTACCTACGCTACAAAAACTACAAGGCAACAACCGAGAATATTATCTTTCACCAGCATGACGGGCGCTGGCTTCGAACAAACGTGGTCCGTGAATATTTTAAAGTCGTATGTAAACGGTCAGGCGTTCCGGTATTTTCCCCTCATGCACTCCGACACACCCATGCTGTCCATTTGCTGGAAGCTGGCGCAAATATAAAATATGTGTCCGAGCGACTTGGGCACGCAAGCGTGAAAGTCACAGCAGACACGTATCTACACATTACTAAAAAGATTGAAGATGATGCTCTAACTCTGTATGAGCAATACATCGAAATCTAATAAGAGGGCAAAAAGGGGGCAAATGCCCTTTTCAAGCATTCACCCCCTTGATATATAAAGGTTATCCGATACTACCTTCCATTTCGAACTGGATCAAACGGTTCATCTCTACCGCATATTCCATCGGAAGTTCTTTCGTAAACGGTTCGATGAAGCCCATGATAATCATCTGAGTCGCTTCCTCTTCTTTAAGACCACGGCTCATCAAATAGAAGAGTTGCTCTTCGCTTACTTTCGAAACAGTTGCTTCATGCTCAAGTGTAATATTATTATTCAAAATTTCGTTGTATGGAATCGTATCCGATGTAGACAACTTATCGAGAATAATCGTATCACATTTGATGTTAGACTTAGACCCTTCCGATTTGCGGCCAAAGCTAGAAAGTCCACGGTATGTTACTTTCCCACCATGCTTACTAATACTTTTTGATATGATAGTCGAGCTGCAATCCGGTGCTAAGTGAACCATTTTGGCTCCCGCATCCTGATGCTGACCTTTACCTGCTACGGCGATGGAGATTACGACACCTTTCGCACGTGGGCCAGTCATGACAACAGCTGGATATTTCATCGTCAGCTTGCTGCCGATGTTACCATCAATCCACTCCATGGTCGCATCTTCTTCTGCAACCGCACGCTTCGTAACGAGGTTGTAAACGTTCGATGACCAGTTCTGGATCGTTGTATAACGGCAACGGGCACCTTTCTTCACGATGATCTCAACAACCGCACTGTGGAGAGAATCGGTACCGTAGATTGGTGCTGTACAGCCTTCTACATAGTGTACGAAGCTGTCTTCGTCTGCAATAATCAACGTACGCTCGAACTGCCCCATGTTCTCGGAGTTAATGCGGAAGTATGCTTGCAGCGGTGTTTCGCATTTGATGCCCGGCGGTACATAAATAAAGCTTCCACCTGACCAAACGGCGCTGTTCAATGCAGCAAACTTGTTATCGGTTGGTGGAATTACTTTACTGAAGTATTGCTTAACGATCTCTGGATGCTCACGAACAGCCGAATCCATATCGCAGAAAATAACCCCCATTTTTTCGAGGTCTTCCTGCATATTGTGGTACACAACTTCAGATTCGTACTGGGCAGATACACCTGCAAGGTATTTCTGCTCCGCTTCCGGAATGCCCAGACGATCGAATGTATTCTTGATTTCTTCCGGTACTTCGCTCCAGTCACGTCCCTGTTTCTCGGACGGCTTCACGTAGTACGTAATGCTGTTAAAATCAAGTTCTGTCAAATCTCCGCCCCACTGTGGCATCGCAAGGCTCTCAAAAATCTCAAGGGATTTCATGCGGAAGTCGAGCATCCACTGTTCTTCGCCTTTAATCCGAGAGATTTCTTCGACGATTTCCTTTGTCAATCCCTTTTTCGCACGGAATACGGAGATATCTTTATCATGAAACCCATATTGATACTCTGAAGATAATTCAGGTGCTTTTTTACTCATTGATCGTTCCTCCTTGCGAGGCGCTACGCCTCCTCATGGTCGTGATGCTACTCCCGCAATCCTTTTTCCATCGCCTTCCATGCCAGAGTCGCACACTTAATCCGGGCCGGGAACTTGCTTACACCCTGCAGCGCTTCAATATCGCCAAGGTCGGCCTCCTCGATTTCGTCCTCTGTTGCCTCACCCTTCATCATACGCGAGAAAAGTTCAGCTGTTTTCAGCGCACGATCCACGTCCATACCTGTGATGGCTTCCGTCATCATCGATGCGGATGACATGCTAATCGAGCATCCTTCTCCGGTAAAGCGTGCTTCCGTCACTTTGCCGTCTTCTACCTTCATCTGCAATTGAATACGGTCACCGCAGGTTGGGTTATTCATATTGACTGTTAAAGCCTCGTCACCAAACTCGCCTTTATTACGCGGTTTTTGATAGTGGTCCATAATGACGCGGCGGTACAAATCATCAAGAGAAGACATTGCCAAAGTACTCCTTTGTTTTAATTAGCCCTTTCACGAGCGCGTCCACGTCTTCTTCCGTGTTATACACATAGAAGCTGGCGCGGGCTGTCGACGATACGTTCAGCCATTTCATGAGTGGTTGGCAGCAGTGGTGTCCGGCACGCACGGCAATTCCTTCTGTGTCGAGTACTGTTGCAATATCATGTGGATGGGCTTCCTGCATCGTGAACGTTACGAGACCGCTCCGTTCTTTTGGCCCATAAATCGTAAGACCTTCAATCGTGCTCAACTGATCCATCGCATATTGTACAAGCTTGTGCTCATGCTCGCGGATTGCATCTAAACCAATCGATTCGATGAAGTCAATCGCGGCACCGAGTCCAATCGCACCCGCGATGATCGGTGTGCCACCTTCGAATTTCCACGGAAGTTCCTTCCATGTTGAATCGTATAAATCAACGAAGTCGATCATCTCGCCGCCAAATTCAACCGGCTCCATTTTCTCCAGCCATTTGCGCTTGCCGTACAGAACACCGATGCCTGTCGGACCTGCCATTTTGTGGCCAGAAAATGCGAGGAAGTCGCAGTCGATATCTTGTACATCGACTTTGATATGCGGAGCTGCCTGTGCAGCATCTACAAATATCACAGCGCCGTGGCGGTGTGCGATCGCCGCAACTTCCTTCACCGGGTTGATTGAACCGAGTACGTTGGACACGTAGCCCAGCGCGACGAGCTTCGTATTCGCTGTAATGGTCTGTTCTGCCGCTTCTACCGTAATCGTTCCGTCTTCCGCAAGCGGGATAAATTTCAGCGTGGCCCCTGTTTGCTTCGCAATTTGCTGCCATGGAATGAAGTTACTGTGGTGCTCCACCTGGGTGATGACGATTTCGTCACCTTCTTTGATGAAGTTACGGGCATAGCCCTGCGCCACGAAGTTTACACCTGTTGTGGTGCCGCGTGTGAAGATGATCTCGGCTGTTTCCTTCGCATTAATGAAGCCGCGGACCTTTTCCCGCGCTCCCTCATATCCGTCCGTCGCCAGTGTGCCCAATGTATGGACACCCCGGTGAACGTTGGAGTTATATTCACGATAATAACGGTCGATCGCTTCAATGACCTGAACCGGCTTCTGGGAAGTAGCCGCACTGTCGAGATAAACAAGCGGATGTCCGTTTACCTGCTGGTTTAGAATGGGAAACAGTTCACGAATCTCTTTGGCATTCATTACGACAGCTTCCTTTCAATGATCGCCCCAAGACGCTTCTGCATGCTCTCAAGTGGCAGTCTGTCTGTTACTGGTGCGAGGAATCCATTAATGATAAGGCGTTCTGCTTCACGACGTCCGATTCCTCGGGACATCAGGTAGTACACTTGAAGTGGGCTGACCGGGCCGACGGAAGCTGCGTGACCTGCCATTACATCATCTTCATCGATAAGGAGAATTGGATTGGCATCGCCACGTGCACGTTCGCCGATCATGAGCAAGTTTTCTGCCTGTTCGCCATTTGACTTCTCAGCACCCTTTTTCATCTCGGTGATACCATTGAAAATAGCGGTTGATTCTTCCGTCATAACCCCACGCGAAAGAATATTACTGTCTGTATGCGTGCCAAGGTGAAGTACGCGAACAGTGAAGTTTTCTTTCTGATTACCGGTTCCGACTGCAACCGATTTGGCAGCTGTGGAAGAACCATTTCCTTTGAGAATTGTCGTTGTATTCGATACAGTGTTGCCGTTGTTCATATCCCCGAACAGCCATTCAACACGCGCATCGTTCTCCGTAATAGCACGGCGGTACGTATAATCCGTTACATTTTCCGCTAAGGAACGAACAGATGCATACTGAACTTTTGCTCCGCCCTGCGCGAATACTTCCACCATGCTGTTGTATACAACGGGCTGCTTATAATCAGCACCAAGTACATTTTCGACAACCGTTACCTGGCTATTCGTATCAGCTACGATCAGGACATGCGGCATGAGTGCCACTTCCTCATCCTCACCCCACACAACGATCTGCAACGGCTGTTTTACTTCTACATTTTTCGGTATGTAGACGAATACGCCACCGTTCCAGAGCGCCTGATGTAACGCAGATACTTTATGTTTCTCAACTCCGCTTGCAAACAGGTACTTCTTCACAAGATCACTATGTTCGCGCACTGCCTGTGTTAACGGCATGAACAGAACACCCTGTTCTTTGAGTGCAGCGTCGAACTGTGTACAAGTCACACTGGAGTGCTTCTGTACGAGTACGTTCGGATTGTTTTCTTCAAGCAGGTCTTTGACAACCTGTGGAAGTTCTTCTACAGAAGCGACAGATGCTTCCTCTTTATAGGGAACGAATTGATCTACGTTCCATTTATCAAGCTTCGTTTTCTCCAGCTTCGGCAGGGGCAACTGCTGATAGTCGGCATATCCAGCTTCGCGAAGCTGTGCTACCCATTCCGGCTCTCCCTGGAAAAAACGTGCCATGCTTTCCTTATCGAATCGCACGTTCGTTTCTACGCTCATGTTTGTACCCTCCTTACTTACGCTTCTGCGTCTACAGTTTCATCCTGAATGCCAAGCTCTTCTTTAATCCAGTCATAGCCGTTTTCTTCAAGCTTGAGTGCAAGCTCCGGACCACCTGATTTCACGATACGTCCTTGCATCATTACATGAATGAAGTCAGGCTTAATGTAGTTAAGCAGGCGCTGGTAATGGGTAATCATCAGCACACCCATCTCCGGGCTGCGCAGTTCGTTTACGCCACGAGCTACTACTTTCAAAGCATCAATATCAAGACCAGAATCAATCTCATCAAGAATCGCGATCCGCGGCTTGATCATCGACATCTGGAGAATTTCATTACGTTTCTTCTCCCCACCAGAGAAGCCTTCATTTACATAGCGCTGCGAGAAAGAAGAATCCATCTCAAGCGCTTCCATCTGCTTATCCATCTGGCGAATGAACTTGATCAGGGAGATCTCTTTGCCTTCTTCCTGGCGTGCGTTAATGGCACTACGGAGGAAGTCAGCATTCGTTACGCCACTAATCTCACTCGGATACTGCATCGCAAGGAACAGTCCCTTACGTGCACGCTCGTCCACTTCCATGTCCAGTACGTCTTCACCGTCAAGAATAACGGAGCCGCCTGTGACTGTATATTTCGGATGGCCCATGATGGAGGAGGCAAGTGTCGATTTACCCGTTCCGTTCGGCCCCATAATGGCATGTACTTCGCCACCCTTAATCTCAAGGTTCAATCCTTTTAGAATTTGTTTATCGTCAATTGCGACGCGTAAGTCGTTTATCTGTAAATGCGGTGTTCCTGCCATAGTTGAATTCCCTCCAGTTATACAAGGTAAACATGGCATTAGAGTGCCACGTATTGTAAACAAATTGTACAAATCCATCTTTTAATATATAGTATATCATAGTTGAAAATCAAGGAAAGACATATAGCCATATTTTTTAAACAAAATTGTTTGGAAAGTGTTATGTGCCGGTATGTTAATGAAGGACTTTGGGAATTGTGGCTGTACAAAGTATAGTGGCGAAGCGGAAACGAGAAGATCTCTGTCACTCGGTTACGCTCCGCAAGAAGTACATTCCTACTATGTGTCCTTATTTCAGAAAGAGGGCTGTCCCATAAGCGAGCGGGGCGGCTTTTTTTGTGGATCGAGAACGTATGGTGATAAGGGAGTGGGCGAAGGGATGAGCCGTTCGCTTCGGTACGCTTGCAAGGAAGCGGCAGCTGTCCGCTCCGGGAGCCCGGCGAACTCGCCCGCAAAGAAACGCCTACGCTGCTGATTCGCCGAAGGATTGCGGGCAAAGGCCCGTTCGCCGTTCTCCCTACGCTGAGTAGGCACGTACAGGCACTCTCTTGCTCCTCCCTTCTCCCACTCCCCGCACAACGTTTCGGTTTATAAAAAGACTCTCGTCGCCAGAATGGATTTGCTCGATAGACACTGAATTTTTGAAAGACAGCTTCCTTATTTTTTTACCTGCATAGCAAAGCTCAACGTCTTGATATTGCTTGATGGTGTTTAACCAAAGTGTGCTAGGAGCGGGATCGGGCGGGGCAACGGAACGCCTGTACGCGACTCCCCAGCGGAAGGGGCCAGGCGAACGGACTTTTGCCCACAATGCTTCTGTGCAAATACATCGCAGGCATCTTTTGTGGGCGAGTTCGCCTGGCATCTGGAGCGGACAGTCCTAACTTCTCTGTAAGCGTACCGAAGTGACGAGGCCCCGCCCGATCCCGCTCCTCCACCACACGTTGAGCAATACCTAACCCAGCAAGCATGCTTTTGGCCTTATTCTAAGCATGTCCTTCAGACAGGCAATTATTAGCGAAAAAAACAGCAGCCTGCCCGATGCAAGCTGCTGTTTGTCTAGTTATCCTTATTGAAACGGCGCTGAGAAATTGGGCTGTTTGTTCTCCCGCTCTTTTTTGTAAGCGTCATTACGCTTCCTCTCGTCTTCATCAACACCCTGCCCGTCTTGATTCTGTCTCTGCTGAAGCTGGCCGTAATCTGACTTGTACTTTTTCTCTTCCTCTGTACGCCCCGATTCTCTCTTCGCTTGCGCTTCCGCCTTATGCTTCGTCTCTTCCGTCACAGCTTTCGGAATAACTTTTGTCTTCGGACCGCTTTCTTGCGTAGCAGACGTATGATCTGACTTTTTGGAATATACTGGATGTCTCTTTCTTGTATCCGCTTTTGCTTCCTTGCGTGTCTGCTGGGTAACAGTCGACTTCATACTCTTCACTTCCGGTTGTGCAGCTGGTTTCGGTGTGGCATCTGGCTTGCGTGCGGGCTGATTCGTGTAACGCTTTGTATTTGGCACACGGTCTATCCCGCCAATCGCCGATGAAATCTCGGTAATGCTCAACTTCTTGATCTGGTCAACTGAAAAAGGATGGTCCATGTGGCGCACGGAATCATACAGCGCGTATTTCCCAACAGACATTCCTTCCTTCTGCGCTTGCTGGCGGGCTTCCTTTGTACTCTCCATAAGAGTAACGGTTACACCTTCGCCCCCCTGCTTGGCCAGTATAGATGCGTGTTGTTCAATCTTCTGAAGCACTTCCTGAGACGCTTCCGCACTATCAAGTCCCACCGGCACAATAAGAATATCTTGATTCCGCTTCAAGAAACCACTCTGCCGGGCATCTTGAATAATGTCAGATGTTACAGTGGTCAGTTCCCTGTTCTTCCACTCAATTGAAGGGGCAAGTGCCTCTGCTTCCTTATTTAGCGCATGCAGATCCGTCACCTGATACTGTTTGTTGACCTCGAGTTCAAAACTCGGATTAATATCAATGGAAACAGCGGCATATGCAGTCGTAAACAACATGTTCCAAAGCGGTATCCCGGATAACAAAAGTAGCAGGCAAGCCGCCGCTGCATATGTTACATTTCTCCACGGGCGACGCACAGTCCGAACCCGTTGTTCCTGAGGCAGGGCAAATTCAATTTCTTCCCCTTCTATCACTTCACGGCTGTCAGGAGGAATTCTATGAAATCCCCCGTCCGGCGTCATCACAATCCAGTAATGATCCTGCCGCTTGAGCACGATGCCCTTCTTCATCGCGCGGCTCCCCCTTTCCCTCTATATCCTCTGTCTGAATGTAGGAGCGTAAATACTGATAATCCTCAATAAAAAGTACAGTAATGGCCACAATATAATTGCGGTTCCGTTCTACGGTCTTGCGCGAGAAGGTGATGTATTGCAGGAGATACTTAACCGGGATTTTTTTCTTCTCCAGAAAGGACTGCCGGAGTTCCGGTTTCTCGGCAATTATGCGAGCAATGTGGATCATATTGATGCGGGCGTCTGCATGCTGCGGTGTATAGTCCGGTAGATCTTCGAGTTCGATCTCGAACTGCTGCAACCGTTCGCGGTAATGAAAGATTTCTTCCCGCCGATACTCAGCCTCCTGCTCAAGCTGATGCCGCTCTACCGCTGCCTGCACGTCCCATACATTATATTCAGGAGCTTGTGGGTCTGCCGATTCATCAAGCGACACCATCGATATTCGCTGCCTGTTTTTCCGAATAAAATCAATCACACGACGACGGATAACCAGATCAGCGAAAGACAAGAACGAGCTTCCTTTCTCTACGGAATACCCGGTAATCGCTTCATTGAATGCTTCAAGTCCAATGCTGAATTCCTCATCTTGTGACTGATGAATGTATCGCTTGCATACTTTGGAAACAGCTGTGCCGATAAAGGGCCGATACTGCTCCAGAAGCTCATTGCGCCACTCATCCTCTCCCTGGTGTATTCGTTCAATTAATTGATACAGATGCTGGTTGTCATTCTCCCTGGGAGTTTGTGATTTTCGGCGCCATTTCCCCAGGAAAAGCGTGAGTAACACGATGTTCACCTCGTTTCATATGTATTCGCCCACTCTCCCGACTTTATGGGGGGAGAGAAATGTATGCAAATACAAAAAACCATCACTCTATTGTAGAGCGATGGTTTCCTATTCGGCAAGCAGGTCTTACGGCATGGATTTGTTACTCTGGGCTTCCCAGCGGCTTAACCGACGGCTCAACTTATTCAATCGGTTCTTTAATTCCTCACTCCACACCTTATCGTCAAGCTGCTTGGCAATCGTCATCAGGTCAAGGGCATTATCAATCTGCATACGCAAAACTTGTGAAATATTTCCGTTATCAACCGATACACAGTTCTCAAAAAGTTTATCAACACTGTCACCTGTCACATATTCACGGAAATCAACTTCAGGAGCCAAATCCGCATGTGCATATTCAGCAAGAATATCGTACTCTTCCTCTATATCAGGATGAACATCAATACGGTTGCATACTGGACAGTATAAAATCGGGACATTATGAATCTGTGTCTTATAATGGCGCAGGCTTCCCAGTGCACCAATCATGCTCGCTCCACAGCAAAAGCTCATCCGGACTCCTCCTCTGCGTACTGCAACGCTAATACTCTATCTATAATTCTATTCTATCAATCTGTATCCCTTTTTAACACCAATAAATTCAGGTAAAAAAGGGAGGTGCTCTCTAGCACCACCCCATGTCACACCCGTCCACATAGCTTGAATGATACACCGTATCTGCCACATCCATCCGAAAAATACGTTGCTGATCGATTGCATAACCTGCGTTCATACAACAGTCAGCTGAATTGAACGGAAGCTGGCCAATTTCCTGGCCATTGAGTGTTAGTACAATACAGTCTTCCGTTACTTCACCACGCACTTTATCGGTGATGTCAACACGATTCACATCTGACATGCACATCCCACCTTTCCTGAAGTTACGAGTAGGATGTGCAAAATCAAACAAGCTTACTCATTGTGGTAGATCGACCGGAACGACAGCCTCTGTCAGGCGCTGCTCAAGCTCATCTGTGTACATCTGCTCCTCCGTATTGCTCCAGCCGAGATATTGGGCCATATACGCGATGACCGGGGTTTTCCATGCCCTCACCCAGCCAATAGTAAAGAACAATGCACCTGTACGACGAATAAAGAAATCAACCGGCTTCACGACCATTTCCTGTTCGATCGCATATACAAGCTGCGCAAATACATCAAGCGCAAGCCCTGCTCCTTGCGCTTCTGCTCCACGCTTGGCGATGATGTCATATAGATGGTCAACGTTTGAGCCGTACATGTGCGCCAGATGCTGTGCCTGCTCACGTGTTAGACCATGCCCCACTCCTTCATCTGCCTTCCGCTGCACAAATGCCGGAAACCCTGCCGAGCCGCCGACAGCACCGCCGGAAATCGACATATGCTTCGTACTGCACGCCTTGTAGCTGCCTTGCCCTTCTTGCTTCAGCAAGTTCGCCACCAGGTCCACGACTAACTCGGCCATCTTGCGGTAGCCTGTCAGCTTGCCGCCTGCAATCGTAATGAGACCAGATGCAGACTGCCAGATTTCATCTTTGCGCGAGATCTCAGAAGCGGATTTTCCTTCCTCATAAATAAGTGGGCGAACACCAGCCCAGCTTGATTCAACATCGTCTTCCGTAATCTTTACACTCGGGAACATATAGTTAATCGCATCAATGACATACTTACGGTCCGCAACCGTCATTTTTGGATGTACCGCGTCCTCCTTATAAAACGTATCTGTTGTTCCCACATACGCCTTCCCATCGCGTGGAATCGCAAATACCATGCGTCCGTCCGGTGTATCGAAGTAAATCGCCTGCTTCAGCGGAAAGCGCGACTGGTCGATAACAATGTGCACGCCTTTCGATAATTGCAGCTTCTTGCCTGTTCTAGAGCCATCCTTCTCCCGCAGGGTATCGACCCACGGACCAGCTGCATTGACGATTCTTTTCGCGTGTACTTCGTATTCCGTACCTGTCAGCAAATCAATGACGCGTACCCCGTTTACTTTGCCTGCTTCATCATAAATGAACGCATCCACTTTCGCGTAATTAACCGCCGCAGCACCACGGTGCACAGCTTCTTTCATCACTTCAATCGTCAGACGCGCATCATCGGTCCGGTATTCCACATAATAGCCGCCGCCTTTAAGACCATCCTGTTTCACAAGCGGCTCTTTCACAAGCGTCTGCTCTACACTCAGCATCGAACGTCGCTCGGAACGTTTTACTCCGGCGAGGAAGTCATACACACGCAGGCCGATTGATGTACTGAACGGTCCAAATGTGCCGCCTTTGTGCATGGGAAGAAGCATCCACTCCGGTGTTGTGACGTGCGGTCCATTCTCATACACAATCGCTCGTTCTTTTCCGACTTCCGCCACCATTTTCACTTCGAACTGTTTCAGGTACCGCAATCCACCATGCACAAGCTTCGTGGAGCGGCTTGATGTGCCCGCTGCGAAATCCTGCATCTCAAATACCGCAACATTCATCCCACGCGTCGTCGCATCCAGCGCAATCCCGGCACCTGTAATCCCACCGCCGATTATGATCATGTCATATACGTGTCCATTCATTGCAGCCAATTGTTCAGTACGTTTTCGTCCAGAAAATGTTTGGGCCATGTTTATTCCTCCTATGGGCATACGGACGCAAAAAGAGACCACAACATACACGACGATCATCCTCATGAATCATCATCGCGCAGTGTGGTCTCTCCTAAGCTCCAACCGATTTATTAACTTATGTTTAGTATATCACGGTTACCGATTATTTAAAAGCCATCGCGGCACGAACGGCTTTTTTCCATCCTTCATACAGACGATCACGTGTCGCTTCAGCCATCTCTGGCGTAAAGCAGCGCTCACGGTTCCACTGCCGAGAGATCTCTGCGGTATCTTGCCAGTAGCCGACCGCAAGACCCGCCAGATACGCTGCCCCAAGCGCCGTTGTTTCATTTACATCCGGGCGTTCAACCGGAACACTCAACATATCGCTCTGGAACTGCATAAGGAAATTATTTTTCACGGCACCACCATCAACCCGAAGCGTCTTCAGTGAAATACCGGAGTCTGCCTCCATGGCCATCAACACGTCTTTTGTCTGATAGGCAAGTGATTCGAGCACAGCACGGATGAAGTGTTCTTTGCTTGTACCGCGCGTTAGGCCAAACATCGCCCCACGCACATCGCTATCCCAGTACGGCGTGCCAAGTCCAACAAACGCCGGTACCACGTATACGCCTTCCGTTGATTCCACACGGGCCGCGTAGTCTTCGCTGTCCGATGCGTTTTTCAGCATGCGCAGGCCATCGCGCAGCCACTGAATCGCAGATCCTGCCACAAAAATACTACCTTCCAACGCATACTCGACTTTTCCATTCAAGCCCCAGGCAATCGTTGTCAGCAGACCATGTTCAGAGGCAACAGCTTTCTCGCCTGTGTTCATCAACATGAAGCAGCCTGTTCCGTATGTGTTTTTCGCCATCCCCTCTTCGTAGCACGCCTGTCCGAACAGTGCAGCCTGCTGATCACCAGCTGCCCCTGCGATCGGCACCCGATGGCCGAAGAAGAAATCATCCGATGTATACCCATATATTTCAGAGGAAGGGCGCACATCCGGCAGCATCGATTTTGGAACGGTCAAAATATTGAGCAGCTCCTCGTCCCATTTCAATTCATGAATGTTGTACATCAACGTGCGGGATGCATTTGAATAGTCGGTGACATGCACCTGGCCGCCAGACAGCTTCCAGATCAGCCATGTGTCGATTGTACCAAACAGCAAATCGCCTGCTTCTGCTTTCTCTCTTGCTCCCTCGACATGATCAAGAATCCATTTCACCTTTGTACCTGAGAAATACGCATCAATCAACAGGCCTGTTTTCGCACGGAATGTATCATTTAATCCTTGCTCTTTCAACGTATCACAAATGCCGCTCGTCTGGCGGGACTGCCATACGATAGCATTGTATATTGGATTGCCTGTATGTTTGTCCCATACAACCGTCGTTTCTCGCTGGTTTGTGATGCCGATACCCGCGATCTGCTCCGGTTTGACACCTGCTTCAGACAGGCAAGAACTAATCACAGACAGGATCGAGCCCCAGATTTCGTTCGCGTTGTGCTCTACCCAGCCTGGCTGTGGGAAGTGCTGGGTGAATTCGCGCTGTGCCACATGCACAACGCTCCCTTTTTTATTAAATAAAATCGCACGAGAGCTTGTTGTCCCTTGATCGAGTGATAAGATGTATGTTTCCATGTCCATATCCCCTCTATTTTCTAGTTTAGTTTACTTGTCCAGAAACAGGCTTCACACCAGCAACACGGGCAATCCCCAGCACAATGACAATCGCAGCCAGCACATACCACAGCCCAACTGTTATCTGGTGCTCAAAAACTGCCTTATAAAACAGCCCTCCTAGCATACCGCCAAGTATCGGACCGACAACTGGAATCCATGCATATCCCCAGTTCGATGAACCTTTCCCTGCAATCGGCAGCAAGAAATGAGCGATACGTGGTCCCAAATCCCGTGCCGGATTGATCGCGTATCCAGTTGTACCACCAAGCGATAGCCCGATGCTGACAATCAGGAACCCGACAATGAACGGATTGAGTCCATCCGCGAATTTATTAGCACCGATCGCAAGAATGCCAAGTACAAGAATAAACGTTCCAATCATTTCACTAAGCAAATTGGCAAACGTATACGACACTGCAGGACCCGTCGAGAATACACCAAGTTTCGTACCTGCGTCTTCTGTTTCCGCCCAATGCGGCAGATAATGTAAGTATACGACAATTGCGCCAAGAAATGCCCCCAGCATCTGTCCCGCAATATAGGATGGAACTTGTGCCCACGGAAATTTTCCCGCAGCCGCAAGCGCCAATGTCAGGGCAGGATTCAAATGTGCGCCGCTAATGCGTCCAACCGAATACGCAGCCACTGCCACAGCCAGTCCCCAGCCCATCGTAATGACGATCCAACCCGAGTTCTGTGCAAATGACTTCTTAAGCGCAGTGCCAGCACACACACCTCCCCCGAGAATAATGAGAATCATCGTTCCTACAACTTCTCCCCAGAAAGCTGTCATCGTACTGTCCCCTTCTCTTTTTTTGTTTTAGACAAAAGAAAAAGAGACTCACAACGAAACGCCCTTTCTTGTAAAAAGGACATTCGTGTGAGTCTCCATTTCTCCGTCACATGTATTAACTTGTTTCCTATGATATGTCAAAATGAAAACGTTGTCAATACATATCCCAGAGCTCGCGATTAGAAGTTGTTACTGCTGTTGCACCGGCGGCGAGCGCCCGCTCTACATCTTCTCTTGTCCGTATCAAGCCGCCCGCAAAAATAGGAATGCCTGCCCGCTGCTTCACCTCGGTAATGATATGCGGTATCGCACCTGGCAGCACCTCAATATAGTCTGGTTTCGTCTTTTCTAGAAGCGTATAGCTTTTTTCAAGCGCGTTTGTATCAAGCAAAAATACACGTTGAATAGCCAGCACGCCTTTTTGCCGGGCTTTCAAAATAACATTGGCTCGGGTTGAGATGACACCGACAGGCTTGAATTCCTGACAGATGTATTCCGTTGCGTATTCATCATTTTTCAAGCCATGGACAAGATCCGCATGCAGGAACATTTTTTTCTTCGCATCGTGTGCGGCTTTGTACAGGCTTTTGAGCCGGGCGATATGCGTATCGAGAAAAACGCCATACTCATATGGACTCTCAAGGATTTTCTCAAAATCTTTCATATCGCGGGCGGCTGGAAGGATATGTTGTCCGTGAAAGCTCATGGCGTCCCACCTTGTTACCAGAATGAAAAACAGGAGTCGGCACAGCGGCCTCCTCCTGCTATCGTACCAATCTTTTATTCTTTCGTCATCGCTTCGTATGCAGCCGCATCCATTAATTTATCCAGTTCAGATGGATCAGACAGTTCAACGGCAATCATCCACGCTTTCTCATAGGGTGATTCGTTGACAAGCTCAGGCGAATCCTCAAGCTCCTTGTTCACTTCGATCACTTTGCCACTAACCGGAGCATACAGTTCTGATACCGTTTTCACGGACTCGACACTTCCGAACGGGTCGTCCTGCTTCACATCTGTCCCAACAGACGGAAGCTCTACAAATACGATGTCACCGAGTTCTGACTGTGCGAATTCGGTAATGCCGATGTATGCTTTGTTTCCTTCCACACGCACCCACTCGTGTTCTTCGCTGTATTTCAAATTGGTTGGTAGATTCATTATGCCAATTCCTCCGATCCCATCACGCGGCTCAAACGTTTCGCAAGCATGCTAAGCCCCTTCTCTCCTGCCTGATAATGACGGAGTTTCTGTTCTTCGTCGAACAGGTAGTAAGCCGGAACATACTGGTTTTGATACGCGTCCACGATTTTATGGTTGTTATCAATTGCAACAGGGTGCGTTAAACCATACTGCTGAATCGCTTCTTTAACAGGGCCAACTTCTGTGTCTTTTTCCGAACGAGGCATATGAATACTGATTACACGAAGCCCCTTATCCCGGTACTGATCACGCCATTCAATCAGCTGTGGCAGCGTCTCTTTGCAGGAATGGCAGCTAATCGACCAGAAATGAACAAGTACAGGCGCACCCGCCAGCTCGGCTTTTGCCACGCTGCCATTTACCCACTCAGCCACACCTGTAAATTCCGGCATTTCATCACGCAATTTCATGAAGAGTAGCCTCCTTATTTTCGATGCTTTTCCACATAATAGTATTATGCACACCCATTACAATTATACTCGATGCGGGTGATTGCATCCAAGACTAAAGAAGCTTAGAAACAGAAATCCCCACTATACCTATAGCTTAGATAGTGGGGATTCTTTATAGTTATGGTCTGCCAGGATAGCTTCCGTTTATGCAAATGATGTAATTCATAGCTGTCGCAGGATTGGCGGATCGTCCACGCAAGTCGGGTAAAGCAAAGTTTGTTCTTCCGTCACCACCGTATTTGTTGCCTATTAGAGAATACAGTTCTTGATATTGAATAATTGGTAGTAATTGACCATCACAAAGCTTCCAACCCTCAGGCGCTCGATCCATTGGCCATTGTATAATACTCCCCATAAAAATTTCCATATATCTTATACTCCTTTTCGAAATTTTTTTCGTTTTGAATGAGATATTATCTATTCTACTATTTTCACAGGTGCATCTGAAATGTGATGTACATTCCCAGCTGCATCAAGATATTGATAATTTGCTACCCCTGATTTCCAATCTCCTTCTAAAATAATTCTGAACGTTAAAGTAGGAGAATCTGAGCTGTTGTCTACACCAGGAAGAATACTTTCTTGCGTTCCGTTGCCTACCACTAAAATGTGCGTATTATTAGGCATAACGGTCATGTACGTGAAATTTCCTTGTACATGGTACGTGTAGTCAATTGGTGGATTTACTGCTTGGGTGATATGGCCAAGTCCACTAACCAGCTCTTTTGGGGTACTTACAGCTAAATCGAGTTGAAGTAAAGGAGCGCCTAGTTTATCACCTCCGATTTGATAACGGGCAAGAAACAATCCTTCTTGTACATTTGTACTCATTACTTTTTCCCTTCTTTCTCCGATTAATTATAAAATCATAAAAAAGAAACATGAAGTAATATACGTGTGCATAACCAATAGTACACTATTCCTCTGAACAAATTCTGAACAAACCCCATTAAATGTAATATAAATACCGTTAGTCTCTCGTCTTTTTAAAAATTTTTTGATGTTGAATAGGATAGTAGTTTATCTGGTCATTCCAAGTTACTAAAAAAGCCTGACATACTACCCTATAAGGGGTAGTGACAGGGTCGCTATCATAGACTGCAAGGTAGCTCATGATACCTGTGATCTCGCCAGCAAAACGCGAATTTTGTATGCTAAGCGATTTTTTACATAGAAAAAGCCGATTTCCACTATGCTAAGGAAAATCGGCTTTCTTATTTTTCTTTACTCAATAGTCGCACCCGTTAGTTGTTGTCTTTTTCTTCATGATGAATCGTCTATCAATATAGAAAGCTACCAGCGCTGCTAGTATACTAAGCGAAAATAGGATCCCGAAGGCTTCAAAGGAAAACGACCTGCCTTCAAAATTTAGATGTTCGGCACGGTATTCGAGTCGTTTGGCACCATATTTAGCGGTTAGAATATCTTCTTGCTTGGCTAAATCTTCAAGAGGTGCATCGAATACAAATCGGTGCGTCGAATCACTGTGCAAGAAGCGAATCTCTTTTGTGTTGCCCTTTTCGTTCCACTGTTTTACATCCTCCGCAGCTAATGTTTTTGCCTGCGTTCCTGTGACAAACATTTTGTCTAATTTCGGGGCATTTGACATTTGATATCTGGCGATCAGGTTTAGATTATACTTTGTAACGATAGGCTGTTGTGAGCTGGAAATGGTAAACACTTTTGTTGTTCCAGAGTTGGCATAAGTATCAAATATCGCCGTAAGTGCTCCTTCATCCATCCCGTTATACAGCAATACCCCTGTGTTTTTTTTGTTCCATTGGAATGCTAGGTTGAACGAATAAATCAATTCGGTTTGATCAACATAATTAGGGTCTACCTTCGGATTTTTTACGAAATGATAAGAAGGGTAATTCATCTCTTTCGCTATTTTCTCCGCCATAGGTTCGCCTAATTGTTGTGAGATCACATAGAGGACGGCATCAATTCCTGAAGTGAGGGCTGCTGAAGAAACGATGTTCCCGTCTGCGACATAACGCACATCCCTTCTCCATTTTGTTTCAGGATATTTATTGGTTTCCTTAAAATCAAAACTTTTCCAATCGGTAGTTGCTTCTTTCCCTTTTAATAAACCTGTATCGGCCAGATTCAACCCCCCAGCGCAAATACTTAACAACTTCGTATCAGAATGTTTTTGTATCCATTCCCGGATAGGTTTATATTTTGCTTCGTCAACCATAGGCATGGCCGGGATCACAATAAGGTCGGGACTTTTTCCTAATAATCGATCCAGTTCATCAAAAGAATAGTGCGGCATCAGATCCAGACCACCAGAGAGTGTTTTCATGTTTTTGTCCGGAGCAACTGCATATACGTTATAAGCCTCAGTCATCGCAAACATTTCATACGGAATCATAAAATCAATCACTTCTGTCGTCGGATTGGATAAAAGGACAGCTACTGTGGGTTTTTTTGGATTATGTTCAGGCACGCTCAGGCCTTGTAAAGCAGGGATTGGTGTTGGCCGAGTGGGAATCCAATATTCCTGATTAGAGCGAACATACCCAAACGTCCCAATCCCTCCCACAAACACACCGAAACTCAATACATAAACAACCAAACGTAGTAATAATCTCTTCATTTTATTTTCCTCCTTAATACCATGTACTTCCTAACTTACTATACCGGGGCAGGGTATAAAGATGTTTGGAAATAATCAAATTCATCACCAAGTATTAATTAATACCACAATTATTTACCATATTTATGTACCTACTAAAAGATAATACTATACCCACCTATGGTATGTAAAGTGGGGTTTTGTTATGACTTTTTTTATTTTCCTCCTGATTATCCTCCCTTAGCAGTACTATGGGTAGTACCAGAAAAACTGCTACGAACCGCAAAGCAACTTCCAGTTTATAGGTTGTTCATGTAACTAAAAGGAAACTTAAACATGTAATTTACGAACCTCGTTGAATATCAACGGGGTTTTACTTTCACTGAAAATACTAGGGAGTAATAAAAATAACGTAGCCCTGTGTTCTCGATCATTGAGAGCACAGGGCTACGTTTGTATTTCCTCGCTATTCAACTTTTCGTTCTCCTTTCCTACTTTAGTTTATATACCTGTACACCCCTAACGATCTCGAGAAGTGTCACACCTTCCTTCTTTCGTTATTCGACTGCTGTGTACATCGCCTTTCCCTATTTACCTGGAGCAAGCATCCATTGAATTTTACCCTCTGCAATCATCGTCATCACATCCATTCAGGTGTAGTGGGTTGAGTAGAAGGTTGTCCACCTGTTGTTGGTGTAAAATAAATATAACAAATATTCTTAATAATTAAAACAACGGAATAGATTGTTTACCTCCTTATATCTCCACATAGCATCTTATTAATCCGTTTATCATTCATTTTCTCTTTTTTTATTTATTTTTACGCTCGCAAAATTGTTTAATCCTCATAATTAGAGCTCTACTACATGCCTATTAACAGAACAATTTTCAGATCTCTAAAATGATAGTAAGCCACATAAATCAATTTACTGGAACTAAAAAAACCTAACATACTACCCTATAAGGGAATATGTCAGGCTCTTTAAAATTACTCTATAAATCTTGCCTCTTTCGTTAAATCAACTCAGACTTTTGTAAAAGTCGCTGAACAATCGCCGCAACCTCTGCTCTCGAGATAAACTCTTTTGGTGCCAGTTGCTGACCATTTCTACCGGAAACAAGACCTGATTGCACGCAATCTGCAACCCCTTCCTTCGCCCACTCCGATGCCTGTTTCGCATCTATGAATGGAAGCAACAGTTCTCCTGCTTCTTTAGGCTGAAGTTTCGCTTGCAGATCGGTGATTTTCATCGCTTTGGCGATAATCGCCATCGCCTGCTCCCGCGTAATCTTGTCATTCGGACGGAATGTGCCATCTGTAAATCCACGGATCAGATTGTACTTGTATGCGGTTTGCACCGCCCCGCTGTACCAATCTGCTGCTTTTACATCCGCAAATGGTGCGACACCATCCTCTTGCTTAATCCCTAACCCACGAACCATGATTGCCGCAAACTCTGCACGCGTAATATCCTGGTCCGGATTGAAGAGATCATGACCGACGCCGCTGATCACCATCCGTGAACCCATGTCATTCACCGCATTCTTCGCCCAGTGTTTCTCGACATCTTTAAACTCGAGAGGATGCCAGACAACCGAATACGTACTGTTTGTCAAACTATTGATTTTGGCAAAATACTTACCATCAATGACAACGATCTTAGTCGGTACATGACGAGCGGTTCCATCCGGGTCAACAACGACGCCTGTTGTGATTTTGTTCGGGTCTATCCCATCCGGAATGGCAATGGTTCTTTCTACGTACGCATTGAACTTGGAGACATTAATTGTTTTATCCCCATATGTTCCTTTTACCGTGAAATTGACAGGTGGGGCTACGATCGTAAACTCACCTTTTGCTGCGGAGTTTTCCACGATCTTCGCCGTTTCCGCTGTCGGTTTGGAAATCTCGATCTTTACTTTAATGTCTTGCAGGTTCACACTCTTGCCGATTTGCTCGGATACGGCGTCAATGTTGATCTGCTGGGCAGGTAGCGTATACGATGCCTTCTCGGTTTTGATTTCCACAACCGCCTGCTTTTGTTCCATGTTTTTGACCATCTGGCCGGTCAATTCTCCAACGAGAATGTCGGAGTTCGTCTTCACCGGAATCGTGATGACCGCATGCTGACCTTCCGCTTCCAACTTAGCATCCAGCTTTTTCGGATCAACCGCAATCGTTGTTACGGTCTGGTCATTCACTTTGGATGCTGTGGCGATTCCCGCATTTTCAACTTTCCCGTTGACAAGAACCTCAACCCCGGTGGTAGGTGCACTCGGAGTACTTGGGGTGGAAGGCTGTGCAGGTGTACTGCTTCCGCCACTACCACCAGAAGATGCCGGCTGTACTGTCACTAGGCACGTTGCCGTTTTGTTGCCGTCTACTGTTTTGACGGTAATCGTAGTCGTTCCCGCCGCCTTTGGTGTTACCACTCCATTTGCATCTACTGTCGCAACTGATTCATTGCTTGATGACCATGTGACCTGCTTGTTTGTCGCATCTGCTGGAAGTACAGTCGCCATTAATGTACCTGTTGCCCCACCAACTTTTAAATTGAGACTAGGTTTATCAAGTACAATACTCGTAACTGCAGTAATACTCGTGGTCCACTTCGCATACAACGTCGTATTTTCCGTAATCACAGTCGTAAACGCAAACGCATTCGTCAACCCCGCGTCACTGTACCAACCGCCAAACGTATTCCCCGCTTTCGTTGGCGCTGTCGGCTCACTCGCTGTTCCTCCATGTGCCACCGTCTGGTTCGCTACCGTACTTCCCCCGTTGCTGTTGAATGTCACCGTATAGTCATTCGATGTCCACTTCGCATACAACGTCGTATCTCCCGTAATCGTGGTACTAAAGCTGAACGCATTCGTCAATCCTGCGTCACTGTACCACCCGCCAAACGTATACCCCGCTTTCGTCGGGTCTGTCGGCTTACTTGCTTGGTTGCCATGCGCTACCGTCTGGCTCGTTACCGCGCTGCCTCCGTTGCTGTTAAACATGACCGTATAGCTATTCGCCGTCCACTTCCCATACAACGTCGTATCTTCCGTAATTGTCGTACTAAAGTTGAACGCATTCGTCAAGCCCGCGTCACTGTACCAGCCGCCAAACGTATACCCCGTTTTTGTCGGCGCTGTCGGCTCACTCGCTGTTCCTTCATGCACCACTGTCTGGTTCGTTACCGCACTTCCTCCGTTGCTGTTAAACGTGACCGTATAGCTATTCGCCGTCCACTTCGCATACAACGTCGTATCTCCCGTAATCGTGGTACTAAAGTTGAACGCGTTCGTCAATCCCGCGTCGCTGTACCATCCGCCAAACGTATTCCCCGCTTTTGTCGGGTCTGTCGGCTTACTTGCTTGGTTGCCATGCGCTACCGTCTGGCTCGTTACCGCGCTTCCTCCGTTGCTATTGAATGTCACCGTGTAGTCATTCGATGTCCACTTCGCATACAACGTCGTATCTCCCGTAATCGTGGTACTAAAGTTGAACGCGTTCGTCAATCCCGCGTCGCTGTACCATCCGCCAAACGTATTCCCCGCTTTCGTCGGATCTGTTGGCTTACTTGCTTGGTTGCCATGCGCTACCGTCTGGCTCGTTACCGCGCTGCCTCCGTTGCTATTGAATGTCACCGTGTAGTCATTCGATGTCCACTTCGCATACAACGTCGTATCTCCCGTAATCGTGGTACTAAAGTTGAACGCATTCGTCAATCCCGCGTCGCTGTACCATCCGCCAAACGTATTTCCCGCTTTCGTCGGGTCTGTCGGCTTACTTGCTTGGTTGCCATGCGCCACCGTCTGGCTCGTTACCGTACTTCCTCCGTTGCTGCTGAATGTCACCGTGTAGTCATTCGCCGTCCACTTCGCATACAACGTCGTATCTCCCGTAATCGTGGTACTAAAGCTGAACGCGTTCGTCAATCCCGCGTCGCTGTACCATCCGCCAAACGTATTTCCCGCTTTCGTCGGCGCACTCGGCTCACTTGCTTGGTTGCCATGCGCCACCGTCTGGCTCGTTACCGTACTTCCTCCGTTGCTGCTGAATGTCACCGTGTAGTCATTCGCCGTCCACTTCGCATACAACGTTGTATCTTCTGTAATCGTGGTACTAAAGTTGAACGCGTTCGTCAATCCCGCGTCGCTGTACCATCCGCCAAACGTATTTCCCGCTTTCGTCGGGTCTGTCGGCTTACTTGCTTGGTTGCCATGCGCCACCGTCTGGCTCGTTACCGTACTTCCTCCGTTGCTGTTGAATGTCACCGTATAGTTATTCGATGTCCATTTCGCATACAACGTCGTATCTCCCGTAATCGTGGTACTAAAGTTGAACGCATTCGTCAGTCCCGCGTCACTGTACCAGCCGCCAAACGTATACCCCACTTTCGTCGGCGCTGTCGGCTCACTCGCTGTTCCTCCATGCACCACTGTCTGGTTCGTTACCGCACTTCCTCCGTTGCTGTTGAATGTCACCGTATAGCTATTCGCCGTCCACTTCCCATACAACGTCGTATCTCCCGTAATCGTGGTACTAAAGTTGAACGCATTCGTCAATCCCGCGTCGCTGTACCATCCGCCAAACGTATTCCCGGCTTTCGTCGGATCTGTCGGCTTACTTGCTTGGTTGCCATGCGCTACCGTCTGGCTCGTTACCGTACTTCCTCCGTTACTGTTGAATGCTACTGTATGAGTAGGCGTTACTTTCCCATTCGTAAAGGTAGTTGTGAAAGGAATTTGGTTAGCATCCTTTATAACGGAATTCGACACATCGATATTAACTGGAATGACCTCTTCGTCGGATAACACCTTAAATTTGACTACAAATAATTCTCCTGCTGTTGTAATCGGCGTTGTGTAATTATCAAATATACCTAAACTTTCATCCTCTCCCCAAAAATTTTTACTATTCCGTTTATCAACCGCTTCTATGAATTGTAGCTTAGCAATATCATAGTCTAGCGTGAAGAGATAATTATCAATTCCTAATGATGGTGTATCAATCGAAATGGGAATTTCAACAATCGTTCCTTTAGCACCCGAGCTACTTCCAACAGTCACTGAAACTAATGGCTGATTCGTCGTCCACTTCGCATATAGCGTTACATTCGTACTTCCTATTAGGAACGTATCGCCTAATGCATAACTTGTTCCACTTCCATTTGATGCTGTATTCCAGCCTGCAAACGTGTACCCCGACTTCACCAGACTCTCCGTGTTTCCTTTTACGGTTACCGTGTCCCCGGACGCATAGCTACCGACATCCGTTGGCACGCTTCCTCCCGTACTTCCGTTGCCGTTATACGTCACCGTGTACGTGGCTGTGTTCGAGTTCACCGTTACCTTCGCCACGCTACTCGTGACCGTTGCTGTTTTAGTTCCCGCTACACTATTGTTCGTGTTTGTCACTACTACATAGTAGTACGTCGTTCCCGCTGTGCCCGTCAGTGGTGCATACGTTGCGTTCGTCGCTCCGGTAATGGCTGTGCCTCCACTGTTGCTGTTTGTATTGTTGCTGTACCACTGATAGCTCAACGTCCCTCCGTCACTCACACTTGCCGCAACACTCAGAGACGTGGAATCTTCCACGTTCACTGTTTTGTCCGCTGGCTGCGTACCAATGCTTGGCATTGCCGCATTTGGATCGGTGACAATAAGATCATCAATTTCTAGCTTAATTGTGGTCTTCGCATAAATTCGAAACTCATCAATATTTTGCCAAGCGGAATCACTCGATACATCGACCGAGAAAAAACTACCAGATATGGGATTGAATGATTTTTCAGCCCCTGCTACAGGTTTCCCCCCAAGATACCCTACGACTTTATATTGATCCGCAGTACCATTCCGCTCGATGACTTGAAAAGAAAGAAGTTTGAAAGCTCCTCCTGTGTTTGATTGAACACAAGCATACTCATTCGCAGCAGCTCCCACGGTCCCCGTGAATAACAAGTCATTCGTCGTGTTAGGACTTACCTGTTTAATTTGGGTCCTAGGCGTCCCCCCTGCAGTACTAACCATGCTAAACGTCCAATCACCTATGATCCGCGGTGATGTAGTTGCTGAATCAGTCGGTATAGTATTAAAATTCTCACTATTAGGTGTCGTTGCCGCGTAAGCCGGTTTCGGGTAAAACACCAATTGTACTGGTAATGCAAGAGTCATCACCATGCAAAGCAAGGACAACCATATCATCCCTTTAAAGGATGACTTTCTTTTTACCATAGCGGCCCCCTCCCTTACTTGTAATAGTAATACCAAACATACAAAGCGTTACCTTTAAATAAGTAAAAATTTTCATTTTGAACCCTATTGAGCTGTCTCCCATTCCTCAAAACAAGGATCAGGGAGTCCATTGCATTTCGCAATAAACTCCTTTGTCTTCAACCATTTCAAATCCCAATCGCTCATAGAGAGCCCGCGCCGAACCGTTATGCCAGGCGACTTGCAGACACACCTTTTTCCTGCAGTTCGCGGCCTCTTGCAGTATGTCTTCCAGCAAACTTCTTCCGATTCCCATGCTGCGGAATTCAGGAAGGAGTGCAATCGCTAGAATTCGATACGCTTCCTGCCCTCTGTGCACATTAAATCTCCCAATGGGTTGTTCATTCAAAAAGATCACGCGTACATCAGCATCAGGAAAGTGCGTCTTTAAAAAATACTGCTCGGCCAGAAACTGTTGTCGAACGAGTACGCTCTTGGCATCGTCCGGGATTGGCATGTTCTGTAAATCCGGGCTACTGTTGAAAAAAAGATGCAGAAGAATCGTCTCATCCACTTCTTCAACAGTTCGCAAGGTTACTACGTGTTCGAACATTATGGGCGCGGTGGATACAGACCCTCTACACAAATGATGTAATTGATGACTTGGTACGGCTGCATGTTGGTGAACGATTGTCCGTTACCGCTTACTGCCGTAGTTCCGCTGACCGTAGTCGTCACATTCATCGTTGCCGTCATCATTGTGGGAGCACTTGTGTTGTAAATGTTTGCCACGTCACCCGTTGAATCTTTAGCCACGGAAAGGCTGGTGTTCGCAGCAGGCGTATTAGTCGTCGGCACGCTTGTATTCGCAGGCGCCCCTACGCTTACATTCGCAGTACCGGAAAAAGTATGATTATGCGCCGGTAGTTGGTTGATGGTCAGCGTTGAACTCTCAGCACCTCCGCTAGTACCAATGACAAAGTTGGTATTGCCTGGTTGTTGCCCCATCCCAACGGGAACTCGCCCGCGCAAGTCCGGCAAATTAAAGGTAGCACTGCCATTGCCACCGTACTTGATACCAAGCAAGGAATACAGCACTTGATATTGATTGATGTTCAACTGTCGACCATCACACGGCAACCAACCCACTGGTGCCCAGTCCAATGCCCACGGCAAAATCGTCCCAACAAAAGCTTCCATTTTTACACATCCCCTTTTCGATTTAACTACTACATGTTATAAGTAAAGTAAAAACAAAATACCTAAAATTCAAAAAATACAAATGTTACACTTGTGGTACTTATTTGATAGTTATCCCCCCCTTTATACTCTTGTGAACATCTTTTTATTCTATCAAATCGTTCTAAACAAATTCTGAACAAAAGCCATTAAATGTAATACAAATTACATTAGTCTATCGTATTCTCGGAAATTTTTTCGTGTTAAATAGGATATTAGTTTATGTGATCATTTCAAGTTACCTAAAAAAGCCTGATATACTACCCTATAAGGGAATATGTCAGGCTTTTATTTACATCCTCTATTAATCCCAAATCAGATTTCACAGCACTCCCAACTGCAACAGCAGCTCCTACTCCTACAGCTACCGAAACCCATGCTGACGCACTTACCGTATCCAAAGCCGTAGCCACTCCGGTAGCCACGGTAGCAGCAGCACCTGCCAAAGCTGAGATTCCTCCCTCTATATATGTGGACAAGCCCATGTTCAGCTTCATTAGCAAGCGTTCTGATATGCACATGATGCAATAATCATATGTATTGGGCAAAAAACATAAAAATAGCCAACCTGAGCATGTAGGCACCATCTTCCTTACAATGACTTACAACACAACTTCATCTTATCAAACCGTTCTGAACAAATTCTGAACATTTAGGCCGCTATATCTAGTGCTTCATAGTAATGTTAGGCAGTTATCGGAAACGTGCATATATTTGACGAGCTTCATCCAGCGCTTCTTTTATGTCTGTCAAATTAAGATCTGATTTGCTAAGTTGATACTGATAAACACTTAAGAATGCATTATAATCAAGTGCTTGTAAGTTAACCGCTGACTTGACCGCAACAAAAGCAGAGATCTTCTCGATTTTATTCGCGAGTGATTTAATGTTAATTTCCGAATACCACCCACGCAAGTCGATACGAATAATAGATTCCCCCTCGGTCATGACATAGTATCTCTTCAATACGTTAGAGTTGACCCCACTTTCATTCAGAAACCTGGTCACTTCACCTGACATCAGATTACCGACCTCATCGATAACTTTTTCGTTCCCTTTTGTAACAAAATTTCTGAGTGATTCTTTTACATTTTCAAGTATATGTTTCGCTGACTCCTCCGTATAAGTATGTATTCTAGTCATTTTTGAAGTGATATGATTGATTGGAATGGTTCGATTTTCTGTCGTTTCGAGGAGAGACTCTTTAATTTCCTGTTCAAAAATTGTAGCTTTGCTCCTTGCAAGATCATCCAGCGTTATGATAAGTTGCTTCTGCATTTCTCCTAATTCCGAAAAAGTATCCAGTTCCTTAAATACATTGTAAATAAGCCCCATTCTTAGCTCCCCCTTTATTTTTTAAAAGAATATTCGAAACAAATACTAGAAGCAAGGAGTATTTTTTACATTTTCACCAGGCTTAGTACATACTAGGGAGTATATAAAGGTCATAATTAAAAAGCCAGACATACTACCCATAAGGGAATATGTCTGGCTTTTTAAAATTACTCTATAAATTTTGATTTTAATCCCTATTGCTCTTTCTTCCATTCCCAAAAACAAGAATCAGGGAGTCCATTGCATTTCGCAATAAACCCCTTTGTCTTCAACCATTTCAAATCCCAATCGCTCATAGAGAGCCCGCGCCAAACCGTTATGCCAGGCGACTTGCAGACACACCTTTTTCCTGCATTTCGCAGCCTCTTGCAGTATGTCTTCTAGCAAACTTCTTCCGATCCCCATGCTGCGGAATTCAGGAAGGAGTGCAATCGCCAGAATTCGATACGCTTCCTGCCCTCTGTGCACATTCAATCTCCCGATAGGCTGTTCATTCAAAAAAATCACGCATACATCAGCATCAGGAAAGTGCGTCTTTAAAAAATATTGCTCGGCCAGGAACTGTTGTCGAACGAGTACGCTCTTGGCATCGTCCGGGATTGGCATGTTCTGCAAGTCCGAGCTACTGTTGAAAAAAAGATGCAGAAGAATCGTCTCATCCACTTCTTCAACAGTTCGCAAGGTTACTACATGTTCAAACATTAGGGACGCTGCGGATACAGACCAACTACACAAATGATGTAATTGATAACTTGATACGGCTGCATGTTGGTGAACGATTGTCCGTTACCGCTTACTGCCGTAGTTCCGATGACTGTAGTCGTCACATTCATCGTAGCTGTCATCATCGTGGGTGGGTTTGTATTATAAATGTTCGCCACGTCACCCGTTGAATCCTTAGCTACGGAAAGGCTCGTGTTCGCAGCAGGTGTATTAGTTGTCGGTGCATTTGTATTCGCAGGTGCCCCTGCGTGTACGTTCGCAGTACCGGAAAAAGTATGCGCATGCGCCGGCAGTTGGTTGATGGTCAGCGTTGAATTCTCATCACCTCCGTTAGTACCAATGACAAAGTTGGCATTGCCTGATTGTTGCCCCATTCCAATCGGTACTCGACCACGCAAGTCCGGCAAATTAAAGGTAGTCGTGCCATTACCGCCGTACGTGAAGCCAATCAAGGAGTACAGCGCTTGATATTGATTGACGTTCAATTCTCGACCGTCACACGGCAACCAATTTCTTGGTGCCCAACTCACTGACCATGGCAGAATTGTTCCAATAAAAGCGTCCATTTTTACACATCCCCTTTTCGATTTAATTACCATATGATAGTAACATGAACTACAACATAGCATCTCATAATATAGAAAATTTTCTGACATAAATTACTTATCAGATCTATTTAACATAGACACCCCCTCTATACTCTTGCGACCACTTCTTCATCTTATCAAACCGTTCTGAACATTTTCTCAACATTGAGTTAATATGAGTAGATGAAAGAGAGCCCATCGAAAAAAGAACGCGATACGGATGACTATATCCAATAAGCAAATTAGAAAAAGGTTATCCCGCAAGCGATTCAACCAACTGCTTGCAGGATAACCCTATTCATCTTTTATTTCTTTTTATCTTTAACTCAAGAAGGTAAGAACCTTCCCTCACATATTCCTGTAACAAGTTCATCGATCTTTAAGTTAAAGATAACATCTTCTACTTGCAATTTAAACTTTCTTTCATCAGGTTCATAGATCATGTCATACCCATTCACTTGATACAAAATTACCGTATTTCCCTTCAAATCAGCATTACGTTTTATTTTATATAGAATAACAAATAGTTTTCTCCATATGAGTGCATATGGATCTTTTTGCTGTATAGAAACCAATTCCAATATTACTTCACTTAACACATCGGTCCCACCTATACCTATCATTTAATTCTACTGTCATATTTTTTTGTAATAGCGTAAAATTACTCCATTTCCTTAAACCAAACACATAATACAAACGAAGCCCTGTGCTCTCAATCCAACAGAGAACACAGGGCTTCGTTATTTTCGTGCGTTTATATGATGCGGTCGGCGAGACTCGAACTCGCACGATCATGGATCACTACCCCCTCAAGATAGCGTGTCTGCCAATTCCACCACGACCGCAAAATCTATATAAATGGTGGGCCTAGGCTGACTCGAACAGCCGACCTCACGCTTATCAGGCGTGCGCTCTAACCAACTGAGCTATAGGCCCGTGGCGGAGAAGGAGGGATTCGAACCCTCGCACGGTTTAACCCGTCTACTCCCTTAGCAGGGGAGCCCCTTATAGCCACTTGGGTACTTCTCCACACTTTATATAAATGGGCGACCGATGGGAATCGAACCCACGAGTGTCGGAGCCACAATCCGATGCGTTCACCACTTCGCCACGGCCGCCACAGAATAAAGATAATGGCGGAGGGAGCAGGATTCGAACCCGCGTGGGCTTGCACCCTAACGGTTTTCAAGACCGCCCCGTTATGACCACTTCGGTATCCCTCCGCATGTATGAAAATGGCAGGGGCAGTAGGAATCGAACCCACACTGGAGGTTTTGGAGACCTCTGTTCTACCGTTAAACTATGCCCCTATAATAAAGTAGCGGCGGAGGGGATCGAACCCCCGACCTTACGGGTATGAACCGTACGCTCTAGCCAGCTGAGCTACACCGCCATATTTAGATATAAAAATGGTCGGGAAGACAGGATTCGAACCTGCGACACCCTGGTCCCAAACCAGGTACTCTACCAAGCTGAGCTACTTCCCGATATACAATATGGCGTGCCCGGAGAGACTCGAACTCCCAACCTTCTGATTCGTAGTCAGACACTCTATCCGATTGAGCTACGGGCACATATGAAATAGATGAAGCGGGTGATGGGAATCGAACCCACGTATTCAGCTTGGAAGGCTGATGTTCTACCATTGAACTACACCCGCAATATGGTACCGATGGTCGGGGTCGAACCGACACTCCAGAAGGAACACGATTTTGAGTCGTGCGCGTCTGCCAATTCCGCCACATCGGCAAGGGACGTGAAGGAGGTACCCGGATTTGAACCGGGGAATAAAGGTTTTGCAGACCTTGGCCTTACCACTTGGCTATACCTCCAGAAATACAAAGAAAAGCGGACAACGAGACTCGAACTCGCGACCCCGACCTTGGCAAGGTCGTGCTCTACCAACTGAGCTATGTCCGCATTGTATGGTGCGGGTGGAGGGACTTGAACCCCCACGCCGAAGCGCTAGATCCTAAGTCTAGTGCGTCTGCCAATTCCGCCACACCCGCATATTGTATTCACCTTGTAAAAAATGGTGAGCCATACTGGACTCGAACCAGTGACACCCTGATTAAAAGTCAGGTGCTCTACCAACTGAGCTAATGACTCATACTACTGGCTGGGGTACCTGGATTCGAACCAGGGAGTGACGGAGTCAAAGTCCGTTGCCTTACCGCTTGGCTATACCCCAATAAAACTGGTGGAGGGGGACGGATTCGAACCGCCGAACCCACAGGGAGCGGATTTACAGTCCGCCGCGTTTAGCCACTTCGCTACCCCTCCAAAAACAAAAAGAACAATTGATATGGTAAATATGGTGCACCTTTCAGGCACTACAGTCCCATTCTAACAGGGAAGCCTATTCGGCGTCGGAAGAATGTAAGGAATGATGCCGGCGAAAGGACTTGAACCCTCAACCCCCTGATTACAAGTCAGGTGCTCTACCAGTTGAGCTACACCGGCGACGTACAGGATGTGCTAGGTTCTGCGTTGCTCACAGGACGTGAGCGCTTTTAGCAGAACTTCCTCTCGGGTGAGAGGTCCGTCTACTTCTTTGAATAAATGGCGGAGCCGACGGGACTCGAACCCGCGACCTCCGGAGTGACAGTCCAGCGTGAACTCCAACTTCACCACGGCTCCGCATATATTTGGTTGCGGGGGCAGGACTTGAACCTGCGACCTTCGGGTTATGAGCCCGACGAGCTGCCAACTGCTCCACCCCGCGATAATACGATTTATAGAAGAAATATGGTGGAGGATGACGGGATCGAACCGCCGACCCTCTGCTTGTAAGGCAGATGCTCTCCCAGCTGAGCTAATCCTCCGACGCACAAGGATGTGCTAGGTTCT